>JAYWAL010000114.1:0-27799 GCA_043782485.1 Acidobacteriaceae bacterium | reverse complement strand
CGCCAGACGCGCTGGCTTCTGGGCCAACCATGCCGGATTCGACCAGCGTCGAGGATTGCCGCAGGATTGTCGAGAAGCATAATCTCCTGCCGCAGTTTCCAAGTTCGGTACGGGAGCTGTTCGAGCGCGATGCTCTCGAAGAAACGCCCAAATCCGACGACCCCGTCTTCGTGCGTTCGCGCTGGTGCACGATCTTGGCGAACAAAACTGCGGTGGATGCCGCCGCCGCCGAAGCCGCTCGCCTCGGGTTTTCGGTGGAGATCGACAACTCCTGCGACGATTGGGACTACGATCGCGCCGCCGAATATCTGGTGGGCCGCTTGCGTGAGCTGCGTAAAGCTAGGCCGCGCGTGTGTCTGATCTCGGGCGGGGAAGTGACCGTCAAAGTCACTGGCGAAAGCGGCGTCGGCGGACGCAACCAGCAGTTCGCGCTCGCGTGCGCTGGCAGAATCGCGGGCGAAAACATCGCCGTGCTCAGCGTGGGCACGGACGGCATTGACGGCAATAGCCCCGCGGCGGGTGCGGTGGTGGATGGAACTTCGATTGCCCGCGCGAAGGCGGCGGGTTCGGATGTGGCTCGGAGTTTGTTGAGCTTTGACGCGTATCGGCTGTTCCGGAGCTTGGGAGATGTTGTCGTCACCGAACCGACAGGAAACAACGTGCGGGATTTGAGAGTCTTGCTGGCGAACTAGATAGCGTCTTAGCGATCTCTTAGAGGGCGCGTCTTTGGTCCTGGGGCTGCATCTCGCTCATTCCCCAACTCCCTCAGGCTCCGAATGATCTCCTCTAACTGATGCTTCCGTCCTTCCTCCAATCGCACCCATTCTTCTGGAAGACCGCCGACCTCCATACTCCTACGCCAAAATTCACTTATCTTGGGGTCTCGAATCCTTCGGGATTCGAAATTATCCACATCCCATCCACCAGAGGTCCCGTTCAACAGTCGTTCGATTTCTTCGGCGAGAGTCTGAGGCGTAGGGTCTTTGGCCACTTTACGATTCAAGACGAGAACTGCGATTCCGACCAGTACGAATCCAAACAGCCACTTGGCCCTTGGGTAAAGAAGTAGTGCCAACAGTGGGGCTAAGACCGAAATCAGGCAGCCTAGGCCAGAAACAAATTTCGCCGTTTTCTTCATGCGATCCTGATAGTCTGCCACAAGCGCGAAAGAGGCCGTCAGATTGTTGGCGTAAAACTCTGATTTCACCAGCAACCGCGCAGAAGCATATGGGTGAGATGGGTTGATAGCTAGAAAAACCGCGTCACACCCTCATCCATCACCACAACTTTCTCGCTAACCCCCGCGCTCGCCGCTTCCTGTTCCAACAACTGCAAAGGTTCATCCACCGGCTCGTGCGAAAGCCGGAACGAGCCATAGTGCATGGGCACCATCCACCGGGCGCCCAGGTCGAGAAACGCCCTGGTCGCATCTTCGGGACTGGTATGGACATTGCGGAAGCCCGCGGGGTGATATGCGCCGATGCCCAGCAAGGCCACTTCCGGGGCTAGGCGCTGGCCAATTTCCTTGAAGCCAGCGAAGTAGGCGGTGTCTCCGGCGTGGTAGAGGGAATTCTCTCCCGAGCGGAGAACGTAGCCGCCGTAGCCGCGGTGGGCATCTTTCAGGATGCGCGCGCCCCAGTGGCGGGAGGGCACGTGTGTCACCTCGAGGCTGCCTTGCTGGTAGTTTTCCCACCACTCGAGTTCGACCAGCCGCGAGTAGCCGAGGTCGGAAACCAGGTCGTGAACGTGCTTGGGCGTCACCATCACGGGAGCTTTTCCGCAGAGCTGCACCGTTCTCCGCGCGATGGCCCGCAGGGAGGGGCGGTGTAGGTGGTCGAAGTGGGCGTGGGTCACCAACACCAGATCGATGGGCGGCAAGTCCGCGATGCGAAGGCCCGGTTGGCGCAGGCGCTTCAGCACGAACAGCCAGCGCGCGAAGTTGGGGTCGATCAGGACGTTGAGGCCGCCAATTTGAACGAAAAAGCTGGCATGGCCAATGAAGGTGATGCCGAGTTCTCCGTTGGTGGCTAGCTCGGGTTTGCGGGTTTGTCCGCCGCGCTGGGTTACGACCGAATGGCCCACCAAACGCCCGAAGGCTTGGGCGCGCTGGCGCAGCGTGGGATGGGAAACCGGGAATCGTAGCTTCATCAATTTCGGCGGCCAAACCGGCAGTTTCCCGGCTCTTCTTAGTTTACCTGACCGTTTGCGCGTTGACAGTCGGGAGTGTCTCGTTTCTAATCGCGGCAGGAGAAAAGAGAAAAAATGAAGGTTGCTTTTCTGGGATTGGGAATTATGGGCCGGTCGATGGCCACGGGATTGGTGAAGGCTGGGTTTGACGTGACGGTGTGGAATCGCTCGCCCGCGAAGCCCGTGGAGGGTGCGCACGCGTCCTCGACCCCTGAGGACGCGGCCAGAGGTGCGGACGTGGTTTGGCTTTGCGTCTCGGATACGGCAGCCGTGGAGCAAGTGATGTTTGGCTTGCGCGGAGCGTCTCATTCGCTGGGTGAAGGCGCGGTGGTGGCCGATTCCAGCACGATTTCTCCGGCGGCGACCGTGAAGTTCGCCGAAAAAGTGCGGGCGCGCGGGGCGGAGTGGGTGGATGCCCCCATGACTGGGTCGAAAGTGGCGGCGGAAAATGCAACCTTGATCTTCATTTTGGGCGGCAACGCCGAAGCGATTGAGAAGATTCAGCCCCTGCTTGGCGCGATGGGCAAGCAGTCGTTCCACATGGGCGAGACCGGCAAGGGCCAGTCGGCCAAGCTGGTGATGAATCTGCAAATTGCCATGATTTATGAGGGTTTTGCCGAGGCGATCACGCTGGGCGCGAAGCTGGGCGTGAGTCTGGATGCGTTGGTGCCGCTGATTCAAGCGTCCATGGTGAAGTCCGGAGTGATCGAATATAAGGCGCCGTTTGTCAGCAAAAGAGACTTCACGCCGAACTTCCCGCTGCGGCTGATGTTGAAAGACTTGCGGCTCATTCTGGAGGCGGCGAAAGAGGCTCGTGTGAAGCTGCCCGCGCTGCGAACGGTGGAGGAAGTTTATGACCTGGCCAACGAAGAGGGCCACGGGGATCTCGATTATGCGGCGACGTTGATGCTTCTGGAAAAATGGGCTGGCGTGGAAGTGAAGGGCGCTGGGGCTTCCTAGAGCGGTTCACCATTGAGACACGGAGACACGGAGAAAGCGCTGGGTAGTTCTGGTGCGGCTGGCGGAGCCTGCTAGCCCCCGATTTTACTTGGGTTCTCAGGGCACGGCTGAAGCCTTGCCCCTTCAAAGCGACTGCGAAGAAGCGGCAGCGCAAAACGCTTGGGCAGGATGATGCGCTAAGGCCCATACCGCAAAACCGATACCGCAGAGCTGATACTGAAAAGCGCAGGGAGTCGAATGGATTCCTCCGTGTCTCAGCGGTGAATTGTTCCTTGCTCGTAAGTTCTAGCTCTTCGAGGTACGCGTTTCCTGGGCCAGCTCACGGAGCTTTTCGAAGACTTGCAGGGCGGAGGCGTAATCGGTCAGCGCATCGACGGGCAGAGTTGCCGTCAGGTGCGGCGATTGGGGCTTGAGAGCCACGTCGGTGAACTCGCTCTGGCGGGCCACCAGCAACGCGGTGAGCACGGGGTTGTGTTCCGCGTCCCAATCTTCGCAAGTCGTCAGCACCATGGGGCCGGAGCGATGAATCACCCAGGGATGATTCTTGCTGAGCGCGCGACGCGCCAAGTGCCCGCTCCAGCGGTGATTGTGGACCTTCAGGGAAAAACTGGGCGCGTGTTCCAAATCGGTTTCAATGGTAACGGTCTCGACTTGGGCATCCAGCCGCTGCTTAAGCCAATGGAGCGGTAGCGCGCGGGGCAGCAACTGAACAGTGATATGGGCGCTGCCAAATAGCGTCGATGGCAACTGCATGCCCACGTGAAGTTTGGAGGTTCCCGTCCAGCGTCGGCTGAGAATGCGTCCGCGCCACGCCAGACGCATGCAATCCACCACTTGAATGGCGCGCTTCTGGTTGTAGCGGGAGAACAGGAAATACCACAGCATCGTCGAACTGAAGGAAACGGCCGCGCAGATGAGGACGATGCGAGTCACGGAAAACCCTGCCTTGCCCCAGAGTATACGCGCAGTTTGCGGGCGGTGTTTGCGGAATGTCAGTGACTTTCGTCTTGCGGGGTGGTGCCCGGCGGCGGGCGGAACTGCCTGGGCGGAAACCGGTCTACAATCGGGACGTGGAATATATTCTGCGCGACGGTAAGTCTTCCGATCTCGATACCCTCTGGCGCATTGACCAAGCCTGTTTTCCTCCCGGTATCTCCTACTCGCGGTTGGAGTTAGCGGTTTATATGCGGCGGCCGGGGTCGTTTACGCTGTTGGCGGAGCAGCCCCGGGCGCGCACTAAGTCCTTTGGCGACCAGCCGGGAACCATCCTGGGGTTCCTGGTGGCGCAGACGGAGGCGCAGAAAACCGGGCACATTGTCACCATTGACGTCGTGGGGAACGCCCGGCGGGCGGGGATTGGCTCCAAGCTGATTTCGGGGGCGGAGGAGCGGTTACGTTCCATGAAGATTCAATCGGTATATCTGGAGACCATGGTTTCCAACGCGTCGGCGGTGGAGTTTTACAAACGGCACGGATATACGATTGTGCGCACCGAAGAGAACTACTACCCGAACGGGGCGGATGCGTTTGTTTTCGCGAAAGAGTTGCTTTCGGCGGCGGCGAGCCAGTAACGTGTCGAACATGAAATCGGCAGGCGCGAAATCGGCGGGCGTTAAATTACTGGCGAAAAATCCGTTGGCGAAGAAGAACCCCAAGATTGCGATTCAGGGCGAGTTGGGCGCGTTTAGCCATGAGGCGGCTCTGCGGATGCAGCCTGAGTGCCGCTTGGTGCCTTGTGCGCGGTCGCTGGAGGTGTTTGATCGGCTGGATGGCAGGGCGTTGGACGGCCCGTCGGTGGACCTGGCGATCATTCCCATTGAAAACTCGCTGGCGGGATCGGTTTTAGAGCATTTTGACCTGCTGCTGGCGCGGGACGTGTTTGTGCAGAGGGAATTCCGTCTGCGGATCGTTCATAACCTGATCGCCGTGCCCGGTGTGAAGTTGGGCGAAATTCGGCGGGTGTATTCGCACCCGGTGGCGCTGGATCAGTGTCGGGAATTCTTCCGGTTGCACCCGAAAATTGAGCCGGTTTCGTTCTACGACACCGCTGGGAGCGTCAAGCACATTGTGGCGGAGAACCTGCGGGATACGGCCGCCATTGCCAGCCGCGGGGCGGCGGGCGTTTATGGGGGCAAGATCCTCAAGGCCGGGTTGGAGGACAACAAGCAGAACTTTACGCGCTTCTTCCAGGTGTGTCGGGTGAAGCAGCGCCAGATCCTTCCCGGAGCGAACAAGACCTCTATTGCCTTTAGCGTCAGGAACATACCAGGGGCGCTGTTTAAGGCGCTGAGCGTGTTCGCGCTACGCGATATCAGTCTGGCGAAGATTGAGTCGCGGCCGGTGAAGGGGCATCCGTGGGAGTACGTTTTTTACGTGGACTTGCTGTGCGGGCCGACGGCGGAGGCGGAAAATGCCCTGCGGCACCTGGCAGAGATCACGGACTTCGCCAAGGTTTTGGGGGTCTATCCGGCGGCTTGAATTGATCTTTGCCCGCCGCCTTGTCCACTAAGGTAGGGGGTACTTTGGGCAGGTGTGAAAGTTCTGGGAAGGGCTTTACAATTCAACAGCTTGAGTGCGATCCTGACGCCGATGATTTCGGCTGGTTTGAATCCATTGGTGCGCAGCCTCATCAAAGTTGAGTTAGTTTGACTCAGGGAGACACAATGCCCCGTTCCGAGAAGAGCACCGAAAAGAATCCCAGTAGCCCCAAGCCAGTGGAGCCCTCGGCGGCTGACCGGGCGTTGCCGGTGTTGCCGGTGCGCGATACGGTGCTGTTTCCGCACGCGGTGTTGCCGTTGACGGTAGGGCGGGAGAGCTCCATCCAGTTGATTAACTCGCTGGGCGAAGACAAGACCATCATCGTGGTAG
The DNA here is from genome assembly GCA_043782485.1 of Acidobacteriaceae bacterium. GTDB lineage: Bacteria > Acidobacteriota > Terriglobia > Terriglobales > Acidobacteriaceae > JANXUC01. The sequence goes on along the minus strand of JAYWAL010000114.1, from coordinate 21,784 downwards.
CGCAGCGCGAGGCGCGTGTGGATGTTCCGCAGCCGGGTGATCTTTACGTTCTGGGAACGTTGGCGACGGTACACAAAGTCGTCAAAATGCCGAACCAGAGTTTGTTTGTATTTGCGGAAGGCGTGGAACGCGTGCGCATGACGCAGTTCACGCAGGAAGCGCCGTTTATGCGGGCGAAGTACGAAACCGTGCCCGAGGGGACGGTGGCGGCGAGTCCAGAAATTGAAGCGTTGCAACGCAACGTTTTGACCTTGTTCCAACAGATTGTGGCGGGATCGCCGACGCTTTCCGATGAACTGGCGACTGTGGCAATGAACATTGACGAGCCGGGGCGGTTGGTGGATTTTGTGGCGTCGTCGTTGCCTTCGCTGGCGACTCCCGACAAACAGGATGTTCTGGAAACGGATGACGTGCGGGTCCGGCTGGACAAGATTAACCAGCATCTGGCGAAAGAACTGGAAGTGCAGCAGTTGCGGAACAAGATCCAGTCGGAAGTTCAGGATCGCGTGCAGCAAACGCAGCGCGAGTATTACCTGCGCGAGCAGATGAAGGCGATCCAAAAGGAACTGGGCGAGGCGGACGAGGGCCAGCGCGACACGGAAGACCTGCGCAAAAAGATTGACGAAGCGGGCATGCCGGACGATGTGAAGAAAGAAGCATTGAAGGAGCTGAACCGGCTCTCGCGCATGTCGCCAATGGCGGCCGATTTTGCGGTGACGCGTAATTACATTGAGTGGCTAGCCGTGCTGCCCTGGAACAAGACTTCCGGTGGCGAAGTGGATATTGTGAAGGCCAAGGAAATTCTGGATGCGGATCACTACGATTTGCAAAAGGTGAAAGACCGAATCCTGGATTTTCTTTCGGTGCGGCGCTTGAAGCCGAACATGAAGGGGCCGATCTTGTGCTTTGTCGGGCCGCCGGGCGTGGGGAAGACCTCGCTGGGTAAGTCGATCGCGCGGTCGCTGGGGCGGAAGTTTGTGCGGATCTCGCTGGGCGGCATGCACGATGAAGCGGAGATTCGTGGGCATCGGCGGACGTATATTGGCGCTCTGCCAGGACAGATTTTGCAGGGAATTCGACGGGCTGAGACCAAAGATCCTGTGTTTATGCTGGACGAAATTGACAAGGTAGGTCGAGATTTCCGCGGCGACCCGAGTTCGGCGCTGCTGGAAGCGCTGGACCCGGAACAAAACGCTACGTTCCGTGACAACTATCTTGACGTGTCGTTCGACCTTTCCAACGTGCTGTTCATCACGACGGCCAATGTGCTCGACACCATTTCCGAGCCGCTGCGAGACCGCATGGAGATCATCGAACTCCAGGGCTATACGGAAGAAGAGAAAGTTCATATTGCCTTCCGCTACCTGATTCCGCGGCAGATTGAGGAAAACGGCATTACGGCCGAGCAGATCGATTTTCCGGAAGAGGCCGTGCGGCACGTGATCCGGCACTACACGCGGGAAGCTGGCGTGCGTAATTTGGAACGAACGATTGGGACCATCTGCCGCAAGCAGGCGCGACGGATCGCGGAAGGTAAGCCGGAGAAGCTGACGGTGACCAAGGAAGTGATCCAGGAATTTTTGGGTGGCATTAAGATCCGGGTGGAAGGCGAGATCGCCGAGCGCACGAAGCGCCCTGGCGTGGCTGTGGGCCTAGCCTGGACGCCTGCCGGCGGCGATGTGCTGTTTATTGAAGCCAATAAGATGAAGGGTAAAGGCGGCTTCACCATGACCGGGCAGATTGGCCAGGTGATGCAGGAGTCGATGCAGGCGGCGTTGACGTGGGTGCGTTCCAATGCGGAACGGCTGGGCATTGGCAGCGACTTCTTTGCTAATAATGACTTGCACATTCACGTTCCGGCTGGGGCGATTCCGAAAGATGGGCCTTCGGCGGGAATTACCATGGCTACGGCTTTGGTGTCGTTGCTGACGGAGCGGCCTTTGCTTCCGCACACGGCGATGACGGGTGAAATTACTCTGAGCGGGAATGTGTTGCCCGTGGGCGGGATTAAAGAGAAAGTTCTGGCGGCGAAACGAGCGGGCGTGCGCGATGTTATTCTCTCCGCGGAGAACAAGATGAACGTGGAAGAGGACATTACGCCGGAGCAGCTTGCGGGCGTGACCATGCACTATGTCAATTCGATTGACGAGGTGCTGGATATTGCGCTTTCGGGTGCGGCGCCGCCGCGCGTTGTGGTTGCGGTGGAGCGCGCGATGAGTCAGCCGGTCTGATTTCCGGCAATGGAGGCACGGGCGTCCTGGCCCGCGCCACACGTGCCGCGCGTCTCACTTCGGACTGCCGCGATACACTACCTAAGCATTAGACCCGACTCACGGAGAAGCGATGGCGGACTGCACGCGTTGCGGGCGAAAATTGCCTGCACTTTCATTTGGCAAGGGAAGCGAGCTTTGCTCGGATTGCCGACAAGCGGAAGCTAGCGAAATCCAGCCCGGAGGGCACGTCTCGCAGCTGATTCCTGCCTGGCGCGTCGGCCCTACGGTGACGATGGCGATTATCGGCATTAATGCCGCCGTCTTTATCGCCATGACGCTGGGCGGAGCCTCGCCGATGGGTGGAGACACGCGGCAGTTGCTCCAGTGGGGCGCGGATGCCGGCCCCTATACGTTTGGCGGTGAGCCGTGGCGCGTTTTGACCTCGGCGTTCGTGCATATCGGGATCATTCACATTGGCCTCAATATGTGGTGCCTGTGGAATCTGGGCCGGATGGCGGAACAGATTTACGACAAGGGCACTTACATTGGCGCGTATCTCCTGTGTGGGATTGGCGGAAGTATCGCCAGCCTGGGCTGGCAGCCACTGTCGGTGACGGCGGGGGCTTCGGGGGCGATTTTCGGAGTCGCGGGCTTGCTTATCACCACGTTCTGGCTGGGAAGTTTGCCCATTCCGCGGGAACAGACCAGCGCGATGTTGAGGAGCCTGATGGGTTTTGCCGGATACAACCTGCTGTTCGGTGCGGCCATTCCCGGCATTAGCAATTCCGCGCACATTGGGGGTTTGTTCACTGGCCTGATTCTGGGCGGCGTGATGGCTCCCACCATGCATCGTGATGCCAGGCAATCCAGGGGAGTTCGCTGGCTGATTTTGGCGGGGGCCGCGGTGGCGCTGGCGGTGCTGTTCCAATTAGTAAAGACCAGGGTGCTGGCTGGATTTCCTGAGTAGGCACATGCAAATCCGCGTACTCTTCTTTGGCATTTTGAAAGATGTGGCGGGCTTTCCCCTGGAACTCGTGGACCTGCCTGCGAACTCAACCCTGGCGGACCTGTTGGCACGCTATGCCGCGAACCAGCCCAGCCTGAGCAGCCATTTCGCTGGAATGGCCATGTCCATCAATCAGGAATTTGCTCGGCCTTCGGACGTGCTGAAGGCTGGAGACGAAGTGGCGCTGCTGCCGCCCGTCTCGGGAGGCTCGGACGAAATCGCCCGCAGCGAGCATTGCGCCATCACGCGAGAACCGATTGACACTACCGAAGTGGCGAACGCGCTCAAGCATCCCGAAGACGGCGCGGCGGCCATTTTTGAGGGCATTGTGCGCAACAACACGCGCGGACGGCAGACGCTTTACCTCGAGTACGAGGCGTACGAAGCGATGGCCCTCAAAAAAATGGAAGAGCTGGCCGTACAAGCCCTGGCTGACTTCAAGATTCGCGATGTGGCCCTGGTGCATCGCCTGGGGCGGCTGGAAATTGGCGAAACCAGCGTGCTGATTGTAGTGGCTTCCGCGCACCGGGGGCCGGCTTTTGAGGCTTGCCGCTGGCTAATTGATACCTTGAAGAAGACCGTCCCTATCTGGAAAAAAGAATACTTCGTGGACGGAGCAGTCTGGGCCGACGGCGAGCCTTTTCCGGCGAAGATTACCGGGGTGCCGACTCAGGCGGCACCAAGCCCGGACCAGGCATCTCACTGACGTGCCGACCCGCTGGCTTTGCCTGGTTCTCGCCCTTGCTACCGCCTCCTTTGCCCAGGACGATCCCGGCGGCACCCTCAAGGTGGACGTTAAGCTGGTGAACTTTTTTGTGACCGTGACTGACGCTCACGGTGCTCCGGTTGGCTCGCTCAATAAGGAAGACTTCAAGCTCACCGAGGATGGTACGGAGCAAAAAATCGCGGTGTTTGATCGCCAGTCGGAGCTGCCACTTTCCATTGTTACAGCCATTGATACCAGCCTGAGCACGAAGAAAGACCTGAAGCTGGAGACGGAGTCGGCGCGCCGTTTCGCGCACACCATCCTGCGCCCGGTGGATGCGATGGCGCTGTACCAGTTTAGTGAGGTGGTGCAGGAAGTGGTGCCGTTTACCAAAGACCTCGATCGGATTGACCGCGGCATTAATTCGATCCATGGCGGCTCGGCGACGGCGTTGTATGACGCGATCTGCCTGGGTTCCGAGGCGATGGAGTCGCGCCGTGGTCGCAAGGTGATGGTGGTGATCACCGATGGCGGCGATACGGCCAGCGCGAACCGGTATGCCGATGCGTTGCGTTCGGCGCAAGCGGCCGAGACGATTGTGTACAGCATCATCATCGTGCCGATTGAGGCCAGCGCTGGGCGGGATACGGGCGGCGAACACGCGCTGATTCAAATTTCCACCGATACCGGCGGAAAGTATTATTACGCCACTTCGCTGGCGCAGCTGGACGATGCTTTCCACAAAATTAGCGACGAGCTGCGGACTCAATATCTGCTGGCATACTACCCATCGAAGCGGTTCTCTGAGTCGGACTTTCGGCGGGTGGAGATCCAATTGACGGGGACGGCCGTGGCTGGCTACCGTGCGCGGCATCGGGCGGGTTACTTTACGAGCGCGGGGCATTTTTAAGGGCTTAGGGTCTTGGTTTCCTTATCCGCGTGGCAACCAGTACAATCGAGTTCGATCATTTTTGCTGCGAGTGCGGGCTGGAGCCTGCATCCAAGTGATTTCGGCGTGCCGTCGGCCGAAAGGAATGCCTGTTCTGGCCCAGCCAGCTAAGTCCCAACTGAAAACGAGAGGTTTTTACGATGTTTCGAGGTCTGCAATCGTTCGGTTTGCGTTGTTTTGTGTGCGTCGTTGTTCTTGCCTTCCTGGTTCTTGCCTTCCTGCCCGCCGCACTTCAGGCGCAGGTGTCGAATGCTACCGGGAACATTCAAGGCACGATCACCGATCCGACGGGCGCGGTGGTCCCCGAGGCATCGGTCACGATTCTGAACAAGGCCACGGGACGCACGATTGACAGCACCACGACTTCCTCGGGCGTGTATACGTCTGGGTCGCTGGTTCCGGGGGTTTACACGGTTCGCGCGCAGGTGAACGGCTTCCAGACCACCGAGCTCACGGTGACGGTGCAGATCGGGGTCACGACGGGCGGGAACATTAAGTTGCAGGTGGGGTCTTCGAATGAGACGGTGCAGGTGAAGGGTGGGGAAATTCGGGTCAACACGGAGCAGGCGACCGTGCAGGGCGTGGTGACGCGCGACCAGATTGAAAATTTGCCAATTAACGGGCGGAATTTTTTGGATCTGGCGCAGTTGGAGCCCGGGGTGCAGATTCAGGATGGGGGCGGTTTTGATCCAACGAAGAATGGATTTTCGTCTATTTCGTTTGGCGGGCGTTTTGGGCGGACGGCGCGGATTGAAGTGGATGGTGTAGATATTAGCGATGAGACGGTGGGTACGACTACGCAGAATATTCCGGCGAGCGCGATTGAGGAATTTCAGGTTGGGCAGTCGTCGCTGGATCTGAGTTCAGAGCTGACGTCGTCGGGTTCTATCAATGTGGCCACGCGCTCGGGAACGAATCAACTGCACGGACAAGGTTTCTACGATTTCCGCGATCATCGTTTTGCGTCGGGTGGGGACGCGACGCCATTCCAGCGCAATGAGTTTGGGGGAAGCCTGGGTGGGGCGTTGGTCAAGGATAAGGCTTTCTTTTTTCTCGATGGGGAACGGGTGAAGCAGGAACTTGCCACGCCAGGGTTGCTGTTCGACAAATTGGGGCCAACCTATGGTTCCCCTTTTCGCGATACGCAGCTATTTGGCAAACTCGATTGGCAGATCAAGCCGGATAACTTCAAGTTTTTCTACCGCTTTTCCTACGAGCAAAGCCGGGATGATGCTTCCACTTTTCCCAGCTCGTATCAAGTGTTCTCGAATCGAAGTCATACTCCAGTACACGCGCTGGGCTTGGATTTCAATACCGGAAGCTACACCCATAGCATCCGCGTGAGCTATATGAAATTTCGGAACGGCGTCAGCGATGCCACGAAAGGGGTCAGCGTCAACCCGGCTCCGAAATTGGCGTTGGCGATCGGGAGTGACCCGGAATGCCTAACCCCGGGACTGGATGTGTTTTGCTCAGGACCCAGCTTCCTGGCGCCGCAAAGCACGTTCCAATCGAATAAGCAGTTCAAGTACGACGGCAGCCGGACGTTCCGGGCGCATATCTTCCGCTTTGGCGGAGGATTTAACCGAATTCAGGGCGGCGGCACGGCCGACTTTTTGGGCACCGCACCAGCCGTTAGCGCTTTGGCCACAACCGAGACGAACCCCTTGTTATATCCGGCGGACACTGTGGTGCTGGGAAATGGGCAGGGTTTGAGCACCGACCTGAAGGCGTTTGGCTTGCCGGGAGGCGGACTGGGCCCGGATAACCGCATCTCGCTTTACTTTGGGGATACCTGGAAGTTTCGTCCCAACCTGACCATCACGGGCGGCATTCGCTATCAAAGGGATACGGGGAGAACCGACAGCGATGTTGCGCCAACACCCTGTTCGCAGCTGGATCCGACCCTGGCGGCGAATCTGGCCAATGCGGGTACGCCCTGCACTGGAAATATTCTTGATCTTTATGGCGCTGGACTTGGGCGTCCCGTACGCCAGCCAAATAAGAACTTTGGGCCACAACTAGGCTTGACCTGGGATCCGTTTAAAGACGGTAAGACCGTGATTCGCGCCGGAGCTGGCATTTATTACGAAAATTCAATTTGGAACAACATCCTTTACGACCGCCCGGTGCGCCTGCAAAAGGGATTGTTTAACGGATTGCAAACCGCTTGCTCCGGGGGCGTGGCACAGACCTTCACGCTGCCGGATGGTACGGTGATCACGCCAACGTTTTGCGGACAACCGATTGGAACGGTGGCCGATCAAATTGCTGCCTTGCAGCAGCAATATCAGGCGGCCACGATTGCAGCTGGTCCCGCTGTAAATGGTGGATTCATCGGGAACACGCTTACGTCAGGGTTGAATGTTACGGGAACCGAGCTTTTTGCCCCGGCCTATAAAACTCCGCGCTCGCTGCAAATGAACCTGGGAATTCAACGCCAGTTAGGCAGCAATAGCGTCCTGACCGTGGACTACCTGCGCAACGTGAGCACGCACACGCTTCTTGGTGTTGATGTGAACCATGTTGGCGATGCGAATTTCTTGAACGTTGGCAACGCTTTGGCGGCCATTAACGCCACGGGGGCAACTTACGGTTGTGCTCCAGCAGCAGTGGCCGGGTCGGCTTCACAGGCGGTCGTGAATTGTGTTCTGGCAGCGCTTCCGACAGCGGACATCACGACCTTTGCCGCGAATGGCCTTGATTCCGGATCGTTCCTTTGTTTTGGCGGGCCCTGCCCGACGGCGGCGTTTCCCGGGATCAATCGCAATCTCGGTGTGAACCAAATGCAGTTTCCCATCGGGTACTCCAAATACACAGGCTTGCAGATGTCCTACAAGCAGAATGTGACGAATCCTTTTCGCGGCGTAAAGCGGATGAACCTAATCGCTTCCTACGCGTGGTCGAAGTACATTGCGTCGGCGCGTGATGGGGATTTTATTAACCCAGCGGTGGACAATAACCACCCCCTGCGCTCGATTGGTCCGAACGGGCTGGACCGGCGCCACCAGATTGCTTTTGGGGGAACGGCGGAGTTGCCCTGGCGTTTTCGCCTGGGTGTTGTTTCACACTTCAACAGTCCGCTCCCGCTGGATCTTACGATTCCTACGACGGGCAACATCGGTGGAATCTTCACGAGTGACCTAACCGGCGACGGCACGGGTGATGGCAGCGTTGTCTCTGTGGGGGGAGACCTATTGCCCGGAACAAAGCTGGGGGCCTTTGGCCGCACGATCAACTCGATCGCAGCATTGGACACCGCAATTTCTTCTTACAATACCAATCGCGCGAACTTTCCCACACCAGCCGGTGGAGCGTTGATTGGCGCGAATTTAGTAACGCAAGCCCAGCTGATTCGGTTAGGTGCGGTAGCGCCGGCCTTGGAAAACACGAAACCAGGTGCCGTGACCCAGTCATGGCTTCGCACCTTCGACCTTTCGTTGGCCTGGACGTACAAGCCGCTCGACTCCGTAACGATTGAGCCGAACGTCTCGGTTTTCAATGTACTGAATATGGCGAACTTTGACGGGCCCAACCAGCACTTGAGTGGCACTCTGGATGGGATTAGCGGCAGCGTGAATGGGGCGGGCGGGCATGTTGGGGACAGGCTTGGACTCGGTACCGGCGTTTTCGCATTCGGGGCTCCACGGTCCATGCAGTTTGGCCTTAAAATCACCTTCTAGGCCTTATTCGCGGCGGGGTTGCCTGGGCAGTGCCACCGGTGTCCCCCTGTGTACCTCGGGAGACTGTATGTCTGTACAATCAGGCTATGCCCCCCCGCATGGATCCGCCGAATGCTCGTCCCCACAAGGGAAAGATCGTGCCCGCTGAAGACACGTTTGAAGAAGCTTCCTACCTGAAACTGCTGGGCGAAAAACAGAAGCCTGTGAGTGTGAAGCTGACCGATGGTGAAGTCGTGTACGGATGGGTTGAGTACTACGACCGGAACATGATCCGCCTCACCCGCGAAGGCGCGCCCAATCTCTTCATTTACAAGCACGAGATCATGTATATCCAAGAAGAAGGCCAACGCCGCGGTTAGGATTTCTATTGCCTCCAGTCGACGAAGCTCCAAACTTTGAATTTGTTCCGGCCGTCTCCGCGATTGCTCGCGAGGCTGGGGCGTTGTTGATGGAATATTTTCGGCGCCGCGTCAAGATTGAGTACAAAGGCGAAGCGGACTTGGTTACCGAGGCGGATCGAAATTCTGAAGCCTTGATTATCCGGCGTGTGCGCGAACAGTTTCCTACGCATGCTGTTCTAGGGGAAGAAAGCGGAAGCGTAGCCGCAACTGCCGCGTCCGATGCGGGCTATCGCTGGTACGTGGATCCGCTGGATGGCACCACGAATTTTGCGCACGGTTTTCCGGTATTCTGCGTCTCGCTGGGCATTGAGCGGCTGAACTCGCAAGGGAAGGCGGAGCGGGTTGCTGGCGTGGTCTATGACCCCACCCGGGATGAGCTTTTCTCTGCGGAACTGGGCCGTGGCGCTTTTTTGAATGGCGTGAAAGTGAATGTTTCCGCCACCGCGAGCCTGAAAGACTCCTTGATCGCCACCGGCTTCCCCAGTCAGAAGCGGCATAAGAATCCGAACATTTACTTTTACCACCAGCTCACGCTGAAGACTCATGGCGTCCGGCGAGCAGGATCGGCGGCGCTGGACCTGTGTTACGTCGCTTGCGGTCGCACCGACGCCTTTTGGGAATTTAACCTGAACCCCTGGGACACCGCTGCTGGCGTGCTGATTGTGCAGGAGGCCGGAGGCAGGATCACAGACTTTGCGGGCGGTGAATTTGATATTGCCAGCCGCCAGGTATTTGCAACCAACGGCCTGATCCACGAGTCGCTGCTGAAGGAATTCTCAGAAATCTTCGCGGGACGTGGGCTGGATCCGTTGCCGAGCCCGGTCGAATACGCTCGCGACCCCGGGAATTCGACCCGATAGCCCGAGTTTCTCCGCCCTTAAATCTGCCGTCGAAACTGCTATTCTACGAGTGAATAATTATGCGTTCCCTAAGCCTGTTTCTCGCCGCTGTTCTTGCTTGGACTCTGCTCGGCGCGTCGCCGAACCAGCCTGCCGACCCCTCGTCCCCCGGTACGAAGTCCCTGGCGGAAGCCGCGCGGCAGAACAATCTGGGCGTTGCCTACATGAACCAGCAGTTGTTCGAGAAAGCCCTGAAAAATTTCGAGGCCTCGATTGCCGCTGACCCTAAGTTCAGTTTGGCGCGATTAAACCGGGCCATCGCCCTGCTCAACCTGCAACGAGTGGACGACGCCAAGGTGCTGCTGGACGAGGTCGTTAAACAGAATCCGGACAATCCCACGGCGTGGTACAACCTGGGTCTGCTCTACAAAAATAGTGGCGATGTCGAAAAGGCGGTCCATGCGTTTGAGCATGTGGCTGCGATCGACGCCACCGACTGCGATACCTGGTACTTCCTGGGTTCGGCGCACCTGCAAGCGCGGCAGTTTCCCGAGGCGATCGCCTCGTTTGAACATGCCATCAAGATAAATCCAACGCATGCCTCGGCATGGTTCGGCTTGTCGCGCGCCTATCAACAGGCCGGAAATACAGCAGAAGCGCGCACGCACCTGGTCCGTTTCCAACAGATCACGCAGACGAAAGTCGGTTCGGCCATGAGCCTGGCCTATGGCGAGCAGGGCAAGTACTCCCGCGTGATGGAGTCCGCCGCGGTCGCGGAGCGCGTTGCCGACGCTATTCCAGTGCATTTCGTGAACCTCACCGAAAAGTCTGGCCTCGCCAGCCACGCCACCAGCGACGTTGCCGATATCGCCAGCTTCCTCGGTTCCGGTGCATGTTTTCTCGACTACGACGCCGATGGCAGCATGGACCTGTTTCTTGCCGATTCCGGACCAGCCGGCGGAATGACCCTCTACCACAACCTCGGAAATGGAAAGTTTGAAGATGTCACACGAAAAGCTGGCCTCGATCCCACGCTCCATGCCATCGGGTGCACCGCGGGCGATTACGATAACGATGGCTTGGTCGATCTGGCGGTCAGCCTCAAAGACCGCGTTCTACTTCTTCACAACGAAAAAGATGGCAAGTTCAAGGACGTAGGCGACTCTGCCGGAATCAAAAGCGAGTCCTTCGCCGCTGGCTCCAACGTTGGCCTCACCTTTGTAGACTACGACCACGATGGTGACATCGACCTCTACATCTCGCGCTATAGCGGCGACGCCCTCTTCGATCCGCGCAAGGCGGCGCTGGACGGAAAGGCTACACAAGCGGCGAAAGTGGCCGGCGCCAACCTCATGTTCCGCAACAACGGCAACGGTACGTTTACCGATGTCACCGCCGATCTTGCCTTGCAGGGAAGCGGCCCCAGTTTTGCGGCCGTCGGCTCCGATGCCAACAACGACCGCGCCGTAGACCTCGTCACCACGGCGTGGCACGTTTCCGCGCCCACTATTTACGACAACCCCCGCGAGGGAAAGTTTACCGCGCGCGAACCTTGGTCCGCGGCCATGCCCGCGCCCGCTGTTGGCATTGCCGTTCTCGATTTCGATAAGGACGGTTGGATGGATTTGGCGTTCACCCACTGGGGCTCGCCTGCACTAACCTTGTGGCACAGCAGGGAAGGAAAGAGTTTTGAACCCGTTGCCCTGCCCAAAACCAATTGGGTGCGCGCTTGGGGCGTGGCTGCGATCGACTACGACAACGACGGCTGGCTCGATCTGGTAGCCGTGGGCGAGACGGCTGAAGGCCGAGGCGAAGTTCGTCTGTTCCGCAACCTGGGGGCCGACGGCTTCCGCGACGTCAGCGCCGAGGTCGGCCTCGACAAAATCGTCCTGAAAGATCCAAGAGGGATTCTGACCGCCGACTACGACAACGACGGTGCCGCGGATTTGCTCATCACCCAGAATCATGGCGCTGCCGTTCTGCTGCGCAACGAAGGTGGCAACAAGAACCACTGGCTGCGCCTGGCGTTCCGAGGCCTGAACGATAACCGCAGCGCGATTGGAACTAAGGTGGAAGTGTTTGCCGGGGCCAATCGGCAAAAATGGGAAATTGCCGGCTCTTCCGGTTACCTGGGGCAAAGCTCCACCGTCATCACTGCTGGCTTGGGTGCTTCCACGCAAGCCGATATCGTACGCATGCTCTGGCCAACCGGCGTCTTACAAGACGAGATTGAGGTGCCGGGTGACAAAGAGCAGTCCTACATCGAGATCGACCGCCGCGGCAGTTCCTGTCCCACGCTCTTCGTTTGGGATGGCACCAGGTACCGTCTGATCGCGGACGTGTTGGGAGCCGGTGTTCTGGGGCACTGGGTGGCTCCGGGCGAACGCAACATTCCCCGGCCCACGGAGTACGTGAAAATTGATCGTGACGCGATACAGCTCCGCAATGGCAAGCTCAGTTTCCGGCTGATGGAGCCCATGGAGGAAGTGGTTTACCTGGATCGCGTGCGCCTCCTCGCCGTCGACCATCCGGCGAACGTGGACGTTTACCCCAATGAATTCTTCGCCGCGAATCCACCCTATCCCCCGTTCAAGGTCATCACCAGCCGCAATGCCCGCCCCCCCGCGGGTGTGTGGGACGACCACGGTCGCGACCTGCTGCCCGATCTACAGGCCCACAAATATGTTGGTGATTTCGAGTTGCTGCCCTTCAAAGGTTTTACCAAGCTTCACAGTCTGCAGCTGGACCTGGGCGAAAATTACAATGGCACGGCTCCGCTCCGGCTGCTGCTCGATGGAGAAATAGAATACTTTACGGCCACCGGAATGTATGCAGCCAGTCAGGCTGGAGTTCAGGCAACCTCGCCCTATGTCGAAGCGCAAAACGCTCATGGTGACTGGGTGAAGGTCGTCAACGACATGGGCTTCCCCGCGGGTCTGCCGCGAACCATGGTTGCCGATCTCACCGGAAAGCTCCCCCCTGGCACGCGCCGTATTCGTATTTCCACGAATCTGCAAATTTATTGGGACTCCATCCTCCTCGACCGCACCGCACAGAACACAACCGTGGCCACTCGCCCGGTCAAGTTCGACGGTGCCCGGCTGGGCTTCCACGGATACCCGCGCCAAACCGAGGGCGTGCCAGCGGGCAACGTGCATTACGTCTATGAAGACGTTAGCGCCACCGGCCCTTATGCGCGTCAGGCGGGTACCTATACGCGCTATGGCGATGTTCTGCCTCTGCTCGCCGGCTACGACGACCGCTTTACCGTTTTCGGGTCGGGCGAAGAGGTCGCGCTGGAGTTTGACCCGGCCTCTTTGCCTCCGCTGAAGAGCGGCTGGGCGCGAGACTACTTCTTCCTGGCGAACGGCTACGAAAAAGATATGGACTTCTACGCCGCTGAAGGCGCAACCGTGGAGCCGCTCCCGTTCCGTTCCATGAACACATATCCCTATCCAGGCAGGAATTACCCCCTCAGTCCTGCCAACCTCGATTCTCTGCTCAGGTACAACACGCGGCACCTCTCGGGCAATGAGCCGCGCGGGTATGCTTATTCGTATCCTGGTAAGCAGTAGGAGGCCGCCCTTTGTCCACGCCGCCCTATTCGCTTTCGCCCGCCGCCATGCTCATGCTTGGCTCGAGGGATGTTCAGAAAAGCATTCCCTTTTACCGGGATTTGCCGGGACCGAAGATGACGCAGCAATTTGCGGGGTTTGCCTTTTTCAACGCAGGCAACATCACCATTGTGCTGAGCGAGGAACGGGCCAGGTCGGTCGAGCAAGCTGCCGGGGCCACGGAAATTGTTTTCTCCGTGGAGGACATTCGCGCTTCCTATGAGGCCCTCAAGCAACAAGGTGTGCACTTTGAGCGCGAGCCGGGGCAGATCACCGGGCCCATGTGGGCCGCGCATAAGCTCGACCCTGACCGGTACCTTCTTTCCATCTTTGGCCCTCAGCGTCCAGCCTAGTCTCGCGATTCACTGCTATTAAAACGTTTAGATAAAGCGAAAGTCCCGGGCTTTCGATTTGACAGTACCCCCTCCGGCGTAGAACAATCGCCCAGTCTTCTTGCGTGCTTCGAGTACCCCCAAATCGTCCGCCAAACATGTCCACCACCGAAACCACAGCCTCCGCCCCCAGACTGCGCCGCGCCCTTACTCTTTGGGATTTGCTTCTCTACGGCATCATCGTCATCCAGCCCACCGCGCCCATGCCGGCCTATGGGGTGTTCAGCAACGCCGGGCAGGGTCACGTGGTCACGTCCATTTTGATTGCCATGGTGGGCATGGTCTTCACTGCCATGAGTTACGGGCGCATGGCGCGCGTCTATCCCAGCGCTGGCTCCGCCTATACGTATGTGGGGCGCGAACTGCACGCTTCGCTCGGCTACGTTACCGGTTGGAGCATGGTCATGGACTACATTCTGAATCCGTTGATCTGCACCATTTGGTGCGCGAAGGCGATGTCGGATCTGCTGGCCGGTTCGCAGTATCAGATTCCATATCCAGGACTCCTGTGGCCGATCTTTTTCGCCCTTCTTTTTACCGGGTTGAATCTTCGCGGCGTGCAGACTTCGGCGCGGATCAATACCGTGCTCTGCGCCATCATGGGCGCGGTCATTGTGGTTTATTTCTGGTTTGCCGTTCGTCATATCTTTAATCTGCCGCAGTATCCGGAAGCCTATTTTCTACGTCCGTTCTATAACCCGCAGACGTTTACGCTGAACCGGGTGTTCCACGGCACGTCCGTGGCGGTGCTTTCCTATATTGGGTTTGATGGCATTTCCACATTGTCGGAAGAGGTGGAAAATCCGAAGCGAAACATCTTTCTGGCGACCGTGCTGGTTTGCGTGATCACCGGATTTGTTTCCGCGGCGGAGGTTTATAGCGCGCAGCTGCTCAGCCCGCAATATTTCTTTGGCCCCAATGAAGTGGAAAATGCTTTCAGTCACGTTGCTGCCATCGCGGGCGGCGTCGCCATGAGCAGGGCCATTAGCCTGACGCTGCTGGTGGCTACGATCGGTTCCGGAATGGGATCGCAGCTGGGCGCGGCTCGCTTGCTCTACGGCATGGGACGCAGCAACGCCATCCCCAAGAAGTTTTTTGGCGCGGTGCATCCCAAGACGCGGATTCCCGCGAACAACGTGATTTTCGTCGGTGCCCTGGCTCTCGTTGGGGCGTTTCTCATGACCTACGACGTGGGCGCGGAGCTGCTGAACTTCGGCGCGCTGATCGCCTTCATGGGCGTGAATCTTGCCGCTCTAACGCACTACTACATTCGTGGCGCAGACCGCACGATGGGTCAGCTGATCCCGCCAGTGTTGGGATTTGTGATTTGCTTCTTCATTTGGACCCACCTATCTGGCTTAGCCATGGTGGCCGGGTCCATTTGGATGATTGCCGGAATCGCCTACGGTGCTTGGAAGACCAAGGGTTTCCGCAGCGAGCTTGTCAATTTTGATGTGCCTGCGGATCAGTAAACTGTGCGCTAGTCCGCGTTCCATCCCTCCACCACAACCACCGGCTTGTTATCGCCCAGCGTTTTCGCGTGGTAGGTCGCTGTGACTTCGCGCTTCTCTCCCGGCAGTAGCGAGAAGTAGTTGTCTTGCCAGATCACAGGCAGGACTTCCTCGCCTTTCGCGCCCGTGAGTTTCAGACGGTTGAAGAAGGCGATGCTCTTGCTGGGATTCTCCACCGTGACGCGCGTGATGACGTCGCCGACGCTGTGCTCCGTTCCGGCATGTGCGGTGATGATGTGTTCGGTCTTGCTCATAACCTTGAGCTTCACCTTGGGCAGACTGTTGAGCGCCGTAAAGTCAGCGTAGTCGGAAGTGGGCGTCATGTACCAGGTGGATTTCGCCCAGTCCATTTTTTCTGGCTTGGTGGAGAGCCAATAGAAGTTGGAACCTACGCGCTTTCCCGAAGCGTCGCTTACGGTCAGCACCAGGAAGTACGTTGGAGACAAGCCATCGATCTGCGGCAAGTCGATGAGCTTTTGCGTGCTGTCGGCGGCGGCGTCAACGGTCACTTCCTTCGAGAACTTCTCCGTCATATCCAGATTGAGAACGCGGGCATTGACTTTGAGTCCGCTGGCGTCCGTGTACTGGCTGCTGACCAGCCAGACGGCGTTGTCGTCGTATCCATAAACTGGGTGCAGCGGTTCACAGGCGATTTTTGTGCCGAAGTATCCGCCGCCCGGCCGCAGATAGAAGTCATATAGGTGCCAGATCACCGACGGCCACGCGTTATTGAGCATCCACTGCACCACTCCCGTGGAGGTGTATTTGTTGCGGCTGAAGGCTTCAAACATGGCGCGTTCGCCCTCATACGATATGATCTGCGATTTGCGCGCGAAGTCCTCCACGCTGTCGGATTTGCCAAAGCGATTGTCGACGGCATCTTTGTAAAGGCCGATCTTTCTGAAAGGGCCGCCGCCGGCGTGGTAATCCCATGCCTCGTTGACGGGCCAGAGTTTTTCTTTGGGCAGCATTTCCCGCAGGCTCTCAATGGGAGGCACAGCCGGACCCATGCTGGTTTCTGTATTGAAACTCCATGCGCCACCGAGGGTGTCTTTTTCCAGCGTCCAGTAGGAAGGCGCCACATAGTCGTAGGGGCCGTTCATCTTCACCCCGGGATCGCCCGTAACCGCCGTGGGGATGCGCTTGGCCGAAGAAATGGAAGGATTGGGCCAGCGGCACTGCTTGAGCACGGTCAGGTAGTTCTGTTCCACATCCGGCGGGGGCGGGCCGTCGCTGCCGTACAGCCAGACGAAGACACTGGCATGATTGCGCAATCGTCGCGCTTGATCGCGGAGTGATTCGGTGGAGATTTTATAATCCTGCTCTTTCCAGTTCTGCCAGTGCTCCCAGTGGTCGCAGCAGCACCACCCAGCCATCACCAGAATGCCGTAGCGGTCGGTAAGGTCAAAGAACTCTTCGGTCTCGAGCTTGCCTTCCAGGCGGATGGTGTTCAGCCCCATGTCGCGCGTGTAGCGGATTTCATCTTCCAGGCGCGCCGGATTTTCGCGAAGCATCATGTCGGGCGACCAGCCGCCGCCGCGAATCAGGATTTTCTTGCCGTTCACGGTAAAAACTCGATGTTGTTTCTCGTCCACGACACCTGTCACCTGACGGACGGCAAACTTGGTCTTTACGTGGTCGGAAATCTTCCCGCCAGTCTCAAACTCCATTTCCAACGGGTAGAAATTCTGCGCGCCCATCTGCGCTGGCCACCACAGCTTCGGATTCGACAGCTTGAGCTGCGGATACTGGTCGGGTTCAAACGAAACGTCTTTGCTCTCTCCGGGCGCCAACTCCACATCCTGCTCGAAGGAGATGTTTTCAATTTTTCCCCGCAACTTGCCCTGCACCGCATGGTCGGTCGCGTTCTTCAAGACGGCGGTCGCCGTAAGGGAAGCTAGATCATTGGCGGGAGAGTTTAGCTCGGTCAGCACCGCCGGATATCGCAGGGCCACCGGGCCCGTGGTTGTAACGTACACGCTGCGCCACAAACCCATATTCTTGTCCGGTGGGTTCGGGTTCCAATCTACGAACGTAATGGCCAGATCGTTTTTCTTCGGTGCCCACACTTGCACGGCTAGCGTATTGAGCGCGCCAGCCTTCGCGGCCGCCGTCACGTCGAACTCCCAGGTGCGCCACGCTCCGGCCACGTCATCGGAGTTGGCAATCTGCTTCCCGTTCAGCCAAATATTGGCCCGGTAGTTCAGCCCGCCGAAATTCAGCCAAATCGTTCTCCCCGCGTCCGTTGCGGGCAAGGCAAATTCCGTTCGGTACCACCAGGAAACGGCGAATGGGCTGTCTGTTTCCATCTCCAGATTTGAGAAATTGGCCCCTGGCGGATAGCTCACGCCCGGCAGGGAACGCAGATTCATACCAAAGGCGGGGTCGGGATACACCTTCTGCTTAACCAGAGCCGCGACCACAGTCGTGGGAACCTGCACGCTGTACCAGGTTTTCGCCGCCAGGAAGCCGCTGCTGGCAATGACCGCGCCGGGCGTATCCACCTTAAGCGACGACTGCAACTTCCAGTCCCGCAGGTTGAGCCGCGCGTCTTGCGCGCCCGCTGGCACCGCCAACGACAGGAAGGCTACCGAAATACCGAAGACGGCGAGGAGTGCGCACAGCTTTCTCAATGGCATCAAAAATGGTCCTTTTGTGTGTATTGAAACGTTTGATTACTGTACTCTTTTCATCTGCCTCCGCCAAGAGGAGAGTCGTCTTGACTGTCATTTCCCTTGTCCTCGACGGTGCCAGATCGCTAAGAATCATTGCAACGACTGCCCACTTCCGTGCACTATAACAATAAGTTCAAGCAATAACTTCATCCTTCAACCGCATCCAGCTTGAGTCTCTGAACCTATGTCGGAGTCTGCCCCCATCGCGATGGACGATCCCACGGGAAATTCTCTTACGGGCACCGTTGCGGGCCGGTTTGAGATCGAAAACCGCGTCGGCGTCGGGGGCATGGGCGAGGTTTACCGTGCTCGCGACACGCGCCTGAAGTGTTCGGTTGCGCTCAAGCGGCTGGCTCCCGCCCTGCAAAATGATGCACTCTATCGGCGTCGGCTCATGGAGGAGGCTCAGCGTTGCGCGCAGATGCGCAATGAGCCCCGCGTGGCCGCTGTGTATGACTTCCTCGAAACCCCTGACGATTTTTTTCTGGTCATGGAGTTCGTCGAAGGCGAGACGCTCCGCCAGCGTCTGACGCGCCCGATCCAGCTCCAGGAATTCCTCCACATTGCCGGACAGTGTGCTGAGGCCTTGGTGGCGGCGCATGATCGCGGCATTCTCCATGGCGATATTAAGCCGGAAAACATCATGCTCACGCCCGCCGGGCAGGTCAAGATTCTGGATTTTGGCGTCGCCAAACAGATTCTTTCGTCCGAAGACGACATCACCGTGGATCGTGCGGGTACGTTCAGCGGCACGCCCGCGTACATGGCGCCAGAAGTCCTGTTACGCAAGCCAGCCAATGGCCGCGCGGACATTTTTTCTCTCGGCATCGTTTTTTACGAGTCGCTCACCGGGCATCATCCCTTTCGCGGCGATAGTTTTTCGGTGACGTCGGATCGCATCCGCGGTGAGAATCCCGCGCCTGCCCACCGCTTCAATTCCGATGTTTCTCCCGCGCTGGAGAGCGTTTTGCAACGCATGTTGGCCAAAAAGCCCGCCGATCGATACCCGGGTGCGCGGGACCTGCTGGCCGACATCGACCATCTGCAAACGGGGCTTACGCCAGCACGTCTGCTGCGTCTGTTGCCTATTCAGCAACGCAAGGCCAGTGCTCGCAGGGGCTTCTGGCTGGGGGCCGCCGCCGTGGCGCTGGTCGCGGCTGTGACGCAAGTGCCGCAGGTCAGGCGGCTTTGGGATGGTTCTGGTAGCCCTGCGGTCATTCACCTGGTAGTCCTGCCGTTGCGGACGTCCTCTACCGATGCCACGGACCGCGCTTTTTGCGACGGCCTTTCGGAGGCGCTGGCGCTCTGGCTGGCGCAAGTTGGCGACAAGGCTCACTTGGACGTTGTGCCCCCGAGCGAGGTTCGAGACAAGTCGGTGCAGAATGTCGAGCAAGCGCGCAAGAATTTCGGCGCGAACCGTGTGCTCGAAGGCACCGTGAGTCAATCCGGCAATCAGGCGCGAGTGGTTTACACGCTGGTGGACGCCTTGACGGGGAAGATGCTCGGCGGTAACGCCATCACCATGAGCAGTTCCGATCGGTTTGCCATGGAAGACAAGCTGGTCGCTAGCGTGGCTCGGGCGCTCGGTATGGAAGCCAAGCGGGAGACTCGCGTGGATCAGGGCACGCATGAACCAGCAGCCTATGACTATTACCTTCTGGGCCGAGGCTACCTGCAGGATTACCACAAGCCTGAGAACGTGGACAGCGCCATTGACGTGTTCAAACATGCCTTGGAGCAAGACCCAAATTACGCCAAGGCCTACGCCGGTTTAGGGCAGAGCTATTGGCGCAAATATGGGCAGACGCAGGCGCGGAGCTGGGTGCCGCTGGCGCAGAAGGCTTGTCAGCGCGCCGTGGAACTCGATGAAGGGCTTGCCGCGGCCCACAACTGCCTGGGAGTGGTGAGCAGCGGAACCGGTAAGCCTCAACAGGCAACGGAGGAGTTCCGCCGGGCCGCCAGCTTGGAACCGAGCAACGATGAGGCCCTGCTGGGGTTGGCCTCGGCCTTTGAAAGCCAGGGTAAACCGCAGGAAGCGGAAAGCTATTTCAAGAAAGCGATTGATCTGCGACCGCAGTACTGGGGAGGCTATGCCAGGTTGGGCAATTTTTACTTTGCGGCGGCTCGGTACAAAGATGCCGAGGAGCAGTATCGCCGGCTGATCCAGCTGGTTCCCGAAGGCGATTTTGGCTATAGCAATCTGGGCGCAGCCTATTTGGCGGAAGGGCGCTACGGTGAAGCCATCCAGCAATTTGACCGAGGTTTAACGTTGCAACCCAGCGCCACGGGATATTCCAATCTGGCGACAACCTACTTCTACCAGCATCGGTTCGCGGAGTCCGCCAGAACCTACGAACTGGCGGTCCGCCTACCGGATGCCGAGTATTGGCAGTGGGGCAACCTCGCCGAAGCCTATGCGATGGTGCCCGCGCAGTCCGCGCGCGATCGTCCCGCTTACCTCAAAGCATCTGCCCTGGTCGATGAGGTGTTGCGCGTGAACCCACATGATTATGAGGCCATTCACTGGGCCAGCCTTTACCAGGCCATGTTGGGTCATCGCAGCGCCGCCCTGGCGTTGTTGCGGAGGGTTCCGTCTGGCACTCCATTGAGCCCGGATATCTGGGCTCTTGCCGCGAAAATCCACCACCATCTCGGCCTGGATCGGCGAGCCATTATCGAAGTCGAAAAGGCGGTTGCAGCGGGATATCCCAAGCCGCTGCTGCGGGACGACCCTGCTTTCTCCGCGTTGTCGTCGAACTTGCAATTTCAACGAATTGTGCAGTAAGAATAGTCACCTCTCATCTCTTCAGATGTAGATGCACTTTTACAGCGGAGGAAAATTATGAGCAAACCCCCAGATTGTGAACGGGAAAAAGTGGTTCGAGTAACCGTGGGTGAGGACGGCTATCCACGCGTGGAACCCGATTTTGTTGAAATTGATCGCCGGCTGGACGAGACCGTGGTCTGGCGCGCTGACGATGGCGTGAACTTTACGATTTGCTTCGGTACGGAGTCGCCATTTGACAGCTTTCACTTTCATCCCTGCTTGCCTGCTTCCGGTGTTGTTCGCGAAGGAGCATCCGGGGGCGAGTACAAGTATTGCGTTGAGGTCAATGGGAAGGTGATTGACCCAAAAATCGGTGTGCGGCCTCCGAAATAGAGGTGCGCCACCCGCAGCGCACGGGCCAACCCAACCAGTTACTTTGGAACTGATGTCGAGGTGTGCTCGGGGTGTTCTCGGTCCGCAAGTCGTAGTCTATAATAGAGTTGTGCCGATTTTTGACCTCGCCAACCTCGACCGGAGCTTAAAACAACCATGATTCGCTTTCTTCAATCTCAGGGCCAAGCCAAGAAGTTCATTCTCGGCGGCTTGCTTGTTCTCATCTGCATCTCCATGGTTGCCTACCTAACGCAGGGCATCAGTAACAGCGGCAATGGCCTGGGTGGTCCGGCCAAAGGCGTAGTAGCCACGGTGGATGGCGACCCGATTACCTCCCAGGAGGTTGTGGATCAGGGACGCGCCATGATGAGGCAGCAGATGCCGCGCGGAGACGACCGGATTTTGCCGTTGTTCAACGGCAGGGCGATCGATAGCCTGATCAGCCAGAAAGCTTTGCTGGTGGCGGCGCACAACATGGGTCTGCGGGTGAGCGATGCCGAACTCCACGACGAGTTCGAGCATGGCCAATACAGCCAGACGTTTTTCCCTGGTGGCAAGTTCATCGGCCAAAAGCAATACGAAGAGCTATTGCAGCAAGCCAACCTGACGCCCGCCAAGTTCGAAGAAATCGAAAA
>JAYWAL010000113.1:0-10746 GCA_043782485.1 Acidobacteriaceae bacterium | reverse complement strand
CCGCTGGCCCGTTGCAGGGCTTCCCGAAACTCGCGGCCATACGACCGGCCAGCGTCGTTGCTCCCTTCACCGTCACCTGCTGACCAAGAATGGCGCGGACAGCAAGCTCAAAGCCGTTCCAGCATCCGGGCACGCGAATTCCCGGGTCGGCATCCACACGAGCGGCGAGTGCGGGGTCGCCGCGCAGGCTTTGCCCGATGGCCGCCCAGTCGGCGTTCAGATCAAACATTGAGCGCACACGTTCCACAATGAAAAACAACGACCGCGGGTCGCCGAACGCGATGCGCACAAACAAGGCATCGTTGGCTGAGTCGAGCGAGACTTCGAGATGGCCGTGGTTGTCCTGCGTGAGTTGGCTAGGCACAGAAATGCTGCGCCGGTAGCAGCCCCCTTGGACCACTTCCACACCCGGGGTCGCACGCGGAGCGAGAAAGTCCAGCATGGCTTGCCAGTGATACGGCGGCCGAAAATTAAGCCGAAACAGATAGTGGTCCTCAGGTTGATTTTCAGCAGGGCTATCGACCTTGCGAACCAGACGGCGAATCTGCGAAGGCGTGCGATGGTAAACCTTGCGAATTCCGTCGTTAAAACGGCGAACGCAGCCAAAGCCTGAGGCCAGCGCAATTTGGTACATGGGCAAAGCCGTTTCGTCGATCAGCTTCTTCGCAAAGTGCAGGCGGCGGGTTTGCGCAACGGCCATCGGCGCCGCGCCCAGATGCTTCAAAAATAATCGCCGCAGGTGCCGCGACCCAACGCCCAACCGCTCGGCGAAAGCTTCGACACCGCCGTCCTCGAGCCCGCCTTCATCAATCAGCCGCAAAGCGCGCGATACCGTGCTGGAAGTTCCCAGCCAGGCCGGCGTTCCCGGCGAACTCTCCGGACGGCAGCGCAGGCAGGGACGGTATCCGGCCTCAGCGGCGGCGGCGGCGCTGGGGTAGTAGCGGACACTGCTTTCGCGCAGCGTCCGCACAGGGCAAATCGGGCGACAGTAAATTCGTGTGCTCAGCACGGCAATAAAAAACTTGCCGTCGAAGCGCGCATCGCGAGTCTGGCGTGCGCGGGAGCATACCTGCAAGTCCAGATTCATGGGTTGGGTCGCCCGGCTTTCGTGTCGACGCAAGTCCAATCCTATCCGCCCCCGCCCAGGATTGTAGACGCTTTCGGACCACGTCCTGGGTTGGAACCAGGTCCGCGAACGTCCATTGCGCCGTCGTACATTTCGCTATGGTCGCGATTACCGGTTGCAGATTGTTAGGCCTAACCATGAATCGTCGTATCCGACACTGTTTCGAATGCCCGCAATGCCTCACGCGATATCTGGTTGGCTTCAGTCCCTACCCTAACGGGACCTACCTGACGCCATTGGTCGCGAGGTTTTTGGAGGAGTGGACGCTACACTGCTCCTGCGGGGCAGCCAGTCGATGGAACTGGGATGAGCTGGCGTTGTATGTTGTTTCCGGTGACGCCTACTCTCGCGGCTATGGTTCGCCGGAAGAAGTTCCACCCGCGGGCGAGCGGCTGCGAGTGTGGCGCTAAGATCCAATCCGCTTCCACCGGACACCATCTTCCGTAATCTGCCCGTGCCTAAACATTTCTGGGATAGTCAGATCAATCCTTTTGCGCAACTCCGTCACGCGCACCGGACCAAATTCCGAACCCAAGTAGGGGGCCCCAACCATGCTGCAACCCAACGACAAATTTTCCACCGCCGAGCGCCCCGCGCCGGCTCCGACGTTCGGCCCCACGAGCGCAACCAAGAATTTCTCAGCCTCTCCGGAGCAGGCTACGATCGGCCGCTCCATCGTCATCAAAGGTGAAGTATCGGGAGCCGAGACACTTTACGTCGACGGCCGCATCGAAGGCACCATCAACATGCCCGAAAGCCGCGTGACGGTAGGCCGCAACGGCGTCATCATCGCGACCGTTTCCGCCAAGGAAGTCGTGGTTATGGGCAAGATTGAAGGCGATTTGATCGTCAGCGACCGCGTCGATATTCGCAGCGATGGCTCCGTCACCGGCGACATTCACGCCGAGCGCTTGACCATTGAAGAAGGCGCGTTCCTCAAAGGCGGTATCGACCTGGGCAAAGCCGACAAGAAAGACAAAGCCAACTCTTCAGCCGCGGCGGCACACGCTTAAGCTGGTATTTAGCCCCGGAAATTAAGCTTCGTATCAGGGTATGCCTTCAGGCATACCGAAAAGCCAAACAAAAAGTGCCTTCAGGCGCTGAAAAGCAAACGGCCTGCTCCTCCATACAGAGAAAGCAGGCCATTTTCTTGCCCGGAACGTTACCCCTTCTTCGCAAAATCCAGCGAAGCCGAGTTGATGCAATAGCGCTGCCCAGTTGGCTTGGGACCATCCGGGAACACATGTCCAAGATGCGCATCGCAAGCTCCGCAACGGACTTCCGTGCGGGTCATGCCGTAAGCGCGGTCGGTGTGCTCAACAATGCTGCCCGGACTGACAGGCGTCCAAAAGCTGGGCCATCCCGTGCCGGATTCGAACTTAGCATCGGACTGAAACAACGGCGCGCCGCAGCCGATGCATTGGTACATGCCGGTTTCTTTGTTGTTCCAATACTTGCCGGTAAACGCAGGCTCAGTCCCGCATTGACGGGTCACACGAAACTGTTCAGGCGTTAGCTTTTCGCGCCACTCTTCTTCGGTCTTGACGACTTTTTCAGCTGTCGTTTTTTCGTTCATAATTTCGGACTCCTTTGCGGATTGCTCACTTGAATTCTACCTGCCGATAGGATGTGCGGCCGTTGGGGAAGTTGCAAGCGGACGCGGATTCACCCCTTCCCGGCAGCCTGGGCGGCTGCCTCCACGCGAGCCTTGGCTGATTTGCTAAGATTCAGCCTGCCCTATGACGAATGTTGGCGAGAATGTGGTTCGGATTGAAGCAGACGCGCTAAGCCGGCTGGCGGACCGCATTTCTGGCCCGATGGCGGCGAGTTTTACGCGCGCAGTCGACCTACTGTTCGACTGCCGCGGCCGCGTCGTGGTCACTGGTATGGGCAAGAGCGGGATCGTGGCGCGCAAGATCGCCGCCACTCTCAGTTCAACCGGCACCCCTGCTTTGTTCTTGCATCCGGTCGAGGCCGTGCACGGCGATCTCGGCATGGTCGTGCCTGGAGACGTGGTGATCGCGCTTTCCTATAGCGGCGAGACGGAAGAGATCCTGCGCCTGCTGGCGACGATCAAGCGGCTCCGCGTGCCGCTTATCTCCATGACGGGCGATGCAATGACGGGCGATGCAATGACGGGCGATTCGCTCTGTAACGGCGCGACCAAACTTTCCACGTTGGCCTCAGCGGCGGAAGTCGGCCTCGATTGCTCGATTGCCAAAGA
Source organism: Acidobacteriaceae bacterium (assembly GCA_043782485.1). Classification (GTDB taxonomy): domain Bacteria; phylum Acidobacteriota; class Terriglobia; order Terriglobales; family Acidobacteriaceae; genus JANXUC01. Next base: position 7,396 of record JAYWAL010000113.1, on the reverse strand, counting down.
AGCCTGCTCCCTTGGCCTTGCGCCGACTGCTTCGACCACCACGATGCTGGCGCTGGGCGACGCGCTCGCCGTTACCATTTCAGAACGCCGCGGGTTCAAAGAAGAAGACTTCGCGGATCTGCATCCCGGCGGCAAGCTCGGCAAGCAGCTCGCCCGCGTCGATACCCTGATGCATTCCGGCGACGCGCTGCCGCAAGTCGCGCCTGCGACGAAAATGCCGGACGTGATCTATGAAATGTCGCGCAAAAAGCTGGGCGTGGCGGCCGTCGTGGATGGCGGCAAGCTCGTCGGCATCGTTAGCGACGGCGATTTGCGACGATTGCTCGAGCACCGGGGCAAAGATGCGCTCGACCTCACCGCTGAAGAATCCATGAACCGCGACCCGAAGACTATCGGTCCGCAAGAGTTTGCCGCCACCGCGCTTGCCATCATGGAAGAGAAGAAAATTACGTCCCTGGCCGTCGTCGGTACCGACCGGAAGCTCCTCGGGATCGTCCATTTGCACGACCTGTGGGGCACGGAAATGGTCTAGCCGCAGGCGAATTTACCGATTTTTCGCACCATAGTTTTACTATGGTTTCATAAGTTTTACTATGGTTTCATACTAAAAGTATGGTGGTTTTTGGCGCGTTAATTGGTGCGCTCTCGCCCCTTCCCGGAAATCGTCATTTCACGCGCGTTAGCCCGAAACCCGATCGAGCGTCCTTTACAATGGAGAATTCTAGTCTCACAGGTGAATTCATTTATGCATCGTTGGTCCACACTCTTCATCCCCACCCTCCGCGAGGCTCCGGCCGACGCTGAAGTCGCCAGCCACAAGTTCCTCGTCCGCGCGGGTTATATCCGGCAATTGGCGGCTGGGATTTATTCGTATCTTTTCTTTGGGCAACGCTCACTCAACAAGGTGATGGGAATCGTGCGCGAGGAAATGGACAAGATTGGGCAAGAATTCTTTCTGCCCGCGCTGAATCCGCGAGAAGTCTGGGAGGCCAGCGGGCGCTGGTCGGTGATGGGCGACAACATGTTCCGGCTCAAGGACCGCAAGGGTGCCGAGCTGTGTCTGGCCATGACGCATGAAGAAATCATGACCGAAATCGCGCGCAAAGAGCTGCGCAGCTATAAGCAGTTGCCGCAAATCTGGTACCAGATTCAGACAAAGTTTCGCGACGAGCCTCGCCCGAAGGCCGGATTGATGCGGGTGCGGCAATTTACGATGAAGGACGCGTACTCGTTCGATATCGACGCCGACGGGCTGGATGTTTCGTATAAGAAACACTACGAGACTTATTGCAGAATTTTTGACCGCTGCGGGCTGAAGTATGTCGTCGTGGAGGCGTACTCCGGGGCCATGGGCGGTTCGCAGTCGCACGAATTCATGGTCAAGACCAACGCCGGCGAAGACCTCGTCGCCACGTGCAGCAAATGCAACTACGCGGCCAACCTGGAGAAGGCGATTTCAAAATTGGACCAGGTGGACGACCTTCCTTCGGAAGGCGACGGAAAGCCCCTCGAAGTCCATACTCCCGGGCAGAAGACCATCGAAGAAGTGGCAAAATTTCTCGGCGTTTCGCCCAAGAACAAAATCAAGACCCTGGCCCTCATGGCCGAGGAAAAGGTAAAAGGCAGCGACAAGCCCAAACTCCGCCCCATCATCGTCTTCGTCCGCGGCGACCACCAGATGAACGAGGCCAAACTCGGTTCGCTCATTGGCGGCATGGAAATTCGTCCGATGACGGCGGAGGAAATCGAGCCTCTCTTTCACTCTCCGGCCGGATACCTGGGCCCGATTGGGCTGACGAATATCGCGAAAGCCACGAACGGCAAGTTCGGCGAGGGCACGCTGCTCTTCGTCGATAAAGCCCTCGAAGGCCGCAAAAACCTGATCGCTGGGGCCAACAAAGAGGGCTACCACGTCAAGAACATCGTCCCGGGCCGCGATTTTGAGCCCACCGCGTACGCCGACCTGCGCAACGTCGAAGCCGGAGACACCTGCCCTAACTGCGACGGCGTCCTCAGCCTCGACCACACCGTCGAAATTGGGCACATTTTCAAGCTCGGCTATAAGTACTCCGACTCGATGGGCGCACGGGTGCTGGACAAGAACGGCAAAGAAGTTACTCCGATCATGGGCAGTTACGGCATTGGCATTGAGCGCATCCTGACGGCCGCGGTCGAGCAATCCAATGACGAGAACGGCTTCTGGCTGCCGCCTCAGATTGCCCCTTTCGAAATCGTAGTCACTCCCACCAATGTCTCCGACGCGAAATTGCTCGAAGTGGCCGTGGACCTGGCCCAAAAGCTGGAGGCCGCCGGGTTTGATGTTCTGCTGGACGACCGCGACGAGCGGCCTGGGGTGAAATTCAAGGATGCCGATTTGGTGGGTATCCCCTTTAGAATCAACGTTGGCAAGAAGGTTACCGAAGATAGGATCGAAGTGGTTCAGCGCTCGACGCGGACCTCGACCGACGTTATGATCGCGGAAGCAGTCAGTCACTTTCGCACTTTGCTGCGCCCTGCCTAAGCTTTCGGCGAGCGCGGCCGGAAAATAGGGCGTATGCGCATCGTTTTTTCACTGGCCTTGATTGTCGCGTTGATATTTCTGGGACTGAAATTCGTCCCCGTCTACTACGGCAACTACAACTTCAAGGACTACGTCGACGATGAAACGAAGCGCGCCAGCTACGCCACGGGAACGTCAGCGGATACGATTCGCGACGAAGTGTTCAAGAAGGCGCAGGAGTTGGAAATTCCTCTAGCCAAGGAAGATATCAAAGTGGAGAAGAACACGGGCGGCGGTAACGGAATCTACCCCGTCAGCATCAACGCCGACTATATCGTGCACATCGACCTGCTGGTCACCGCCACGGACCTTCACTTTACCGTCGGCTCGCAAAACAAGCCCATGTAGTTGGAGTTTTGGTTGGAATGTTGCGACCCGCTCAGGCCCCGCCAGGTCGCATTCCGACGGTTATCTGGCCCGTCGAATCCCTAGGGTACAATACCAATACGCACCGCGCAGAGAAAGCATAGCTAGCCGTTGTTGACGGCTAGTTTGAGAACTCGTCTCCGCGCGGCGTTCTTTTGGACGAAATCCCCCGAGCCACGTGGCCTTAAAGCTTAAAATTCCGCAGAGCAAAAACAAGAATGGCGGCGGCAGCTGGAAAAGCCGCATGATCGCGTGGTTCGCCAAGGATCCAGTCATGCGTCTGGCACTCGCGACATTTGCCCTATTCTCTGTCCTCGTCCTGGGCATATTTTCGTTCTTCTTCATCAAGTACGACCGCATGATTGAAGAGCGGTTCCGCGGACCCGTTTTTACCACCTCGGCAAGAATCTACGCGCGCGCACGTACCATCCGCCCGGGCGACCACGTCACAGCCCACGAGATCGCCACGGTCCTGAGCCGCGCCGGATATGCGGACCGCGCGCAGGATTCGCAAATCGGTTCTTATGCGTTGGTTGGGTCCGGAATTCGGGTCACGCCGGGGGCGCAGTCGTATCATGCGCCGGAATCGGCGACCATCGAGATTCGCAACGGCGTAGTGGAGTCGATTGCGGGCGGGAGTGGACAACTGGCGGCTTATGAGCTGGAGCCGGTAATGGTAACTTCCCTTTCTGAGGCGGGCCAGCGCACCAAGCGCCAACTGGTTGTTTATCAGGATATTCCCAAGATTCTGGTGGATGCGGTGCTGGCCATTGAAGACCGCCGCTTCTTTCAGCATAACGGCGTGAACTACCTGCGTTTGCTCGAAGCGGCCTGGATTGACCTCACACACCAAGCCCATCGCCAGGGCGGCTCGACGATCACCATGCAGCTTTCGCGCGCGTTTTTTCTAACTCCGGAAAAAACCTTCAAGCGCAAGCTGACGGAAATGATCATCGCTCTGGAGCTGGAACAGAAATTCAGCAAAGAGCAAATTTTTGAGTTTTACGCCAACCGCATTGATCTGGGCCAGCGCGGCTCGTTTGGCATTAGCGGCGTGGGCGAAGCGGAACACGCCTACTTCAACAAAGACCTGAAAGACATGACGCTGCCGGAAGCGGCGTTAATCGCTGGCATTATTCAGGCTCCCAGCGCGCTTTCTCCCTACCGCCATCCCGAACGCGCGCTAGAACGCCGCAACCTGGTGCTCGAAGCCATGGTGGACACACATGCCATCACCAGAGCCGATGCTGAAAAGGCCAAAGCTACGCCGCTGAAGCTGGCCGCACCCAACGTGGAAGCCAGCGATGCTCCCTACTTCGTCGACCTAGTCCGCGACACGCTGGTCAGTAAGTTTAACGAACGCGAGATGAACGAGCAGGCCTACCGGGTCTACACCACCATCGATCCCGACTTGCAGAAGGCCGCCGCGCAAGCCGTGGACGCGGGCATGAAGCTGGTGGACGCCCAGGTCACAAAAATGCGCACACGGAAGGTCAAGGGTGCCAAGGGAAAGCTGGAGACCCAGGTAACGCAGGGTCCATCGGCGCAAGTGGCAATGGTTGTGCTCGACCCGCACACGGGTGAAGTACTCGCACTGGTCGGTGGCCGCAATTATGGTGTGAGCCAACTGAATCACGCCATGGCGAAGCGCCCCACCGGTTCGATTTTCAAACCTTTCGTGTACGCCGCCGCCATCAACACGGGAATCGCTGGCGGAGACAACGTCATCACACCGGTTTCCATAATTGATGACGCGGCTACGACTTTCGCTTACGGAGACCAGATTTACGAGCCTCGCAATTACAAAGAGGAATACCACGGCCCCGTCACTGCGCGTTACGCTTTGGCAACGTCGCTCAATAACGCAACGGTCAAGCTGGCCGAGCAAGTTGGCTACGACAAGGTTGCCGACTTAGCCCGCGCGGCGGGCATCTCATCCGTGCGTGCCACGCCCGCGATGGCCCTTGGCTCCTACGACGCGACCCCGCTCGATATGGCCGCCGCTTACACCGTCTTCGCCAATGGCGGTCAGCGGATTGCTCCCATCCTGATTGACTCCGTGCGTAACACCAAAGGCGAGGTCATTGAAAACTACGCCCCGGAAAAGAAGTCCGTTCTTGATCCCCGCGTAGCTGCTGTGATGACCGACATGATGCAGGGCGTGATGAACTACGGCACGGCGGCAGGCGTTCGCGCGATGGGATTTACCGCGCCCGCGGCGGGTAAGACCGGCAGCTCACACGATGGCTGGTTTGCTGGTTACACCACCAATCTGCTGTGCATTGTGTGGGTCGGCTACGACGACTACAGCGACATCCACCTGAGCGGTGCCCAAACGGCGGCACCCATCTGGGCCGAGTTCATGAAGCGGGCCATTGCGGTGCCGGAATATTCCCACGTTGGTGGATTTGGATTACCACCGGGCGTGGCATCCGTGCAGCTCGATAAGGCCAGCAACCGCCTGGCGACGCCCAATTGCCTGGAAACCTACAGCGCCGCCTTCCTGGAAGGCACCGAACCCAAAGATACCTGCGACCAGCCGCTTCCGGCGACCCTCCCCATTGGGGCCTTGCCAGGAGAGGGGGAAAAGGGGGATCATGCTTCCGAGAAGCTTGGGGACGGTAAGAAGGGGTTTCTCGGCAAAGTGGCGGGCTTCTTTAAGGGAGACAAAACTCCGCCTCCCACCTCCAATCCGCCCAAGGGCGACGGCCAGCCGCCACAGTAGCGTTCTGTTGCTGGCCGGGAGGTTCGCGATGAGGCTCCGCTTCGGTTGTTTCGTTTGTCTTCTTGCCTGTCTATCCAGCCAGCAAATGCTGGGTTCCACACAGACCGGCCCCGCAAACCAAGTGCAAGTTTCTCCTCCTCTGGCGCGCCACGCTGAGGCGCCTTCCACTGAGGCTTCGGCCGAAGAATTGGAACGCCGGGGTGACCAACTGCGGGGAGACAAAGCCTTTCTCGACGCGCTGGACTACCTGCGGGCAGCGGCGGCGAAAAATCCCAAGAGCGCGTCCTTGCTGAACAAGATCGGCATTGTGCAGTTGCAACTGGTCCGTTACCCCGATGCCCGCAAGAGTTTTGAAGCGGCCATTCATATCAACCGCGGTTACGCGGATGCGCATAACAACCTCGGCGTCGACTACTATTTGCAGGAATCGGCAAAGGAAGCAGCCAAGCTGCGCGCCGGTTCGCCGATCACTTCCTGGTCGTCGGGAGACTTCGGTCGCGCCATTAAAGAGTATCGGAAGGCGATCCAGTTGCAGGAGGACTCCGCCTCATTCCATAGCAACCTGGGTACAGCCTACTTTGCCAAAAAAGACTTTGCCAAAGCTGTTGCCGCCTACACGCGGGCGTTGCAGCTGGACCCTGACGTTTTTGAACACACGTCCCGCATCGGGGTGGCCGCGCAGACATCTTCACCCGGCGACAGGGCCGAGTATTACTACCTGTTGGCGAGAATGTACGCTAAGTCCGGCTCCACAGACCGGTCGCTGACCTACCTTCGTCGCGCCATGGAGGATGGCTACAAAGACATGAACAAAATCTTCCGGGACGAGGAGTTCGCGGCGGTGCGTAGCGACCCGCGCTTTTCTGCTTTGATGAGCAACAAACCCTCAGCGATTACTGAATAAGGGTCGCGTTACGATATTTTGTAATATTCCAGTAAACGGCGATATGGGGGACGGCTGGCTATGCTTTAATAACTCCAACTCCTGAAAACTACAGGGTGAGTAAGGAGAAACGGTCCCACCGGTTGCCGACCCGAGCAACGCCCCAAGCAGGCAGCCGGTGGGTTTACGTTTCTATTGGCCCTATCTGGAAAGACCAGACCCACGTGAATAAGTCACATCCTGGCTGGGGAAATCGGAACCCTGACTACTGTCCCGAGGCTGATCCCGGCGCTTCGTTATAGCTCTCAAAGATCGCTTTCCACCGACCCTGGGCTTTCAGCACATATTCGACGGCATCGCGAACCGCTCCGTCCCCGCCCGCATGCGGCGTGACATAGTGCGCCACGCGCTTGACCTCGGGACGTGCGTTCTTCACGGCAATCGCCAGCCCGCAAATCCGTAGCACTGGCAGATCGATCAGGTCATCTCCGACAAAGCAAGCATCCTCGGCCACCAGTTTTTCCTTGGCCAAAATTTCTTCGAACGCCCCACGCTTGTCGTGAATCCCCTGACAAATATGATCCATCTTCAAATCCCGCGCCCGCAACGCCACCGTTTCCGACTGGCGCTTGGTGATTAAGCCTGTCTTAATGCCGGCATGCCGCAGCAGAGAGATCCCCGCGCCGTCGTGCGCATGAAATCCCTTCGCTTCAATCAGTCCACCCGGCACTCCAGCGGGCGCGGGAAAAATCCAGATCTTCCCGTCGGTCATCACCCCATCTACATCAAAGAGAACCAGCTTGATTCGCTTGGCGCGCGCTTTCGACATGCCGGAAGTTTATCAGGAGGTTCGTGTGGCGCG
>JAYWAL010000112.1:0-28378 GCA_043782485.1 Acidobacteriaceae bacterium | reverse complement strand
GGAGACCCCTGACAATTCCGTTGAGTCGCAGTTCGGTCCCTTGAAGTTCAGAACCATATACTCACGAAAAGCCTGAAGCAGCGCGCGCGAATCTACGCTATGCCTGTCAAGCGACGCAAGAAGTGTGGAGATCGTCTCGAAGAGCCCATCGGGCTCAGACATCAAGATGCTGAATGAAAGGGGGTCACCGTGTACTTCGTCTAGCTTGGCCGCATAGGCAGGAACGATCTCCCTGAGTTCCTGCTCCGTGAAGTCACCGGCGCTCAACAGTCGGGCCAGCGGCACAAGTTGTACATGAGATTGAATACCACTAGTGATTACACTTACATAGCCTGCTCTATTGCCACCCGCTATTTCACGGTCTGAGAAACCCCGCTTTAGTACCGCCGCAAGAGCATCGTAATAGGAATCCGGAACAAAGTACCAGTTTTCATTGCACAAAACTGGCGTCAGCTGCGGGGGTTGCATTGATTCGAAAAATCGTCTCCCCCTTCGAGGGTCAGTTGCAACAAGCTCATGAATCACTCTTGCTTGCAAGGAAGTACGATTGAGCCCCGTGACGACAGAAGCTATTGCATGCAACCCTTGTGAAGTTTCCTCGACACTTGCTCCGAAGGGACGTCGCATAACATCATCTTGCGCCGCTGACGCTTTTTCAAATGCACGAGTAAGGAGCTTTGCCTTGGGCGCATCGTGTCGAATGAAACCGTTCTCGACCAAGGTCAGCAATACATCCGAAGCAAATTCGGGTGGCAAGCCTTCGGAATCATTCAAGAGTGATTGAACTTCAGGGCTGGCGGTGCGCGTAAGACCGGAGCTTTCTTGTGAACGCTGGGGTGCTTGCTGCTTTGCTGGAATATTCTGGCCGACAGCAGGTTGGGAAAGAACACCAGCAGAAAGAATCAATGCCGAGATGATTGAGCGAGGATAATCCATGCCGACATCTCCCAGCCTCATTTTGATGCGCAAGCATCAGAATTGATTGTACGTTGGCCAACAGACAGACTCACAACTGACGAAAACAGGCCATTACACTCAAAACGCAGCGACCCCTAACTGGGCGGATCTCTAAGAGGTTCAGCAGCGCTGCAGTAAAACTGTAGTAGTTCGATAATAAAAACGATCCAAATTGGTGCATCTCCGGTCAACTCGTTCGATTTGTAAGTTATTGACAAATCAAGTAAAACAGAGAATTTTCCAAACGGATCAGAACCCACCTGTGTATTCAAAATCCGCCGGGCTCCGGCCCTTGGGGGTTCGACCCCCCCTCCCGGCACCAACCTCAAACCCGCGTCGGAAGCGGGGCGTTGGCGATACTGACCCTTCCAACCGTCGCCAGTATTCCCAGTGTGCTCGCCATCAATGACGGCGACAAGTAAGCTTATCGTTGAGTACTTTGCGCAGTGTCCCGCCTTGGGGGAATTTTTGGCAGCTTCACACCCTTTGTATTCATGGACCGCGGACCGCCCCATCGGGGAAAAAATGACGGAATTTCCGGAGGAATTTCGGGAATATCCACAAAGATGAGTGCTCCGAAGCGTCGCGCCATGAAGTCGTCAGCCTCACGTAGATTGAACCCCCACGCCGCCGTACAAGGTCAAGAAACTGAATAACTCTCCAGCTAGCTGAGCAAGTATAGTAAGCCGGGTAAGCCGAACAGGTTGATGAGGAGGGCGAATTGCAGGAACTCGAAATCTACGCCTTGATTGGCGCGGAGGGTTTTACGCGGCTAGTCGCTTCCTTCTATCGACAGGTTCCGCAAGACGACATTCTCGGACCGATGTACCCAGCGGGAGACCTTCCAGGCGCTGAACAGCGACTTCGAGCTTTCCTGATCGGCCGCTTCGGTGGGCCGCAGACCTACATTGAGCAACGAGGCCATCCCCGCCTTCGAGCGCGGCATTCGCCGTTCCTGATAAATCAGACTGTCCGCGACCGGTGGATGAACTTGATGAATAGCGCTCTTGGGGAAGCCGCACTGCCGGATGCGGTTGAACAGATCCTTCGGAAATACCTCGATGAAACGTCTACTTTCATGATCAACCGGATAGAAACTGGCGCACGCTAGCGTACGCCTCTTTTGCCGTCTCCTTAGTCAAAGCCCTCCTTACTTGTCTTGTCTCGAGCGAAGTCTAAAGTCGAATTTTGCGCCTGGCTGCACGACTCGGAAACCTCCAGGGTTTCGTTGGTTTGATCGGGCTGTTCTTGATCTTGGCAATGCCGGCAGTTCGTAGACGTAATTTGCCGCAAACGCGTGCGGGCGGTCCCAGGAAGCGGCACGGTAGTCGAGCAGCGGGTCAATCGGACTTTGTTCTTCGTGGTCGGAACTCGCCGTCACCGAGTCGTCAGTTTTGCGGGGGATTCGGTGCAGCGCGGGAAGGAGAAGTGCTCGATTCGCCCCTTCGCACTGCTCGACCTGCGCTTTTGCGACGGCGGGGGACCTTTGTGGATCCGGGTCGCTCAGCGAACGAGTCGGCCAATCAGCCTACCGCCCGGCCCTCTTCATCAACGATTCCCGCAACGCCTCTGGCAGAAACTTCACCTGCAACGCCCGCCGCAACAAACCCGCATCCGTTTCCAGCCCCAGGTACAGCCGATTCACATCCGCGACGGACACCAAATTCTCATCGCGTTTCAAGATTTCCATTTCCGCGCCAGCGCTCACCTCGCCCTCCTGGACGATGGAGAAGTAATATCCACTTCGCCCACTCGCCAAAAATCGCTGGATGATATCGTCGCGCCGAAAACGAATCTGAAGTTTGTAGCAAGGCATTCTCGGTTGTACCACCATCAACACCGCCGACCCCACGCGGACCGTGTCCCCAATATGCAGCGAATCCTCCGAGACGCCCTGCGTGGTCAAGTTCTCGCCAAATACTCCCCAGGCTAGCTCCATTTCTGGCAATTGCGCCCGCCAGTAGGGATAGTGTTCGCTGGCGTAGCCGTAGACCGCTTTGTTTGGCCCGCCGTGAACCGTTAAATCCGCCTGCTGGTCCCCGGCCAAATTATCCTTTCGCACGGCTACGGCTCCCGCGACTGGTTGCTTGAAAATTCCGGTCGAGACCGTTATTTCCTTCCATTCCACCTCGCGGGGCAGGCCCACGTTCACAGACACGACTTGCATGGGGCGTAGCTCTCCTTTCAGCTGATCCTCTCAGTGAAATATCCTACAGAGCTAGCGACAATTCTGGGTATGTACTTCCGGCACTCCTGCACCTACGCCGAACATGCGAAGATTCTCAGTAGCAGCTGCCCCGTCCGCCGCGCCTGTAAGCCCAGTGATTGCAGCAGTTTCCCCCATCCGAAGACCGTGCTCCTTCAGTAACTTGTTGGCTTCGGAGTCGAGCACTAGTCTCTTAGAACCGGGGTGGCAGTTTGAATCCCGTCTTTGGGCCTTTCGCGTGCATCCAACTTGGAAGGCTCTGAAAAACGTGCGAAAACGTGCAAATTTTAGACACGAAGGAACGAAGTTACGCGATGCGCAAATTGTTTCTAGCAACGCTGATTCTGGTGACCGGGGCTTGGGCGCAATTGTCGCCCCAGCAGGCGGCCTCCGCCACGCCAGTGCTGTCGAGCGCAGCGGTCGCCCGCGCGGTTAACGTCGCAGGCTCGGAAGTGCCCGCATCAGCCTCCGACTCAGTCTCTACTGACTCCAACTCTGACGATCCGGCTTTCACCATCAAGAAGCGCGTCGATGAAGTCCATCTTCTCTTCACCGCCACGGACAAGCACGGCCATTTCATTAAAAATCTGGAACAAAGCGATCTCACCATTCTCGACGACCATAAATCGCCGGAGGCCGTTCTCACCTTCCGTCGTGAAACCGATCTTCCGCTCCAGGTTGGCCTGTTGGTCGACGTTAGCGGCTCCGTTCGCAGCCGTTTTGCCTTCGAGCAAGCCTCGGCCATTGACTTTCTTAACCGCACGTTGCGTCCCGGTTCGGACCAGGCCTTTGTCGCCGGATTCAACAGCCGCTGGCAGATGACGCAGGATTTTACCGACAACGTCGCATTGCTCTCGCAGGGCGTCCACCGTCTTCGTTCTGGCGGGGGAACGGCTCTCTATGATGCCATCTACAAAGCCTGCAAAGAAAAGCTGCTGAACTCAACTTCTGACCGTCCCACGCGTCACGCCTTGATCGTGCTCTCAGATGGCGACGACAACCAGAGCGATGTTTCCCGCGACGCCGCCATTGAGATGGCTCAGCGCGCTGAGGTCATTCTCTATACCATTTCCACCGACGATGGTCCAACGGTCCAGCGCGGCGACCGCGTCCTGCGCCAACTGGCTGAAGCCACGGGCGGACGAGCCTTCTTCCCCCTCAAGGACAAAGATGTCGCGCATTCCTTCGGAGCCATTCAAGACGAGCTGCGCAGCCAGTACATCGTCAGCTACAAGCCTGCCCAGTTTGACGCCGACGGACGCTATCGCTCCATCGAAATCAGCGCCTTGAAGAAAGACCTATCCCTGCGCGCCCGAAAAGGCTACTTCGCTCCCCGCCAATAGTCAGGCGTAGGGTTCGACCCGCGGCTTCGACCACAAAAATCAGCGTCAACGTTCTACGCCGGGACTGCCTCGACAATTGAGTCCAGAGCTGCCGTCGGGATGATACGCGTCAACTTCCATCCGCCTGCGGCTAGCAACTCGCGGAATTGTGGTTCCGTGCGCTCTTTGCCTCCGGGGAACACCATCATTTGCAAGTCGTAGAACTTCACGGGTGAGAAGTCATTGCCCGGGGGAATCACGCAATCTACCACCAGTAGCTTTCCTCCCGGGTTGATGCCTTTCCGGCAAGCTTGAAGCAGTTGAATGCAGTCCGCATCGGGCCAGTCGTGAATGATGTGCTTCATGATGTAGGCATCGGCCCCGGAGGGCACAGAAGAGAACATGTCACCCGATGCCATCGTGCACCGGTCCATCATCCCTTGCAGTGGCCCGGTCTTAGCGCCTTCGCAGACATGCGGCATTTCGTAAAGGGTACCCCGCATGTGCGGATTCCGTTCCAGAATCGTAGCCAGTAGAAGTCCGCGGCCCCCGGCGATATCGACCAGAGAGTGGATGCCGTCGAAGGAATAAGCGTCGGCCACCGCTGGCCCATCAATGCTGGAGAGCGATGTCATCGCCTCGTCGAAGATTTCGGCTTCCTCTGGATTTTGCGCAAAATATTGGAACAGCGGTCCGTGGGTTTCGTCAAGGGCCCGCTTGCCGGTCCGCACCGAGTGGGAGAGCCGCGACCATCCCAGACCGTGCCATTCACGGCCAGTCATTCTCGCCAGGCCTCGAACGCTGGGATGGCCATCCTTGCATAGAGCGGCCGACATGGGCGTTTGAGAGAATTTTCCGTCTGGGTCCTCCGCCAAAACCCCAGCGCACGCCGTAGCCCGCATCAGCCGATAGAGAAATTCGGGATTCGCTCCAATTTCCTTGGCGAGCTCGGCGGCTGTTTTAGGCCCACTGGTGAGCCGATCCGGAATACCAAGCTCAGCCAGGGCCGAAACCGTTCCGGCGACGTAAGCACCGTTCACGAGCATCAGAATGGCTATGTGGGGTGGTGGAGCATCGGTCGGTGCGGTCATGGAATCTCCTTGGAGGTAGATTGCGAGCGCCAGTATACATGGCAAGAAAGCCCGGACCCCGGGTTGGCGGGGGCACCATTTCCAAGCGAGTCATCCTCCCCCAATTAACCGCAAAAGCAGCAGATACGAGCGCCAGCGCGCACGAGTCGGCGGTTTGTCTTTTCCCCATCTGCGGCGTATATTGGTAACTGGACTGTTGTGGAGTTCTGGCATTTGGCGAAACACACCAGTGGGCGCAAGCCCACATTTTTGTTTGCCTAAGCTGAATTTGCAATAAACCCATTATTTTCATGGCTTTAGATCTAGAGACAGTGCGCGGCATCGCCGAGCGCGTGGCGGCGAGTCACGGGCTGGAAGTGCTGGAAGTGGAGTATCGCGGAGGCGGCAAAAGCCGCACGCTGCGCATATTCTTGGACAATCCAGCGGGCAAAATCACGCACGAGCATTGCGCGGATATCAGCAGAGAAGTCAGCACGATTTTGGATGTGGAAGACGTAGTGCCGGGCAACACTTACACCCTGGAAGTTTCCTCGCCGGGGATGGACCGGAAGCTCTACAAGGCCTCCGACTACGAGCGGTTCGCAGGGCGGCTGGTCAAGTTGATGACGTTCGAGCCGGTCGGCGGCAATCGTCATTTTGAAGGCCGACTAGTGAGTTTCACCGATGGAAAGTTGACGGTGGATACAGCCGACCGCGGTCGAACAAAGAAAAGCAAAGCAGAACCAGTGGGCGGCCAGGTGGAAATCGTCCTGACGAATGTGGAAAAAGCGAATTTAGTTCCAGAAATTTGAAATTGCAAATCAGCCTTCATTCTTAATCTTGGAAAGCAGTCATGGCCAGCGAGCTTTACAACACGATTGACGCGATCAGCAAGGAAAAGGGCATCGATCCGCAAATTGTGGTCGGAGCGGTGGAAGACGCCATTGTTGCCGCCACCCGCAAGTACTACAAGTCGCAGGAAAACCTCCGCGCCCAGCTGGATAAGGAAACGGGCAAGATTCATGCTTTTGCCGTCAAGACGGTCGTCGAGAGCCGCGATCATGTCGAGGATCCCAACCTGCAAATCGCCGTCGAGGACGCCCGCAAGCTCAATGCGGCCGTCGAAGTGGGCGGAGAGCTCCATATTCCCAAGGTCACCGATGGCATCCTGGGTCGCATTGCCGCCCAGCTCGCCAAACAAGTAATTTTCCAGAAGGTCCGCGAAGCTGAGCGTGACACCGTCTACAACGAATTCATCTCCCGAGTCGGGGAGGTGATCAATGCGACGGTGAAGCGCATCGAAGGCCCTGACATTATTTTCGACCTCGGCAAGGGCGAGTCCAAAATGCCCCGCAAAGAGCAGTCGCGCCTGGAGTCGTTCGCGGTGGGCGAACGCGTAAGGGTCATGCTGGTAAGGGTGGAGAAGGCTTCCAAGGGTCCGCAGGTGGTAGTTTCGCGGGCGGCGCCGGAATTGGTGCAGCATTTGTTTCAGACGGAAGTGCCGGAGATTTACGACGGGACGGTCATCATCCGTGCGATTGCGCGCGAGGCCGGAGAGCGAACGAAGATCGCCGTCCTATCCAAAGACAAAGACGTGGACGCCGTCGGCGCGTGCGTGGGCATGAAGGGCATGCGCGTGCAGTCGATCATCCGCGAGCTGCGCGGCGAAAAAATTGACATCATCGAGTGGCACGAGGACTCCGTCACCTTTGCGGAAAAAGCTTTGCAGCCTGCCAAGGTAAGCCGCGTGACGGTGGTAGATGCGGCGACCAAGCAGTTGGAAGTGGTGGTGGACGATAGCCAGCTTTCTCTGGCAATTGGCAAGAAGGGGCAGAACGTCCGCCTCGCCGCCAAACTGCTGGGCTGGAAGATTGACATCAAGAGCGAGGAAGAAAAGCGCCAGGAAGTCGAGCAGCAGATGGCGGGCTTTGGCACGCAGACCACGACGCCTTTGGATAAGGTGGAAGGTCTCGGCGAAGGGTTAGTCGAGAAATTGAACGCGGCGGGCGTGAGCACCGTGGAAGCCCTGGCGGACATGACGCCGGAGCAGCTCGAAGCCATTGAAGGCATTGGCCCGAAAACGGTAGAAAAAATCAGTCTGGCGGTCAATAATTACTTCGCCAGTTTGGACGCGGCGGAAGCAGCGGCTGCCTCAGGCGAGTATTCGGGCGAAGTTCCGGTAGAGGCGGCGGCGGAAGGTACTGTCGAAGCGGACGCGTTGGTGGGCGGAGCTGAGCCAGCGACCGCGACGGAAGAGGCTGAAGAGCCGTTGGCCGTCGATTTGGCGGCGGAGGCGGAGTCAGTCGAGCCGTCCGAGTCTGAGGCTGTGCCAGCAGCGGAACTGGCTTTGGAAGGTCATCACGAAGCCGAGCCGGAAGAAGATTCCGGAAATAAGGCGTAGTTGTATGCGGGGCCGTAAAAATTTAAGGACTCTGGAAAGCCGTGGGGTTGCGATGAGCGCTTAAACGGGTTAAGGGGAATGTAGAGGCGGATGAGTAAGATTCGAATTAACGATCTGGCGCGAGAGCTGGAAGTGAAGAGCAAGGCGATTCTAGATGCCCTGAGTGCATCTGGAGTTACGACCAAGAAGACTCATTCCAGTTCGCTCGAAGCCGACGAAGCGGAAAAAGTCCGTGCCCATTTCAAGAGGCAGGGTGAGGGCAACGGGTCCGGCGCAAAGTCAGCGTCGCGGCCTGAGAGCGACGGCATTAAGACCAAGATCGACCTCTCTAACATTTCCCGACCCGGCGATGTGCTGAAGGCTTTGACGCAGAAGCAAGCGCCGGTAGCCGCGCCGCCCGCGGCCAAAGCACCAGTTCCAGTGGTGGAAGCGAAGTCGGTGGCCAAAGCCCCAGCGCCGCCGACCACAGCCGTAGCGCCGCCTCCGGTTGCGGCTGCACTCGTGACCGCGCCTCCGGTACCGCGGATGATTACCCCACAGGCTCCGGGCACGCGTCCCACGTTCACGGTTCCGCCTCCCGCGCCGCCAAAAGCTGTGCCGCCAAAAGCTGTGCCGGCCAAGGCGGAAGCACCGGTAACTGTAAATTTGCAAGCTGCGGCCGCGCCTCCTGTGGTTGCTCCGCCCGAGCCGCCAGCCGAGCCGGCCGCGCCGAGGCTGGTTGCCCCGGCACCGCCCCGCACCATCATGCCTCAGACCGGACCGCGTCCGGTGTACAAGGCACCAGCACCGCCGCCCATGGCGGCTGCGCCTGCCGCCAGCGCCGGACCGCGTCCGGCTCCTGGACGTCCAGTTCCCGGGCAACCGATTTTCCAGCGCCGTCCAGCTCCAGGAGCGGCCGGTCCAGGCGGCATGCGTCCTCCGCTGAAGCCGGGCGAGCGCCGTCCCATGCACCCTACACGCAGTGGACCGACGGGTGCGCGGCCTCCGGGCATGCGTCCAGGGGTGGGAGCAGCCGGACCAGCGCCAGGCGGAGCCGCGCCCCCAGGGAACCGTCCAGGAGGGCGTCCAGCGCCGCCGCGGCGACCCGGGCAACGTTACATTCCCAAGGTGCAAGAAGGCCCAATGAAGGGCTACACTCCGCCGCCGCGTTTCACGCTGCCGACGGAGCCGTTGCCGATTACGCGCAGCATTACCATCACGGAAGGCACTTCAGTTAAAGACTTGGCGGAGAAGCTGGAGATTCGCGCGAAGGATTTGATCGCGGGTCTTTTGGCGAAGGGTGTGTTTGCCACCATCAACCAGACTCTGGAGGCCGATCTGGCTTCGGAAATGGCACGCTTCTTTGGCGCTGACACGAACGTGATCAGCTACGAAGACCAGGCCGCCAAGGAGATGGAGGCGGAACTCGATACGACCGAATCCACAGGTGGAGAAATTACGCGTCCGCCGGTGGTTACGATCATGGGCCATGTCGACCACGGTAAGACAACCCTGCTGGATGCGATTCGCGCCACGAATGTGGCCGAAGGCGAAGCGGGCGGAATCACGCAGCACATCGGCGCCTACAAGGTGAAGGTCGTGGACCCGCAGTCGCCGGCGTTTGGCCGCGAGATTGTGTTTCTGGATACGCCAGGCCACCAGGCATTTACCCGCATGCGTGCCCGCGGAGCGAAGGTGACGGACATTGTGGTGCTGGTGGTGGCGGCGGATGACGGCGTGATGCCGCAGACGCTGGAAGCGATTGACCACGCCAACGCGGCGGAAGTGCCGATTATTGTGGCCGTGAACAAGATCGACAAGCCCGACGCTATGCCGGACCGGGTGAAGAAGCAGTTGGCGGACCGCGGACTGATGCCGGAAGACTGGGGCGGGACGACGGTATTCGTGGATGTTTCGGCCAAGAAGAAGACGAATCTGAATTTGATGATGGAACTGATTTGCCTGACGGCCGACCTGCGCGAGTTGAAGGCGGTTCCGACGCGTCCGGCGAGCGGCGTGGTGCTGGAAGCCAAACTGGACCGTGGACGCGGGCCGGTGGCGACCGTACTGGTGCAGAACGGCACGTTGCGAGCCGCGGATAACTTTGTGGTGGGCAATGTGTTTGGTAAGGTCCGCGCCATGTATGACGACCGAGGGAAGCAGTTGGATCTGGCTGGGCCTTCGACGCCGGTGGAGATCATTGGACTCGAGAGCTTGCCGCAGGCTGGGGATCAGTTTGTGGTGGTGGCGGACCGCGACAAGGCCCGGAACATCTCCGAGTACCGAGAACAACGGGCGCGCGAGTTGACGCTGGCTCAGAGTTCGCGTGTTTCTCTGGAAGGCTTGGCGGATCAAATTCGGTCGGCGAGCTTGAAGGAACTGGCGGTCATCCTCAAGGGCGACATGCAGGGTTCCGTCGAAGTTTTGAAAGACATGCTTTCGAAGATTGCCACCGACAAAGTCCGGCTGAAGCTGATCCACGGCGGTGTAGGCGCGATTACGGAAACCGACGTGCTGCTGGCGTCGGCGTCGAACGCGATCATTATCGGGTTCAACGTCAAGCCCGAGCGCAAGGCGCAGGAGTTGGCGGATCAGGAGAAGGTCGACATCCGGCTGCACTCGATTATTTACGAGTTGCAGGATGAAATTAAGCGCGCCATGAGCGGGCTGCTGGAGCCGACGTTCAAGGAAACTTACCTGGGCAAGGCCGAAGTGCGGAACGTCTTCAAGGTACCGAAGGCGGGAACCATCGCTGGTTGCTTTGTGCAGGATGGCCTGGTGCGGCGGGACGCCGAGGTGCGGCTGATGCGGAATGGGGCGCAGATCTTCAAGGGCAAGGTGGGGTCGCTCAAGCGCTTCAAAGACGATGCCAGCGAAGTACGGAATGGCAATGAGTGCGGCATCAGTATTGCTGGTTATGGCGACATCAAGGTTGGAGATACGATTGAGTTCTTCTCAACTGAAGTGATTGCCGCGGAAGTGATTGCGTAGAGCAGTTGTCAGCTGCCAGTGAGTGCTGGTAGCTGACGGCGGGCAACCAGTGTCTGACCAGGGGCAACGGCCTTGATTGCCTTCCTTACCCTCGAACTGCGAATTGAAGCGGCGCAGTCCCTTAAAGACAGGCGGCAGGTGGTGCGTAGTTTGAAGGACCGGCTGCGGACTACCTTTAACGTTTCTGTGGCGGAGCTGGACCCGGCGACACTTTGGAACCAGGCTTCGATTGGGATCGTCAGCATTTCCAGCTCGCGCGAATATCTGGATGGGTTGATGAAGAACGTGGAGCGGGCGGCGGCGCGCATCGCTAATAACCACGGGGCTGAGATTGAGGACTCATACCTGGAATTCCTTTAAACCTGCGCGGGCGAGGACGCCCGTGCCTCCATCTACTTGCTTGGAATTGCTTCTAGAAGAATTTCCGTTACAACCAATCCTGTGGGCTAGGCGTCTTTCTGGTAGCCTATAGAGTTTTATCTGGAGTAAAAAGACCGTGGAAAACCGCGCACAAAAGTATCACCGAGAACGCATGGCGGAGCTCCTGCGGGAGGAGATTGAAACCATCATTGAAGGCGAGTTAGCGGACCCGCGCATTGGACTGGCCAACGTGACGGAACTGCTGCTGGCGGGGGATGGGCGCTCGGCGCGGGTGATGATTGCCGTGGAAGGCAGCGAGCAGGACGCGGTGGAAACGCGCGAGGGATTGCTGGCGGCGGTGGGGTATATCCGGCACGAGCTGATTGAACGGCTGCATTTGCGGCGGTGTCCGGAGTTGCATTTCCAAATTGATAAATCGCACGCTTATGAATCGCGGGTAGAAGAGCTGCTGGGCCGGAATAAGAAGCGCAGCGCAAAGAAAAGCGCCGAGAAGTCAGGGACGTAAACATCCGCCTTGTCGCTGAGGAACGCGACCAGTGCGTGGCACCCGAACAAGAGAGGTAAGCAGTGCAGGCCAACGCGGTAGCGGAGATTCGGAGCCAGATTGAGCGCCATAGCCGCTTCGTGCTGACTTCGCACGCGCGGCCGGATGGGGACGGCGTAGGCTCGGCGCTGGCGGGGCAGCAAATTTTGCGGGCGCTGGGAAAGCAGGCCGAGGTTGTACTGCATGATCCGGTGCCAAGGAATTACCGCAAGCTGCCATTTGCTGACGCGATTATTCACGCCGGGACTGTGGACGGCAGCTACGACGCGGCCATTCTGCTGGAGTGCGACAGTTTGCAGCGGACGCGTTTGCAAGGGCTGGAAGGCAAATTCCTGATTAACATCGACCATCACATTGGCGGGCGACCGTTCGCGGATGTGAACTGGATTGATCCGCAGGCGTGCGCGACCGCTGAGTTGGTGTACCGGCTGGCTCGCGAGTGTGGCGCGCCGATTACGCCGGAGATTGCGACGTGCTTGTATACGGGATTGGTGGCGGATACCGGGTCATTCATGTTCGATGGAACGAACGAGCACACGTTTGGGTTGGCGCGCGAGCTGGCGCTGGCCGGCGCGGTGCCCTCGCATGTGGCGCGGAATCTGTATTTTTCGCATTCGACGGCGAAGATGCGTTTGCTGGGGGCGGCACTTTCGAATCTGCACCGTGAGGGTGATGTGGCCTGGATTTGGGTTACCCGCGACCAGATGGAGCGGGTGGGCGCGCTGGATGAAGATTGCGAAGGTTTGGTGAATTACGCGTTGGCGATCAACGGCGTGGAAGTGGCGGCGTTCTTTCGGGAACTGGCGGATGGGCGGTTTCGCGTGAGCCTGCGCAGCAAGGGCCGCGTGGACGTGACGCTGGTGGCGGGGATATTTGGCGGTGGTGGGCATCGCTGCGCGAGCGGGTGTTCCGCAGATGGGCCGTTGGCTCACGCTATTGCGGATGTGATCGGTCGCCTGCGGCATGAGTCTTCGATTCAGTAGACAAATGGAATCGGTAGAATAAGGTTGATGGAAAACTCCTCTTTGCGCCAAAGTCGCCGCGATTGGATCGTACTCGCGGCGGTGTGTGGATTTCTGTTTTTTTACGGCTTGGGATCGTTTGGTTTGGTGGGTGCGGATGAGCCGCGGTACGCGCAGGTGGCGCGCGAAATGCTGGAGCGCGGGGACTGGGTGACGCCGACGCTGGGGCACGAGGCGTGGCTGGAAAAGCCGGTGCTGCTGTATTGGGAAGAGATGGCGGCGTTCCGCGCTTTTGGGGTGAGCGATTGGGCTGCGCGGGTGCCGTCGGCGGTTTCAGCGACGCTGCTGATTGTGGCGATTTATTTGTTCCTGCGGCGGTTTCGTCCGGGGTCGCAGTTGGATGGGGCGCTAATGACGGCATCGAGCGCGGCGGTGTTGGGGTTTGCGCGGGCTGCGGCCACGGATATGCTACTGGCCGCGAATTTTTGCATCGCGCTGCTGGGCTGGTATGCGTGGCGCGAAAGCGGCGAGCGACGGTGGCTGGTGGCCGCGTACGGCTTTCTAGGACTAGCGACGCTGGCGAAGGGGCCGGTGGCACCGGCCTTGTTTGTTCTAATTTTGGTAGCCTTTACCCTGGTGCGGCCGGGCCGTGTGCTGGCGGACACCTTTTGGCTGCCGGGCGTGGTTGTGTATTTGGCGGTGACGCTGCCCTGGTTTGTCATGGTGCAACTGCGAAATCCGCAGTTTTTCCGCGAATTCATCCTGGAACATAATCTGGCGCGTTTTGGCACGAACCTCTACCGGCATCCGCAGCCGTTTTGGTATTTCCTATTGGTGGCGTTAATCGGATTGCTGCCCTGGACGGTGTTCGTGGTCGCCGCGGTTTGGGAGACAGCGCGGGGTTGGAAGTCTGAGGGGCGAGATGTTTTTGATGGCGAAGACGGTTTCGATGTGTTTTTGCTGCTTTGGTTGACGATTCCGATTTTGTTCTTTTCATTTTCGCATTCGAAACTGCCGGGGTATATTCTTCCGGCGCTACCGGCAGCTCCGCTGCTGTTGGCTAGTTATGTGCGCCGTCGGTTGAGTTCCAGTCTTCCCTTGAGCAGGTTGACCGTGCTGCTGCATGCGGTTCTGGCGGGGATCGTAGTGCTGCCTTGCTTGTTGATTCCATATTTGGTGATTGTCCATCGGCTACCGTGGGGAATGGGGACGCTGGCGGCGGGATTGTTCAGCTTGCTGGTAATGGCGGGAGTTTATTTGTCACTGAGCGGACCCTCGGGCCCGAGGCTGCTGCATTTTTCCACGCTGGTGCCGGTGCTGGTGGCGGTGGCGGCGATTCTGCGTTTGGGCGGTGCGGCGATCGATCAGGAAGACTCCGCGCGACCAGTGGCGGTGACGCTGAGTGATTTAGCTCAGAATTCGCTGCCGATTGCGGTGTTTCAGGTTCCGCGCCAGACCGAGTACGGCCTGGCGTTTTATCGCAATCAGGTGGTACGGAGCTACGACCGCAGAGAAATTCCGCTTGAGGCGCACCTGTTGGTGGCCAAGGAAGGCGCGCAGAGCGATCTGGCCAAGATTGTTGGGGCGCGAGTTTTGACGCCGATTGGCTCCAACGCTACGCAGCATCTGGAGTTCTACCGGGTTGCAATCGTGAGCCGATAGCTGCGCGCTGTTGTCTTCGGCGGTCCGCCCAGTTTGCCTTCGCCTTCGGCAACGCACTAGACTGACGCTTCGCCACTCGTCAGGCTATTGTGGAAATTCTCGATCTCAGGCATTTTTCCTCCGCTGATCTTCGCCCGCTCCTTGAAGAAGAAGCCGGGGTCTGGTCTCGTTTGCTCTCGTGGGATTACTCGAACTCGACCGAGATGGTGTTGCGGTATCTGGATTCCAAGATTCTGCCTGGGTATGCAGCGGTGAATCGCGGGCGCGTGCTCGGGTATGCCTTTTTTGTGTATGAGGCCAGCAAGGGCGTGATTGGCGATATGTTTGTGGCGGATGGCGCGAACGCCGCAGTGGGCGAGAGCCTGGAGGCTCTGCTAATGACGCATTCGATTGAGACGTTGCAGCAGTCGCCGGGGATTCATCGCGCGGAGGCGCAACTGCTGCTGCATGAATCCGGCGGGCTGGTGGCACCGTTTGCGCAGACTGGATTCCGGCGGCATCCGCGGCTGTTTATGACGGCGGACGTGCATGCGAGTGCGGCTGCATCCACCCCCATTAATTCTGAAATCGAAATTCGACCCTGGTCGGAGATTGACTACCAGCCCACGGCGATTTTGATCACCGCCAGCTACCACAATCATGTGGACGCGGAAATCAATGACCAATATTGTTCTGTAAACGGATCGCAAAGGTTCTTGCACAACATTGTCCGATTTCCGGGATGCGGGCAATTTGATGCCGAGTCGTCGTTTGTAGCCTACAACCGGGCGCTACGCATGATTGTGGGAGTGATTCTCTGTTCGCGCATTCGGCACGATGCCGGGCACGTTACGCAGGTGTGCGTGCTGCCGGAATACCGCTCCCATGGAATTGGCGATGCGCTAATGCATCGCGCGGCGCAAGCACTTCGCGCGAAAGGGGTGACCACTCTTACCCTGACGGTGACCCAGGCCAACGAGGGTGCCGTGCACCTGTACGAGCGACTGGGTTATGCCACGCGGCATGTGTTCGATGCGTTTGTCTGGGAAGGATAGACGTCAGTGGCGGATGAGCCACATGGCCCAGCCCGCCAGAATTACGCCGCCCACAAACATGGCAAAACTGTACAGGCCATACTGAATCATGTCCCGCGTGGTTTGCTTTTGCGTAATGCCAAAAACAATCGAGGCAAACAGCGCGAAGAGCACGGCGGCGCCAAAATGCGAGATCTGAGTCATTGCTTCTTTCCGATCGCGATGTGATAGGCGTCGACGGCGCTGATGAAGTTCAGCAGACCAGCGACAACAATAAACTTAGAGCCGTAGTCGGCGGTGGCCTGGGTGATGAGGCCAGGGTTCCAATCGAGGGCGCGGCTGATGATGTAGAGGCCGCCAGCGCAGGCATCGCCTAGAAAGCTGAGCATGTCGAGCAGGTCGCCGCCGTTGGGGCTGTACACGTGCCCTTGCATGGCGATGCCGATCATATACATGCTGACAATCGAACCCATGAGCAAGATGCCGCGGATGTAGCGCCTTTGGATCAAGTGGCCCGCCCCTGGAACGAGCCAGCCGATGGCGGGCGCAATGATGGACATCGCACCCGGCAGGGGAGAGGATTCTTCTAAGGCTTTGGAATTCGCCATTACACCATCACAATCTCACGCTGAATTTTCCCGGTAATTTCGGCAGACCCTTGCCGGACCAGAATATTGATTTCACTGCGGACGCCGAATTCCGGAAGGTATACGCCGGGTTCGATGGAGAAGCAGCTATTGGGCAAAATACGCCGCACGTCGTGCACTTCCAGGTCGTCCATATTGGCGCCGTTGGAGTGGATATCCGAACTGATCGAGTGTCCGGTGCGGTGGATGAAGAACTCGCCGAAGCCCTTAGCGTCAATGAAGTCACGGGCCGCTCGGTCCACCTCCCAGCCCGCAATCGGCTGCGCCGCCCCAATCGCGGAAATGACTTTGGCGGCGGCGGCATCCCGCGCGCCGGTTACCGTGGCAAATACTTGCCGGTGCCGGTCGGAAGGCGCGGTGCCCACAAAGCCAGTCCAAGTGATGTCGTAGTACACGGAGCCTGGGCGATTCATTTTGCCCCAAATGTCGAGCAAGACCCAGTCGCCTTCGCGGATCGGTTGGGAAGTTCCGGGCTTGGGTTCGTAGTGCGGGTCGCCACTGTGGGCGTTGACGCCGACAATGGGCGGGTCGTCGGTCTTGAGTCCTTCGCGGCCGAACGCTTCCATAATCCATTGCTGGATTTCGTACTCATGTGTGCCGCCGTTGCGCACGCGACATCCAATTTCCTGAAAGGCCGCCGCGGTAACACGATCCACGGCGTCGCGGGCTTCGAAGTGGCTGGCGATTTGTTCCTCGGTGAGCGTGGATTCAAATTTGGCCACCAGATCGCCGGAGCTGACTACGTTCGTTCCAAAGCTGCGAATCAACTCGATTGTGCCAGCGTCGATCAGGGAAATGACGAAGATGCGATTGTTGGGCGAGTACTGCATGGCCAGCGTGTGATAAGGAGCCAGCATGGCCTTCAGATTTTCTTCCAGCTCCTGCCAGCCCGCGTACTGGCGCTTGGATCCGGGTAGCGTGTCCAGGTGTCCGGCTTCAATGCGATGCACCAGCTTGGAAGGCTCACCCTGCGCGGGAATGACATAGAACCATCGCCGCGTAACCATGGAAGTTGCCGGGAGGCCCAAAACTCGGTAAGCAATGGGGTCGCGATGGTGGTGGTCGCAGAAAAGCCAGGCGTCAAAGCCTTGCTGCCGAAGCGCTGACTGGATTGCGGAAAGGTCCATGGGGCGAGCCTTGATTATAGCGAAGGCCCGGAATTCAGGCGAACCCTCCTGGGGCGCGATACGAGTCGGAGGACGCCACTTCGTTCACGAGGTGAAAGCTTCTGGCACGCGGTTCGGAGCACCAGGCGCGGTGCAATGTCACGGATCTCACGGAGGAAGGGTAGAGCTCGCTTTGGGTGATCGCGGGTCCACTCGCGGAGCAGCCAGCCTAGGCCTTTTTGCACCATGTCGTCCTCGTCGTGGAGAAGCAGGTTGGAGATGCGGACAATTTCTTTCTCGAACAAACCAGCTCGCGCTCCACGAATCAGCGACACCACGGCGGCGCGCCGGTGCCAGCGGTTCTTATTCTTGCTCCAGACAAAGACACGCTGTGAGCGTTTAGGATCGGAAATCAACATCGGCCCCAACAAGTAGTGTACTAGCGCGTCGTGATCGGCCCAGGTGGAGACACGCGAAAGCCAGCTTTCGAAAACGCGAAAGTCTTTCGTGGTGAGCTGGTCAGTCGTCTTTTCGAGGAGAAAGACAGCGAAGATTTTTTCCTCCAGAATTTCGCCGCGAAACAGTTGATCCGCAACTTTGCGGAGAACATCTAGAGAGGCCTCGCGAAGAATTTTTCGCTTCGTTAACAGCGCAGCTTTCCGCAGCGGCGCCGTGTACCAGCCGTGTGACCGAACTTCTTCTTTGAAAAACCACTGCACACCCGCTGCATCCTGCCGCGATCCGCCCCCTCGCAGCTCATGCCGAACTTGTTCCGCGATACGTTTTGGGTCACTGATTGCAGGCATTCTGGTGAGGTGCTAGGCGGGTTCCGCCGTAGCTTTTCGAATCGTCTTATCGTAGATCCACAGCAGCGCGGTGGTCGCCACGCCCACCGCGGTTACTGCCCACCAGATTCGTGCTGGCCGGTGCTGGACTTCTCCAAAGTGGTGAATCAGCTTCCCGCCGAACCAACCGCCGAACAGCGACCCGATGCCGAGGGGAAGAAATGCGAATCCCATGTAGGTGCCTTGCTGGCCGGGCGGCGCAAGCCGGGATATGTATTCGTAATAGCGCGGAGTTTGCGTGATTTCCCCCAGGGCGACGACGATCATGGTGGCAATCACCATGGGAATGGTGGGGTGCAGCACCAATAGGAGCCATGCGACTCCGGAAATCAGGGTGCCCAGAGTGATCGCCGTAAACGCCGGAATGCGGCGCGTGAGAAGGCTTACCGCCATTTGCAGAGCGATGACCGTGAGGGGCCCTGTCACCAGCAGGAGTTCGGTGTCACTGGTGGGGTTGATGTAGTCGTGGATGTAGATGGGTAGCGTGATGAAGAGCTGCCAGTAAACGATCCAGTAGCCGGAGAAGATAATGAGAAAGAGCATGAAGCGGGGATTGCTGAGGACCGTGACAAAATTTCTGGCGGCTTGACCCAACGTGGGAGCCTCAGCGCCGTTGTCTCGACGCGGTTCCTTGAAAAAGAGCAGCACGGCGAAAAACATAATGAAAACGCTGAACGATGCCACCAGAAACACGCTCTCTACGCGCAGGTGCGAGTGAACCCAGGAAGCGACGAATGGCCCGGAAGCAGAACCGATATTCACCAGCGTGTAGTAAATGGAATAGCCGATGGAACGGACGTTTTCTTTGGACGCTCGCGCCGTGGTGCCGACGACGGCGGGTTTGACCATTGCAATGCCCAGAGCGGGAAGCATGAGGACAAAGGTGACGAGCACGACCAGAGGCACAGCAGTGCGCACCGGTGCCAGCCAGGGTGAGCCGATTGAGCCCAGCAGAAAGTACGAGCAAGCCAGGATCAGATAAGCCAGCGAGAGTGCGCGGCGGAAGCCGAGTCGATCCGCCAGGCTTCCACCAAAAATTGCCAAAAACCAGACTAGCCCGCCAAACAGCCCGGTGAGGCTGGTGGCCTGCTCAATGCGAAAGTTCAGGGACTCGTGCAGGTAACGCGCCAACGAGGCGAACGCCGCGTAGTAGGAAAGGCGCTCAAAAAGCTCGGTGACGTTAGCGACCCAGAAGGGGCGCTCGAAGCCAGTTCGAATCTCGCGGAACTGTTCGGAAAGGTTCACTTGGTCTCCTTAATCTGCATGACCGAAAATATGGTTTCTCCCAAGACCGCGAACCCCACGACCAGAGTGTA
The DNA here is from genome assembly GCA_043782485.1 of Acidobacteriaceae bacterium. Taxonomy (GTDB): domain Bacteria; phylum Acidobacteriota; class Terriglobia; order Terriglobales; family Acidobacteriaceae; genus JANXUC01. The sequence goes on along the minus strand of JAYWAL010000112.1, from coordinate 8,976 downwards.
GGGACCCCAACTCCTCAGGAGCGCGTTGCCGTACATCACGTATCGAACAACTTCGATAGTCAGAGCGATGAGGTTGGCTCCCACGCAAGTGACTCTCAGCCCCCGAACACTGGAGTAGTCATTACGAAGTCTCAGAAAATTGACCATCGCCACTAACGTCCAAAGGAAAGGATCTTCCAGGACCGCTCCCGGAAGATGGAAAACCTCTGTCAGGACCATGAAGAGAGCGGCGACGAGGAGAATTGTCCACGCGCAAAGTTGATCGAGATACTTCATATTGCCCACGCCCTATTTCCGAAAATCGCCGTCCCCACCCGCACGCAGGTCGAGCCTTCTTCAATCGCAACCTCGAAATCATGCGACATGCCCATGGAGAGTACTTCCATGCCGACACCGGGGAGATTTCGCTTCGACGTGGCGTCCCGCAATTCCCGCAGCTTGCGGAAGTTAGGTCGCGCTTCTTCCGGGTTTTCCGCGAACGGAGGGATTGCCATCAGTCCTTGCACTTCAAGGTGATTGAGGCTGGGAGTGGCTTGCAAAAGTTGTTCCAACTCTGCGGAATCTGCGCGAAGCCCCGTCTTGGCGTCTTCGCCGCCGATATTGATTTCGATGAGTACCCGCAGCTTCTTTCCCAGAGCCTGGGCGGCACTGTTGAGCCGCTCGGCCAGCCGTAACGAGTCCACCGAATCAACGGCGTGGAATAGTTCGGCGGCTTTGGCTGCCTTGTTGGATTGCAAATGGCCGATCAAGTGCCACTCGGCTTCCGGCAGATTGAGGGATGCTGATTTTTCAGAAAACTCCTGCACCCGGTTCTCGCCAAAGACGCGGATTCCCGCAGCGTAGGCTTCGATGATCGTCTCGGCTGGGAAGGTCTTGCTCACGCCCATCAGGGTTACCTCCCGCGCGTCCCGGCCAGCGCGCCGCGCGGACGCGGCAAGGCGCTCCTGGATTTCCGCGACGTTGTCGGCAATGGCCATGCAACCAAACTACATCATGGCCGTTGGCGGAGCCGGTTCATCCGGGCTGCCCGCGCTGGAGAGGGGGAGGCGGATCATGAGGGCGGCTAGGCCGACCATGACGACCAAACCAAGGAAGTAGGAAGGATTGGCAAAAATCTGCGGCCGCGCCCATTTGGGAGCGAACTGAAGTCCAGCCCAAAGGAGTCCGAGAATGGCTTCCCCAGCGATGAGTCCGGAAGATGTAAGAACCCCGGAATTCTCCACCCGGGCCATTTGCGCGGAATTGTAACCGCGGCGCTTCGCCAGCCAGTCCCCAAGCGAGCGGAACACGCCACCCAGAAAGATTGCGGCGGTAGTTTCGAACGGCAGATACATGCCCACGGCAACCAACATGGGACTCTTGATTTGCAGCATGATCATGGCGATGCCCATAAAAATGCCCACGACCACTAGAGGCCAGGGCATATCCCCGCCGACAATCCCGAGTGCGAGGGTGGCCATTAATCCAGCCTGGGGCGCGGGAAGCTGCCGGTCACCAAAGCCGATGCCGCCCGCCTTGATATTGGCCTCGTGCAACAGCATCAACGGGAAGTACATGACCAGACTCGCGACGACTACGGCTATCAACTCGGCGATCTGGATCATACGTGGGGTTCCGCCGAGGATATATCCCACCTTGAAGTCTTGCAGCAATTCGCCCGCGACCGCTGCTGAAACGCAAACAACTGCCGCTACTCCCAGAACCGCTGTAACGCCGGAAATGCCAGAAACGCCCAAAGCTACCATCAGCAAAGCTGCGATGATTAGCGTGGAAAGCGTCAAACCCGAGATTGGATTATTGGAGGAACCGATCATTCCGACTAAACTTCCGGAGACAGTGGCAAAGAAGAAGCCCACGACGATCATGACCACCGCCGCCAGAATGGCCGCGCCGCGCAATCCGGAGATGTTCATGTAGAGGAAGCACATCAGGACGAACATCACGCCGATCAAGCCGAAAACCACTTTCGAGCTCATGTAACGCTCGGTTCGGGCGAGTCCGGCTTGCTGTTCCGGGGTTTGCCACAGGTCGGAAAACGCTTTGCTCAGGCCCACGGTTAAGCTTTTCCGCATTTTGAACAGAGTGTAGGCGGCACCCACCAGCATTCCGCCCACGGCAATCGGCCGCACGATGTAGCGCCACACAGCTGCCGCCATGGTGGCCCAGTTGTCAGGCGTATCCGCGGGTAGAAAAGCGCGCAATTGCGGACCCAGGAAGAACATCAGTAGCGGCACCATCAGTCCCCAGGCTAAGACTCCGCCTGCGAATTGGAGCGCGGCTAAGCGCAATCCGATGATGTATCCAACACCCAGGTAGGCTGGGCTCACGCTCGGCGCGGCCACCAGGCTCATCCCGCCTGCTCCAACCACATGCGGGCTGCCAAGCGCTCCCAGACGAACCTGACTGTGTCCCAAATTACCCACGTTGAAGTGGAAGTCCTGGTCGGCTGCAAAGAGACCAAAGCGTCCTAGCATGAAAATCAAGCCGCCAATGCCAATGTTCCAAAAAAGGTATTTTGCCGCTTCGGCGCCGCGCTGGCCGGCCTTGTGAATCTCGGCCGCTGCAACCGATTCGGGGAAGGGAAGTTCCGGGTCTTCCACCATAACGCGCCGTACCAGCGAGACGAACAAAACGCCCAGGATGCTGCCCACCGTCATCAACGCAGTCGCTTTCCAGTAAGCGTCCGCGGGTCGGAACGACGGCCAGGCTTTCGCAATCAGAAATGCGGGGATGGTGAAGATGGCTCCCGCCGCCACGGATTCACCGATCGAACCGGCGGTTCGCGCGATGTTTTCTTCCAGCAGCGTGCCTTTTCGAGCACGAATCACAGCCATGGCAATCACCGCCGCTGGATAGGTTGCGGCAATCGTGATCCCAGCGCGAAGTCCCAAGTAGGCGTTGGCGGCACCCAAAATGACGCACATGAACAGTCCGAGGATGATGGCCGTCGGCGTGAATTCCTTCATCTCCATGTTTTCCGGGACAAACGGGCGGTGTTTCTGCGGGGGAGGCGCGCTTGGGCTGTTCGGTGTCGTCATTCGGGCTAAGTCCTCAGGATAGAACGATTTCTAGACCACGCCGCGCACGTTACCACGCCGCGCAATGCTTTTACAAGCGGGTTCCCCCGGCAGCTGCCCTTTCTTCGCGAAAATTGCACAACTTTGGATGCGCCGGTGTGTTATCAAAGAAATAAGAAAGTTGGCCGATGAATGGACCAGTCCATCGGCCTAGGGTCCCCAGATGAACTCCTTCCACTGCTGCGACTGTGGCCGCAAACAGGCTCACATCTCCCGTCGGCGCAATGCTTTTGAGCGCGTGGTTTTGCCCATTTTCCTACTCCGGCCCGTCCGTTGTGCCGACTGCTTTCGGCGTCAATATGTCACGGTTTTCTGCGAGCTTCCCCGGCGCGCCCAGCCAACGGAGCCGCCCCAGCCGCCCCGCACCATGGCCGCCTAGCCGCGTTGCGTGTCTAACGTCCAGACCGCTATACTTAAAGTTCTAACTGGCTCGAATCTCTAGTTCGGGCTTGCGTGCGGAGGTCGTCTTCAGCAGTAGCGTTGACGAAATTCGGGCTACCCAAGTTGGCCGCGCAGCTATTGGGCTAACTGTTGCCTCCTGGTTGCGTTCGCTCACGCGTCCCTGCACTGACGCTGCCCTCTCTCTCCTGTTTCCCGCCGACTGCCGCATTTGTCGCGAACCGCTGCTCCAGGCCTCGCGCTTGCCGGTGTGCCAGGAGTGCCGCGATTCCATTGCTCCCATTCAAGGTAACCTTTGCTCGATTTGCGGAGAACGAATTGTCACGTTTTCCCGCGCTGAGGCCGAACCAGAGCCTTGCGGAATGTGCCGCCGCTCCGCTCCCGCATTTTCCCGAGCCGTCGCTTACGGTGCTTTTGAAGATGCCTTGCGCGAAATGATCCATTTGCTGAAGTACGACCGCGTGCTTCCGGCAGCGGGTTTCTTGAGCGAAAAATTGAGCGCGGCCATGGTCCAGCTTCCTGCGCCCACGGATGGATGGCTGGTCGTCCCGGTTCCGCTGCATACGAGCAAGCTGCGGCAGCGCGGCTTTAACCAAGCCGAAGTGATTGCCCGCGGTGCGTTGAAGCGCCATTCGAAATTACTGAATACAAAGTGCCTGGTCCGCCAGCGCGAAACCGTCTCCCAAGCCGGCCTCACCCGCCATCAGCGCCGGGAAAACATTCGTGGCGCTTTCGCCGTCCGGGATGCCAACGCGGTTCGCGGCCGAGCCATCCTGCTGGTGGACGACGTTTTCACCACCGGAACCACCATTGCCGAGTGCGCCCGCGTGCTACTTCGCGCCGGAGCCAGCTCGGTTTCCGCCGCCACCGTGGCACGGGCGCTGAAAGCAGATAGACTCAACTTATCGACCGTGGGAGTGGACAAGGCCGCGTAGGCCGGAACCGAAGCCATGTCGCTGCGCACCAACAACTCGATCAGCTCCCAGGGCAGCGGTCATGCGCGTCCCGAAGCCATTGTTGCGCATGAAGCTCGCGTGCCCCTGCATGCCCCGGTCCTGGTGCTGAACGCCTCCTACGAACCCATCAACGTTTGCGCCGCCCGCCGCGCCATCATTCTCGTGCTCAAGGGCGTGGCCCGCGCCGAGGAAGAAAACGGCAATTACATGCACGCCGCGCGCGTGGCCATGCGCATTCCCTCTGTCATCCGCCTGCTGGAGTACCGCCGTATTCCGCACCAGACCCGCGCGCTGTCCCGCAAAAATATTTTGTTGCGTGACCGGAACACCTGCCAGTACTGCGGCCAGATTCTCGGCGCGGGTGATCTCACGCTCGATCACGTTCTCCCGCGCTCCCGCGGCGGCCCCTCGAGTTGGGAAAACCTCGTCGCCTGCTGTCACGGCTGCAATCGCCGCAAGGGCAACCAGCTCCCGCACGAGGCCAACATGAAGCTGTTCCGCGAGCCGCGCTCTTTCAATCTCCACACCAGCCGTCACATCATGCGGTTGATGGGCCACTCCGACGACAAGTGGCGCAAGTACTTGTTCTACTGAGCGGGCGCCCCGGCGCGCTTGTAGTCTGTAAACTTCAGCAATTCCTTAATGTGAATGTCGTCATGCACGAAGTGCAGCGTGTCGTCGGCCGACGAAAACGTCGGAAACCAGTATTTCCCGTCAATTTGTTCCCGCCACGTCGTGAACTTCGGGAATAGATTCTCGTCCACTCGCTTCTTCCGTTGAATGCGGATGTCGGGCACTGATTTTCCCGTGTTTTTCACAATCTGGAAATCGTGGTCATCCACCCAGATGCGTCCCTGGAAATACCGCTCGCCTTTGAGCATTTGTTTCGGCGCTACATCGAAGGCATAGCAGTGCAGCTCATCCAGTCGCTGCTGGCCCGCGTAGGTCACGTTGTAAAGGGGAAGCTCCTCCGTGCCTAGAGTAAAAGACTGCCGCGTTTCCAGGTCCGCCAGATCATCCTTCGACATCACCAGGCTCGGTTGCGGCGCGAATACAACAGTCCTCGTCCATCCGTTTTTGGAATCGTAGCGCATGTCCGCCACCACCTGGTATTCGCTCCGGGGCTTGCCGTCGTTATCCAGCGTTCGCGCCTGAATGCTTTGCCGGAACGTGTACTGCCGCCGAATCGCCTGCACTTCCTTTTCTTTGGCCGCGAAGCGCTGGATGATCTGCTCGGCAGTCATGCCCTTCGGCAGCGCCGCATCAAGCTCCCCTTCGCCGCGTTCCTGTGCCGCAACGCAAGCGCAAAGCAACAGGCACGTCAAGGACACCAGGAAAGACCGTATGCGATCCGCAATCATGGACCCCAAGTCTAGCATCGCCCCTATTGCGGCTTCTTCTCGTCGGCTGGCTTCGCATCATCCCCGGGCTTCGTCGGAGGCGCATTCTCCAACTCTTTCCCGTCATAAATAATCTTCGAACTCGATCCGAACCGCTTGTAATCCTCGTAATGCAGAATTTCGCGTATCCGAATGTCCCCTGCTAGGGAAAAGTGCAGCGTGTCATCGGCCAGCGTATAGGTTGGAAACCAGTACTTACCGTCGATCTGCTCGCGCCAGGTGGTGAAGCTGGGGAATAGATTCTCTTCTCCAGCGTGCTTCTTGCGTATGTCCGGCACGGTTTTTCCGTTAGTTTTAACAATTTGGAAATCCTGGTCGTCGACCCAGATGCGTCCCTGGAAATACCGCTTACCCTTCTCGATTTCCTTGGGCGCAATGTCGAAGACATAGGTATGCAGCTCGTCCTGCTGCTGCTGGCCCTTGTATAGAACATCATAGTCGCCAAGCTCGTCCGTGGTCAGGACGAACGGAAGCCTGTGACGCAAATCGTCCAAGTCCTCGCGGGTAATGCTGAGTCCGCCATTCTCCAGGCTCGACTGCGGTGCGAATACCACATTCTCCACCCGCCTCCCCTTGTCGTCGACCAGCACGTCAAACGTCTCGGCGTACTCGCCTTTTACCGTGTCGCCGTCCATGGCCTGCACCTTCACGGTTTGCCGAAACGTATACCGTTCGCGTGCCAGCTTGAAGTCTTTTTCCTTGGCGGCAAAGCGGCGAATCACCTCTTCCACCGCAATCCCAGTCGGCTTGGCCGGATTCAGCGAACCTTCTCCTTGATTGTCGGCAAGGGCGAACAGGGAACAGAACAGGGAAGACAACAACAAACTACCCACCACCGTGAACTTGGTCCGTATCTTCATGAAAAGCAATCCTGGCAGCAGGTCTTGGCAACAAACAGTGCTGGCTCCATTTTAGATGCAACCTCGCCGCGAAAGGTTATGGCTCGTATAAGGCACGCGTAGGGGCAGGCGCCCTCGCCTGCCCAGCCAAGCGATACTCGCCTACCCAGTCAAGCCCTCGCCGAGCCGTCTGTGCGCTAAACTATCCTCCGGAGTCTCCATGCGCCCTCTGCTCCTGCTCTTCGTCCTAGCCTCCTCCGCCGCCGCCCAAGCCAAACACCCCTTCACCTTCGAAGACATGATGAAGCTCAAGCGCGTCGGCGAACCCGTTCCCTCGCCTAACGGCCAATGGGTCGCCTTCTCAGTCGTCGATGTCAGCCTCGAAGCCAACACGAAGATCCCGCACATCTGGATCGTGCCCCTGTCGGCTGACGCAACACCCGTGGGAACAACCATCAATCACGTGGGAACGGCCGCCCCCGGCCGTTCAGGCGAGCCAAGCTCGCCGGGCTCCATCGAACGGGAAATCCTTCCCGACCAGGACTCCGACCGCCCCCGCTGGTCTCCAGACAGCAAGCATTTCCTGTTCCTTTCCTCAAACAACTCCAACCCCAAGGACCTAGGCCAGCAAATCTGGATCGCCGATTTCGACACGACCAACGGCACCGTAATCGCCACCCATCGCCTCACCAGCATCCCCACCGAAGCCGACGGCCCCATCTGGTCGCCCGATGGCAAGAACATCGTATTCGTCTCGAACGTAGACCCCGAATGCACAGGCTCACCAGACGAGGCCGCCGCCTGCAACGCTAAAAAACTCGACGAAGCCGCCAAGTCGAAAGTGAAAGCCCAAATCTTCACCCGCCTCCTGTACCGTCACTGGAACGCCTACAAAGAAGGCAAGCGCAACCACCTCTTCGTGGTCCCAGCCGATGGCGGCAGTCTTGGCAATGTCACCCCCCGCGACCTAACCCCCGGAGACTTTGACTCCCCAGTCTTCAGCCTAGGCGGCCAGGACAACTACGCCATCTCCCCCGACGGCCAGGAACTTTGCTACACCTCGAATCACGACAAAGACGAAGCCACCTCCACCAACAACGATTTATGGACTGTCCCCATCAACACTCACGTAGCGGCAGGCGCCTCGCCTGCCAGCTCTTCGCAAGCACAGCCCAAGAACATCACCGCCGACAACCCCGCCAGCGACTCCACCCCGCTTTATTCTCCAGACGGCAAGTACATCGCCTACCGTACGCAGAAGCGTCCGGGATATGAGGCTGACCGATTTCGGTTAATGCTCTATGATCGGAACGCGCGCGAGAAAAAAGATCTGACTGAATACTGGGACCGATGGATAGGAACTTTCACTTGGTACAAGGATTCCAAGGGCATCTTCTTTGTCGATGAGCACGCGGGTGTTGCGGACATTCAGCACATTTCAGATGTCAGAGTTAGCTCGGAAGAAATCGGACCTCTTGACGCTGGACGTAAACGGACTATGGTATACGACGTTCTTCTGCCTCGGGGTTCAATTCAACCTCCACAAACCGAGCCCCGTGATTCTTGGCGAGATAAAGGTTACGACGACGATCTGTCGTTCACGCCCGACGGAGAGAGCATCCTTTTCACCAGGATGTCGATCTATGCACCAGGGGAAATCTACATAGATGATCGCGTGAGAGTTGGCAAGATCGTGCCAAGTAGCAAGCCCCTAACGCATATGAACGACGGCGTCTTGTCGCAAGTCGATATGACCCCTTTCTTGACTTTCTGGTTTGAGGGCTCAGAAAAAGCTGAGGTTCAAGGCTTCCTCGTCCGTCCCCCCAACTTCGATCCCACAAAAAAATACCCCGTCAAGCTTCTTATCCACGGCGGCCCGCAAGGAGCCTGGGGAGACGAGTGGTCCTACCGCTGGAACGCCGAACTCTTCGCCGCCAATGGTTACGTAGTTCTCATGATCAACCCGCGCGGCTCCACCGGCTACGGGCAGAAATTTATCGATGACATCAACGGCGACTGGGGCGGACGCGCCTTCGAAGACATCATGAAGGGCCTCGACTACGCCGAACAGCACTACGGGTTTATCGACAAAGACCGTGAGTGCGCCCTCGGCGCCAGCTACGGCGGCTACATGATCAACTGGATTCTCGGCCACACCGACCGCTTCAAGTGCCTCGTCTCGCACGATGGCATGTTTAACACCGAGTCCGCCTGGGGCACCACGGAAGAACTCTGGTTCAATAGCTGGGAATTCCAAGGCAAGCCGTGGACGAATCGCGAGGGATACCGCAAATGGTCGCCACAC
>JAYWAL010000111.1:0-10790 GCA_043782485.1 Acidobacteriaceae bacterium | reverse complement strand
GGGTCTATCTTTCTCCCGATGGCAAGTCCACGGTGGTGCGCCAATCGGACGGGAAATGCGGAGTTTGGCCGCTGGAGGGTGGTGGCATTCGTTTGATTCCCGGGCTGGACTCCACCTATCGCGTGTTGGGATTTTCTCCAGATGGCGCATCGATTGATGTGGTTCTGAGCCGCAGCCCAGTGACACCTCGAGTGCGCATGGTCTCGCGCGTGAACGTCGCCAGCGGCCAAATCGAGCCCTGGAAGGAATTCGGGCTCCCTGACGATCCAGGAGTTACCTCCATGAGCAGGCTGATCTTCTCCAAGGACGGGGCCGCGTACGCTTATATCTATGTGCGGAACATTTCGCAGGCTTTTGTGGTGACGGGGCTGAAGTAGGCGTTGTCGAGACACCCCTTCTCTCATCTTCTGTTACTTCGGTAAGCACCAGAAGTCGCGCCTGCCGCTGTACCCTGACTTGAAGCTTTAGTTCCTAAGTGTGAGGGTGATGCATGGCCAGTTCCGCCCCAGCTAGCAGTCTGATTGAAATCGCAGATCCACCCGTTTCGAACCGCAGCCATCCCATCGTCGATAAGTCCGTAGCGGAAAAATTCAAGACTTTTGCCATCTGTCTCTGCATCGCCGTGGGCTCTGGCGGAGCTTCGTGGCTGCTGCTGCAATTTGGTTTCAGATTCTATGCGTTCGGCGCCGGCGCGATCGGCCTCTTCGCTGTGATTGTTGCCTTCGGCGGGTCCACGGTGAAATCGATATGCCCATACTGCGGCTCCGCCATCGACTCGATTCTGAATCGCGAAGAGGGCCGCCAGGTGCAGTGTGGGAAATGCTACGAGTATTCCACCGTGAATGTGAGCATTCTTCGCGCCCTCGACCCGGCAACAAAATCCGAGACGCCGAAATTCGAAAGCCCGGTGTACAGAAAAGCGGTGTGGCCGAATGCCTGCGTCGCCTGCGGCGAGCCTCCGGTGCGCTGCGACGATCTCTCCAAAACCACGGTCGGCGCTCTCCCGGCGTTAATGGGACACTTGCAGATCATTCGCGGTTCGGTCAGCGGCATTCCGTATTGCGACAAACACCGCGACAAACTGGCCTTGAAGGTCGGCAGCGATAAGAAGATGCTCTTGCAATGGACTTCACTACGAATGATGCGGCGGTACTTGGCAGCGAACCGGAATCGGCCGGTGTACTAGCGGACGTCGCGAACTTCAGTGCTTCAGTGGCCGCCGCCGCTCAATTCACGCACGATGTCGTTGACGAACGCCTTGGCATCGCCAAACAACATCAGCGTCTTGTCGTCGTAGTAGAGCGGGTTGTCGATCCCCGCAAAACCGGGGCTCATGCCGCGCTTGATGACCATGACCGTGCGCGCTTTGTCCACATCCAGTATCGGCATTCCAAAAATCGGACTTGACGAATCCGTCCGGGCGGCTGGGTTGGTAACGTCGTTGGCACCAATAATCAGCGCAACGTCCGTTTGTGGGAAGTCGCCGTTGATGTCGTCCATTTCAATGAGACGGTCGTAGGGAATGTCGGCCTCCGCGAGCAGCACATTCATGTGGCCAGGCATGCGTCCGGCGACGGGGTGAATCGCAAATTTCACATCCACGCCCTTCTTCGTAAGCGCGTCGTACATTTCGCGGACTTTGTGCTGCGCCTGCGCTACGGCCATGCCGTAGCCGGGGACGATGACAACTTTATTCGCAGCGGAAAGAATGCTGGCCGCTTCTTCGGCGGTGGCGCTGCGAGCGGTTTTTTGCTCACCCGTAGCCGCCGCGGAGGTTTGCACCTGACCAAAAGCCCCGAAGAGCACGTTCGAGAATGACCGGTTCATCGCCTTCGACATGATGACGGAGAGAATCAACCCCGAAGAACCGTCGAGTGCTCCGGCGATGATGAGGAGTTTATTATTTAGAACAAATCCCATAGCCGCAGCGGAAAGGCCAGCGTAGGAATTCAGCAGCGAAATAACGGTAGGCATATCAGCGCCGCCGATGGGGATAATCATCAGCACGCCAATGATGAGCGGGATCAACACCATCAGCGGGAACAGGAAAGTCGCTCCCGGATGCATCACCAGGTACCCGGCGCTGCCGACGGCGATCAACATGAACGCCAGGTTGACGATGTTCTGTCCTTTATAGGTAATCGGCCGCTGCGGCAGAATTTCCTGGAGTTTCCCGGCAGCCATCAGGCTGCCCGTAAACGTCAGCGACCCCAGTATGACTTCCATGGATAGAACGACCATCATGAACGGAGAAATGTCAGGAGACTTCAGGTAAAACTCAGCGGTACCAACCAGCGTGACGCACAAAGCTCCGAAAGCATGGCTGAGCGCGGTCCGCTGCGGCACAGCCGTCATCTGCACCTTGCCCAGCGGAACACCGATGATGCTGCCCAGCACCAGCGCGGCAATAATCCACTTCCACTCGACGATGTCTTTATGCAGCAGCGTGCCGCAAATCGCGAGCAGCATGCCGATTTCACCGGCAAACACGCCGCGCCGCGCCGTCGCCGGAGAACTCATCCAATGCAGCGAAAAGATAAACAACACGCTGGCGATGAGGTAAACGAATTCGATGGTGTAAAGAACTAGGTCTGCTTGGGTCATGATTATTTCATTGCTCTTTTACTTCTACTTCGCTGGCCGGCTGCTCTTAAACATCTTCAACATGCGGTCGGTGATGATGAAGCCGCCGACGATGTTCACCGTGGCCGCCACTACAGCGATCGTGCCAAGAACGGTGGCGAAAGTGCTTTTGTGTTCGCCAGCCAGAACAATCGCACCCACCACGGCAATGGCGTCGAGCGCGTTGGTCAGCGACATGAGCGGCGTATGCAGCAGCGGCGAAACGCGGCGAATCACCAGAAAGCCGACGAAACCCGCCAGCATAAAGATGTATAGACTATCGATTAAGTTCGATGGCATCATTCCTCCGCGTCCTAACTCACGCCGCTCGCAATCTGACAACTGACGGCCCACGCTCGGCCAACCCAAATAGCCGTTCCTACAAGAGAGCCGTTCCTACAAGAGAGCCGTTCCTACAAGATAACCACTCCTACAAGAGACCCATTCCCGCAAGAGAGCCGTGCCGGCAATGCCTCGTATCAGGGCACGGCTTCAGCCGTGCCGCTAGAGCCAAAAATTACTGGGGCTTCAGCCCCTGCGAACTTCCCTGCCCAGCCAACGCCGGCAACGAGAAAAACTCCCTCACCCGCACATTCGCCACTTCCCCGCCCCGCGTCAGCAACGTCTCGCGGACAATATCGTCCTCAAGATTCAATTCGGACTTCTGATCTTTCTTGAAAAGATTCAGCAAAAAATTCGTCAAATTCCGCGCATACAGCTGGCTGGCATGGTACGGAGCCGTTCCAGCAATGTTATAGCGCCCAAGAATCGTTACGCCGTGCTGCACGGAAACCTCACCCGGCTTCGTCAGCTCGCAATTGCCGCCGCGTTCCGCCGCCAGATCAAGAATCACGGAGCCAGGAATCATCCCCTTCACCATGTCGGCAGTGACCAGAATCGGCGCTTTCTTGCCGGGAATCACCGCCGTGGTAATCACAATGTCGTTTTCCGCAACCACTTTGCCTAGCAGTTCGCGCTGCCTCTGGTAAAAACTCTCGTCCTGCGCCGTCGCGTAACCACGCGCGTCCTGCGCGTCTTTGGCTTCAATCGCCAGCTCCACAAAACGCCCACCTAGGCTCTGCACTTGCTCTTTCACCGCCGGACGAACGTCGTAAGCCGATACAACCGCGCCCAGCCGCCGCGCCGTGGCGATGGCCTGCAATCCAGCAACACCAACGCCCAGAATCAGAACACGCGCCGGGGTGACGGTTCCCGCAGCGGTGGTCATCATGGGAAGAATTCTCGGCAGCGTGTCGGCGGTAATGAGAACGGCTTTATACCCGCTAATCGACGCCATCGTAGAAAGCGCATCCATGGCCTGCGCCCGCGTGGTCCGCGGAATCAGCTCGACGGCAAAGGCCATCGCTCCGGTCGCGGCAATTTGCTGGACCACTTCCGCCGAACCCAAAGGCCGCAGGAAGCCAACCAGAATCTGATCTTTCCTCAGCAGCGGAATATCGGTCTTGCCGTTCACATCGTTCGCGCCGTAGCAAAGCACCTGCGTAATGATGTCAGCGGTCTTAAACAGCTCGGCGCGCGTGGGGATGATCTTTGCGCCCTTGTCGGTGTAAAGACTATCCGGGTAGCCAGCCTCCGCTCCCGCGCCCGTTTCAATGGCAACTTCAAACCCAGCTTTGGTAAGCATGGGCACCACCAGGGGCACCAGCGAAACCCGCCGCTCGCCAGGGTAAATCTCCTTCGGGACGCCAATAATCAAACCAATGGTCCTTTCCGCGCGGGTGGTTTCGCAGCCCGCCGTACTTCGTGTCCAGAGTTAGCCATGATACAGGAAACGTGGGCGGAAGGAAGTGATCTGGAGGACACGAAGGGACTCTGCACAAATCGCACGACTATTTAAGATGGCGATGACCGAACAGCGAAACTCTGATTCAGCAACTCTACTTTTGAAAATGTCATTCCGTAGCGAAGCGAGGAATCCCCGGGGTGCCGAGAGTCACCTGACATTTTCCAGTTTTCTTGCGAGGACGTCGCGCAGGGAGAAAGCTGGCGAGAGTTTCGCTAAGCCGAGGGCATCGGGATTCCTCGCTGCGCTTCGGAATGACAGGTCTTGAAAATTGAAAAACTTGTTGAGAGTTTCCCTGGAGATCAAACGCTATGGCAAACATAGAGGGTCGTGACTAAGCTTCCCACGGGTCGTCTAAGATGTTGGTCAGGCGGTGATGTTGGTCAGGCGGTAGTCCACTTCCTCGCCTGTCTCCACCACGCGAACGCGCATGAGGCGGTCTCCGTTTGGCAGGGCATCACCTTCAGCGATCACTTCGTAGACCGGGCCAACCGGACCAAAACGCCGCCATGTTCCAACGATGGTCGCGGGTAGGTGTCCGTTGAAATGCGGTTGCGCCATAATTCGATTATAGACTCGCGACGTGAGAGCTGAAATCTTGTTGACTCCCAAGCCACTCCGCTCTTGACATTCGCCTTTTATTCGCTAACAATGGCAGCCATGGCCATTACACGGCGGCAACGGCAGGTTTACGACTACATCGCGCGCTTCGTTCAGGACAAGGGATATTCTCCGTCGTTTGAGGAAATTGGCGAGGGCATGGGCCTGAATTCCCTGGCGACTGTCCACAAGCATATTACGAATTTGGAAAGCAAAGGTTTGCTGACGCGCGGCTACAATCGTAGCCGGTCCATTGATTTGGTTCCGGTCAAGGGCAAGCTCAAGCAGGCCCTGGGAATGACCGGGCGCATAGGTGCCGACGTCAGCACCGAGCTGCGGCTACCTTTAATGGGGCGCATCGCAGCAGGCCTGCCGATCGAGGCCATGGAAACGCCTGAGACCATCTCGCTCGCCGATTTTGTTCGCTCCAAGGAAGTCTTTGTCTTACAAGTGCGCGGCGAGTCCATGCAGGATGAGCACATCGTCGACGGCGACTACGTGCTGGTGGAGAAAACGAAAACCGCCCACAACGGAGACATCGTCGCTGCGCTGGTGGACGGCACCGACAGCACGCTCAAGCGCTTTTACAAAGAAGGCGACAAGATCCGCTTACAGCCTTCGAACGCCGGAATGAAGCCGATTATTGTCCCCGCCGTGGCCGTGCAGTTGCAGGGCCGGGTGATCGGCGTAATGCGGAAGTACGCCTAGGGAATCTCTGACTCAGTCCATGAGCGCGCGCGCCTTGAAAGGGCACGGCTTCAGGAGCCTGCCCTGAGCGGAGCCGAAGGGTGCCGCCAAAGCCAAATAAAATCAGGGGTTTTAGAGGGTGCGTGAGACCTCCCTTGCCCAGGCCCGAACTCCGGGCTTCCAACGCCATACACGGCAGAGCGGCGCTTCAGCGCCGCGTACAAGCCCCAAAAAATCAGGGGCTTTAGCCCCCGGTGGTCGTTGGCCCCGCCAGGTTAGTTCGCCAAGACTTGATCAGACCATGCTTAGCTATCACAAGGCTCACATAAAAATGCTCAGCCTAGTCGCCCTAATCGTAGTCACCGTTCTGCTGTTTGGCGGAATTTTCTTCTGGGCCCTGGTCATCCAGCCCCGAGCGGAACAACGCGCCGGGGAACTCTCTACTGGCGACGCCTGGAACGCCAGCGGGCTGGAGCAGTTTGCCGCGGGGCAATTCTCTCTTTACCAAATCGTTCCCCCACCCGACCTGACCCGGGCAGAATTCCACTTCAAGAATGAAGCCGGCGGCGAGCTTGGCCGTTATACGACCAGCGGACCCAAGAGCGGCGAGCTGGAGTATGGCGGCCGAAAGGCCAATCTGTACATCCAGGCCGCGCCGTTCTGGGGATCGGTGTATGCGGGAAAAGTTGGAGGCAGTTCGAACCGTTCCACGGTCATTCGCGATGAGTCTCACGTCATTGCCGAGGCTTGGCGCGAGAAGGTTCTTCCAGCTCCCCGCTACCGCTTGGTCTATCAGGGAAAGACGCTAGTGGTCGCGGCGGGCGGCCTGTCCGTGACTTTGCCAGGCAGCATCACCCGCAACGGCGAACAGATTGGCGCATTTCGCCGCCCCAGCGGATCGTCGCGCAACCTCTTCGTCGCATTGCGCACAGACCTCGAGGACGAACTCAAAGTCTGCCTTTGCGCCATCCTGTTGCTGCGCTAGCCCGTTCCTGCCTCAGCAAAACTCTGAACAATTTTCCAGAACCGTCATTCCGAAACTGCGCAAAAGAAAACGCCCGGCCTAGACCGGGCGTTTCACTTTTCCGAAAAAGCGCTTACCCCATGTGCTTGTCGATAGCCTTCTCAATCGTCTCTTTCGGCACGTAGCCGACGATTTGTTCCTTAACCTGGCCGCCCTTAAAAATCAACAGCGTCGGGATGCCGCGGATGCCGTACCGACCCGGCGTTCCGGGATTCTGGTCGACGTTCATCTTCGCGACCTTCACCTTGCCGCTGTAGCTGGCGGCGACTTCGTCAACAATTGGTGCCAGCGCTTTACAAGGGCCACACCATACGGCCCAAAAATCGATCAGAACAGGTTGCTCGGACTTCAAGACTTCCTGGTCAAAGTTCGCGTCCGTAACTTCCAGGATTGCGGTGCTTGCCATAGTTCCTCCAAAGGGTTGCAGCGCGTCAACTTGGGCTCTCGCCGCGGCCCCTATCCTAACACTGTAGGGATAGATGCCCACGCGGGCAGGAAGATGCAGGGCGTCAGCGCAACCGGAGTGGGCATTCCTAAAGCCACTATTTGCTTTGACTTAGGGCGACAGCCAGCCGGAAAAGTAAAAAGCGCCCTGACGAATCAGGACGCTTGGGCTCGGCAGCCCTCCCCCAGGTCTGCCAAACTTACAAGACCGAGTGTAGGGTCGCCTCACTTTTTCGCCAAGATCACCTAAGTAATCCACCGTATGCGAAGCAGTAACAGGTTGCCAGTTACTTGGCTGCCGCAGAGGACTGCCAGCTCTTGCCGCCGTCAGAGGTCGTCCACACGTCGTGCGCGGACGTTTCCAGGCGCCCGTGCTGCGGGCCGGAGAACGCCAGAGCCACGATATCGCCGGTCAGCAGCGATTGACCCTGCTGCACGCGGACGAGCGTGAAGTGCCCACCGCCATCCTGGGAAAGGAAAAGCAAGCCGGCGTTGCCGCCCGCCCAGACCTGTAAACCCGTTGTCGCGACCACCCGCAACCGCGCAGGTTGGTTCATGCTGACGCTTTCCCAGTCTTTGCCGCCGTTGACCGAGCGTTGCAAATCGCCAGCGTCGGTCAATTGCCAGGCAGCGGCCGCCCGGGCAGCGGAAAGCGCCCCAAAGTTCGCCATCGGCGCGGCGCTAGCCCGAAAGTCTCCCTTGTCAGTAGGCGCAACCGGCGTTGCGGGCACCGCAGCGTCGGCCAGTACCTCTGGCTTTGCTGATAAGTCTTTTGTAATCTCCTTCTTAAGAGCAAGCTGGTCCACCTTGGCATCCTCACGCTCAGGTACAGCTTGCGCCTTCATCTTCGCCGCATCAGCAGGCTCATTCACGGCTAAAGCTGGGCTAGCGACTTCCTCGCGCGCCATTGTGTTGCTGGCCAGCCCGGATACCTCTGGCGGTGGTGCCGCAGGTTCCACAGAGAGGGGTGCAACGCGGCGTTCTGCCTGCAACGCTCCCGCAATGGCCGCTTGGGTGTTCTGATTGTTGGCCGTATCGGTTTCTGTGCGGACGTTAGGAGACGGCTTCCCCTCCGTCGAAATAGTCCCCGTCCCACTCGGCAGCAACATCGACGCCATCGACCGGTTCTCGCGCTTGTGCAGCACCAACGACACCGCCACCACCGCACACGCGGCCAACGCGCCCCAGCGCCAGAATCCCCGCAGCCAACCCGACTTCGGGGCCGCCAATACCGTCTGGACTTCCACGCCGCTCGGCTGAGCCAGACTCGCAATCTCCCTGCAAGGCCCGCACCCAGCCAAATGGCTCAGGACCACGCCCTGCTCGCCTTGCGGCAGCCCCTGCTCGAGGAACGCCGTCAACAGGTCCGCATCCGGGTGCCAAGCCTCGGAACGCGCCTCCAGCGAGGCCAACCGGCTGCTCACGAGTTTGGGCAACAATTCGCTCATAATCCCTATTTTGGCGTCTCCCCAGGAGCCATCCTGGGAGAGAACGCTACCGCCGCTGAATCTTGCGCCAGCCGTGCCCGTAAATCGACGCGAAGGTCGCGAACATCGGTCTCCAAAGCCTCTTCCGCCTGACGGCGGGTCATACCCTGGCCAACCAGCGAGGCCAAAACCCCCTTCCGCAGCCCTTTTGCCAGCTTATCCACCCGGCGACTGATGGTGGATTCGTGTACTCGCAGGGTCCGGGCCACCTCGGCCAGCGTCCGGCCATCGAGGTAGTAGCTGGCCAGCACGTAGCGGTCTTCGCTGGAAATCGCCGCCAAGGCCGCATCCACAGCCTGAGGAATCCGCTCTTCGCCACCCAGCCCGGCTTCCGCCTCCGGCGTAACCGCCGCAAACTGCCTTCCCTGCTCCACTTCCTCGTCCAGGCTGGTATCGCGTCGCGTCTTGCGGTAGCGATTGACGAACTCCTGCGCCAGCACGGTGCGCAACCATCCCTCCAGTGACCCGCGCCCGGTGTACGAAGCCAGCTTCGACACCCTCTCCCCGCGCGAATTCACGCCATAAAGATCCGCGTAAAGCGAATCGGCCAGCTCCCGCGCCGTGGCCCCTTCCCGGGCAATGCCCAGTGCCATCTCAAACAGCTTTTCGCGATATCGGGTGAGAAAGACCTCCCAGGCGCGCTCATTGCCCAGCGCGCAACCCCTGGCTAGCGCCAGCTCTTCCACCCGCAGCGCTTGGAAAAACGCGGCGGCCTCGCGCGCGGGCGTGTCCACGGGTATGTATTTCGCGCCAATATTCAGCAGAATCTGCTCAAAATCCGTGGGGTCCAAGCCCCAATCGACGCAGCGGCTCTGCACGCAAAGCGCGTCGCAAATCGGCGGCAACGCCGACGCCCAGCCGGGCACGGATTGAACAGTACTGCTCATGCGCGCAACCTACCCAGCCTTCCCAGTTGGATGCTACCAACATTTCCGGCGCAAGCGCACAGAAAAGGCCCGTTCCTTTCGTAACAGGGTAGGAAGTGTCACCCCGGCTGGCGGCTGCGCGCGACCGCAGCCGGGGTGTTTTTCACCAGCCCAGCCCGAGTTTGCTCAGCGAGCAGGAACGCATCTTCAGGCGCAATCGGGCATAATGGGAGAGACGCACCTTGGCAGACTGGCCCCCTGCCGAACAGCCGCGTCGAATCCCAAAATCTTGAAGGATCCCCTTATATGAATTCCACCAAACTCGCAGTTGCATCGATCACGCTTGGGCTGTGCACACTGGCAGCCGCCGACGAAAAACACCCAGCGCCCAAAATGAAGCCCGCCGCTCATGCCAAGCAGGAGGCCTCCGCCGACCGAGCTGCGGATAAGGCTGACATCGAGCGCGCCAACCAGCTCAAGAAAGAAGAAGTCGAGCTGCTGCACCAGGCCGAAGCCAAGAACCAAGAGGCCAAAGCGTTGATCCACAAAGAGAAAGCCCTTCGTGGCGAGGAAGTGACCCAGCAGCACACAGAAAAAGGCGACAAAGACAAGAAAGATCGGCACACCCTGCAAGGCGAAATGAAGCAGGAATCCGGCGAGCGCTCGCAGCTGAACCACCAAGCCGAAGCTCTGGAAAAAGAGCGCGCAGGCCTGATCCGCCAGGCCAACGAGAAGGCCCGTGAGCGCAAAGCGATCGAGGCCAAAATCCAGGCCGACGAACACCACAAGAAGTAGGCAAACGCTCGCGCAGCCGCGGGCGCCCTCGCCCGCGGCTACGAGGGGTTGGTTTCCCGAAACTAACCCCTCGTCCTCGAAAACCTCTCGCGGGCGAGTGCGCCAACACTCCACATCTCTCCTCAAACAGCTTTCCCGAGCCTTTTGCTACACTGGCGAGTCGCAACATTTTCGGCTCCCACGTAAGGACAAAACCGCATGGCTGACGACAAGTTCTATACCGCCCGCGTGACCAAGCGCACCGACTTCGCCCACGATCTCTGGTCGGTCCGCATGGACCCCGGCGGCGAGTTCAAATTCTCTCCCGGCCAATACGGAACGCTAGGCGTCGAACGCGGCGATGGCAAGAAAACGGAACGCGCGTATTCCATCGTCTCGTCTCCCTATGAGTCCGAGCTGGAATTTTTCTTCGAGCTGGTCCCTGAAGGGGCACTCACTCCCAAGCTCTACGAATTACAGGT
>JAYWAL010000110.1:0-28437 GCA_043782485.1 Acidobacteriaceae bacterium | reverse complement strand
TCCTTGTGACCAGCCTCATATCTCATGCTTATAAGATTATCATAATAATCTTATAAGGCAAGAAAAGTACACTCGTTTCCCGGCCCGGTTTGTCGGCTTAACGGAAACTCTCGGAACACCACACGACAGGAGATGGTCTCACTTGGCGAAAAATCGCCATTACACTCACGACATTTATCGGGACTGCTTGGCCTTTGGTCTTTTCGGGTCGGCGGCATTGGCGATCCACGAGTTTGGGATGAGGGCAAGGACAACGCAAATGCCGCCAGCCGCGACGAGTCCCCATGAGTACATAGGCTGACCAGTCCAGTGGGTAACGACCTGAAGGCCGCTCCGTAGCCTAGCCATCCCGCCCAGAGTGAGAGCGAGGCCAAAACAGGCAAGAATGAGTCCTGGATAACGAGGAGCGTTGGAGGGGTGCATAGCTTTTGTCATAAGCCAACCGACGGTCGGTGATCGTTGTTGTTAAATCGCCATTACACTAAGAAGCCCGATTGCTCACAGCCATGCAGCCCGCCAAGCGACTGCTCGTGCACGGGCGGGGACGCCCGTGCCTCCATTGACTTTTGTCTAGCTAGAAAATGTCGACGGGTTCTTCCACGTGTTGGGATTCCAGTTTGCGAACTTCCACCACTTTGATGGCCATGGCCCACTTCAACGGCTCAATACCCGTGCCGGTCACGGCGGAGATTTCGAATAGCTCGAGCTTATGCTTTTTGCAATAGCGCTTGAGCTTGGCGAGCTTGTCTTTGTTCACGGCGTCCATTTTCGAGGCCACCATAATCACCGGCTTGTCTTCCAGATGAGCGCCAAAGCTGGCGAGTTCGCCGGAAATGACTTCAACGTCTTTCACTGGATCGGGCCTGCCACTGGCGTCGGAAACGTCGACCAGATGCGCTAGCAACCGGGTGCGCTCGATGTGGCGCAGGAACTGCGTGCCGAGGCCAGCGCCTTCGTGAGCGCCTTCGATCAGGCCTGGCACGTCGGCGACGACGAAGCTGACCTCTTCGTCGGTGAATTGTTCGCCGACCGACACCAGGCCGAGGTTTGGTTCCAGAGTCGTAAACGGGTAGTCGGCGATTTTGGGGCGCGCGGCTGAAATGCGCGAGATCAGCGTGGATTTGCCGACGTTCGGGTAGCCGATGAGAGCCACATCCGCGAGCAGCTTGAGCTCGAGGCGCAGCGTAAACTCCTGGCCGAGCTTGCCGTCTTCGTGCTCGCGCGGGGCCTGATGCGTGGAGCTGGTGAAGCGAGCATTGCCGCGTCCGCCGCGTCCGCCCTTGGCCACGATAAACGTTTCGCCCGCGTAGGTAAAGTCGTGGATCTTTTCGCCGGTCTCGAAGTTGTAAACAATTGTGCCGACGGGGACTTTCAGCGTTTTGCTATAGCCTTCCTTGCCAGTACAGTTGGAGCCTTCGCCGTGGCGTCCGCGCTGGGCTTCGTGTTCGGGATTGAAACGGAAGACAATGAGAGTGTTGTGGCTCTGGGTGGCTTCCATGATAATGTCGCCGCCCTTGCCGCCATCGCCGCCGGAGGGGCCGCCGCGCGGGACGTATTTCTCCCGGCGGAACGCCATGCAGCCGTTGCCGCCGTTGCCGGCCTTGACGCGGATTTTGGCTTCATCGATGAACATGGGTCAGTTTGGGTCAGTTGCTAGCCGCTAGTTGCTAGTTGTCAGTTTTCAGTCAAAGCAAAAAGCCTCAACGCAGAGTCGTCGAGGCTCGTTGCAGCTCAATCGCGAGGAAGTTGCGCCGCTAGGCTTGGACTGGCTCCACGAGCACAAATCGGCCCATCTGGCCTTTGTTCACAAACTTGATGCGACCCGAGATCTTAGCGAACAGGGTGTCATCCTTGCCGCGGCCGACGTTAAGGCCGGGCTTGATGGGTGTGCCACGCTGACGAACGATGATGGTGCCGCCATGCACGACCTGGCCACCGAAGGCCTTGACGCCGAGGCGTTGCGCGTTGGAATCGCGCCCGTTTTTGGAACTGCCTAATCCTTTTTTATGTGCCATTGCTCGAGTCCTTTACTGTTGGGTCACCCGCGAACCTCGCGAGTTATTTCTTCTTCTTGGGAGCTGCCTTCTTGACCGTGGCTTTCTTCCCTACGGCTTTCTTGGCAGGAGCCTTCTTGGCGGCTTTTTTTGCCGGGGCTTTTCTTGCCGGAGCCGTGGCCGTTGCCTTCTTCATTCTGCCCTTGGGGGCGACGGCTACTGGCTCGGCTTTTTTCTTTTTAGGAGCTTTCTTTTCCAGCATCGGAGCGCTGAATTTCTGCCCTTCAAAAGCGATTTCGGTAATGCGCACGGCGGTGTAATCCTGCCGGTGGCCGCGCATTTTCTTGTACTGCTTTTTGCGTTTGAGGTGGAATACCAGAATTTTCTTGTGGCGGTCTTCGCCAACAACCTGGCCGGTCACGGTCGCGCCTTTGCCCTGGGAAATCTGGCCATCGGCGGGTGAAATGGCCAGCACTTCGTTGAATTCGACGACGCTGTCCAGGCCCGTGCCTGTTCGTTCGATCTTAATGACATCTCCGGGAGCCACCCGATACTGCTTGCCGCCGGCGCGGATAACCGCGTACATAAGTCCTGCCTCCAAAAATATCTGTCCGGGGCGCGTCAACGCGAACGGAAATCCGCGCCGCACCGGAACTGGTAAAGCCAATGCTTGCTGTGTTATTCCGCCGGAAGCGCCAACAAAGGCACTGAACAACGGGCGCTCGGAGCCCAGAACGGAGTCCTAAGTACAGGCAAACTCTACGAGTATAGCGGGCTTGATCGGCTAGGTCAACCGGCCAGCGATTAGCCGCATTGACTATTTTAGACACAATAGCTAAAATTGATACAGAATTGAGTCTTGGAGTCAATAAATTTATGCGGTCTCAACCATCAGTTGAGCCTTTCGACAGCGGCGCTGAGATGGAAGCGACCACGTTTACGGCGACGGAAGCCAAGAATGAGTTTGGCCAACTCTTGGAGAGAGCCATTCGGGGCGCCATCGTAGTGATCACCAAGCACGATGCGCCAAAGGCAGTCCTTATGTCGGTGGAAGAATATCGCGCTTTGTCGCAGCGGGGCGAAAGGAAGCTCGAGACACTGAGCGGCGAATTCGATGCTCTTCTGGCGCGGATGCAGGAGCCGGGTGCCCGCGCCAACATGCAAGCGGCGTTCGACTCGACGCCAAGACAACTTGGCCAAGCTGCGGTCTGGGCCGCGCGAAAACGTGACTGACGACGACCCAACTCCCTGCATTTATGTAATTGCGGGAACCAACGGTGCCGGAAAGAGCAGTCTGCAAGGCGGGCGCTTGCTGCGCTTAGGCACGCCTCATTTCGATCCGGACCAGGCAGCTCGGCGTATCCGCAGAGCGAACCCGTGGATTTCGCAATCGGAAGCCAACAGCGCCGCCTGGCACGAAGGAAGAAGACTACTGGAAACCGCCATTCGCGAGACGCTCAGCTTCGCGTTCGAGACCACACTCGGTGGACGGACCATTACGGCACTACTCGAAGCAGGGCTGCGAAGCGGGATGGAAGTTCGGGTTTGGTACGTCGGACTCGCGAGTCCAGAACTCCACATCCAGCGGGTACGAAGCCGGGTTGCGGCAGGTGGACACGACATCCCGGATGCCAAGATCCGGGAGCGCTACAACCGCAGTCGGCTCAACTTGATTCAGCTACTTCCAAGGCTCATTGAGTTGCAAATCTTCGACAACAGCAACGACGCCGACCCTCGCCAGGGCACGATCACGGAGCCACGACACATTCTTCATGTCCTTCGAGGCCGAATTGAGAGTTCCTGTGAGTTAAGCCTGACTCCGGAATGGGCGAAACCCCTCGTGGCGGCGGCGCTGCGATCATCGGAATAGAACAACCTCCAGAGGCCTTGTTGCGACGGGCCTTCTTGTGCGAAACTCTCTACCGATACTCTTGGAGGATTCCGTGAAACCCTTGTCCCTAGCCGCATTGGTCGTATTGGCTCTCTCGATTTCCAGCTTCACCGCTGACAAAAAAATTGATCATAAAATGGCCCCGCACAAGTCCGAAGGTGGTGGTCCTGACGTTGCTTACATGCAAAAGATTTGGGATGGCTGGAGCACGATGAAGCCCGAGAATGTCGCGAGCTTTTACAGCCAGGCTCCAGACCACACGTTCTACGACGAAGCGCCGCTGAAATACAACAACTGGCAGGAGTACCAAACGGGAGTGCAGGCGCTGCTCAAGGATTATAAGACGCTGAAGCTAACGGTGAACGACGACGCCCGCATTCACCGGACCGGCGATCTGGCATGGGGTTATGCCACGATCAAAGAAGACGCCACCACGAACGGCGGCAAGCACGAAATGGCTACGTTGCGGTGGACGGTGATCTTCGAGAAGGCCGGCGACAAGTGGCTAATCGCCCACGAACACGTGTCCGTGCCGGAGCAGTAGGCTTGCGAACATGCGGGCGCGGCTAGGCGGCGCGCGTGAAGAAGTAGATCGTCATTGACGTGCCCACGACAATGACGAAGCCGCGTACAAGTTTGGACGACAGTTTTTGGGCGTAGTGCGCTCCAAAATACCCTCCCACCAGGGCACCGAGGATCATCACCGCGCATTTGAGCCAGACCACGACATGGGCGGCGACGAACGCTACCACGGAAACTCCGTTGATGACGCTGCTGAGCAGGGCCTTGAGCGCGTTCATGGCGTGAATGTCGGCCATGCCGAGCGCCGACAACATCGCCAGGTTCAGAATGCCCAACCCGCCACCGAAATAGCCGCCATAAATCGAGACCGCCAATTCAAAAAACGAGGCGCCCGCGATGGCTCTAACCGAGGCATCATGCGTCAGGCTGGACTTGCGCGGCTTCAGCCACGGTCCCAGGGCAAACAGCAGCGTGGCCGTTAGCATGAGCCAGGGAATGATGTGGAGAAACGTGCGGGGAGGAGTGTGCAGAAGCAAGTAGGCTCCGGCCAGGCCTCCGCCTACGCTGGTGATCACGAGCGGAATCAGGATACGCCGGGGCACGTCCAAGCGATGCCAGTAGGCTCCCGAACTGGCGGTGGTGCCGAACCAGAGGGCGACAGTCTGGGTGGCATTGGCGGCAACGGGAGCGACACCCGCGAACAGCATGGCCGGAAAGGCGATAAACCCGCCTCCTCCGGCAACCGCGTTGAGAGCGCCGCCGAGGAGTCCGGCAACGAAGAGCAGGATGGCTTGGGGGAGCGTCAAACTACAGGTTTATCACGGTCGGTGGTTGGCTGTCTTGAGGGGTTCCAGTCGCGGGCGGCTCGCAACGCTGCACCGGTTGCGCACGCGATTCGAAAGCCGCAGGACCTGAAAAGCTGAGTTCAAAATCCAGCGCTTGAAGGCGCACTCAAGATACCGCACTTACGCCACCGCTGAAGCGGTGGCCTGATACGAATCTTAAGATCGAGTCCAGGAGTCGTGAGGGTCGCAGTACCGTGTGTCGCGGTCCTTCTCGCGCTCCTTCTCAAAGACGGCTGGCCCCCACGATAAGCCTGCCGGCGCTTGCTTTAGCGTGGACCCGTGTAGAGGAGGTCGACCACGGTGCAGTCGTCGGTGAGCGGGGTGCTGCCGCGGAACTCGGAAATGGCGGCGAAAATGTCTTCCATATCGCAGCTTCGGGCAGCGACTTCTTCCAGGCGGGGGTTATCGAAAAACTCGCCTGTAGAGTTTTCCGCTTCGGTCACGCCATCGGTGACCAGGATTAAGCGATCGCTGGGGGCGAGGCGGGCATGCCCGCACTCGTAGGCTGCGCCGGGGATAAGGCCAACGGGAAGATTGCCGACGTCGGGACGGATGATTTTGATTTCTTCGCCAGCGTGAGAAACGATCAGCGGCAGGACGTGGCCACAGTTGACGTATTCCAGCTCACCTTCGGAATCGATGCGGGCAATGAACATAGTGGCGTATTTTTCGCCGACGCGCTTTTGCGTAAGAAAACGATTGAGGGCAGTGACGGTATCAGAAAGAGGCATACCCGCCGACAGGTGCGAATAGAGCATCCCCTGAAGCGTGGAAGCCAGAAGCGCGGCTGAAACACCCTTGCCGCAAACGTCCGCGATGACCACCGCCAACTTGTCCTCGGTGCGCACGGCATCGTAGAAATCTCCCCCTGTTTCACTACAGGAAACATTGCGGGCGGTAACTTTGGCAAAGGGGACGTGCGGGATAGTCACGGCCATCAGGCCTTGCTGGATGGAAGCGGCGATCGCGAGTTCCTGCTCGTAGCGTTTGGCGGACTCTTCGGCCTCGACCAAGTGGGCGCTCTCGACCACGGAAGTGGCTTCCGTTGCAATGGCGCGCAGAATATCGTGGCTAACCGCGGAGACGGCTCGCGTGGAGCGCGAGTCAAGATAGAGCGCGCCCAACACCTCGCCCTTGCTGGTATCGACGGTGGCGGGCGTGTTCTGGCCGCGGGCGGTCTGCACCTTGCGCTTACGCAGCGGCAGGCACACGATGGTACGCAGATCGTAGGCGACAATGCTCTGGCGCTCAGCAAATTCCATCGACTGACTGTTGTCGGTCAAAAGAAATTCTGAATTGGAACGCAAAGCATCATTCAGAATGGAACGAGAAATGGTGGCGTCATCGACCAGGGTGACGCCATGCGCATTGCGTCCGGCAGCGAGTCGAAGAGTCTTGTCTTTTTCGTACAGAAACACGAAAGCACGGTCGGCCTGGGCAAGCTTGAGCGTGGTGTCGAGCAGCGTGACCAGAATTTCATCAAGCACCCCGGCGCTGTTCAGCTTGCGCGCGGCTTCGAGAAAAATCGTCAGCTTCTCCATGTCATTGACATCGGTCACGTGCATGCCGGGAAGCTGGTCGAGAAACTCGCGCGCCGGGCTGATCCCGCTCTGCCCGGGCTGGAACACCACATATACGCTCTCGCGGACGCCGAACTCCACGCGGTCATTTCCCTGAAGCTTGTGGCGCTGCACGCGTTGGCCGTTGACGAACGTGCCGTGGCGGCTGCCCATGTCAACGACGAAGAATTTGCCTTCCTCGGAGACGATCTCGGCATGTTCGCGGGAAACGCGCGCGTCGGCGATCACCAGATCACGATCCGCCTTGCGTCCGACCGTGAAAGGGCTGTGGTTGATATTGAGCATGCGCTGCGCCCCGCCCTCCACAACCTGGAGGCGCGGAAAGACGCCGGTTGCGGGAACAGAACCGGTGGTGTCGCGGAAATTTGTTGACGAAGACAGCATAGGCGGAACCTGACAGCAGCGGACAGGGACCTATTTTCGCAGAGTTTTTCGTTCTTTGTTCGGCTGAGTGGCGGCAGAGGTCACTCGGCTCGAGCGGCCTCGGCCAGGAATCGCGTTAGCCGCTCGCGATCCTCCGCGCTCAATTCGGTGAACTCCATCCCATTGCCGACCTGCGGAAAACAGGTGGCGACCCGCACCGGGGTGGTGAGCTTGGTGTCGCCGAGCCAAAGCACCATGCTCAGAGCTGTGCCCACGGCAAACGTAAACATGGTCTCCACGTAACACCCGCCAATGCTGATTTCACTGGTGGCGGTCCGCATTGGGGTCGTAGCGCCCTCTGGATAGAGTTCGACCTGCACGGCGATCTGGTAGCGAGGATGCCGCCGCTTGTCTGCCGCATTTCCTGCCACATCACCTGTCGCTTCGTCAGACGCACCTTGGGACGACATGATTCCCCCCAAAAAGCAATATAGTCCGGAGGTCAAGCTACTGGAAGACAACAGTTTGGTGCTCCACCTTGGTGCTCTCGCTGATGCCGCCGCCGGACGAAGCCAGCCCAATTTTCAGCATTCCGGGACATTTCCTGGCCGGTTTGCCCAAAAAGCTTCCTCTCGCGTATACTCAAAGTTTGTTTATCGGCACTTATACGAATTAGGAGCACAGGATTTCCATGCCTAAGCGCACATTCCAGCCCAACCGGCGCCGCCGGTCCAAGGCGCACGGTTTCCGGACGCGGATGAAGACCAAGAGCGGGCAGGCGGTACTTTCGCGCCGTCGCGCCAAGGGACGCAAGCGCGTCTCTGTAGCCCCCGGCTACCGCGATTAACGCGGCGGGCATCCTCCGCAGACCCAGTTCCCACGTGAATTCCGTGAGTGTGGTTCCCTTCCGACGAGGCCTAGCGGTACAACCCGTGCCCAAAATCGCGCCGCATTCCGCCCTGCCAGCCCTTCCGGACCATGTTTCCGTGGGGGAGGTGTCGTCAGGCGAGGTATCGTCGAAAGGCAAGCGCTTTCCCAAGGCATCGCGGCTGTTGCGACATGCAGACTTTGACCGCGTGTACAAGCAGGGGAAGCGGCATTTTTCGACCAATATGACAGTGTTTTTCCTGCCTCGCACTGATCCGCCTTCGGATGGTTTGCCTTCGACCGATCCGCCTTCGACCGATCCGCCTCCGGATGGTCTGCGCATTGGGCTGACGGTCAGCCGGGCGTTGGGCGGTGCCGTGGACCGCAACCGTATGCGCCGCCGCTTACGCGAGGCTGTGCGAATGACCCGGCCCGTGAGCGCTCCGGCCATTGATGTGGTCATTAACCCCAAGCGGCTGGTTTTGAAGGCGGAGTTTGACTCCGTGGTGAAGGAAGTTGGCCGCGCGTTTGACACTGTTCTGCGGAAATCCGCGGGCGGTGAGAAGTGAAGACACTGGTCCTGGCGCTGTTGCGAGCCTACAAGTGGTTGCTGTCGCCGTGGTTGCTGCCAGCTTGCCGCTACGTGCCCACGTGCTCAGAATACGCCGAGGAAGCCGTGGAGCGCTTCGGCGTGCTGCGCGGGGGCCGGATGGCCGCTTGGCGCTTGCTGCGTTGCCACCCGTTTGTTGCGGGTGGGTACGATCCGGTGGTTCGAGAGAACATCGTTCGAGAGAACAACCTTAGACAGACCAGAGTTCAGTCGGCGGGCCGTTCGGAAGGAATTTCCCCGGATCCCACCGCTAAAGTAGAGGCGTTTTGACAGATTTCCAGAATCCGCAGCAAGAACCCGGCCAGCAGCGCAATTTGCTGTTGGCGTTTGCCCTGACTTTTCTGATCATTTTGGCTTCGCAGCCATTAATGAAGAAGTATGGGCCGAAGACGCCGGAACCAGCGCCGGTCCCGTATGCACAGCCCGCGACTCCGCAAGCGGCGTCTCCTCAAAGCCCTACCGCGTCCGCGCCTGGGAAAGCGTCCGGCTCGGCGGCGGCTTCCGTCCCGGCCAAGCAGGCAGCCGCTGAATCGGAGATTGTGGTCGAGAACGACCTGTACAAGGTCCGCTTTTCCAATCGTGGCGCGCTGGTGAAGTCATGGGTGCTGAAGAAATTTGACGACGACAACGGCCAGCCGCTAGAGCTGATTAACGCCGCGGCCGCCGAGAAATATGGCTTTCCTCTGTCCCTGTTTGCTTACGACGGCTTGTTACAGCAAAAGTTGAATCAGGCGCTGTACGTGACCAGCAGTTCTGGAACTCTGCAAGCCCCGGCGGACATTACTTTTGAATTTTCCGACCAGGACCTGGTGGTGACCAAGTCGTTCCATTTTGGCGAGAGCTACGTGGTGGGCGTGAAGACGTCCGCGCGCTACAAAGGCGCGGAAGTGCAGGCCTATCCCTCTTGGCCCTCCAGCTTTGGCGATGGAACCGCCGCGACGGCCTACGGCTATGGCCAGATCGAATCGCAGACCGGCGACAAGATTGAACGCCTGGCCCCGAAGAAGATTTCCAGCGGCAGCACGACGAATGGCCCCTTCCAATGGGCGGGCACGACGGATCGGCATTTTGCGGCTGTGTTTTTACCGCATGACCCTGACAACGCCGCGTTGATTTCGCTGCACAACCAGATCGACATTCCCAAAGACCCCAGCCACCCGAATCCCAATGAGACGGCAAAGGTCAGCGTGCTGGGTGCGGCTGTGGGCGACCGCCGAGGCCCGACGGACGAACAACTCTTCGTCGGCCCCAAGTCGCTGGGCGTGGTGGAGAAGGTCGAAGTTCCGACGCTGCATGGCACCACGCCAAACCTGACGGGCTTGGTGAATTTTGGGTTCTTTGGCATCATTGCCAAATTTCTCTTTCTCTGGCTGCGGTGGACCTACTTCCACATTGTTCCGAACTGGGGATGGGCCATTGCGCTGCAAACACTGATTCTCAACCTGGTGCTAATGCCGCTGCGCATTACACAGATGAGGTCGGCGCTGAAAATGCAGAAAATTCAGCCGCAAGCCAAGGCCATCCAGGCAAAGTACGAAAAGTACACCATGCGCGACCCGCGCAAGGCGGAGATGAATACTGAGATTGCGGCGCTGTACAAGCGGGAGAACGTGAATCCCGTGGCGGGATGTTTGCCGCTATTGATTCAGATGCCGTTCTTGTATGCGTATTACTCCATGCTGGGCGCGGTGATTGACCTGCGGCACGCGCACTGGCTGTGGATTAAGGATCTTTCCGCGCCGGACGCTTTATACTTGCTTCCTTTGCTGGTGTTTATCAGCATGTTCCTGGTGCAAAGACTCACGCCGCAAGGGGCTATGGACCCGCAGCAGCAGAAGATCATGAACATCTTCATGCCGATCATGATGGCGTATATTACGTCGAATCTGGCTGCCGGATTGGCTCTGTATTGGTCGGTGGGAAATTTTATTTCGATTGTGCAGCAGACAGTGATGAACAAGACGAGCCTGGGCCAGGAGATGCGAGAGCTGGCCGAGAAGCGTGCTCGCAAGAAAAAGTAGTCGCGCCCTGAGGAGCCCCAAGTATGCCTATCGCGGACAAAGTCGCAGCAGCCAACCAACTGAATGAATTTCTAAAAGGCATCATTCGCTACAGCGGGTTTCAGCTGAAGTACCGCATTACGGTTGACCCAGTGCTCGAAGATAATAGCGATTGGGATCCGCCGGAGATTCTGGTGGAATTTGCCGGGCCCGACAGCACGGTACTACTGGCGCGCAACGGAGAGTTATTGCGGTCGCTGGAGTTGCTGTCGACAAACGCTTTGCGGCTGCATGCCGGAGAACATGGGAAAGTCAGCTTCGACTGCGGGAACCAGCGCGTTTTGCGGTTGCAAGAACTGCGCACCGCCGCCAACACTGCCGCGGAAAACGTCCGGCGGACGGGCACCCCGTATGCATTTGCGCCGATGAATTCGCGGGAGAGGCGCATGGTGCACCTTTCGCTGCGCGACGCCGCGGATTTGCATACCGAGAGCGAAGGCGAAGGGCGGGAGCGGCACTTGGTGGTGTATCCGAAGGATCAGGCGCCGAAGCACGAAGATTGATTTACAGACTGCCGAAGTCGAAGGGCGATTGCAGAAGTCAGAAGTCGAATTGCGGAACTAAAGAACTGTCCACATAAGGGTTTTAC
Organism: Acidobacteriaceae bacterium; assembly: GCA_043782485.1. Classification (GTDB taxonomy): domain Bacteria; phylum Acidobacteriota; class Terriglobia; order Terriglobales; family Acidobacteriaceae; genus JANXUC01. Next base: position 17,116 of record JAYWAL010000110.1, on the reverse strand, counting down.
TTCTGCAATCTGAGTTCTGACTTCTGCAATTCTTCAGGAGGTTGCATGTCCACTCAAGCCATTCTTGCGGAAGTGCCGTTGTTCGCTCGCCTCGACGGCCCGGAGCGGGAGGCGTTGTCGGCCTTGCTGAGGCCGCGCCTGTTTCGCGCCGGAGAGCGGGTTTTCTCCGCTGGCGATCGCGGTGATGCGCTCTACGTCATCAGCAGCGGCAAGGTGCGCCTAGAGCTGACGACCAACGAGGGCGAGTGTCTACTGCTGGATGAAGTGGACCCGGGTGAGGTTCTGGGAGAAATTTCATTTCTGGATTCCAGCGCGCGCACGACCACCGCGATTGCGGAAGTCGATTCAGAATTGCTGGAGTTTGAACGCGGACAGCTGCTTACATTTGTGCAACAGCATCCACACGCGGCGCTGGATTTGCTAGGCGTGATGGCGAACCGCATTCGGTCTTCCGACGCGTTGTTGCGCACGCGCGTGTCCCGCAACCTGAACGAGGAAGAAGAAGAAAATCTTACGTTTGGCGAGCATCTGGCGGACCGCGTGGCGGCGTTCGGTGGGTCCTGGACTTTTATTATTTGCTTTGGCGTTACGCTGGCGCTGTGGGTGATCGGCAACACGATAACGCTGTTTCGGCATCCGTTTGACCCGTATCCCTTTATTTTTCTGAATCTGATTCTCTCCATGCTGGCGGCAATTCAGGCTCCGGTGATTATGATGAGCCAGAACCGGCAGGGTACCAAAGACCGGATGAAGACGGACATGGATTACCGCATTGACCTGAAAGGCGAGATGGAAATCGCGCATTTGCACACGAAAGTGGACCAGATTTACGAAATACTACAAAGCCGATTCCCGAGTATGGAATGCCAATACCCGCGAGAGAAGAAGTAACGATGGAGGCGCGGGCGTCCTCGCCCGTGCGGGTTCAGCAAAATTAGCTCAGAATCTTAAGTCGAGCACGGGCGGGGACGCCCGTGCCTGCATTGTTGTTCGTACATGCCTCTTGATGACACCATCGTCGCCATTGCCACTCCGCCCGGACGCGGCGGTCTGGGCGTGGTTCGCCTGTCGGGACCAGATGCGGTTTCCATTTCGGCACCCATGCTGCGGATGAAGGCCGCGCTGGAAGCAGGACGCGCGCTATTTGGAGAACTGGTAGACCCTACGTCCGCTGGCGTGCGCATCGATGAAGTGGTCGTTACTTATTTCCAAAAACCACAGTCCTACACCTCTGAGAACGTAGTCGAAATTTCCGCCCACGGGTCGCCTGTTGTCCTTCAGCACATCGTGCACCTGGCCTTGGCGCGCGGCGCGCGTTTGGCGGAACCAGGCGAGTTCACCATGAGGGCGTTCCTCAACGGTCGCATCGATCTGGCGCAAGCCGAGGCCGTTCGCGACCTGATCGATTCGCAAACTTTGTACCAAGCGCAGGTAGCCGCGCAGCAGCTTGGGGGAGCGCTTTCCCGCATCCTTCAACCTGGGAAGAAGAAGCTGGTTGAACTGATTGCCCTCCTGGAAGCGGGCATCGACTTCGCGGATGACGACGTGCCCGTGCTGCCTGCGCCGACGATCCATACCCTCCTCGCCGAAATTCGCGCGCCTCTGGAACAGCTAGCCAGCTCGTTCGCCTACGGAAAGATCGTGCTCGAGGGCCTGACACTCGCGATTGTGGGACGACCAAATGTGGGCAAGTCTAGCCTCTTCAATCGGCTGGTGGAGCGGGAACGCGCCATCGTGACGGCGACGCCGGGCACAACGCGCGACTTGGTAAGCGAAGCCGTTGCCATCGGCGGTATTCCGCTACGGCTGGTAGATACGGCTGGACTTCGTGAGTCCAACGACGAGGCCGAAACTCTAGGCATTCAAAAATCCCGCGAAGCGCTGGCGGACGCGGACATGGTGTTGATTGTTCTGGATGCCTCACAGCCCGTCACCGCCGAAGACCGCGAGTTAGTACCGCTTGTGCGCAAGGGAATGGTAGTGGCCAACAAGGCGGATCTTGCAGCCGTGCGACTCGCGGAAAGCTTTTCCTTGCCCGTAGTTTTCACCTCCGCGCTCACGGGCGAAGGCATCCCCGCGTTGCGGGAGGAAATTCTGCGGCAGATTCAAGGAACGGCCGCACCGCAAACAGAAACAGCTTTTCTCACCAACCTTCGCCATCAGCAGCTCGTGGAACAGTCTCTGCAATCGCTAGGTGCCGCCGCAGTCGCGGTCGATGGTCGCGTACCCCACGAAATGGTGCTGCTCGACCTCTACGCCGCTCTGCGCGCGCTCGACGAAATCACCGGCACCACCACGACCGACGACATCCTCAACCTAATCTTTGGCACGTTCTGCATTGGCAAGTAGGGGGCGTGGAGCATGGGCGCTCACGCCCGCGAAAGGCTTTTTAGCGACACCTTGAGAGCTGCTCGTCAGGCCATCCTGTCATTCCGAAGCGGAGCGAGGAATCCCTCTACTCTCGATTCCGCGGGACTGCCGCAAGCTTTCTCACGGTGCTGCTGGCTCGGGCTACCGACTTGTTGGCGGCGCAGTGAGAAAGTGTGCCAGAGTATCGCAGGGTGAAGGGCATGGGGATTCCTCGCTTCGCTTCGGAATGACAATTCTTATAATTCATTTGCCAATCACCAGGTTCTCACGTAGTCCCTTTGGTCCAACCCAGGACCTGAGTGCCCATCTCCACACTTGGAAAACGCTTACGCCATTGGTAGAGTGCTGTTAAGGCTACCCTATGTCCTTGGTTGTAAAACTCGAAGACCAGCAAGGCGAACGCGGCGAGTGGGCCATGTTGCATGGCGTCCTTCCGGCCCACGCGGAAAAGGATTTTCCCATTTTGCGCGGCGTTGACCCCTACGGCACCACGGTGTTCAACCACCTTCAGATGGCGGCGTTCCTGGAGGAATGGGCGCGCGTGCGCGACCGCGCCACCGACGAAAATCAGAAAGAGGCGTGGACCAAGATTCAGGAAATGGCGGTCGCCTGCCAGGACGACCGAGACCTGTCGCTCAGATTCGTCGGCAACTAGCCGACAGCTATTTCGATAGCAATCCCATCGCCTCGCGGAACAAAAGATCGAAAGACTCCGGCTTGCTGCTGGCGATCGCTGACAGCGCCTTCTCCACTTCGCCAGGCTTGTAGCCCAGATTGATCAGCGCGGACGTCACGTCTTCCCGCACCGGCGTCGCGGCGGCTCTCGGTTTTTCTTCCGCACCCACCATAGGGAATTTGTCGCGCAACTCCAACACCATGCGCTCGGCCGTTTTCTTGCCCACGCCCGGAATACGAGTCAGCCGCGCAAGATCGCCGCTGCGGATCGCGCCGACGATCTGACTGGTCTCTGGCATACCGCTGAGAATCGTATTCGCCAGCTTGGGTCCAATGCCGCTGACACTCAGCAACTTTTCGAAGAGCGTTTTGTCGGCGGTTTGCAGAAAACCGTAGAGTGCTAGCGCATCTTCACGAACGTGCATGTGAATGAACAGCGCTACTTCGTTGCCGACGTCTGGCAGCGAAGAAAATGTAGGCACGCTAATGTTCACGTCATAACCAACGCCGCCCGCCTCCACAATCGCTTGATTGGGGTACTTGGCCAGGAGCTTGCCTCTAAGGTGAGCGATCATAGGATGGGGAAAATCAGATTGAAAAAGTCATAAGAAGAAGTCAGATTGCAGAAGTGAAAATCCAAAGATCGCTCTCACTTCTGCAATCTGAATTCTGACTTCTGCAATCGCACTTCTGGCTTCCGCAATGCCTCTCAAAACAAACTACTCTGCTGCCGCTTGTTCGGCGTAATCCCCAAATGGTCATATGCCAACTGCGTGGCCACCCGGCCACGCGGCGTTCGGTTTAAGAACCCAATCTGCATCAGGAAAGGCTCGTAGATGTCTTCGATCGCATCCGTGTCTTCCGCCAGCGCCGCCGCCAAAGTTTCCAGCCCCACCGGCCCACCCTGGTGCCGTTCGATAATCGAGAGCAACAGCTTGCGGTCCATCTCGTCGAGGCCGTATTGGTCGACTTCGAGCATTTCCAGCGCGGCCTGCGCGGTTGCCTTGTTCACCCGACCGTCGCCGCGAACCTGCGCATAGTCCCGCACGCGGCGCAGCAGGCGGTTGGCAATGCGCGGCGTGCCCCGCGAGCGACCTGCGATTTCAATTGCACCGGGCGTATCCACCTCGACGCCCAGGATTTCCGCCGACCGCTCCACGATTATGCGTAGATCTTCGGGAGTATAGAATTCCAATCGAAGAACGATGCCAAACCGCGACCGTAAAGGTGCTGACAGCAACCCGGCCCGCGTCGTCGCCCCGACAAACGTAAAGGGCTGCACCTCCAGAGTATGCGTCCGCGCCGACGGCCCTTGGCCAATGATGATATCGAGCTTGTAGTCCTCCAGCGCCGAGTAAAGAATTTCTTCCAGCACCGGCTGCATGCGGTGAATTTCGTCGATGAACAAGACCTGCTTGTTTTGCAGATTGGTCAAAACGGCAGTGAGGTCGCCCTTGATCTGCAACGCCGGAGCGGCCGTCGACTGAAACGCCGCGCCCATTTCGTTGGCAATAATGTTCGCCAGCGTCGTCTTGCCCAGTCCCGGCGGACCGTAGAGCAGCACGTGATCGAGCGCTTCGCCGCGCGATTTTGCCGCTTCAATGGCAATGGCGAGATTGTCTTTGACTTTGTTCTGACCAATGAACTCGGCCAGCCGCTGCGGACGCAGCTTCAGCTCGAACGACGAATCGTCATCCACCGGCGCGGCGGAGACGAGCCGTTCCTTCTCATCTTGATCTTTAGCTTGGAGAGGCACGTTAGGGCGATAGTAAAGCGAAAACTCTTCGGACGCAATTGTCGATGTAGCTGTCTCGGCAGTCGGCACCACAATATTTGAGGGGTGCCCCGTCCTTGTCGCGCTCTTTGCGACAGGGCGGGGACTTACCCCGCAGCATTGACACCGTTATTCGTCCTCATCCTTCACGTCGCCCCTCGCCGCCCGAGCCTTCTCCACGATTTTCTCCTGCAACTGCGCCGGAACAACGTCGTAGTGGTTCATTTCCATATTGAAACTACCGCGTCCCTGCGTCATGGCCGTCAGGTCCACGCCGTAGGTCAGCATCTCCGCCATCGGAGCCTCGGCGCGGACGATGGTGCTGCCGCCCTTGTTGTCCATGCCCTGAATGCGTCCGCGCCGCGAATTTAGGTCGCCCATGATGCTGCCCGCGAATTCATCGGGCGCAGTGATTGTCACCGCCATAATGGGTTCGAGCAGCGTCGCCTTGGCCACTTCCATCGCTTTGCGGAAGGCGATGCGCCCCGCAACCTGGAAGGACAAGTCGTTGGAATCCACATCGTGATACGACCCGTCGTAGAGTGTCACGCGAAAGTCCACAACCGGGAAGCCCGCCAGGTACCCACGCGCCGCCGTGTCGCGAATTCCCTTCTCCACCGCCGGAATGTAGTTCTTCGGAATCGCACCACCAAAAATTGCATTCACAAACTCAAACTGCCCGCCCCGCGGCAGAGGCTCGATCTTAATTTTGCAATCGCCATACTGCCCGTGTCCGCCCGACTGCTTCTTGTGCCGGCCCTGCACATCAGCCTTGCCACGGATGGTTTCCCGATACGGAACTTTCGGCGCCTTCAACACGACTTCCGCGTGGTAGCGCTTCTTCAAACGCGCTACAGCCACTTCAATATGCTGCTGCCCCGTCCCGGCGATGAGAAATTCGTTCGTCTGCGGGTCGCGGAAGAACCGCAGCATAGCATCTTCTTCCATCAACTTGTGCAGGCCACTGCTCAGCTTATCTTCATCCGCGCGGCTCTTCGGCTCTACCGCAAACGTAATCGCCGGTTCCGGCAGTTGGATATGCGGATAGCGAATGGGCGAAGCCTTATCGCCCAGGCTGTCACCGGTCAAGGTGTCTTTCAATTTCGCGACCGAACCAATGTCCCCAGCATGCAACTCCGGAACCGGCACCGCAGTCTTCCCCTGCATCACGGAAAGATGCGCGAACTTCTCGGAGGAATTCCGCTCAAAATTCTGCACCGTCGCATCGTTCTTCAGCACTCCGGAAAACACGCGGAAGTGCGACACCCTGCCCGAAAACGGATCCGACACGGTCTTAAACACGTATAGCGACCCCGGCTCCGCATCCGAAACCCTTCTCGCCGGAGGTGCCCCGTTGCTTCCCGGATCTCCCAGCACGACCCCGCGCTCCACAGGCGCCGGAACGTAGTCCACAACAAAATCCATCACTTCATCTGCCGCCACGTTGCCCAACCCGGACGCGAACATCACCGGAAATATCCGGTCCTCGCGAATCGCCTCGTGCAGCGCGGGTATTAAGTCCTCCTCGGGGATCGTTCCCTTCTCAAAGAACTCCTCCATCAACTCGTCTTTCCCCTCGGCCACCAGCTCCACCAGCCGCTCGTGGGCTTCCTGCGCCGCCGCTTTCAAGTCGTCAGGAATATCCGTCTCTTTGCCTTTGCCGTTTCCGCCCATGTCGTACAGTCGCGCCTTCATGCGCACCAGGTCCACCACGCCCCTAAAGGTTTTTTCTTTACCAATCACCATCTGTAAGGGGGTGACGTTCCGCCCAAACGCTTTCGTCAAAGATTCCAGAACATGCTCAGCGTCCGCGCGCTCGCGGTCCATCCTGCTGGCTACAATCAAGCGCGGCAGGTTGATCTCCTCGCAATAGCCCCACACCCGTTCGGTCACCACCTCCACGCCCGCCACGCCATCCACAACTACCAGCGCGGCCTCCACCACAGGCAGCACCATCTTGGCCTCGTGGACAAACATGCTGAAGCCTGGCGTATCGAGCAGATTGATTTTGCTCTTCCCCCATTCCGCAAACGCAACGCCGCAGGAGAGCGACATCTTCCGCGCAATCTCCTCTTCGTCGTGGTCGGTCACAGCACTGCCGTCGTCCACGCGACCCAAACGCGGCGTGGCGCCAGCGGTGTACAACATGGCTGAGATCAGGGAAGTTTTTCCGGCGTGCCCATGGCCGACAACGGCCAGGTTCCTCAGGTTCGCGCTTTCGTAGACTTTCACAGGGCTCTCCTTCTGCGTCCAGGCATCAGGCAACCACCCAACCAGACCGAATCGCAGGGCAAACCCGCAGACCACCCTGCAAAACCCCAGATGCTAGCACAGGCGGGAAGATCGCTCAAACGCCCGCCCTACGACAGTGCCCCATCCGATAAAACCACTTTCATCCTGAGCGTAACCTTCCCGTTCGCTCTGCGAACGGCGGGGTGGAGTCGAAGGACCCCTGCCACACCGACACCCGTCCGGAACTTAGCGGCAGATCCCACCATCAGAACTGGGATGGGCCGACGCACGCAAGCCAGCAGGGCCTTCCGCTCCGCCGCCGCCCCCAACTGGTTACCCTCTCGCGCCCGAGTAACCGCTGAAATGCCCCTGCAAGAAGCCCCTCCCAGCCCGTTCATCCCAAGTGCGGATGCAATCCCCCTCCGCCGCCAGAAATCAAAGGGGATCACCCAACTTATGAATCTCAAGAAGCTCTTCTTACTCTTAGCCGCCACCACCGCCTTCGCCCAGGACTCCGCCAAAACCACCGTCCAGGGCTCCGATGCCGCGCTCACCATCTACAACCAGAACTTCTTCGTGGCCCGCGAAAAGCTGCCGCTTGATCTTCACTCCGGCATCAACCACGTCGAGTTCTCAGGCATGACCTCGCATCTCGAACCCGATTCCGTCATTCTCCGCGACCTCACCGGCCGGCCTCTCCAGATTCTGGAACAAAGCTACCGCAACGACCCCATCTCGCAGGAGCTGCTGCTCTCGTTCTACGAAGGCAAGTCGCTCGACTTCCTCATCAACCGCAACGGCAACACCAAAGATGAGACCGTAAAAGGCAAAGTCATTCGCAGCGGCTACGTTCCCGGCGGCGCCTTCACCCAGCCCATCATCGAAGTCGATGGCATCCTGCGCTTTGGCCTGCCCGGCCAGCCGCTGTTCCCCGCACTCACGGGCGATTCCATCCTGAAGCCCACACTCAACTGGCTGCTGGAAACCAACTCCGCCGGAAAAACCGACGCCGAAATTTCCTACGTCAGCGGCGGCATGAGCTGGCAAGCCGATTACAACCTCGTCGTCTCGGATAGCCCCAATAAGAAAGCCCAAACCGACTCACTCGATATGGTCGGCTGGATCACCATGCACAACCAAAGCGGCAAAACCTTCGAAAACGCCAACATCAAGCTGCTGGCTGGAGACGTCAACAAAATCCAGGAGAACGACGTTCGCGGACGGATGTATGACATGGCTAAGTCCATGAGGGCGGAAGCCGCCCCCATGACCGCGCCCGTTAGCGAGAAGTCTTTCGACGAATTCCACCTTTACACCCTCGCCCGCCCAGCTACGCTTCGCGATCAGGAAACGAAACAAGTCGAATTCGTGCGCTCCACCAGCATTCAGTCGCAACGCCTCTACGTCTACGACGGAGCGCAAATCGCCCAATACGGCTACTACTCTCCCGAACAGGCACGCAGCGACCAGAGCTACGGCACGCAGTCGAACCCCAAAATCTGGGTGATGCAGGAGTTCAAGAACTCCGAAGCCAACCACCTCGGCATTGCCCTGCCCAAGGGCCGCCTGCGCTTCTACCGCCGCGACACCGACGGCCACCTCGAATTCGTCGGCGAAAACACCATCGAGCACACGCCCAAAGACGAAACCATCCGCGTCTTCACCGGCAACTCCTTCGATCTCCACGGCGAGCGCAAGCGCACCACCATTCACGTAGACTCGAGCCACAACTGGATGGACGAAACCTTCGAAATCCGCGTCCGCAACCACAAGAAAGAATCCGTCCAGGTCCGCGTCGTCGAACACCTCTACCGCTGGACGAACTGGAAGCTGGCCGAAAACTCCCACGACTTTAAAAAGAAGGACTCGCAAACCATCGAGTTCCCAGTAACCATCGCACCCGATGGTGAGCAGGTCATCACCTACACCGTGCATTATTCCTGGTAGCTCCTAGCGGGTGCCCGGTCCTTGTCGCGTTCTTTGCGACAGGGCGGGGATTTCACACCTCACCAATTGAGCAAAACATCACCTTCCCGTCCTGGGTGCCACGTCCCGCCGAGAAGGGCACCGACCCCATGTAATTACAACTTCGTGCCCAAATACCGTCACACCCCCTCCTTGTCCCAACCAAATGTCCGATTTGGCACACAAGTGTGGTTAAATAGAGCGCCTTTAGATATTGGGAAGTTTCGGCCACTAACCCTCAAGGGATGGTTCGCTTGGCGCGTGGATTCGGACGGGCGGTTCCCAGTTGCCTTCGGCGAGTGCCGAAATTCCAGCGCGATAAACTACAAAAGCTAACCGCCTCGCCCGCGTGAGGCCAGCACCAGGTACGCGACACCAGGTACGCGACGGCTCCGATGGAGAAAGACCATGCGAATTCTGCTTTATAACCCTGACAACGGCGTTACCCGCAACTTCATGCCTCACCTCTGGATGTTCTTGCTCCAGTCCCTCACCCCGACCGAGCACGAGGTTCTGCTCATTGACGGCAACGCCCAACCCATGGACGAAGCCGCCCTCGCCCAGTATGTGAAGGACGAAAACATTGGTCTGGTGGGCATCGGTGCCATGACCCGCATGGTCGCCAAGGCCTACCGCGTGGCCGACTCTATCCGCGCTGTCGGCGTTAAAGTCGTCATGGGAGGCCCGCACGTCACCGAACTCGCCGACGAGGCCCTGGAGCACTGTGATGCAGTCGCCCTGGGCGAAGCTGACGACACTTGGCCGCAGATCGTGGCCGATGCCGTCGCAGGGCAGCTCAAGCCCATTTATTCGCCCGTCGATGCGGCTGGCAAGGAACTCAAGCCTACCCTCAAGGAATACCCCGTCATTCCCTGGGACAAAATCGACCTCAAGCAGTTCAACCTAATCCCCAAAGCCCTAACGCCAATGATGAAAAAACTCGGCGGAGGCTGGGGATCGTTCCGCATCATTCCCGTCGAATCCGGCCGTGGCTGTCCCTATGGCTGCGAATTCTGCACCGTCACTGGATTCTTTGGCGATTCCATCCGCTTCCGCACCAACGAAAGCGTGGTCAACGAGTTACTGCTATTGAAAGCCCGGGCTAAGACGGAGGGCGGCCAAATCGCCGTTTTCTTCATCGACGACAATTTCGCCATCAACATCAAGCGCACCAAGTCGCTGCTGCGCGACATCATTGCCGCAAACGCTCAAGTGCATTGGGTGGCGCAAATCAGCGCCAACCTACTGCGCGACGAAGAACTGGTCGATCTGATTTCCGCTTCCGGCGGCAAGTGGGTCTTTATCGGGATGGAATCGATTGACCCCGCCAACTTGGCTGACGTCAAGAAGGGCTTCAACAAGCCCGGCGAATACGCCGCCGTGCTGGAGCGGTTAGCGCAGCGCAATGTCTTTGCCATCACTTCCTTCATTTTTGGCATGGACAACGACACCGTCGGTGCGGCGGAACGCACTTTACAGCAAGTCCGCACCTGGCCACCGGGACTGCCGATCTTCGGACTGCTCACGCCATTGCCGTCCACACCGCTCTATAAGCGCCTAGAGGTTGCGGGACGCCTCACGCGACCTCAACACTGGAAGGAGTTCATCCCTTTCGCCATGGCCCATACTCCACTCAAGATGACCATCGAAGAAGCCCACGCCGAGGTCAACTACGGCTGGACCCACGCCTACAGTCCGGAAGCCCTAGCCAAGGCCGTCGATGCGCTCGCCGACAAACCATTAGGTCATCGCGCCAACGTTTTCGTGGCGAAACTGTTTTTCCGCGGAATCTACTTCCCCATGATGGGCAAGATGGCATGGCCCAAATGGATCGCCCAAAACCGCAAGACTATTTACAAGCTGGTCAAAGAAGGGTTTTTGGGAAAAGGAACGACCGCGAAACCCGCGAACCTTCGACCAGTAGAAATTGCCGCGCCAGCCGCTAAACCATAAGGTTTCGCTTTGCAGTTTCCGTATACGAGGGGTCCTTCCGGACCCCTCGTTTTATTGCTGGCTTGCCGGGAAGTGGGTGCCGGGTTAGGTAGCGCCTGAGCTAGCTAACAGCCCGTGGTGAAAGTAGGATTCGTATCACGCCACCGCTTCAGCGGTGGCGTAAGTGCTCTGCTTGGAGTGCGCCTTCAGGCGCTGGATTTTGAACTCGATCCTACAGTTTCCTAGCCTTCGGGCAGGAACTCGTATTCGTTAATCACGGCGGCAACTTCCATGCGCCCGCTCGGGTGTCCCGTGTCGACGCGAACCACTCGGCCCGTGCAATGCACTTGAATGCTATCGGTCGCGGTGATTTCCGGCGGCAACACCAGCGTAAATTCAATGTCCGTTCCCGTAGCCGGAGCCGAATCAAAATAGAAACAAATCCCGCGCGCGCTGACGTCGCGACTTTCCGAATCGACGGTCTTCGATGCATCCGGATAGGAAACGGTCAGCGGAAGACGCAAGGCAAAGCGACGACTGGAGCGGCGTTCTGGTTGTGGCTCGGCCATCTACGACCTCCCGTGAAAGATGTGTAAATATCGCTTGCCGAGCCATTGCTGTCAAGTGATTCGCGCAACCATGCGTAACAATTAGAAACAACGCGAGGAAACCCGCTAGTTGAACCTCATGGCCAAATGACCGAATGTACCGCTAAAATCTTCGGGTAGGCCTAACAGCCCGGGGTGAAAGTAAGATTCGTATCAGGGCACGGCTTCAGCCGTGTCGTAAGCGCTGTATTTTCAGTCGCCTCTATAGGCTGCTGAAAAAGTCGTTCTAGCACCAGCTTTTGGGCGGCGCAGCCCTTCAGTGCTGCGATCAGTCCTTATGTAATGAGTGGGCTTCAGCCCCCGCAGTAAGGGGTTGATCTGGCAAAGAAGACTTTTTCAGCATCCACCTTAGGCGCTGCGATTTGGAAATTTGCGTTTGACCGCGGGCTGCTAAGGTCGGCAAGCCAACGAAGGATATTTCCCCAATGAACATCAATCTAGCGCTCAGATGGCTTGCAGTCGCGGGTGCAGTGGTGGTTGCCTCGGCTCCAGGTCGCCTGTTCGGGCAAGCTCCATCTCATGCGACGATGATGCACGGCGACGACCACAGTGCCCACGAGGACGTCAACATCGGCTACATTCCCCGGGACGTGCTCCAGCGACCAATCACTTTGCGCAACAACATTGGCCATGTCGCCGACGTCGTCACTACGAAAAATACGGAGGCCCAGGAGTTCTACAACCAAGGCGTTGCCTACTTGCACAGCTATGTTTGGATTGATGCCGCGCGTTCGTTTCATCAGGCTCTGCGGCTCGATCCAGATCTAGCGTTGGCGCACATTGGCTTGTTTCGCGTTTTTCTCAACATTGACGATCTGCCCGCTGCGGAAGAACAAATCAAGAAGGCGGAAGCGTTGCAAACCGCCATTACGGACCGCGAGCGCCGCCGCATTGTTGCCAGCCGAAAGCACCTCGAAGCTCTGCAAGAGCTGACGAACGAAGCCAAGCACGACGCCTACAAGAAAGCTCTGGAAGATGCGCTGAACCATAATCCGGAGGATGTGGAGCTATGGCTGCTGCGCGGTAATGCCGAGGAAGCCGCCGCCGATGGCCGCGGCCAACGAGGAGGCACCGGCTCGATTGCCTTTTATGAGGCCGCCATGGCGCGCTCGCCCGATAACTTTGCCGCCCACCACTACCTGATTCACAGCTTCGAATTCATTGGCCGTAACGAAGAAGCGGAAAAGCATGGCCAACGCTACTCCGAATTAGCCAGCGGAATTCCCCACGCGCACCACATGTGGGGACACGACCTACGCCTGGTCGGCAAGATTGGCCCAGCCATAGAACAGTTTGCCATCGCTTCCCAGCTCGAAAAAGACTGGTACAAGGCCGACGGCCTGGACGCGTCGCTCGACTGGCATCGTCCGCACAACCTGGATTTACTTTCGCGCTCCTTGCAGCACGAGGGCCGCATGCGCGAGGCCCAACAAACCATTCGCGAGGCCATGCAGCTCAAGCCCTCCACCCGTTGGGCGGGGTATACGCAAAAGATGCTGCCCGACTTCTTGATCGCGCGCGGTCGTGATGACGAAGCACTGGTGGCAGCCCGGGAGATGCAGAAATCAGGGTGGCCGCTGGCGAGGCTGGAGGGCCATGTTCTTGCCGGACGCGCGCTGTTAGCAACGAATAAAACCGACGCGGCCCAGGCCGAGCTGACTGCCGCCGAAAAAGAAATTACCGCTGCCCAGAAGGACTTCACAGGCGTTGTCAGCTTCGACCGTTTCACAGGAGACCAGCTCAACGAGCTGCGCGGCGAGCTGCAACTGCATCTGGAAAAAAGCGAAAACGCCCGTAAGCAGGCCAACGAACTCTTAACCAAGACCGCCGATTCGCTGGCCTCGCACCGTGGCGCGGACGCCTTGGCCGAACTTTATCTCCTGGAACACATTGCCCGGATCGCGCGCGAACAGGAACAATGGCCACTGGCAAAATACACCACCGGACTCATGATGACCTTCGATCCCAACTATTTCGGGGCTCACTACGCCGCAGCCTTGCTAGCCGCCCATGAAGGCGACACCGCCACGCAAAGCAAAGAAATGGCTGCCGCCAGGCAGTTGTGGAGCCATGCGGACGCCGACGTACGGGAACTAGCTCAGACTTCTATTTCTGGGACGCACTGAGACTGGCGAGAAATCCCTCGGTTCGCAGCGCTTGTGAGACCGCTTTCGCGATTTCCAGAGCGCCTGGCGTATCGCTGTGAATGCAGATCGTTTCTGCGGTGACGCGAATCTCCGTGCTGTCGCTTGAGGTTATTCTTCCGTTAGCGATCTCCAGCGCTTGCCGAGCGGCTTCCGCTGGTTCTTGAATCAGCGAGTCCGCGAACTCGCGCGAACGCAGCGTCCCGTCTGGCTCATAACGCCGATCAGCGAAGGCCTCCGCCGACACCGCAAAGCCCGCATCGCGGAAGACTTCCAACATCGGCGACCCCGCCAAGCCGACCAGTACGACCTCTCGGGTGCAACGCGCCACTCCCTGCGCAATCGCCCCTGCCAGCCCGCGATTGTGGACCGCCTGATTGTAGAGCGCTCCATGCGGCTTAACATGCCTTACGTGGATGCCCATTCGTTCCGCCGTCGCAACAAGCGCCCGCACTTGCCGAAACACCAACTCGACCACCGCTTCCGGCGCAAGCGCCAACTCAACCCTTCCAAAATTCGCCCGATCCTCATATCCCGGATGCGCTCCCACCGCCACATTCCAGCGCCGCGCCTGCTCCAGGGTCGCCGACATCGTCGCCTCATCCCCCGCGTGCCCTCCACACGCAATGTTAACGGAAGTCAGAAACGGCATCAGCGATTCCTGCGTGCCATCGGCAATCGCTTCCCGCCGCTCCCCCATATCGCAATTCAGCTCCATCGATTTCATCCCAAAATCAAGCCTTCAGAAGCCAACAGCGCTTCCTGTTCCAGAACTCTTTGTCGCGCTTCCTCCAGCCCCACCAGCTGGAAACGCACCTCATCGCGTGGCCGAAGCTGCCCCACAGAGGAAAAATCGGCAGAAATTACATTCGCGATCACAGGATAGCCGCCCGTCGTCTGTTGCTCCACAAACGAAAGAATCGGCTGGCCCGACTCCGGCACCTGCACCGCGCCCAGCGAAATTCCTTCCGTGATCATTTCCCCGCCCGCCGAAGCCGGAGCCGCCGCCCCTTCCAGCCGCAGACCCATCCGGTTCGAATCCTCTCGCACCCGATAGGCGCCGCCAAAGAATGATTCCCGCGAACTTTCCGGGAAGCGGTCGCTTTGCAGGCCCGCCGTAACGCCCAGCACTCTGCGTGGCAATAGTCGCCGCAAACCACCCTCCGCAATGGTCCGTTTCCGAAACAACGGCTCCGCTTCGCCAATCGCCAGCACATCGCCCTTGCGCAAAGACCGCCCTTCGAATCCTCCCAACCCGCTCATCAAATGCGTCGATGCGCTCTCCATAAAAAGCGCCACAGCAATCCCGCCTCGCACACACAAATAACAGCGCGCCCCGGATTGGGTCGGCCCCAAACGGAGCGTCTCTCCCGCCCTCACCGCAACCGACCTCCACTGTGGCACAGGCACACCCTCCAGCATCGCCCCAAACTCAGAGCCTGCGAGCGCCACGACCGCAGCTTCCATAAAAAGAAAACTTCCGCCCAGCAAGGTCATCTCCAATCCCGCCGCCGCGTCAGGATTGCCCACCAATTTGTTCCCTATTCGTAACGCGATCGCATCCGCCGCCCCGGAAGCGGAAACTCCCATCGGCCCAAACCCCTCCCGCCCCAAGTCCTGCACGGTCGTCAACATGCCAGGCACCAGCACCTGAATACTCACGCCGCCCCCAACCGAGCAAACTCCTCGGCGGAGATCGACACAAACCGCACGCGATCCCCAACCCGCAGCAAACTCCCGCGATCCCGTTCAAACATCGCCAGCGGCGTGCGCCCAATCAGTCGCCACCCGCCCGGCGTTGTCAGCGGATACACCCCGGTTTGCCGCCCGGCAATGCCCACGCTCCCGGGCGCCACGCTGCGCCGCGGCACAGCCAAACGCGGCGTCACCAGCCCTTCCGGCAACTCCCCTAAATACGCAAATCCCGGAACAAATCCCAAAAAATAAACTGCATACTCACTGCCCCCATGTAGCGTAATGACCTTCTCTGGCGCGATTGCATGCAGCGCGGCAACATCCTCTAAGTCCTGCCCATATTCTCCGCCATAGCAAACCGGAATCTCTACCAGCCGCGCCTCGGGAAAAGAAAGATCATCCATGCGATCCAAATACCCTCGCAGAACAACCTCAAGCTCCGCATGAGTCCATCGCCCGACATCAAACGTCAGCAGCAACGAGCAATAGGCGGGATGCAGATTGGTGATGCCAGGAATTGGCTCCGCTTCAACCAAGCGAAGCAGCTTCGTAACCTGCTTGTGGCTGCCATGAGCAATCTGTTCACCAAATGAAATCCGTAGAGAGCGATCACTCGCTGGCTGAAGTAGCGCTTTCTCCAGACTTGGCATATTTCCGGAAGTGTACGGTCGTTACTACTTGGCCGCCGGAGTCTCGATCTCCACCGGCACGCTCACCGTACCCACCTTTCCGCTCAAGTTGTCGCGCACAATGAATCGCACCGTAAACTTTCCCGGCGGCACAGAAATCGTTCCGTCATACACCACGCCATGCGCCAGAATCTTCTCCACCGTCGCGTCCGGGAGCTTGCCCTCAAGTTCCTTCACGTAGTCCCCGGCAATGCCACCCTTCGGAGTCTTTGCAAACGCGGCAAACGCCAGGCTCATCAGGTTCCCGTTACTCTCGTCGATCGTGACCCCAGGGCCTGCCACGTTGAACTGAAAATTTAACCGCGTTTTCGCCCCATCTGCCGCGCGACCCGTCCACCGCACCAGCATAGGCACAGCCGTGAAGTCCGTCGGAGAAGTAATCGCCGTATCCATATCCTCACGCTCGGTTTTCTTCGGGTCAGACTCTTTCGTTCGAACGTAATATCCGGAACGCGCCCGCACCTGTACTTGCGGGCGAGGCACCTCCACGTCAAGCTTCCGCCACCCAATCTTGCCCTTGGTCGTATCCGTGTAATAGCCGAGCAGATAGTAATGGTTCGCATCTCGCTGCGTATCGTTGTAACAGCCACTCAGGTTCATCTTAAATTCGCAAAGCTTGCCGCCTGTCATCTTGGCCAGCGTCTCCAAATTCGAAACCGAGTCAATCGCCCGCCGCGAGCGTGTCGCTCTCCGGAAACGGGGCGACACAAATCCTGAATTGAACAACCCGCCCATATCCAGCGGATACACCGTAATCTGCGACTCGTTCATCGCATTCCACGTCGCTTCGTACAACGGCTCCAAATTGACGTTACGAAAGCTAAACGCACTGGGATCATCAGCGATGAACGGCAGCCCTCCCGTCGCCCAAATCAACGACTTCCGCCCCGGCACTCCCGCGAACGATTCCGCAATCTGCCGCAGCGCGCGCAGCGTAATCTCCACCCCAGCGCCCTGCTCTTGTTGTTCGAAGCGATCGAAAACCCCGCCCTCAAAGCCATATAGCTCATCGGCAATCTGACCCTGACTGAC
>JAYWAL010000109.1:0-28480 GCA_043782485.1 Acidobacteriaceae bacterium | reverse complement strand
CCTAGAGGCTTCCAGGGGCCTTTCCGGGGGCGTATGGCGGGAATGGAAATGCCAGGCGGCGAGGAGGACCGTCCCAAAAATCAGCAACCCTGCCAAAGCGGTCCAAGGCACCTGGGCCTCGCTCTGGGACCCTCCAGCCGGACTCGAGACTTCTGGAGCCGCTGCCACGCTATCGGGCTCATTTGCCGCTGGAACGGCTTCTCCGGCCGCCTCGAGGTAATCCGCCAACACCTGCTCGTCGTCCAGGCCCAAGTGCTTGGCGTAGGAACGCACAAAGCCCCGGTTAAAGATGCCGCCCGGCATCTGGTCGAATTTTTCCTGCTCCAGGGCACGCAGGTTGCGCACACTGATCTTGGTCGCGCCCGAGACGTCTTCGAGCGACATCCCCCGCTTCTCTCGTTCGCGCTTGAGGCGCTCTCCAAACGATGCCACCACGGTGTTAGGGCCTCCCGGCCCGGCGTGAGCGGGATTCATCATAAGGGAAATCGGCTCCATCCGGGGCAGGAAAATTCACCGATCCCGGAACCTGCAAGGCCCCGCCCGTACCGTATCCCGAGGGGTACTGGGTACTAAGGTTTATTGCTAGGACAATTTGGTGGTGCCTATAATTAGGCACCCGTTCCCCTTGTGTCTTAAGGACTTGGATGTCAGAAGCTCCCGGACTCGATCCCAAACCGCTGCACGAACTCAGCATCTTCCACGATGTGGCGAAGGCGCTGACCTCGTCGCTGGACCTGGATTCGATCCTGCAAACCATCATGCAGAAAATGGCAGAATTCTTCCGCCCGGATACCTGGTCGCTGCTGATGGTGGACGAGCAGCGCAACGAACTGTACTTTGCCATCGCCGTGGGCGAGGCTTCGGAATCGGTCAAGAACTTACGCCTGAAAATGGGCGAGGGCATTGCGGGTTGGGTCGCGCAGCACGGGCAAACGGAAATTGTTCCAGATGTTTCGAAAGACCCGCGTTTCGCCAAGCGGATCGACGACTCCACGAAATGGGAAACACGTTCCATTGTGTGCCTGCCTCTGCGTTCGCGCCACCGGGTACTCGGCGTCATTCAGCTCGTCAACGTGACGCTGCACAACTATAGCGAAAGCGAAATGTTTTTCTTGAACGCGCTTTGCGACTACGCCGCCATCGCGATTGAGAACGCGCGCGCCGTCGAGCAAATTCAAGAGCTGACCATCACAGACGACTGCACGGGCCTCTATAACGCCCGTCACCTCTATAAAATTCTGGAGTCCGAGGTCTACCGTTCCGCCCGCTACAACTATGAGTTTTCGGTGATCTTCATTGACCTTGATCACTTCAAGCAGGTCAACGACACCTACGGCCACCTGATCGGCAGCAAGCTGCTGGCGGAGATTGGTTTTGCCATCAAGTCGCAGTTGCGTCTAATCGACTACGCCTTCCGCTATGGCGGCGATGAGTTTGTGGTTCTGCTGCCGCAAACCGACAAGGATCAGGGGTTCGTGGTGGCCCGCCGCATCCAGGACACGCTGCGCGCCAGCCAGTTCTGCAAAGCGGAAAATTTGAACCTTAACGTCCGCGCCAGCATGGGCATGGCCACTTACCCGCACGATGCCTCCACCCCGCGCGACATCATTGAACGCGCCGACGAAATGATGTATGCGGTTAAGAACAGCACCCGCGACAGCATCGGCGTGGCGCAGCGCGGCGTGGTGAAGTAGCCGCTGTAAAGTAGCAGCGGGTCTTAATGTTTTTGCACAAGCAGAATAACCCAAACGGCGGAACTTCTTGGGCTGGTTCGATGGCTTCGTTTTATTTCCGGAAACTACAGCAATATGGGGACCCTTTTTCGATTGTCACTTCGAAGCGAAGCGACGAATCCCCACCGAAGCGAAGCGAGGAATCCCCAGTGTGTCGAGAATCGTCCGGCACTTTCCAGCTTTCTTGATAAGGACGCCGCGCGGGGACAAATCTGGCGAGAGTCGTGATCGATTGAGTATCCAGGGATTCCTCGCTTCGCTTCGGAATGACAAGTCTTGCAAATGGACGAGACTTGTTCAGAGTTTCGCTAGTTCTTTTTTTGTAGATCGACGGGCGTCTTCGGCTTCGGCCCAACCGATTTCCACGCCGAAGCGTTAACCGGAGCCTTCGGGTTCACGCCAAAATCCCACACATACAGATTCATCCCCGCCTTGCCCAACATTTCCACGATGGCGTATTCCCCAGGCGGCAAATCCTGCACCGGTGTCAACTTTTGCCAGCCACCGGGCATCGCGTCATTGGTGGTCGCAATAAACTTCTGTTGTTGGCTCACCTTGCCGGTGATGCCGATTTTGACAATCCCAACCACCCGCACCTCCTTCTTCACCTCGGCGCGAACGAGGCGAAAACCCTGCGGGCTTGGGTCGGTGCGAGACTTCCCAGATTTACCAATCTCCGCATCCGCTTCGGGCGACTGATGCTCCGCCTTGACGCCCGCGCCGCTGTCATCTGGAGGCGGGCTGATAAAAATCACAGGCCGGGCTTGATGCGATTGCACGGCGGCGCGGACTCCCTCCAACTGCACGCTTTGTCGCTGACCCGCCAGGGGATTGATGGTTCCACGCAAGATGTTCGTGCCGACGTTGCGATTCAGCTCGCCGCCGTTCTGAGCAATCTCCACCAGAGATGGCTCGTTTTGGAACGCATCCAGAAGAACCACGCCACCACCGTCCGGCAGCCGCAATCCCGGGGCGACTTCCGGCGTTAAGGCTTCTTCAGCCTTGAGTTCCGCATCCAGTTCCTTTTCGTCGGCCTGCGCCTGGGGAGATGCGGCGGCCGCCGCTCGACCGGCGTTGAAGTCTTCTGTGGCTTTCCAGTCGATGAGGTCTTTGGGAATTTCCTCCCACTCCTCGCGGTCGGCGCTGCGGTAGCGCACGCGGTCGCCCTGGACTTCGTACTTGGTGACGGCCTGATAGGAGCCATCTTTCAGGACTAGGCGCTTCGTCGCCTCTGCCAGCGAGATGGCGGATACCAGGAGTAACAGAGCGGTGAGGCATGCAGCCAGGCGCGGAACCGAAAGACGGGAAACTGCAAGTCGTGTCATAGCTGAAGAGTTAGATGCAAGACTTGCGTGGCGAGGGCAGCCCTCGGAGCGCAGGTCCGTACTTAACCAGATGGTGAAAACTGGACGGCCGAGGGCGGCCGTCCCCACGCAACCTTAAACCTTAGCGCTGGAAACCTTAACGCTGACTTACAGCAACGTAAGGCGCGGGGTACTTTGGCCCAATGTATTCCGCGCGCGGACGAATCAGGCGGTTGTCGTCGAGCTGTTCAATCACATGCGCGGCCCAGCCGGAGATGCGCGAAACAGCAAAAATCGGTGTGAACAAGTCCACGTCAATCCCGAGCGTGTGGTACGTCGAAGCGGAATAGAAATCCACGTTGGCGTTCAGCTTTTTCTCGGCCTTGACGCAGAGTTCAATCTTCCGCGACATTTCAAACCACTTGGAATTGCCGCTGGACTTGCCTAGTTCTTCTGACATTTTCCGCAGGAAGGTGGCGCGCGGATCTTCGGTGTGATAAACGCGATGGCCAAAGCCGGAAATTTTTTTCTTAGCGGCGAACATGGCTTTCACGTGCTCGACGGGGTCTTCACCCTTGGCGTCAATTTCCTTGAGCATCTTGAAAACCGCTTCGTTGGCGCCGCCATGGAGAGGTCCCTTGAGCGCGCCGATGGCGGACGTAATGGCCGAATGCATGTCCGAAAGCGTAGCGGCGGTCACGCGAGCGGCGAAGGTGGAGGCATTGAGTTCGTGGTCAGCGTGGAGGATCAGGGCAACATCGAAGGCTTTGGACGCGGTGGCGGAAGGCTTTTCGCCAGTCAGCATCAACAGGAAGTTGGCGGCGTGGGAAATGGTGGGATCGGCTTCGACCAGGTCCTTGCCCTTGCGAATGCGGTCATACAGTGCGACGATCATCGCAATCTGCGAGGTCAGGCGAATGGCCTTGCGCAGGTTGGCGTCATGGTTGCCATTTTTGGCGTCGACATCATAAAACGCCAGCGCCGAAACCGCCGTGCGGAGAACATCCATTGGCGCGGCGTCCTTGGGAAACTGCCGCAGCAACGCGATCATGGCCGGATCAATCTTGCGCTCTTGACCGAGCTTCTTGCTCAGGTCGTCAAGTTCCGCCTGCTTTGGCAGACGTCCGTTCCAGAGAAGAAAACACGTTTCTTCGAAGGTGGAATGCTGCCCTAGTTCGCGAATATCGATGCCGCGATAGGCCAAAACTCCCAAATCGCCGTCAATGTAACAAATGCCCGAATCGGTGGCGACGATGCCTTCCAAACCCTTGCCTGGGGCGGTTGTCCCGGTGGCCATGAGAACCTCTTTCCGCGTGTTTGCGCGTGAATGCGAAGTTAAAAATAAGCTACAACTGGGCGGAGCGCCCTGTTCGAGGCGCACCCGGCTAACTCTTTTTTATACGCTTATTGGCTGGAGTTTTCCAACTCTGGCGGCCTCGCAGACCCCAGATTGACGCACCGAAGTACCTTGACCTTCAAGATATCCACAAGAACCGGGTCCATCAGGCTGTAGTCATCCGGTATGTCCAACACCACTAGCTTCTTGCCCCTCAATTCTGGGCCAAAACGCTGGTTTAGCTTGCGGCGGTGGACTTTCTCCCTAACCAACACGACATCGGCCCATTCGATTCAATCGGCGGAAACAGGAGTTTCTGCATCGGGGCTGGTTTCGGCTGACGTTGCCTCAACGCCCGGATAGGCGGAGAACACAGCTTCCGCCGTAGGGCTGCGCAGGCGATTGCGGCTACAGCCGAACAGCAACTTCATGGGCGCGAAGACTCTTGCGCGACTGACGGGATATCTTGGCTTTCGAAGATATTTCGTTCCGGGACTTTGCGTTCCACGACGCGCTTCGGGAACCCCCGTTTGCTCACGAAGATCATAGCGCGGCCCAACTCTTCCGTAGTCGTTACGTAACCCGGCGCGATCGCCTTCCACAGCGGGTACAGCGGCCCCATCACGGCATACATCGCGTTGTAAAGCTTCGTTCTCGACCGAATGCCATGCATCGGTTGAATGAAAGCGGGACGGAATACGTAGACTGCCTTGAACGGCATGGCTAACAAGGTGTTTTCCGCTTTTCCCTTGATGCGTGCCCACATGGTGCGGCCCTTCTCCGTACTGTCCGCGCCCGCGCCGGAGACATAGATAAACGTCATGGCTGGATTGAGCCTGACCAGAGTCTGCGCCGCCGCAACAGGGATACTGTAGGTGATACGCTCGTACTCCGCCTCGGTCGTCCCGGTGGACGAGATGCCCAGGCAAAAGAAGCACGCGTCATAACCAGACAAATCGCTTTCGATCGCGGAGAAGTTCAGTAGGCCTGCGTGAGCGAGCTCTCGCAGCTTCGCATTCTTCTGTCCCGTCGGTGTGCGACCGATGGTCAAAACCGCTTCAACGTCGGGATCGAGCAGGCACTCTCGCAGAAGACCCTGGCCGACCATACCTGTTGCCCCGAAGATAATTGCCTTCACAGTGGACTGACTCCTTTCGAACCCGGACGGCTGAGGGCGGCCGTCGCCACGGACCCTTACTTTGCGCGCAGTGTCTCCTTGCGGACGGTTAGGTGCTCGATGAAGTCTTCCTTGATTTCAAATCCGGTGCCGGGAACGTTTGGCACTTGAATCGTGCCCTGCGGCGAGACCGTCACTTCCGGATGAACGATGTCTTCTTTCCAGTAGCGTTTCGAAGCGGAAACATCTCCCGGCAGACGAAAGTTCTCCAGCGACGAGAGATGAATATTGTGAACCCGCCCGATTCCGGACTCCAGCATTCCGCCGCACCAGACCGGCACATTGTGCGCTTTGGTCAGATCGTGAATTTGAATGGCCTCGCTCATGCCACCTACGCGCCCGGTCTTAATGTTGATGATGCGGCAGGCGTCCAGCTTGAGCGCCAGCTCGGCGTCGCGAACCTGGCGAATGGATTCGTCAAGGCAGAGCTTGGTCTTTAACCGCTTTTGCAGTTCGGCGTGGTGGTAGATGTCGTCGTTCCATAGCGGCTGCTCGATCATGAGCAGGTTGAATTGGTCGAACTGGCGCAGGTGATCGAGTTCGTCCATGCGGTAGGCGGAGTTGGCGTCGCAGCTCAGAAGAATTTCCGGCCAGCGACTCCGGATCTTTTCCAGAATATTCAGATCCCATCCGTGCTTGACCTTCACCTTGATGCGCAGGTAACCGGCGGAGAGCTCGATGGCGATTTTCTCCATGAGCTGCTCAGGACTATTTTGGATGCCGATGGAAACGCCGGTCGGAATTTCCTGGCGAGTGCCGCCAAAAAGTTTCCAAAGCGGAACAGACTTCTCTTTGGCCTCAGCTTCCCATAGGGCATTTTCCAGCGCGGCCTTTGCCATGCGGTTGCCACGCACTTTGGCGAACAGAGGCACGCAGTCGCGGGCAGTCGCCAGGGTTTTGCCGAGCAGCGACGGGATTAGGTACTGGCGCAAAATAATCCACGCCGTATCGGAACACTCTTCGGAATAGAAGGGCTCGCCATCGGCGACGCATTCGCCCCAGCCGTCCACGCCCTCACAGTGGACCGTCACAAGCATCGTGCGGCGGTCATAGACTCTTCCGAAGCTGGTCTCGAAAAAATGGACCAGCGGCATATGCAGTTCCCGCAGGGTGACGGCTTCAATCTTCATGGGCTCCAGTGGTGGTGGTGAGGCTGAGTACAGAATCTAGGGCGCGGCATAAGACCAATTCTCATCCCAGCGGCCCAAAATAAACTTTCCCTTGCCTTTTTCATCTCGTTCGTATCCCAGAACAGCCAGCCCTTGCGCGAAGGCCTGCAAAAATTCCTCGCGGTTGCGTGTTTGCACCGCTGCGGCCTGTTCGCGTGTCTCGAGCGAGGCCTTCCAAGCGTAGATTTCGGCTGGGACTTCGATCTTCTTCACGGCGGCAAACTCTGTCTCCGTGCCGTCTTGCAGCAGTCGCTCCACACGCTTGGAACGCAACCACCACTCGGCAATCAACCGGTCTGTGGGTAAGCCCCCATGCAGCGCGGACGTAGTTACGCCGTATTGATTGATGGTGTAGTGCCGCATGATTGCGCCCAGGCGACGGATGTTGAAGAACGCGTTCTTGATCTCCAGCGGATCAAACGTCCACTCCATCAGCTCAATGTTGCGGGAGAGCGCTTCTTCGCGCTGAAACAGCTTGAGCTTTCGGCCCACGCCGGAGTTGCGATAACGCTCATGCACGGCGGCCATGTGGGAATGCAGATACGAATGGCCGTTACGATGGCCGGGAACGGAAAGCGCAAAGCCGACGAGTTCTGCGCCATCGAACGCGCCGACCACTTGCCCGCCAACTTTTTCGGCCACGACGAACATGCGCAGCGGGACGAGTTCAGCGTCAGAGAAGTTCCAGACTTGCTGTTGCAGGCCGACGCAAAGACGGAACTCGGCGGTGCCCGAGCACTTGCGGACCACGACAGTGGACTGGGCGGAGTCGGTCATTGGGCCGCCGCCCGCTCTTCAACCTTGACCGCCTGCCACAGGCTTTCGAGTTCCTCCAGAGTTGCCTGTGGCGAGGTCTTTCCCGCTTGTTGCAGCTTGCGTTCTACTTGCTGAAAGCGGCGGCGAAATTTGCGGTTCGTTTTCTTCAGCGCCAGTTCGGAATCGAGTGACAGGAAACGCGAGATGTTCACCAGGACGAAAAACAGATCGCCGACTTCCTCTTCCAATCGCGCTCGCAGCTCGTCCGGAATCGCTGCCTTTCCAGAGCCAGCAATGCCCTTCCCGCGCGGCTGCGGGCCTGGCGTGGGATAGTCACGCAGTTCGGCGCGGAGTTCTTCCGTTTCTTCGTGGAGCTTGGCAAAAAGGCCGTCAATATTCGGCCAGTCAAACCCAACACTGGCGGCGCGCGAACTGAGCTTTCCAGCTTCGAGCAGGGCGGGAAGGCCAGACGATACACCCGCCAGAGCGGATTCCACAGCAAGCTGAGCTGGGTCGCTGGGCTGCGCTTCTTTCTTTTCTTGCGCTTTAATCGCTTCCCAATTGCGCAGCACTTCGCCGGTGGTATCGGCCTTCACATCGCCGAAGACGTGGGGGTGGCGGCGGACCAGCTTCTCGGAAAGACGATCAAGCACCTGGTCAATGGAAAACTTGCCATCTTCCTGAGCCATCTGCGCGTAAAAGAGAACTTGCAGGAGAAGATCGCCCAGCTCTCCGGGTAGCTCGTTCCAATCGCGGTTGTCGATGGCCTCGAGTACTTCGTAGGTCTCTTCCAGCGTGTAGGGCTTGATCGAATCGAAGTTCTGCTCGCGATCCCAGGGGCAGCCGCCAGGGGCGCGCAGGCGGGCCATGATGGCAACCGCGCGCTCGAAGCGTTCTCCAGTGGTGGGGACCATGCGTTTCTCAATTTAAATGACGGGGAACGTATTCACCAAACCGGCGGTGTCGTCGGAGATCAACATTTCCGCGCCGAGAGCACGAAGCCGAAGCACATCGACTGGCTGGTTGACCGTCCAGGTGCCAATGCGCTTGCCCGCGGCAGACGATTCCGCAGCCAGCGTGGCATCCAGCAGGCGGCACTCCGGAAGCAGCCACTGCACCGGCAACGCATGCCAGGGAGTGGTGAGCTGGTCCCAAAGAAAGCCCAACTCCACAGCCGCGTCCAGCTCACGCAGACGCAGCAACACAACAGGAAGAAAAGACGACACAACGTAACCCCGCACGGGAGGAAAGCGGCGAAGCAACTCGACCACTCGGTGTTCAAGCCCTGCGTCTTTGATTTCAATGTCGAGGAAACAGCGATCCGCGTAGCGTTGCAGTACATGTTCTAATTTTGGCAATAATCCCTGCGCTTGCCAGACAGCCAGATCGCGGGCGGACGCCTGGGCCAGGAGCACGCCGCGAAATATGGCATCGTGGCAGATAATCGGCGTACCGTCCGCAGTGCGGCGAACATCGAACTCGAAGCCATCGCAGCCATGCTCGAGGCAGAGATCGAACGAAGCCAAGGTATTTTCAGGAATTTCGGTGGCGGCCCGGGCACCACGGTGGCCTAGCAACAAAGGGCGAGAGCGTTCGGGCATACTCGATCAATCGAGGTCGAAATCGCGGATCGGCTTGCCGGTGTCGGGGGATTCTTTCGCGCGCTTGACGGCTTCTTGAAATTTCTTTTCCAGCAAGTCAGCGCTGTTCTTTTGCGCTTCCACGGCCTGGCGGAAGACCGACTCCTTGCGGCTATTCTGCTCCCGCATCGCGCGGGCGGCATCTTCGAAATCGGCAAACATTTTCGGCGTGGCAGCAGCGGTATGCGCGATCACGGCCTGCGCCGCTTGATCGACTTTCAGCACGGCACTGCAGCAAGGGCACGTAACTTCAAACGCGTTCGATGGGTTTGCCACAATGCAAATCATACTCCAAAATTACGGCGGAATCCCCGAAGTGACTCTAGCGCGGACCCAATTTGATGGGGAAAATATGGAAGAGGCTGAGCATCTCCGCCGCCAGCAGACCGAGGCAGGTCAGCACCACCAGCACCGCCAGGATTTCGCCCACCGCCATCCGCCGCTTGCGCCCGGAAGGATCCAGGCTGCGCGTGACCAGCGCCAGAATGTTCAGGGTGGCGAAGCCAAACACCAGCATCCAAAGGATGTTGTAGAACTCCCCGCGCTTGGTGGCCAACTGCCAGCCCGCCAACAAAACTACCAGCCCAACCTCCCGCAAAAACGGCAAGACGGAAAACCGCGACGCGGCTGCGCTGCCAGCTCCCAACCACGTTGCCAAGTTTGCTAAGGGCCTCATCGGTGAACGGTTGAATCGCAAGGGTACGAGGAAACCGACCGCGAAAGCAAGCTCGCGCCGGAACGAAGGTGCTTTCCTTAGGTGCGGTAACCAGCAGGCTCGGTAACTAGCCTGGCGGAGGTTCAATTCGGCGGTCGCCCATTTGCCTCACCCGCCACGGCCCTCTAGAATAGAAGAAATGCCCAAGAAAAGGATTGCATGATCCACTTCCCCGTCCCCGAAGCGCTCACGTTCGACGATGTTCTGCTGATCCCTGGCCGCTCCGACGTGATCCCGACCGAGGTCAGCACCCAGACGCAGCTCACGCGGAACATCCGCCTCAATGTACCCATCATCAGCGCGGCCATGGATACGGTGACGGAATCGCGCATGGCCATCGCGCTGGCGCAACAGGGCGGACTCGGCATTGTGCACCGCAACCTGACCATTGAGCAGCAGGCCGAGGAAGTCGATAAGGTAAAGCGCTCAGAAAGCGGCATGATTGTCGATCCGGTCACGATGTCGCCCGACGATAAGGTTTCCGATGCCGTGGAGATGATGCGGAAGTACAAGATCTCCGGGGTTCCGATCACGAAAAACAAGAAGCTCGTCGGCATCCTGACCAACCGCGATCTTCGCTTTGAAACCCGTTTGGACATTCCCATTGACCAGGTAATGACCAAGGAAAAACTGATCACCGTGCCGGTGGGAACCACGCTAGAGCAGGCGGAAGAAATTCTGCACAAGCACCGCGTTGAGAAGCTGCTGGTAGTCGACGACCAGTACAACTTGCGCGGACTGATCACCGTCAAAGACATTCAGAAAAAGCTGAAATACCCTAACGCCGCTAAAGACTCGCACGGAAGGCTGCGCGTAGGCGCTGCGCTGGGCGCGACCGGCGATTTTTTGGAACGCGCGCTCGAGTTGGTGCGCGCGAATGTGGACGTGCTGGCCATCGATAGCGCCCACGGCCACCAGACGCGTGTGATTGAGGCGGTCAGGAAACTGAAAGCCCGCCTGCCGGAGATTGAGTTAATCGCCGGGAACGTTGCCACCTTCGAAGGCGCGAGCGAGCTGATCAAAGCTGGAGCCAATGCCATTAAAGTTGGCATTGGACCTGGTTCCATTTGCACAACGCGCATCGTGACCGGCGCTGGCGTGCCCCAGATTACGGCGATTGCCGATTGCTACCGCGCCACGCGCGAAACCGGTGTTCCCATCATTGCCGATGGCGGCATTAAGTATTCCGGCGACGTGAGCAAGGCCCTGGCGGCGGGCGCCAGCGTGGTCATGATCGGCTCGCTGTTTGCCGGGACCGACGAAAGCCCGGGCGAAACCATTCTCTACCAGGGCCGGCCTTTCAAGTCGTATCGCGGCATGGGATCACTCGGCGCTATGGCGGCTGGCTCCGGGGAACGCTACTTCCAAAGCATGGCGACTCCCGCGCCCACCACGTTTGCCCTCGAAGAAGGCGAGCAAAACCGCCTGGCCAAACTGGTTCCCGAAGGCATTGAAGGCCGCGTCCCCTTCCGCGGTTCGGTGCAAATGATGGTGCACCAGATGGTGGGCGGACTGCGCTCCGGTATGGGGTACTGCGGTTGTGGCACGATTTTGGAACTGCACGAAAAAGCGCGATTTGTCCGCATCAGCAGCGCCGGCCTGCGCGAGAGCCACGTGCATGACGTCGTGATTACGCGCGAAGCACCCAACTACGCACAGGATTAGGCCGATGGAGCCACGGGCGTCCTCGCCCGTGCGGAGGTCATTCCGTTGAGTGTCTCAGGGCTACCCAGCGCGGGCGAGGACGCCCGCACTTCCATCGTTCCCCGGGTGCGGAGAGGCCAGCAGCAATACCGCGCACACCGTCGCCAATCCCGCCGATAAACTGAAAGGCAGGCTGGCTCCGTAGTGTTTCCAAAACTCTCCCATCAAGACGCTAGCCAGCAGGGTGGTCACGCTGGTGGTGAAGTCAAACACGCCAAACGCCCGTCCGCGCACGGCTGCTGGTACCGTTTCTGAAACAATAGCCTTGAGCACCGGAGCGGTTAACGCATAGAAAAGCCCATACACCGCCATGGCTACCCAAATCGCCATCTTGGACGGTGCCCACGCGAACGTCAGATAGACTCCGGCAAACACCAGATACCCCGCGGCGGCAATGGCGCGCCGCGAAAAGCGATCACTGAGCGACCCCGCGGGCCAGGAAACCGCCGTATAAGCAATGTTGAAGACCAACCCCAGCAGCGGCGCGTAAGCCACGCCAATGCCCACGTTCTGAGCACGCAACACCAGGAACATGTCGCTGGAATTCCCCAGCGAGAAGAGCGTCACCACAAACAAGACGTAATAAAAACTCCTGGGCAGATCTCGCCAGGAGGCCGACGGTCGGGCCGCCGAAGCGGCAACCGGTGTTTTTCGTTTTTCCCGAATGCCCAGCGCCGCAATCAGCACGGTTAAAGCACCCGGAATCGCCGCCAACAGGAACACCGTCCGCACACCGTGCCCCCGCAGAATCCACAAGGCCAGCAACGGACCAGCAATGGCACCCGCGG
This sequence comes from Acidobacteriaceae bacterium, assembly GCA_043782485.1. Lineage (GTDB taxonomy): Bacteria > Acidobacteriota > Terriglobia > Terriglobales > Acidobacteriaceae > JANXUC01. The sequence goes on along the minus strand of JAYWAL010000109.1, from coordinate 16,158 downwards.
AGTCCATCGATTGCAGAAGTCCAAAGGCGGACCCTACTTTCTCGGATGGAACAGATTCCGTGAGCATCACATCGCGGGGCGCCCCACGAAATCCCTTGGCTAGGCGGTCTGCGAAGCGGATGAAGAGCACGTGCCACCAGGACGTTACCAGCGACAAGGCGGGCTTCACGGCATTAGCCACCAAATAGCCAGCCACCACGATCGGCTTGCGGCGCGGCAAACGGTCCGCCAGGTAACCCGAGAACAATTTCGCGAACGATGCGACGCTTTCGGCGATGCCCTCAATGAAGCCGAGTTTTTCCGGGCCTACGCCCAGCGACGCCAGAAACGCCGGGAGAACCCAATACGCCATCTCGCTGGCGGTGTCGTTAAAAAAAGAGGACGCGCCGAATACGTAGACGTTGCTGGGCTGGGTTTCAGAGGGCACAACAGGAGTTTCTGGGGCTACAGACATGAAGCAGTTTTATCACACGCTCAGTACATGGCGTCGTACTTGGTGGCTTTCCACTCGCCGCGATTTTCCACCGTGACCCAGAAGTGTTCGCGGTAGGTGGTGGTGGCGTCCGGAGCGTTGCGGCGGGTGCCACGGTAGTGCAAAATAGTCAGCGGCGGCTGTTCTTCCCAGTCCACCAAATTCCAGGACACCAGCGGATGTTCCGATTCTGATTCGCAAATCGATTCCGCATATTTTTTGCGATAGTCATGCTCCCATTGCGTCAACACTTCGCGGCACTTGCCGTCGCGCATGGCGCGGATCATGGGCAATGCGGCTTTTTCCGCGGAGCGGTCGCGCAAGGGATTAAAGATGACCGATTTCGGTGTCTTCGAAAGCGGGTCTTGTTCTTCCGACCGGTACAGCACCGGCCCCTGGCCATTGAGCCAAATCAGTCCGCCCACGGAAAACAGCACCAGCACGATTGCCGCGCCCGCCGCCACCGCCAGCCCTGTACGTGAGACCGCCATAGATTCCCACTTCGATTGTAGGATGAAACACGCGCGCCGGAGCTGTGCGGGAATGCAGGTGGTCAACAGCCAGCAAAAAAACGCACCCACAAGGGGTGCGTTCGGGAAAACTAGCCCAGGGGAGGGCTTACTTGTCGTCCTTCTTTGATTTTTTTGTCTTGGTCTTTGCCTCAGGCTTGGTTTCTTCGGCAATCTTAGCTTCCGCATCAGCTTCGGCCTGATTGTCTTCCATCGCCTTCTTTGCCGCCTCGACGCGTTTGGAGCGGACTTCCGCGCTCTTCTTGCGTTTTGCGGCGACAAACTTCTCGCTGCCTAGCAATTCAATGAACGCGATTTCCCCGCCATCGCCCTTGCGGAAGCCGCCCTTGATGATGCGGAGGTAGCCGCCCTGGCGGTCGCCGAAACGGGGACCGATGGTGTTAAACAGCTTGTCGACCGACTCGCGCGTCATCATGTAGGAAAGCGCCTGGCGGCGCGCGGAAACATCTCCACGCTTGGCCAGGGTAATCATTTTTTCAACGTGTGGACGGACCGCCTTGGCTTTCGTCAAGGTCGTTTCCACCCGCTCTTCCACGATGACGGAGGTCGTCAAATTGCGCAGCAACGCGCGACGGTGGCTGGTGTTTCGTCCGAGTTTCCATCCTGCTACTTTGTGGCGCATCGCAATTCCCCGATCTTATATTGGAACTTAAGAAATCATTGGACCTGACCCCGGGGCTACGGCCCTCGTTAGGGTTGCCCCGGAGGTCCCGGCCAAAGCCGGGACCTTCCGGAGCGGGTGATGCAAGCAAATCTAGACCAAATCGTCTTCGTCGTCTTCATCGCCGAAAGGCCCGATGGTGACAGGCTGCGGCGCGCCAGGAACGGCGTTGCCCTGCTCGTCAATCTTCATGCCCAGTCCCAGGCCCATGGTGCCCAGGATTTCCTTGATTTCATTCAGCGACTTGCGACCGAAGTTTTTGGTCTTCAGCATTTCGTTTTCGGTCTTCTGCACCAGTTCACCAATGGATTGAATGTTGGCGTTCTTCAGGCAGTTGTAGCTGCGGACGGAAAGTTCCAACTCTTCCACCGAGCGGTTGAGGTACTCGTTCCGGATTTCCGGTTTGCGGTCTTCCGATTGCGACGCCGACTCCATCTCTTCTTCGAAGTTGATGAAGATGTTCATGTGGTCTTTCAGCAGCTTCGCGGAAAGGCCGATGGCATCGCCCGGTGTGACCGAGCCGTTGGTCCAAACTTCAAGCGTGAGCTTATCGTAGTCGGTGATCTGACCAAGACGCGCCGCTTCCACCGAGTAATTCACCTTGCGTACGGGCGAGTGAACCGAGTCGATGGGGATGAAGCCGAGGCCCAGATCGTCGTCGAAGTTACGGTCGGCGGAAACGTAACCGCGACCGCGCTTCAGGCGCATTTCCATGTCGATCTTGCCGCCTTCGCTAACCGTGGCGATGTAAACATCCTTATCGAGCACTTCGACGTCGCCATCAGCTTCAATCATGCCGGAGGTGACAATGCCGGGCTGATCGGCGCGCAGATAGATGGCTTTCGGGCCGTCGCCACTGAGCTTGAAAGGGATTTGTTTCAAATTCAGGATGATGTCCGTGGCGTCTTCGACAACGCCCGGGATGGACTGAAACTCGTGCAGCACGCCTTCGACCTTGACGGCCGTAATGGCTGCGCCCTCAATGGACGACAGCATGACGCGGCGCAGGGAGTTTCCGATGGTGGTGCCAAAGCCACGTTCGAACGGTTGCGCCCAGAACATACCGTACTTGTCGGTGAGGTTCGCGCTATCGGTGGCGAGACGTTTCGGTTTTTGAAAACCTTTCCAAAGCATTCGTGTTGCTCCTCTCGGCCATGCTGCTCAGTCCGGCATCCCCAGACCGGCCCAGGTCTGGGTCGGGCGCCGGAACAGGCATAACTGGCTCGAAGTGTTGGGCCAAAAAACTCTTTACTTGCTATAAAGTTCGACGATGAGCTGTTCGTTCACCGGAACGTTGATTTCCGCACGTTTCGGGATCTGCAACACGCTGCCCTTGTAGGCTTCGCGGTCGATGTTCATCCATGTCGGCGACGTCTGGTGGCTGTTGAATTCCTTGGCGATCTGCAACCCCGCCATTTCACGGCTGCGCTCGCGCACAGAAATTTCGTGCCCGACGCTGACCTGAAAGGATGGAATGTTCACCTTGCGGCCGTTGACGGAAATGTGGCCGTGACGGACGAGCTGCCTTGCTTGGCGGCGCGACATCGCGAATCCCATGCGGTAAACGATGTTGTCGAGGCGGCGCTCCAATTGCTGCAAGAGCAGTTCGCCGGTGACGCCTCTGGTTTTCGAAGCCTTTTCGAAGTAGTTGCGGAACTGGCCTTCTTGTACGAAAAACATGCGCTTGGCTTTTTGCTTTTCGCGCAATTGCAGGCCGTAGCCCACGATTTTTGTCTTCTTGTCCTTGCCGTGCTGGCCGGGAGCAAAGTTGCGCTTTTCAACGGGGCATTTCTCGCTAAAACACTTAGCGCCCTTGAGGAACAGCTTCATGCCTTCGCGACGGCAAAGGCGGCATACAGCATCTCTATAACGTGCCAAGTTTCTTCTCCTTGAATTTCCTGGAACCGGTTTACGGGATTGGCGCCCCTTCTTCCCGGTTCAGTTGCCAGCTCCCAGAACATTCAGTTGTAAGTCGCCCGCTTTTTCTGGCTACCGGCAACTGACTACTGGCCGCTGCCCTACTACACTCTGCGCCGCTTCGGCGGACGGCACCCGTTATGCGGAACTGGCGTCGCGTCACGAATATGCTTCACATCGATTCCCGCAGTCGCCAACGCGCGAATCGCCGATTCCCGACCCGATCCCGGCCCACTCACGCGAACCTCGACCGAGCGTACGCCGTGATCGCGAGCCTGGCTGGCGGCGTTGACCGCTGCCTGCTGCGCCGCGAATGGGGTTCCCTTACGGGAACCGCGGAAGCCCAGCGCGCCCGAACTCTTCCACGTGAGGACGTTGCCGGCCGGATCGCAGATGGTCACGATGGTGTTGTTGAAAGAGGCCTGGATGTGCGCGATTGCGAACGGCACATTCTTGCGCTCTTTTTTCTTGAAAGCCTTCTTTTTGCCCTTTTTCTCGGGCGTTGCTCCCGCTGCTGCCGCTGGTTTTGCCATAAATTATGCCTTCGCCGTTTTCTTCTTGTTGGTGACGGTGCCCTTGCGCGGCCCTTTGCGCGTGCGGGCGTTGGTGTGCGTACGTTGGCCGCGTACCGGAAGGTTCCGGCGATGGCGGTATCCGCGATAGGAGCCGATCTCAATGAGGCGCTTGATGTTCATCGAGATTTCCTTGCGCAGGTCGCCTTCGACGCCACCCTCGTTCTCGATGACCTGACGGATGCGGTTGACTTCTTCTTCGTTCAAGTCTTGAATCTTCTTGGTGCCTTCGACGCTGGCCGCTTCCAGAATGCGCCGCGCGCGGGAAACGCCGATCCCATAGATGTGGGTCAGCGCAATGTGCGCATGCTTGTGTCGCGGAAGATCGATGCCTGCAATACGTGCCATGTTGTGAAGCTCCTTCGCGGCTGCTTTCGGGCAGCCAGCCGGGCGTTAGCCCTGGCGTTGTTTATGTTTCGCAACCTCGCAAATTACGCGCACCACTCCGTGGCGCGTGATCACTTTGCACTTGTCACACATTTTCTTTACCGATGCTCGTACCTTCATAATTCCCGTTTCCTGTTCTTCAAAAGTCCGTTACTTATAGCGGTACACGATGCGGCCGCGCGTCAGGTCGTAGGGTGAGAGCTCCACCGCTACCTTGTCACCCGGCAGGATGCGGATAAAATTCTTGCGCATCTTTCCGGAAACGTGTGCCAGAACCTGGTGTTTGCTTTCCAGCTCCACCTTGAACATGGCGTTGGGCAACGGTTCAAGAACAGTTGCCATGACCTCAATCGCGTCTTCTTTACTCATGTACCCCTTTTAAAATGTTACTGCGTCAAAATCACTGGACCGTCTTTGGTCACCGCCACGCAATGTTCGAAATGCGCGCTGTAACCGCCGTCAGCCGTAACCGCCGTCCACTTGTCTTCCAAAACCCGCGTTCCAGGACCACCGGTGTTCACCATCGGCTCAATCGCCAGAACCATGCCTTCGCGCAACTTCGCGCCCTGACCCTTGGATCCAAAATTCGGAACTTGCGGCTCCTCGTGCAACCGCGTCCCAATTCCATGCCCAACAAACTCACGCACAACGCTGAATCCGGCGGCCTCAACATATTCCTGCACCGCCGCACCCACGTCACCAACGTTGTTCCCGACTCGCGCCTGCTCAATACCGCGGTACAACGACGCTTCTGTCACTTCCAGCAGCTTTCTCAAATCCGGAGCGATTTCCGTGCCCACCGCCACCGTAATCGCCGCGTCGCCGTAGTACCCATCCAAGATCACGCCACAATCAATCGAAACAATATCGCCCACCGACAGCTTGCGCTTTTCGGAGGGAATGCCGTGTACGATCTCCTGATTGATCGATGTACACAGAACACAGGGATAATCGTAATATCCCTTGAATGCGGGTTTCGCGCCTGCATTCTGAATCATTTTTGCGGCAATGCGCTCCAGGTCCATGGTGCTAACCCCGGGCTTGACGGCCGCTTTTAAAGCATCGAGAATTTCGCGGACCAAATGGCCGCTGCGCCGCATCTTCTCGATTTCCGCCGCCGACTTGCAAACAATGGCCATTTTGCTTTCGATCCCTTAGCGCTCGCCTTCTATCGCCCACACCAACATCGCGGTCACCTCGTCCATGGGACGGTCCGCGTCAATCGACACCAACTGCTCTTTCGCGGCGTAAAAACTCGCCACAGGCCGCGTCTGGGCCTCATACGCCCGAAGACGCTCCTGAATTACCTCTTCACGGTCATCGTCACGAAGGATAAGCTTCGAGCCTTCCACGTCGCAGGTCTCATTGGACCGTGGAGGCTGAAAATGAACGTTATAGATGCGATTGCAGGTAGGGCAGGATCTCCGCCCAGTAAGCCGCATCTTCAATAGATTATAGTCCACGTTGAAGCGGACTACAATTGGGCCGTCGTCCTCGTGCCTTGGTTTGTCAAAGAACTCGCACTCGAGAAAGGCTTCGAGCCATCCGGCCTGGGCCGGGGTTCTGGGGAAGCCATCCAAAATATAGCCACGCTTGCAATCCGGCAAGCGCAGGCGGTCAGCCACCATGTCGCAGACCAGTTTGTCGGGAACCAACTCGCCCCGTTCCATGATCTGCTTCACCCGCTTGCCTAATTCAGTGCCACGCCGTTGCTGGTCGCGCAACAGGTCGCCGGTGGAAATCTGCGGGATGCCGTAACGCTCGGATATACGTTTACCCTGCGTTCCCTTGCCCGCTCCCGGAGGCCCCAGCAGAATCAAGGGGCCAATTTTTCGTTCGCGGCCAGCCGGGATCGCTTCCGGACTCGAGCCGCTATCGTTTAGCGTTGCCAACTTTGTCGTCCGCGAATGCGACCGCTACGGGGCGTGAAGCCGTCGTAGTGGCGCATGATGAGCTGCGCTTCGATCTGCTGCACCGTGTCCATGGCCACGCCCACCACGATGAGCAGCGATGTCCCGCCAAAATAGAAGTTCACGCCCAAGCCGTTCGTGATCCAGGACGGCAGGCGCTCAAACCAGTGCCCGATCAGGAACAGGTGGTTGAGCCGTATCCCGGCCAGCATCCACTCGGGGATGAACGAAATGATGATGAGGTACAGGGCACCGACCAGGGTGAGGCGAGTGAGCACCGCGTTGATGAAGTCACCGGTACGCTTGCCCGGACGAATGCCGGGGATGAAGCCGCCATGCTTGCGCATGTTGTCGGCCACGTCATTCGGGTTGAACACGATGGAAATATAGAAATAGGCGAAGAATATGATGCCAAGCGCGTAGAGCAGCGTGTACAGCGGCTCGCCGAACTTCAGCCAGTCGAGGATTGGCCCAATCACGCGATTGTCCTTGAAGTTTGCCAGGACCATCTGCGGCAATGTGATAATGGACGACGCAAAAATCACCGGCATCACCCCGCCCGCGTTGATCTTGAGCGGCAGGTGCGTGGACTGCCCGCCCATGACGCGGCGACCCACAATTCGCTTGGCGTACTGCACGGGAATGCGGCGTTCGCTGCGTTCCACATAAATGATGAACGCCACGATCGCAATCATGATCGCGACTAGCATGGCGATCCAAAGAGGCGTTCCCGCTCCCCAGGCTCCGGTGGCAACCTTGAGATACAGTTCGCGAATACCATGCGGCAAACCTACGACAATGCCGGAGAAAATCAGCAGCGACATGCCGTTGCCAATGCCGCGCTCGGTAATCTGCTCACCCAGCCACATGATGAAGGCCGTGCCGGTAGTCAGCGTCAGCACCGTCATGATGATGAAGCCCATGCCCGGGTTGATAACAAAATCGCCCTGGCGCTGCAAGCCGATGGCGATGAACAGGGACTGGATGCAGCCCAGGATCACGGTCAGGTAGCGCGTCCACTGCGTGATCTTGCGGCGCCCAAGTTCGCCTTCTTTTTGCAGTTTGGCCAACGGTTCGTAGACGACCGTGAGCAGCTGCAAAATAATGGAAGACGTAATGTAAGGCATGATGCCCAGGGCGAAAACGGTGAGCTTGCGGGCGTTGCCGCCACTGAACATGTCAATGAAGCCAAGAAACGAACCGCTGTTACGATCAAACAACTGCGCCAGCTTATCGGCGTTGATGCCGGGCGTGGGCACGTGCGATCCCAGGCGGTAGACCGCCAAAAGCCCAAGCGTGAACAGCACACGCTTGCGCAAATCCGGGACGCGGAAGATGTTCGCCAGCTTCTCGAACAGGTTCGTTACGGCGTTCATTACGCGATGACCTCAAACTTGCCGCCAGCGCCGGTGATCTTTTCCTGCGCCGACTTGGAAAACTTGTGGGCGTGAATGGTGAGGGCGGTCTTCAGCTCGCCTTCGCCCAGAACCTTGATGCGATCCGACTTGCGCTTGGTGATCTTGGCCTTCTTCAGCACTTCGGGCGTGATCTCGCTAACGCCAAGTTCCAGCAGGCGCGCCAGGTTCACGACAACGTACTCGACGCGGAAAATGTTGGTGAAACCACGCTTGGGCAAACGGCGATGCAGGGGCATTTGGCCGCCTTCAAAACCGCGCATCATGCGCGAACCGCTGCGCGAACGCTGACCTTTGTGGCCGCGCGCGGAGGTCTTGCCCATGCCGGAGCCCATACCGCGACCGACGCGTTTGCGATTTTCCGATGCTTTTTTCGGCGCTCGAACTGTGGAGAGATTCATGGTTTTTCCTGACTAGCCTAAGCTTCTACCACCGTTACCAAATGCGACACCTTCGCCACCATGCCGCGGATTTCCGGCGTGTTTTGCCGTTCAATGATCTGGTTCAGCCGGGTAAACCCCAGCCCCTTGATCACCAGCTTATGGTGGTTCGGCGCCTGGATGGCCGAGACCACCCACTTCAGATGGATCATTCCTGGCTTCTTGGCCGTCATCATTAAAGCTCCTCAACCAGTTTGCCGCGTAGCGCCGCAACGTCTTCTTTTCTGCGAAGAGCCGAAAGCGCCGCAAACGTGGCCTTGATCACATTGTGGGGGTTCGTGGACCCAATCGACTTGGTGAGAACATTCTGTATACCCACCGAAGTCATGACTGCGCGCACCGCGCCGCCCGCGATGACGCCCGTTCCTGCCGGAGCCGGCTTCAGCAGCACCCGTCCCGAACCGTAGCGGCCCAGCGAGATGTGCGGAATGCTGGTTTGCGTCAGGTTCACGCGAATCAGGTTCTTCTTCGCCGCTTCAATTCCTTTGCGGATCGCCTGGGGCACTTCCCGGGCCTTGCCGGAACCAAAACCAACCACGCCCGCCGCGGGATCTCCCACAATCACCAGCGCCGCAAAGGACATATTTTTACCGCCCTTGACGACCTTGGTGACGCGGTTAATGGTCACGACCTGGTCTTTCAGTTGGAACTTATTGGGGTCGAGCTTTTTGATGATCGTTGGCATTCTTTTTTCCTGAATTCCTGAACTAGAACTGTAATCCGGCTTCGCGCGCGGCCTCGGCCAACGCCTTTACCCGGCCGTGATAAATGTAGCCGCCACGGTCAAATACAACTTGCTTAATACCTTTAGCCTGAGCGCGCTCGGCGATCACCTTGCCGAGATCTTTCGCGGCGGAGAGGTTCCCGCCCGTCTTCTTGGCGTCGCCCTTTTTGCCCTCGGCCGTGTTGGCCGCAACCAGCGTGACGCCGCCCAGGTCGTCGATAATCTGCACGTAAAGGTTGTTCAGCGAGCGGTACACGCTGAGCCGGGGCCGCGCGGGCGAGCCTTGCACCTTTTTGCGGATGCGGGTATGAATCCGCACGCGATTCGTATTGCTTGAGAGTTTCGTCAGCATAATAGTTTCGTCCTAAATTACTTGGCACCGATCTTACCTAGCACCGATCTTACTTGGCACCGATCTTACTTAGCTCCGGTCTTACTTAGCTCCGGTCTTGCCAACCTTCTTCTTCAATTTTTCGCCCGAATAGCGCACGCCCTTGTTCTTGTAAGGATCCGGCGGACGCAACGAGCGCATTTCCGCCGCTACCTGGCCCACCTTTTGGCGGTCAATGCCATCAAGCGTAATGCGAGTTTGCTTGGCATCCACCGCCGCGGTCACGCCCGTCGGCAACGGATACTCGATGGGGTGCGAAAAGCCCAGGCTGAATACCACCATGCCTTTGCCCTTCATTTCCGCGCGGTAACCGACGCCGACGATCTCCAGATCCCGCTGCCAGCCCTTGGTGACGCCTTCGACCGCGTTGTTCACCAACGCGCGCGCCAGACCATGCACCGCCGCCTGCGAATCGTTGTCCCGAACAGCCGTCAGCGTGCCATCTTTTTGTTCCAAACGGATGCCCGCCGGCAGCAGTGTTTCCACTTTGCCCTTCGGCCCCTGCACGGCAACAATTCCACCGTTCACCTGAACCTTGACGTCCTTCGGAAGGACAATCGGTTTTTTCCCAATACGCGACATAGCGACTCTCTGTTCTCGATTTCTAAATTTCTAAAAATGCCCGCTCACCGGCTGTTGACTACCAAACCTGGCAAAGCAGCTCGCCGCCCAGGCCTTCTTTACGCGCCTGGCGACCCGTCATAACGCCCTTCGGCGTGGTCAAAATATTGATGCCGAGACCGCCCAAAACGCGCGGAATCTCGGTGCGGCGCACGTAAACCCGGCAGCCGGGACGCGACACGCGCTCCACATTCGAGATGGCACCCTCATTGTTGGCCCCGTACTTCAAGTAGATGCGGAGGACTTTGTGGCCCTCTTCTTCCGCTGGCTTGAAGTTGGCAATGTAGCCTTCTTCCTTCAAGATGCGCGCAATCTCCGCCTTCAACTTCGAAGCGGGGACATCGACTTTTTGGTGCCGCGCGTGCAGCGCATTGCGCAACCGCGTCAACATATCTGCGACCGGATCGGTCAACCTCATCGTTTTGCTTCTCCTCGAACTGCCGCTCGTTTGCCGCGACGGTCTTGCTGGTGGTTCTCGCCGCGGAACCCGCAACGGTTCTGTTTCCCGCGCGCCCCAAACTCCTGCGCGGCGGGTCGTACTTAAACTTCGTACTTAAACCACAAGTCAAACTGCAAAGCCAAATCCAAGAGCTTGACCGCCGAAACGGCCCCTGTTACCAGGACGACTTCATCACGCCGGGAATTTCCCCCAGCAGCGCCAGCTTGCGGAAGCACAAGCGGCACATGCCGAACTTGCGCAGGAAAGCTCGCGGACGCCCGCACAGATTGCAGCGGTTATGCTGGCGGCTCGAGAACTTCGGCTTCTTCTTATCCTTAACGCGTTTTGCGGTAGTTGCCATTTTGCTCCCAATCGTTTTACTGCAAGATCAGTTATCGCAAGATCCGTTGTTGCAAGATCCGTTGTTGCAAGATCAGTTGTTGCAATTTCGAAAAACTACGCCGCCTGACTACGCCGCCCGGAAGGGTATCCCTAAACCACGCAGCAGCGCGCGGGCATGGTCATCAGACTCGGCCGTCGTCACCACGGTTACGTTCATACCCTTGAGCTTCTCCGCCTTGGAGTAGTCGATCTCGGGGAAAATCAGCTGGTCCTGCAAACCAATCGTATAGTTGCCACGGCCATCGAACGACTTCGTGGAAACGCCCTTGAAGTCGCGCACGCGGGGCAGCACAATGCTGATGAAACGATCCAGAAATTCATACATGCGGTCGCCGCGCAACGTTACCATCACGCCAATCGGCATGCCTTCGCGAACCTTAAACGCCGCAATCGACTTCTTGGCCTTGGTCACCACCGGCCGCTGGCCCGTAATCTGCGCCATTTCCGCAACCGCAGGGTCAAGAATCTTGGCGTTCTGCGTGGCATCGCCCATGCCCATGTTGATGACAATTTTTTCCAGCCGCGGCACGGCCATGGCATTGTCTAGCGCCAGCTCTTTCATCAGAGCGGGAGCAATTTCCGCCTGGAAGCGAGCCTTCAGGCGCGGCTTCTCTTTCGAGCTGTGCCGGGGACGGCCTTTTTCTTTCGCGTCAACTTCGATTGCCGCTTTGTCTTTCTCTCTTTTTGCCATTGCCTTCTAGTTTCCTCTCACGTTTCCCGACCGGCGGCCGGGGCGTAAGCATTCATTTTTTCGCTACTTCTTTGTTTCCTTACTTCTTGTTTCCTTACTTCTTTGTTTCGCTACTTCTTTCGATTCGTGTCGAGGTCGGTTCCGCATCTCCGGCACACCCGCACGCTCTGATCACCCTTGGTGTCATGCCCAATGCGTACGGGACGATTGCACGAGGCGCAAACCACCATCACGTTCGACAGGGCGATACGGCTCTCCTGCTCGGCAATGCCGCCCTTCACCCGCGGCGGATTGGCCTTGACGTGCTTGCGCACCATCATGACGTGCTCGACCAAAAGCTTGTTGTCGCCAGGGAACACGCGCAGCACGCGGCCCTGCTTGCCTTTATCCTTGCCGGCGATCACCTTGACGGTATCGTTGCGGCGAATCTCGATCTTCTTGCGTTCGGTTACGGCTTCAGTCTTTGGCATATCAGTTCCTAAATTTCAGCTCTCGGCTGTCAGCTATCAGTTGCCCGTCACCCGCGCTACAAAACTTCGGGTGCCAGCGAAACAATCTTCAAAAACTTCTTGTCGCGCAGCTCGCGGGCCACGGGACCGAATACGCGCGTCCCAATCGGCTCGCCCGTGTCGTTGATGAGCACGGCTGCGTTGGTATCAAAACGAATGTAGGTGCCATCGCGGCGACGCTGTTCTTTTCTGGTGCGAACGATCACAGCCTTAACCACAGTGCCCTTCTTGGCTGTGCCATCGGGCGAGGCTTCCTTGACGCTGGCCGTAATCACGTCGCCCAACGTGGCGTGCGAACCCACGTCGCCGCCCAGTGGCAGAATCATCTGCAACTTGCGGGCGCCGGAGTTGTCGGCCACCTCGAGCATGCTGCGCATCATTACGGACATAAAATCAATCTCCTCGGTCTTGCCCAGCTCAGTCTTGCCCAGCCACTACCACGCGACTAAACCGTCAGCGCGGCCACTTCCGGCGCCAAATTCGAGCGCCGCACGATCTCCAGCAATCTCCAGCGCTTCAGCTTCGAGAGCGGCCGCGTTTCCTCAATGCGAACCACGTCGCCCACGTGCGCTTCTTTGTTTTCGTCGTGCGCGTAGAAGCGCTTGTCGCGCGACATAACGCGCGTATAAAGCGGATGCGAAAACTTGCGCGTCACTTCAATGACAATCGTCTTCTGCATCTTCGTCGACACCACTTCGCCGACCAGCACCTTGCGCTTGCTCTTGCGCGGGGTTGCGGCCGCCGGGGTTGTTTTGGTTTCAGCCATTACTTCTTCTCCGATTTCTTGGCGGACTTCTTGGCGGCTTTTGCCGGCTTCGCCGCAGCCTTGGCTTTCGTCTTGGCTTTTGTCTTGACCTGGGTCTTAGCTTTTGTTTTGGACTTGGCTTTGGACTTCGCCTTCGACGGCGCTGCCGTCTTCACCATTGGCTCCGACGTGGAAGCGTCGCCGCCCCCGAGCTCGCGCTGACGGGCGATCGTCTTGATGCGCGCAATGTCCTTGCGTAGCCCGCGAATCTTGTTCAGGCTCTCGGTCTGGCCCATCTTCATCTGAAACTTCAGACGGAACAGCTGGTCCATGCTGCTTTTCTCCTGCTGGACCAACTCTTCAGCCGTTAAATTGCGAATCTTTTCGGTTTCCATATTTATCTCAAACAATGCTTCTTGATTTATCTCAAACAATGCTTCTTGAAAATCTCAATGCTTCTTCAATTTCAAATCACAAATCCTAAACATGCCCCTCGCGCGCCACGAACTTCGTCCGCAGCGAGAGTTTGTGCGAGGCCAGACGCATCGCTTCCATGGCATCCACGCGCGAGACGCCTTCCATCTCAAACAAGATGCGGCCCGGCTTGACCACGGCGACCCAGTGATCGGGAGCGCCTTTGCCTTTACCCATACGGGTTTCGGCGGGCTTTTTCGTGACCGGCTTGTCCGGGAAAATCCGGATCCAGACCTTGCCGCCACGCTTGACGAAACGCGTGATGGCGATACGGCTGGCTTCAATCTGCCGGTCGGTGATATAACCCGGCTCCAGCGTCTTGATTCCGAAGTCGCCAAACGAAAGCTGGCTTCCGGTCCAGGCCTTGCCGGTCATGCGCCCGCGCTGTTGCTTGCGGTACTTTACTTTCTTGGGCATCAACATAACGAAGTATCCAATTCCCGCTTCTGATCAGATTTCTGTGACGCTTTCTTAAATTTAGAACGCGCCGGTCGGAGCTCCCGCCTGCGGCGAACGCTTCTTCGCCGGTGGCAGAATTTCTCCGCGATAAATCCAAACCTTCACGCCGATGATTCCATACGTCGTGTGCGCTTCGGTGAATCCATAATCAATATCCGCGCGCAGCGTATGCAGAGGCAGACGGCCTTGCAGGTACCACTCGGAACGCGCGATTTCATTGCCGTTCAGACGTCCACCCACCCGGACCTTGATGCCCTTGCAGCCAAAGCGCTGCGCCGAGTCCACCGACTTGCGCATCGCCCGACGGAAGCCGACGCGCTTTTCCAGTTGCAACGCGATGGATTCTGAAACCAGCTGCGCATCGAGCTCCGGCTTATGCACTTCCTGAATGTCGAGATGCACGTCGCGCTTCGAGCGGATTTGCAGATCCGCCTTGAGCTTGTCGATCTCGGCGCCCTTGCGTCCAATAATGATGCCTGGACGCGCCGTGCGCACAATGATGCGCAGCTTGTTGCCGGGCCGCTCGATTTCCACCGAGCTGATACCAGCCGACTTGAGCTTCTCTTTCAGCTCGGCCTTCAGCTTGACGTCTTCGAGCAACAGCTTGTCGTAGTCGCGCTCGACGAACCAGCGCGACTTCCACGGCTTGGTGTAGCCGAGGCGAAATCCGTAGGGGTGAACTTTTTGACCCATCGTGTCTCCTAAAATCCTGCCGCTAAATCTTTAACGACCTGCGCCCGTTTTTTCCCAATTGCGAGCCGCCGGCTTCTTTTTATTCTTGGACGCCGCAACTGTCTTGGCTTTCGCCGGTTTCACGCTCGAGGCAGACGCCTTGCCGGCGCCGCCCTTGATTTCAGCGCTTTTTGAAGTCCGCTCGCCCAGCACGATCACAATGTGAGCCATGCGACGGACATAGCGGAAGGCACGGCCCATCGGCGCGGGACGGATGCGCTTCAGGCGCGGACCATCGCCGGCTACGGCGCTTTTGACGACCAGATCGTCCACGTCCACGTCCAAGCCTTTTTCCTGGCTCAGATAGCTCGCGTTATCGACCGCCGAGCGCAGCAGTTTCTCCACCGGACCAGCGACTCGCTTTTTGGTGAAAGCCAGCGTGCTGAATGCGTCCGAGACTCTTTGCCCCTTGATGAGATCCAGCACGAGGCGCGCCTTTTGCGGCGACACGCGCTGGAACCGGGCTGTTGCTGTAAATTCCATAGCTCTCTCTCTTATCCCTACGCCTTCGGCGCTGCCGCGGGCCTAGCCGAAGCCTCGGATGCCGACTTCATCGAGTGGCCTTTAAAGGTGCGCGTCAGGCTGAATTCGCCCAACTTGTGGCCGACCATGTTTTCCGTCACGTAGACCGGGATGAACTTCCGTCCGTTGTGCACCGCGATTGTATGACCCACCATTTCGGGCAGGACGGTCGAGCGCCGTGACCAGGTGCGGACAACTTTCTTGTCGTTGCGGGCGTTCATGCCTTCTACCTTCGCCAGCAAGTGACCGTCGATGAATGCGCCTTTTTTGGTTGAACGTGCCATAAATCGTTTCTCGAATCCTGATGAAAATTCTGAACTGCGCTGCTTTTACTGCAAAAACATTTACTTCGACTTCTTGCGTCCCACAATAAATTTGTCCGTGCGTTTGTTGTTACGCGTCTTGTATCCGCGCGTCGGCTGACCCCACGGCGTAACCGGATGACGGCCACCGCTGGTTTTGCCCTCACCACCGCCATGCGGGTGATCCACTGGGTTCATGGACACGCCGCGGTTGTGCGGTTTTTTGCCCAGCCAGCGATTGCGTCCCGCCTTGCCGATGGAAATGTTTTCGTGGTCGGAATTTCCGACTTGCCCAATCGTGGCCATGCAATCCACGAGCACCTTGCGGGTTTCTCCCGAGGGCAGCTTGACCAGCGCATAGTCGCCTTCTTTGGCCACAAGTTGCGCTGATCCGCCGGCGGAACGAACCATCTGCGCGCCTTTGCCCGGGCGTAATTCCACGTTATGCACCGTGGTGCCAGGAGGAATATTGCGCAGCGGCAACGCGTTGCCCACCAGAATGTCGGCTTCCGGGCCGCTGACCACCTGCTGGCCGACTTTCAAGCCGTCGGGCTGCAGAATGTAGCGTTTTTCCCCGTCGGCATACGCCAACAGCGCGATGCGCGAGGAGCGGTTGGGATCGTACTCGATCGTCACCACTTTCGCGGGAATCCCGGCTTTGTTGCGCTTGAAATCAATGTCGCGCAGCTTGCGCTTGTGCCCGCCGCCACGAAAGCGGCTCGTCATATCGCCCGAATTGCGCCGTCCGCCGGTCCGCGGCTTGGGCGACGTCAGCGGCTTGTGCGGACGGTTCGTCGTCAGATCGTCGTTGACGATGGTCGTCTTGAAGCGCAGCGTCTCGGT
>JAYWAL010000108.1:0-11109 GCA_043782485.1 Acidobacteriaceae bacterium | reverse complement strand
CTGGACGACGACAAGCGGGTGGCGAGCCGGACGGAAGAAGATATCTACAAGATTCTGAAACTGGACTATATTCCGCCGGAGTTGCGGGAGAGTCTGGGAGAGATTGAAGCGGCGGAGAAGCATACGCTGCCCGAATTGATCACCGTGGAAGACCTGCGCGGCGATGTGCACATGCACACGATCGAGACCGACGGGAAGAACACGATTGAAGAAATGGCGGAGGCGGCGCGGGAGCGCGGGTACGAGTACATGGCCATTACCGACCATTCCAAAAATCTGGCGATGGCGAATGGGCTGGATGATGCGCGGGCGGTGCAGCATATTGCGCGGATTCGGGAGGTGGATAAGAAGCTAAAGGGCATTCGGGTTTTGGCTGGGATTGAAGTGGATATTTTGGCGGATGGGTCGCTGGATTTGTCGGACTCGGTTTTAGAACAGATGGATGTGGTGATTGCCAGCGTGCATTCGCATTTTAACCAGGAATCGGCGGAGATGACGGAGCGGCTGCTTCGAGCGCTGGGTAACAAGAATGTTTCAATACTGGGGCATCCGACTGGAAGGCAGCTTTTGCGGCGGGATGCTTATGCGATGGATATGGAAGCGGTGATGGACGCGGCGGCGCGGGAAAAGGTGGCGATGGAGCTGAATTCTTATCCCGAACGGCTGGATTTGAATGACCGGCACCTGCGCATGGCCAAAGAGCGCGGCGTGAAGATTGTGATTAACACCGATTCGCACCACACGTCGCACATGGCGAAGATTCGGTATGGGGTATTGCAGGCGCGGCGGGCTTGGTTGACGAAGGAGGACGTGTTGAATACTTTGCCGGTGGCGAAGTTTTTAAGCTCTCTTTCCCGTTAGCCGACCAACTGGCCCCACCACCAGAACAGAACCTAAAACCGGGTAAACGAATTGGATTCATGAAAAACTCGAAGCCGCCAAGGCGGCCAGCACGCAAAGATCTGAGAACACGCGCGCGTTAAACGGATCTGAGGAACCCGAGGCGCGCAGAAACGCCGGAAGACGTTGGCGAAGTAAGCGGTAAATGGCAAACATTTGGGGCACAGTTGGGCGGAGCGGCGTGCTCACGAACACTGAGCACAGCTCGCGAAATACGCCGCGGACAGTTCCGGAGTGGATGAAAGGATCGGTTCCGTTAAGGTCGCTGAGGGATTTTTGAAGACGGTGAGGAGACGATTCGAGAACAATCCACGAGTGACGCGGTATCTTGGATTTCTGGAGCACAACTGTGAGGCCGAGTTCAAAGGGCATGTTGAACCGAGGAGTGCGGGGATGCGAAGTATCAAGCTGAACGCGAGAGAGGTCGTGGAGAGAATATTGGGCAGAGCAGATGAGAGACAGGATACGATCAAGGCGGCGCTTGGATAGCGGGATCTCCAGCGTTGCGTGGGGAACTAGCCCGAATGACGAGACCGCCGCAATGTACGCAAGAAAAAGACGGGTAAATTGCCGGTCGTACGGAATATTGAGGAAGACGGATTTCGGGCGGTCTTTAGCGCGCGCGAGTCGAGATTTTTGCCTTGGCTTTGGCATGGGAGGCAGGACGCGAGTTGGAGGAATCGCGGATCAGCGAAAGGTAAAGGGCCGATAGTCGACGGAACCGAGCAGGGGAGACCCCGAGCGCTTTTGCCGTCTGACGCGGGGTTGTTGCGGGTCCGGTGACAACAATGCGCGGCATGAGCTTATGATACACCTCCCGGCCACGACTTGCGTATCTGGAGGCCTCGCCCCTTTTATAAATGGAAAAAACAGAATACAGGAGCACGATTGGGGAAAAGAAGAACATTGGTTCAACCTTCGACAGTTGGCTGCGCGAGGAAGGCATCTACGAAGAAGTCAGCGCCGCAGCGATCCGACGAAAGTCTGAAGAGCTGAGGGAAATGGCGGAAAAGATGGCCCGGGCTGCAAGGGCTGGGGTAGCCATTGAGAAGAAGCGTTTGGAAGAGATTCTCGCTGAGCGGCAAAAGAAGTCCGGGCAGGCTCCTGAAGTCGCGCCCTGAAATGAACCTCTACCTCGGCGGCTCAAGCCGATCTTCAATTGGGCAGGATCGCAGCACTGAAGTGCTGCGCCGCCCAAAAGCCTTGCATCATGCAAAATCCCCGCCCTGTCGCAGAGAACGCGACCAGGACGGGGCACCCCGTGGTCAGCAGTCGTCAGCAGGCAGGAGTGCCCGGCTACAAGACCCTGGACGGCCGAGGGCGGCCGTCCCCACGCGAGCCTAGTGTTTCCGCAGAAACTTTACCCGGCGGTGTAAGTCGTGGCCTGCTGGAACGTCGTCGTACTTCAGAAAGCTGATGTTGCCGTCCACTTCGAGAACAGCCAGGGCAACGTCTTCGATGGACGCGATGCCATGCTCCCGCATGCCTTCCTGAAGATCGTCCATGGCTACGTGCTCGCGCGCCATCGTTTTGGTATTCACTTTGCTGTTATGAACCAGAACGGCAGGCTCGCCTTTGAGAATCTTGCGCACCTTGCGATTGTGGGCGGCCATTTCGGCGACGGCGTAGTTCACCACCAGCAATGTGATCGCGGCCGTGGCGCCGCCGATGACTGAGGTATCGGGGCCGGTCATGGCGTTTTGTACGGCGTTGGAGAGCAAGAGAAGGAGGGTGAGGTCGAAGGGCGTCATCTGCCCGACTTCCCTCTTGCCGCTCAAGCGCACGCCGACGAGTACGATGCCGTAAACCGTCAGCGTGCGCAGGGCGATTTGTAGCAGGACTAGCCCGCCGGGAAAAACGACGGGGTTCACTGCGGGGCGGAGGCGGTTACCGGTGTTGGCGCGCCTTTGGGCGTGCTCAGGTAGCCGGTGACTTTATTCTTATCCACGGTCCAGACAACGAGTTCGAAGAGCAAGTGATCGCGACCGCTGTAGAACTGGATGGGCTCGTTCATGTTGCGATCTTTTTTCTCGATGACGCGGTCGTCCGCCGTCACGTTCATGGTGTACTTGCCCTTTTTCGGATCGCATTTCTTCAACTGCAACGCAACCGTGGACAGGGGCGAAGGAGCCGCGCCTTTTACCAGCGTGAATTCGTTGTAGTTGCGGTCGCCTTTGTGCTTGAGAACATCCAGGTCATCGCGCGTATGGGCGATCAGGCCGCTCTGCACGCCCAGGTCGCCGATGGCGTGTTCCAGTTTTGCTTTGGTGGCTTCGAGGTCGGTTTTGGTGGAGGCCACGTCGGTCTTGACGCCGCCGACATCGCCTTGCACGCTGGTCACAGCGCCGCTGACTTTGGAAACTTCCTGGTTGGTGGCCGCGATATGAGCTTCGGCGGCGCGGGTCTGGGCTTGCAGCGCGGAAGACTTCTGCTCCAGCTCCTTCTTGGTCATGCCGAGCTGCGAGGCCAGGGTTTCGTTGTTGGCTTCGGCCTCGGAAATACGCTTGGTGAGGTCTTCCATCTGCGTGGTCGAGGCCTTTTGGCCAGCTTCCAGCTGCGCGGCGCGGTCGCGCGTATCGTGCAGGAAATAACTCGATCCAAGAACAAAGATTGCTGCCAGAGCGCCCAAAATCCACTTCATGGGACCGCTGCTGGGTGGGGGTGGGGTTGTGTCTTCAAGCATTCGAGCCTCCAAAACGGGCAAATAGGGTTCGGCGATAGTGTTCCAGCTAGCGGGCGCAAGTGTCAATGGCTTCGGGGAGTCGGGCCGGGGGGAGTCGGGGCGGTGCTTATAGAATGGAAGACTGTGAAGCAGTGGGACATTGCGGTAATTGGCGGCGGCGTGATTGGCCTTTCGTTGGCGTGGGAGCTCCGCCAGGGGGGCGCATCGGTGCTGGTGCTGGAGCGCGGAGAGCTTGGTGGCGAGGCCTCCAGTGCGGCCGGAGGCATGCTGGCTTGGTGCGATCCGCATTTGCCGCCAGGGGCGCGCGCGTTGGCGTTGCTGAGCGCGGAATGCTACGCGGGATTTGTGAGCGGATTGGAGGAGGCCTCCGGAATCAGTGCCGATCTACGGCGGGTTGGGACGATTGCGGTGGACGAGCCGCCGTCCGTCGCATTTGCGTCGGACTGCCGGAATTTGACGGTCGGCGAAGCGGCTCAACTGGAGCCGGATTTGCGTGCGTCGTCCCGAAATTTGCAGTGGTGGCCGGAATGGAGCATTGATCCTCGACGGCTGATGGCGAGCTTGATTGGGGCGTGTCGGGCGCGGGGCGTTGAAATGATGACGGGCGTTGCCGTCCGCGAGGTTACTGCTTTTCAGGGGCGCGCGACGGGTGTAAACAGCGCTGAGGGAGTGTTTTCCGCGAAGAAAGTCGTAAATTGCGCTGGTGCGTGGGCGGCCCAGATCTCTTGTGGAGTGGAGCCTTTGCCCAGCCCAACGCGGCCTGTGAAGGGGCAAATGCTGGCTCTCGACACGAAGGGGTTGCTGCGGCACGTGGTGCGCGCGCCGGAAGTGTATCTGATACCCCGCTCCGACGGAACGGTGGTGGTTGGGGCCACGGTTGAGGAGGCGGGCTTCGACAAAGTAACCGATGCCGCAGCGATAGAGCGGTTGAGGAGTCTGGCGGTGGCGCTGGTTCCGCGCCTGGCTGAGGCTCCGGTGCGGGAATCCTGGGCGGGCCTGAGGCCCGGATCGCCGGATGGCTTGCCCATCCTGGGCGAGACTTCGCTGTCGGGGTATTTTGTGGCGACGGGCCACTTTCGCGATGGTATTCTTCTGGCTCCTGGGACGGCTCGGGTGGTGGCGCAGATGCTTTTGGGCGAGAGTGTTTCGATGGATTTTGGGGGGCTCTCGCCGAATCGCCTGCAAGCGGCGCGGACGGCTTGGGCTTTTTTTATTAGCTGACAGACTGGGTCTTTGGCGGTTCATTCTTCGGCCCTAGCGTTCGTCTTAGCTGAATCGTTTCCGACTCGGGAAGCCCCTGCCTCAGGGGCGAAAGCCCCAAGTCATTTGTGGCTCTTGGCGTCACGGCTGAAGTCGCTGCTGAAAAACCAGCCGTGCTTAGATCAACCCCTAACCGCGGGGGCTGAAGCCCCTCAATTTTTAGGGTTGTGTCACCGGGCTGAATCCCGGTGCGACCGTGTCTGGCATTTGCAAGGAGTTCTCACGCACTCTCTGAAGCCCACTCTTTACACAGGGCTTATCGCAAGCACTGAAGTGCTGCGCCGCCCAAAAGCGCAGGCTAAAACGACTTTTTCAGCAGTCTGTAAGGCCGTGACCTTCCAAATAGACTTAGCAAAGACTATTTTTATGAGACCGATTCTCGTCTTCCGTTTATGAGACCCTACTAACTTGTCCACGAAATCAATCGCGCCCGTCGAACGGACTCTTGCTCGCGATCTGGGCGTGAGCCACGCCGGAGCGATCGTGGTTGGGACCATCATCGGGAGCGGCATTTTCCTGGTGCCTTCGGAAATGATGCAGGCGGTTGGGTCGGCGCCGCTGGTGTATCTGGTGTGGATCGTCGGCGGACTGCTCTCATTCTTTGGCGTGCTCACGTATGCGGAACTCGCCGCGCTGAAGCCAGAAGCGGGAGGCGAGTACGTGTACGTCCGCGACGGCTACGGGCCGTTGGCGGGATTTCTCTACGCTTGGACGTGGTGCTTCATTGCGAAGCCCGCCTCCATTGCCTCCATCACCACGGCGCTGGTGCGCATTCTTGGAACGTTCCCCGCCTTCCGCTTCTTATCGGAAGCTCTGCCGGGGCATCCAGCGTTCACCTGGGGTCAGATATTCGCGGTGGTCGCCACGCTGCTCATTACGCTGCTGAACTACCTTGGCGTGAAGAAGGCGGGAGACTTTCAGTTGGTCTTCACCATTCTGAAGATCGTCATGATTGTGATCATTGTCGCGGTCGGTTTTAGTTACGGCGGGGGGACGCTCTCTCACTTCCGGGAGGAATTCACAGGAGCCAAGGGTGGCATCGCTGGCTTCATGGCTGCGCTCGTCGCCGCGCTGTGGGCCTATGACGGCTGGAATGACCTCACCATGGTTTCGGGCGAGGTGAAAAATCCGCAGCGCAACCTTCCCATCGCGCTCATCTTTGGCGTGGGCACGGTTGCGTTGCTCTACCTCTCGGTGAACGCCGCCATCCAATATGTATTGCCGGCGGCGGCCATTGCGGCTTCCCCCCGGCCTGCCTCGGATGCCGTTTCCCTGGTGTTAGGCTCCGCGGGCGCGAAGCTGGTGGCGGCAGGCATGGCGGTTTCCATGATGGTGACACTGAACGGAACCATTATGAGCGGGGCGCGCGTTCCTTATGCTGTCGCCCGGGATGGCTATTTCTTTCGCTCGTTGGGCAACGTCCATCCCCGGTTTCGGACGCCCGCCGTCGCGCTGCTTGTGCAGGCTGGCCTCGCCATCATTCTGTTGCTACTCGGCGGGTCGTTCCGGCAATTCTTCTCGCTGGCGATTTTCGCGGAGTGGCTTTTTTACATGATCGCGGCCAGTACCATCTTTATCTTCCGGCGTCAGGGGCAGAAAAGCTCCCAACCAACCCAAAGTACCTACCGCACGTGGGGCTATCCCTTCGTTCCGGGGCTGTTTATCGCGGCTTCGTCGGTACTGCTGTACTTCACATTTACCGAAAATTTGCGCTACTCCGCCTGGGGCACAGTGCTGATTTTGGCGGGAATTCCTGTGTTTTACTGCTTTTCCTTCTATCGGCAGCGTCACCCTGACGCGCGCTAAGTTCCCGAAGTGGCACCCCGCGATTACCTAAGTACAAGGTCATTTGACACATTTACCGTGTCCACATTTCCGCCTAACCTTGAACTCACCCGCCATCTCCCCGGACGGCGAGGTTCCCCGGAAGCAGGAGTGTTTCTTTCTATGGACCAGCTCGGCACCAATCGGCGCGACAACCACCCGCAAATCCGGCTATTGCCTGAGAAGCGGATCGATTGGCGCACTCTCGGCGCCAGCTACGGCGCTCAAGTGGTCGTGTTGCTGGTCATTTTGTTGATCGGCATTCTCACGCCGGAGAAGATGGGCCTGAAGACCTATCACATCGATATGGTGGCGCTGAAGCCGTATGAACCGCCGCCACCGCCGAAGATTCACATCAAGATGCCCAAACTGACAGCGCGGCTGTTGCCGCCTGTACCGGTTGAGGCACCCAAAATGATCGTGCCGCGGGAAATTCGCAAGCCCAAGGTGGAAACGCCTGAGGTGGAAGCGCCCAAGGTCGTGATGAATGCCAAGCTGAATCCGAACTTGCTGGATTCGAAAAAGCCTCTGCCGGTCACGGTTCATACCGGGTCGTTCGCGGGCAGCTCGGTGCAGGCGACGGTGAACAAGCCGATTGAGAAGGTGCAGACAGGCGGCTTTGGCGATCCCAACGGATTGAAGGGTGAAGGCAAGGCGGGAGCCAAGCTGGTGGCCGCGCAAATGGGATCGTTCGATATGCCCGCTGGCCCGGGGCAAGGCAATGGCTCGGGCGGGGCGAAGGGCGTCAAGGGTACGGTCGCCAGCGCGGATTTCGGTTCAGGCGTGGCGACGGGCGGCCACGGCAATCACGGCACGGTGCAGCAATCGGGATTTGGCGCGCAGCAACCGGTGCAGAAAACAGCCAAGACTCTGACTGTGGATGCGCCGACGACGGGCGTGGAAATTCTTTCCAAGCCGACGCCGGTCTACACGCCGGAAGCTCGCGCTTTGAAGCTTGAAGGACAAGTTTTGCTCGAAATTTTGTTCACGGCCGATGGCCACGTGCAAATACAGCGCGTGGTTCGTGGGTTGGGACACGGGCTGGATGAAGCGGCGCAGGCCGCAGCCAGCAAAATGCGTTTCAAACCAGCAATGCGCAATGGACAGCCCGTGGATTCCACGGCTGTGGTTCACGTTGTTTTTCAAATGGCTTACTGATTCGGGGAGAGGAAACTCGATATGCGTTTTACCAAATGGACTTGCACGATACTGATGCTGCTGTCGCTGGGAGCGTGGGCGAACGGCCAGGCTCAGAGCGATTCGTCTAAACCTGACGCCGGGCAAGCCCAGCCTGTGGCCTTAACAACCGCAGCGCCTGTAGCCGCGCCTGCCGCAGCACCCGCGCCGCCCCCAGCGTCGGTTGCCGTGGCTTCCGCGTCTTCGCAACCGGCTGCCGCGGCGCCGCCCTCCACCATGGACCAGGTGGTGGACCGCTTCATCGCCCGCGAAAAAGGGTTGGTGGATCTGCTGAAGGATCGGACACCGGTGGTTGAGACCTATTTGCAGAACGTCAAAGCCGACGCCGACCTTGGCCTTATCCCAACCGGGGACAAGTACTTCCTTGGCCACATGGATCTGGGCGAAGACATTGAGCACCGCACCTATCTGAAAGACAGCGCCTCCATCCAAAAACATCTGCTCGGCGGCGTGAACAAGCTGTTCACGGTGCAGTACAAACCGCTTGGATTTTCCTGGATGATTTTCGCCGACCGCGACGAATTTGACCGCCAGCACTACGACTTCAAGTTCGTGCGCCGCGAATTTCTTGGCGACGTGCGCGCGCTGGTCTTCGACGTAACGCCGAGGAAAGAAGCTGGCAACGGCCGCTTCCTGGGACGCGTCTGGGTCGAAGATCAAGACTTCAATATCGTTCGCTTGAACGGAACCTATGCTCCGCATCAGCGCAACGAGTACTTCTTCCACATGGATAGCTGGCGCTTGAACCTGATTCCTGGCTACTGGGTTCCGGCGTACATCTACAGCGAAGAAGGAGACTTCCGCTACGGTCAAAAGAACAAGTTTGCGTTCCGCGCCCAGACCCGCATGTGGGGCTATGACCTGAAGCGCGCTGGTAAAGAAGACGAACTCACGCAGATTCTGGTGGATTCGCCTTCCGTCCAAGATCAGAGCGCCGCCGCGCAGGATGCTTCTCCGGTGGAAAGCCAGCGTCTGTGGCAGCAACAGGCGGAAGACAACGCGCTGGATCGCTTGGAAAAGGCCGGACTGTTGGCCCCAACGGGCGAAGTCGATAAGGTTCTGCAAACCGTGGTCAACAACATGATGATCACGAACAACATTGATCTGCCGCGCCCGGTACGTTGCCGTGTGCTGCTGACTTCCCCGCTGGAAACCTTCAGCGTGGGCAACACAATCGTCCTAAGCCGCGGGTTGGTGGACGTCCTGCCGGACGAAGCCAGCCTGGCCATGGTGTTGTCGCACGAACTGGCGCACATTGCTCTGGGCCAGAACGTGGGCAGCAAGTACGCCTATAACGACCGCATGCTGTTTGACGATGAAGCCACGTACGAGAACCTTGGCTTCCGGCACGACGACATTGAAGAACAGTCGGCAGACAAGAAAGCTCTCGAACTCCTGAAGAACTCGCCCTACGCGCAAAAGCTGGATGGCGCGGGCTTGTTCCTGCGGATGGTCGAAAGCCGTGGCGCGCTTCTCTCTGGACTGCTGACGCCGCACCTTGGCAACCCGCTCACCGCCAACGGAGCAGTGACTCGTCTCACCGATATCATGAACCGCGCTCCCCAGCTTGATATGAACAAGCTGGATCAGATCGCTGCTCTGCCTCTTGGTGGACGCGTCAAGCTGAATCCGTGGGACAACAAAGTTGAACTGACGAAGTCGGCCGCCATGGCGTTGACGTCGGTTCGTGAAAAGATGCCGCTGGAAATCACACCGTTCTTCCCGCGCTTGACGCGGCTGAACACAGCGGCTTCGGATGCCAGCGCTGCTCCAACCACAACGGCGGCGGCGGCGGTTCCGGCTGCGCCGGTGAATGCAGCGCCTGCAACTACGGCTCCTGCGACGCAGGCTCCCGTTGCAGCAGCTCCGGCCGACGCTAGCGTTAACAAATAGAAAGCTTCTGGCTTTCAATAGCTGAAACGGCCCTCCTAGTGGAGGGCCGTTTTAGGTTGTCTCCGTTTTCTGCTGGCCTCATCCTGCCAAAGAATGCTCGCAAAGTCTCGCGGTAGCATCCCCTGTTCGATAGGGCGGCCTATTTGTTGGCTTACCGCTATCCCCACTGCGGCGATCTAGATCGGTTGCCGGTAGCGTCGCATTCGCGCTGCCGCGAATAGAAAAACCGCCGCGAAAATGAGCCCTCCCCACAAACCTGGGAGAGTCAGGTATCTTCCCCAATGGACATGTGCCATCGGTTTGATCGGAAAATTACTAGACATGTCACCCAGTACGTCCGTTCCACCTGAGAAACGGTTGCCCAGCCAGGTGCCGAAGTAGGTGGTGTTGAAAGCAACTTTCTCCGCCACTCCGATCGCGAGAGGCGGCAACACGGCCCACAGAATCGGCACGCGCCTCGCCCAACTAGAGACCAACAACAGCCAACTGTAGATGGGCGCCCACCAGATCCCGTGTAAAGCAACAAGGTGGTAAAGCAGCAGTGCCGAGATTGAGAAAAGCGACAGCCGCGTCCATAGAGTGGCGACACTGATCCCATTCACAGCTAACACAGCGGAACTGAGGAGCAGCATGATCATCTGGGTGACAAACGTGATGGTGAATGCAAGTAGTTGAAGGCCAAGAATCGGGATGCTGGCCTTCGCGAGCACGGTGGTGAGATCGGAAACAGGCATCGACTTCCAGAACAGGATGCCGCGATCGCGGCGCTCGCCATAAAGCGCTTCGAGACAGTAGAAGAACCCGACGACTAACGTGATGACCATGATGAGTCCCGCGACAACGTCATACGGCATCGCGATTGCCTCGCGCTGTTTGGAAGGGTCGAGTGCGAGGATGTCGCGCATACGGTGCGGCAGAGAGATCAGGCTAATGACGAAGCCAAACAAAAAGACGGCAGCCGCTGCCAACGGCGCGATGTAGATCGAACGGTGCTCCCACAGTTCGCGTCGCACCGACCAATAGAACGGCCGCATCATCGAAAAGGCCGTCGGCGCAATTTCTTGCCTTACCGCATTCGTTTCGGTCGTCATCGGCTTACTCCTTGGACCGGGCCTGAGTCATCGCCCAACACGGCAATGAACACGTCCGCAATGTTGGGCGTTCGCACATCGCCGAACGTTAACAATTGCTCCCGATTGGCATGATTGAGTTTCAGATCGAACATCAGGATGCTGCGTCCGAAAACCTCGCGCTCGTTCATGGGTTTTAGCGCTCGGGCCACAGCGAGTTGTTCCGGATTCACCACCACTTCCACATACCGCGATTCCAACTCTTCCATGCTGCAACTGAGC
>JAYWAL010000107.1:0-29130 GCA_043782485.1 Acidobacteriaceae bacterium | reverse complement strand
CTCGCGAATCACCCGGATGTAACTCACCGGATGTAACTCAGAAGAGAAAATGCGACTAACAACGGTAGTGGTACGAAAAAACGTTTGCGGGAGGTTGGACGGAAGGAAACGCGGGGCCGTTTTTCACAGCCCCGAAGAGATGTCGTTACAGCTTCTCGAAAAATTCACAACCCGAACAGGAGATGTAAACTCCGCCCGGCACACCACGTTCGCGGTCCTTGGTGCGTTTCACAATGCGCGTCGGCTTGCCGCATTTGGGGCAATCCGTCGACTTCGTCGTATCCATTTCTTTCTTGCGATCAGCGGTTTTTGCGATCTTTGCCATGGTAATTGTCCTTAGGGTCCGCGGGTCTGCAAGTGCAGCGCGAATATAGAAGATGACTGCGGGAAGTCCCAGCTTTTCGATTTTACACGAAAGCTCCACCGATGTCGCTGAGGGTGCTTGGTTCCGGGCCTCTTAGCAGCCCGTGGTGAAAGCAGGATTCGTATCAGGCTACCGCTTCAGTGGCCTGCACTGAGCGCAGCCGAAGGGGTGGCGTAAGTGCTTTATTTTGAGTTCGCCTTCATGCGCTGGATTTTGAACTCCGACTTTTCACCACGGTTGTTAGGAATTCTCCAGCTCTTGCGCGAGCGCAACCAATCTTGTGACGGTGTTCCAGTTTCTTCCGGTCGCTGCTGTGGCCAGCGCTTTTTCCACCCGCGCCATCGCCAGTTTCGACTGGCCCTGCCCCGTAGGGAAATAGATGAACAGTTCGCGCTGCGACATGCGTAGCTGCTCCGGCCCGACGTTGATGGCAAGCGCTTGATCGCACGCCTCGCGTGTGGGCAGGGCCGCCAGGAAGAAAACCAATAGTTTGGCGGGGTGAAGGTTGCGCTGTTGGGCGAAGGGATTCCGAGCCACCACCTCCAGCAGCTCCGCCAGCGTGCGAACCATCACGCGCGGTCGAAAGCCAAAGCCCGTTTCGATCGCATCCTCAATCCGTCGGCTCAAGCCCGCCGAGTTGCGGGCCGGAGTCCGAAAGACCACGTTGCCGCTCTGAATGTAAGTCCGCGCGTCGCGAAGGCCCATCGATTCATAAAGCGTCCGCAGCTCCTCCATCTGGATCTTGTTTTTACCGACCACGTTCACACCGCGGAGCAGCGAAATGAAAGTCGTCATGAGATCACCGAGTATAACGAGACCGATTTCTGTTTGCATGTGACTTTGCCGCCGAGCCTGCCGTCCATCCCACCAGAGCACCTCGCCCTGCAGGGCCTAGTATTTCTTGACAGCGCGCTCCACTGGAGAGCATGATTCCGTGGCCACGCAATGAGCGTGCGAATTTATTTCAATTTTGAGGGTTGAGGTTATGGGTCTTACGAAGAGAGCAAGTGCGGAATTTCTCGGCACGTTTTGGTTGGTGTTCGGCGGCTGCGGCAGTGCCGTGTTAGCGGCAGCCTTTCCGAGTCTTGGCATCGGGTTTGTCGGCGTCTCTTTCGCCTTCGGCTTAACGGTCCTGACTATGGCCTACGGCATCGGTCACATTTCCGGCTGCCATCTGAATCCAGCCGTTTCGATCGGTCTGGCTGTTGGGGGGCGCTTCTCTTGGGGAGATTTGCTCCCTTATATCGTCGCCCAGGTGGCTGGTGCCGTTGCTGGCGCGGGTGTGCTATATGTGATCGCGAGCGGACGGGCCGGTTTTGATCTGTCTGGTGGTTTCGCTTCGAACGGCTACGGATCCCACTCGCCCGGGGGATACTCGCTGATGGCGGCGTTTGTCGCGGAAGCAGTACTGACGTTCATGTTTCTAATCATCATCCAGGGTTCGACGGATCGCCGCGCTCCTGCTGGCTTTGCTCCCATTGCCATCGGCCTGGGGCTGACGCTGATTCATTTGATCAGCATCCCGGTCACGAACACTTCGGTGAATCCGGCCCGCAGCACAGGCCCGGCGATCTTTGTCGGTGGATGGGCTTTGACCCAGCTTTGGATGTTCTGGGTGGCCCCGATTCTGGGCGCGGCCGTTGCCGGAGTAGCCTATCCGCGGCTGGCCGGGAAAGACCGTTAACAAGCCCGGTAGTAACTCGTCAAAAATTACTAACTCGTTATTAATGATTTCATTATTAATGTATGATTAACAATTCACGGTTCTCAGCCCTTGGAAGCTCGCGAATTTCGATGACCCCATTTGCCGCGGAGTCCGGCGGCAAGTGGTTCGGGGAGATGCATGTTGAAGACGATCGTGCCGTTGTCTCTAGCGCTGCTGCTGGTGGGCGGCATTTTGTATTTAGTGGAGTCTTGCGGCAGCGAGTCCGCTCACGAATCCATGGTTACGCTCTCGCTTCCTGGCAGCGTTGATCTCTCCGTGCCAGTAGGGTCATTTAACTTCAGGCTGGCGCAGTTCCTGGCCGACGGCGAGGATAAGACCCTGCCGCGCACGTTCGTCTTCGACCACCTGAATTTCGCCTCGGCCAGCACAGAAGTCACCCCGGAATCGCAACAGACTTTGAAAGACCTAAACGCCATTCTCAAAGCCTATCCCGCGGCCAACGTCCGTCTCGAAGGCCACACCGATAATGTGGGCGATCAGCAAGCCAACAAGTTACTCTCCCGGCAACGTGCCGAAGCCATTCGGGGGCATCTCGCGGCCAACGGCATCGACGCCAAGCGCATGGACACGGCTGGCTGGGGCGAAGAAAAGCCCGTTGCCAGCAACGACACCGCCGAGGGTCGCGCGCAGAACCGCCGCCTGGAAATGACCATCGTCAACCGGTAGCGCATCAAACCATCCAGCCACTTTCGGCATCTTTAGTTAAGTAAGAAGCATTCAAGGTAGGGCAAAGCTGTTAACGAGCGCCCATTGGAGGAATCACCTGTGAAACGAAGCTGGTCTACTTTCTCTGTTTTCGCCTTGCTGGCTGGCACTCTCATCCTGACCGCTTGTCCACCGCGGGAAAGCATTGCCGCCATCAACCGCGACCCAGGTCGTTATTCCGGAAGAGAAATCTCCGTCGGCGGGCGCGTGGTGGAATCCATTGGCGCGCTCGGGTTTGGTTTCTTCAAACTCGACGACGGCTCCGGCACGCTCTGGGTCTACAGCCAGAACTTTGGTACGCCTTCCAATGGTTCGAAGGTGGGCGTGGTTGGCCGCATCGACGTGCAGGGCATCAACGTGATGGGCCGCAACTTCGGCATGATTTTGAAAGAGACGCAGCGGCGTCACTAGAACGCGGCACGAGTATTGACCAGTGTGCGCGTGGCTGGGTATTCTTGAATTGTTGCGGCTCGGCTGAGCAGGCCGAGCCGCACTTGTTTGTACGACTCTCAGCAGCCTGGTCAGGCTCGCGAACCAGGTGAATCGCAGGTGACTCAGATGAAGCGTGGTGCAGGTTTATTGGCGATGTTAGGAATGGTCGTCTCAGGCGCATGGGCCAGCGGTCCGGTGGTGCTTCCTCCCGGGCCAGCGAAAGCCACCATTGAAGCCAAATGCAAGCAGTGCCACGACCTGAAGATGATCACCAAGCAGCATCAAGACACGACATGGTGGGTGGGTACGCTGGAAAAAATGAAAGAGCGCGGCCTGGAAATCGAGCCAGAAGACCAGCAGAAAGTGCTGAAGTATTTAACCAAAAACTTCGGCAAAAACAGCAAACACTAGAAACGATTGTGTGGGGCGGACACTCTTGTCCGCCTGGTCTTGTGAGTAGTCGGCCGGTCAGAGGAAGCTCTATCCGCCACCCTCCACGCCCTCCTCCAGTTGCGGCCTCTCTGGCCTCAGCAACGGAAACAAAATTACATCCCGAATCGTGTGCGAATCCGTCAAGAGCATCGCCACCCGATCAATTCCCAAACCCAACCCACCCGTCGGCGGCAACCCATACGACAAGGCTCGGATGTAGTCCTCATCCATCTGGTGCGCCTCATCATCCCCGCGTTCACGTTCCTTGATCTGGTGCTCAAACCGCTTCCGTTGCTCCTCGGGATCGTTGAGTTCGCTAAAACCATTCGCGATTTCCATTTTCCCGGCAAAAATCTCGAATCGCTCCACCCAGTCCGGCTCATCCGGCTTGTTCTTCGAAAGCGGCGAGACGGCGGCAGGGAACTCGTAAATCACAGTCGGTTGAATCAAATGCTCTTCCGCCACGGCTTCAAACAAATTGGCAATGGTCTTGCCGGCAGGGTCGGCCGGGTTGTAAGCCATGTGCGCACCCGCCGCGTTGTAGCGCTTCACCAGCCCAGCAACTCCTTCGTGCGAAGCGAAGTCGCTCATCTCCGGCTTTACCCCAGCCGCTTCCGGCCAAAAGTGAAGAATCGCCTCGCGCATGGTCATCTTCTGCCAGTTGCTCAGTGTGAAGTCAATTTCCAGCTCGCCCTCGGGCGTGGTCCACTTGGCCTTGGTCGAGCCATTTACATCCTTCGCCGCCTGTTCCAGTAGCTCCATCGTCAACTGCATGACCACCTGGTAGTCGGCGTAGGCCTGATAAAACTCCAGCATCGTGAACTCAGGATTCCAGCGCCAACCCAAGCCCTCGTTCCTGAAATTGCGATTGATTTCGTACACACGGTCAAACCCGCCCACCGTCAGCCGCTTCAGATAAAGCTCCGGCGCAATGCGTAAGAAAAGATCAATATCGAGCGTGTTGTGGTGCGTAACAAACGGCCTTGCCACCGCACCGCCCGCAATCGCGTGCATCATCGGCGTTTCCACTTCAATAAATCCACGTCCATCCAGCGACCGCCGCAGCGACTGCACCAGCTTGCTGCGCTTGACAAAAACTTCGCGCACGTCCGGATTCATCACCAGATCCACATAGCGTTGCCGGTAGCGCAATTCAACGTCGGTTAGCCCATGCCATTTTTCCGGAAGCGGAAGCAGATCTTTCGCCAGAAACTTGATCTCATCCGCGTGAATGCTCAGCTCGCCGGTCCGTGTGCGGAATAAATACCCAGTCACGCCAATGTGGTCGCCCAAGTCGAGCAGCTTATAAATCTCAAAGCCCGTCTCGCCGACCGCATCTTTCTTGATGTACGCCTGAAGGCGCTGCCCGTCCTGCTGCAATTGCGCAAAGCCCGCCTTGCCCATCAACCGGATCGCCAATATTCTCCCGGCAACACGAATGTTGACGCGCGTCGCCTCCAGCTCTTCGGCGGTCTTAGCCGAGTGCTCCGCTAAAACTTGTGCGACCGTGTGGGAAAAGTCATACCGCCGCGGATACGATTCTTGCCCCAACGCCTCCAACTGCTTGAGCTTTTCGCGCCGCAGCTGGTAAATCTGTTCATCTAGTGCCAAGAGAGTCCGCCTCGCCCGCGAATATTCTTTGCGGCTTCCGTTGTGGGTATAAACTCACGATTATAGCGAACCCATTGAGGAGCCTTGCCTCCAACCGTTTGTCATTCCGAGCGTAGCGAGGAATCCGCTCTTGTTGTAGCAGAGCCAATGCAGATTCCTCGCTACGCTCGGAATGACAAATCTTTTGGAATGGCAAGTCTTTATGATGGGAGGATTGCCATCGACACATGACTGAGAACGCCAAACCGCCGAACAGTAGCGACGCCAACGAGAACAGCGAACGAAGCTGGATGGTCCAGCTCGGGCGCTATTCGCAAATTGGCTTCGCACTTCCAGCGGCGACCGTCATTGGTTGGTTCGTGGGCAAGTTGCTGGATGGCTGGCTGCACACGTCGTGGCTGTATCTGGCGGGCCTGCTGGTGGGAATTGCGGCCGGGTTCATCCAACTGATTCGCATCGCCGGCAAACCGGAGAGCGGCAGTTGAGCACCTCGGAAATCGAAGCCAGCCCGGAAGGGAATCCAGCTCCCGATCCTGCCACCGACGCATTGTTTACGTCCTCTCTGCGGCGCATGGAGCAGCTGATTCCAATTCTGGCGCTGATCTTGGCCGCAGGGTTGGCGCTCAAGGTGGGCTGGCTCGCGGCGTTAGGATTTCTGGTTGGCGCAGCGGTGGCGTACGTGAATTTCCGCTGGCTCAAGAGCACCGTCAAGGCCTTGGCCGATGCCATCACACAAAGCGGCATCCATGCCTCCCGACCCAGCGTGGTGTTGCGTTTCTTGACTCGTTTCGTTTTGATCGCCCTTGGAGCCTATGTTATATTTGTGAGTTATCCGGCGGCTTTTCCTGGGTTTCTGGGCGGGTTGTTCGTGCCTGTCCTGGCCATTTTTGCGGAAGCTTTGTATGTAGTTGCCGCAAGCATTCGCCGGGGAATATAGCCGCTGGTTGACGTTCAAAACACAATTTCATCATGCCTGAACAACTCTGGATCACCGCCCTGTTGAACCGCTGGTTTGCTGGTTTGGCTAATTCCGTCCTCGGAATGCTACACATTCACGCCAAGCATCCACAAGCTCCCATTAACAACGCTTTCGCCATGGAGCTTTTGGTGTTTGCGGCGCTGATGTTGTTTTTCTTGGCGGTTCGCGCCAGCCTCTCGGTGGACCGTCCCGGTGCCTTGCAGCACGTTGTCGAGGGTGCGGAAGGCTTCATCAACAACCAATCCGAAGAAATCATTGGCCATCACAGCGAGGGTTTTACGCCGTTCCTGATGGCGTTGGGCTTGTTCATCCTGCTCAACAATCTGATTGGGTTGATTCCCGGTTTTGAGTCGCCGACTGCCGCCCCGAGCGTCACGCTGGGCTGCGCCATCCTGGCCTGGATCTACTATCAAGCGCATGGCTTTCGACATGGGGGAATTGCTTACCTGAAGCACTTCGCGGGTCCCGTCTGGTGGCTCGCGCCTTTGATGATACCCATCGAAATCATCAGCCATTTGGCACGCATGATGTCGCTCACCATTCGTTTGTTCGCCAATATGTTCGCTGGCGATATGGTGACGCTGGTGTTTTTCTCGCTGGTGCCGATCGGCGTTCCGGTTTTGTTCCTGGCCATGCACTTGGGCGTTTCTTTGCTCCAGACATATATTTTTGTTTTGATGACGACGATTTATCTGGCGGGAGCAGTCGCCGAAGAACACTAAGCCGAAGAACACTGAGAGGAACACCAGACTATAAGCGGTACGGTTTTTTTCGCCGCCAGCGTGAGGGCGTCAGCACGGTGAACGTCAACCACCCACTAGCGGCAATTCCTAGACGAACGAAGAAGGAGCAACACAATGCGTAACTGGAAAGTAGTTTTCCTGCTGTTATCGATCTGCTGTTTCGCCATGCCAGCGATGGCGCAAGGCGGTGCGGTGGGCGTCATTGAAGCCAATTGGACTGTTGCCGCAGCCTGTATCGCTATGGCCATTGCGTCCGGTCTTTGCGGACTTGGTCAGGGTCGCGCAACCGCCTCGGCCGCCGAAGCTCTGGCCCGCAATCCTGCGGCTGGTGCCGGAATCCGTTTCGCCCTCATCCTTGGTCTCGCGCTGATCGAGTCGTTGGCGCTTTACACCCTAGTGATCATTTTCGCCAAGGTTAAGTAAGAAGGGTCAAGTAAGACTTCCGCAACAAAAAGCCCCTGCCATCCGGCAGGGGCTTTTTTCGTACAGACTCTGGCAGCTGGCCACTGGCAACTGAGCGCTGCTTACGCCTTCCGATTCCCGTCCCAATCCTTGCCCCGGGTCTCGGGAGCCTTGCTTATCGAATCGACCAGCATTTTGCGAATCCTGGAGCGGCCTTCGAGGTCAATGTTTACTATTTCGTAGCCAAATTCCTGTTGCTTCGCGCGCCGCAGAATCACTTGCGCCTTCACGCTGCGCATGCCCACGCTGAACTCCAGCGTGCCCTCAGAGCTGATTCGGACCGAGTCTTCTTTGGTCGCCAAACCCCCGCCCATGCTCATTTCCCGGATCTGGACGTTGCACTTGCCCCAGGAGCTGCTCAGGACGCCAGGAATGGCCTTGGCGAGCACCAGGCGCTCGTAGCGGCGCTGCCGGACCCACGGACAGGCCGGAGCCGGTTCCAGGGGTGCCAGGGCCAATTCAGCGGCTTCCAGGCCGGTTTCTGACATGATCTGGCTGCCATAGCGAGGATCGATCTTGGCCAGGGCCTGCGCCGCGGCAATTCGGATCTCGCGATGGTAGGTCCACTTAAACATCTTGCGGGCATCCAGCAGGCCTCGCAGAATGGGGGTGGAGTCAATTTCCCGCAGTCGGCCCAGCGTTTCCAGGGCTTTGAGCTGCAAAAATGGCGATCGTCCCTGCGCATCCCCAGGCTGAGCCATGGCAATGCATGGGCCTGCCGTGGTGCGGTCTCCGGTCATACCGATTTCGTCCACCGCCATGGGCAGAACCGAGGGATCCAGCAATTCCAGGAATTCCAGCAGCGTATGCCCGCGATCGACGGCGGCGCCATAGGCAATTTGCCGGACAATCATGTCCTGGTAAAAGCGGTTCATGTCGCTCATGCGGGCGGGAAGCAGTTCCAGCAACGTGGGCACGTCGAGTCGGCTGAGCAAGCCCACCACGGAGGCCGCTTTGCTGGGCTGGCCCAGGCGCAACATCTGGCGCATTTGCTCCAAAGCGGGCGATCCCAGGCCGTTCACCAGATCGACCACGCGGTCGCATTCCTGACGGGTCATGCACTTGTAAAAGCGGTCGGCTAGGTGTTCCACGGACGCTTCGGAGGTGCGCTTGAAGACGCCGATTAACTCGTTGGGGATTTCGTCCAGCCGCAGCGCCTCGTCAATGAACTCCGGCAGCCGGTTTTCCACCCCGATGCGTGGAGCCATGTCTTTGGCGAACAGAGGACGCTCTTTGGCGATCGCCTCCAACGATTCCAAGACTTCCTCCAGCGCGCCATATTGCCGCCTAACGCTGGCTTCCTGGCTGAGGCGCACGAAAGCGGCGCTCATCAAGCTCTGGAGTTCGCCTTCCTGCTCGGTGCGCACCTGTTCGCCAATACGGCGAATGGTATCGATCAGGAGAGTTTTACCCACAGAGGCATAAAGTTCGGACAGCTGGCTTAACCCGATGGCGGTTTTCCGGCGAATTTCCGCATCTTTGCTGCCCAGGCAGTTCAGGTAGTTCCGGAGAATCTGGTCGGTGGCTTCGGCATCACCGCGCTCGATTAAGGTGTCCAAAAATTGTTTGACGTTACGCGCAGGGACGCAGGCGGCTTCGTTGGAGAGCAGAACGCTTTTCTTGCCCGACTCCGGCACTTCTGCCCAGAACATGCGGTCCATGATGTCGGCATGCGACTCCACCAGAAGGCCCGCCTTACCCATCTTGTCTTCCTGCAGGCGCAGAATCTGGCGCAGCCGCTCCATTTGCCGGCTCATGTGTTCCAGAATTTGATGGACGGCGTTGACCTTGATGTCGCCCTTCTGGTACTTCTCCAGGGCGAACTTGATGGCCATGTGCTCGGCCGCCTTCATCAACATGTTGCTGTCGGTTTCGGTGTTGCCGACGGTCGCTGCCAGGTTGGAAAGCAGCCCTTGCAGGTTCAGGCGCGCATTCGGACTGGTGGCGTCGATTTCCTGCTGCAATTGCTCAATCTTGGGTTCGGAACTCTTCGAAGCCTCGCCAAACTGCGTCAGCAGCCGGATGGCTTGGACCACTTCCTCCTCTTGCAGAGGTACGGTGTTGCTGTAGGCAATCGCCGCAGCGGTGCCAGCCGCGCCGGTCGCGCCCGAGAGTCCAGAGACGAAATTCCCGCCCGGATTGGCGGTTGGACCGCCTCCAGAGAAACCACCGCCAGAGAAACCACCGCCAAATGCGAAGGCCCCACCGCCGCCGCCGCCGCTTCCACCCGTGCCGCCGGCTCCGCCGCCGACTGCAGAGCCGTTTCCGCCAGTAGCTGATCCGCCAGAGCCTGACCCGCTAGCACCGGTCCCACTTGATCCCATGGGAACCGAGCCAGGCGGCAAATTAGGGCCGGTTCCGCCTCCCCCGCGATTCGAACCTTCCGACGCCGCGATCAACTGCAAGAGCTTTTGCGGGTCGTTCAGCCATGCCTTAAATTCCGGTCCCAAAGTCTGGGCCGCGATTTGCGCCGCCACGGAAACATCCCCCGTGAGCGGATCAGCAGCCACAAACTTGACTTCATTCACACGAATGCGGGATTTGTCGTTGCTTCCCAGCGATTCTTTAATTTGTCGGGAAAGGTCCTGCGCCTTCGATCCGCCCAGAGCAAACGCGCGCACCAGTCGCGCCAAATCTTCATCGGTAACGTCCGGAGCAAAGTGGATGCTGGCCAGCCCCGCCGCGCCCAACAGCTGCGCAAAACTACGCTCGGCCTGACCTGTATCAAGTGGCAGGCCGTCGAGCAGAATTCGGTTGCCATTGACGCCCAACAGCAGTCCGCCAGAACCAGCAACTGGCAGAGCCGCTTGCAGTTCCTTCCAAGTGGTCTCAAACGCCGATTCCGTCCGTTTGTGATCGAAACCATACATCCGGGAGTACTTGATGAGGATGTTCAGGCTGTGTACAAACGCAACAGCCGAGGCGCCGCGTGCGCGGCCTGCTTCTTGTGATGGTAAGGACATAGTCTCGACCACCAGCGTAAAGCCCCCTGCGCCCGGTTAGGTAATTACGGAGGTAATGCGCGGGAGTAGCGACAGTGCTACTCGCAAACGGACTTTTGGACGTGTCAAAATGGCTAGGAACCCATGACCCACGCCCAGCTCGTGCAAAAGGCAGTTTTCTGGCTGCGCAGCTACCGTTGCAGCGTTGTCCTCTCCGAGCAGGCTTGCGCCAGCGGCGAAATGCCTGACGCCATCGGCTGGAAACGGACCCAGCACTCGGTAGTGGTGGAATGCAAGGTTTCCCGGGCCGATTTCCTGGCTGACCGCTCGAAACCTTTCCGCCAAAAGCCCGATAAAGGCTTGGGCTGCGAGCGTTTCTACCTGACCGCGCCAGGTTTAGTGCAAGCGGCGGAATTGCCCCCGGGGTGGGGGCTACTGGAAATTCAGCGTGGACGGGTGAAAATGGTGCATCCATCCGCTCCGAAGAGCCTGCGTTCCGCCCAGGGTATGAAGTACGAAATGAACCTGTTGCTGGCCAGTCTGCGCCGCGTGGAGCTGCGCGTGGAACCGCA
This sequence comes from Acidobacteriaceae bacterium, assembly GCA_043782485.1. Taxonomy (GTDB): domain Bacteria; phylum Acidobacteriota; class Terriglobia; order Terriglobales; family Acidobacteriaceae; genus JANXUC01. The sequence continues at coordinate 18,162 of JAYWAL010000107.1, read as the reverse complement.
AACCATCACAGAATTTTTGAAGTGGAAGAACCGCTTGGCTACCTACAACGGCGGATTTCTGCCGCAAGGCGTCGAGTCGCACGCGGAAGAAGCCAATTTGTATCTGGAAAGCGACGACGAACCCGTTCCGGCAGCACCTTAGTAAAGAGTTGAAAAGTAAGTAAAGAGTTGAAAAGTAAAGAGTTCAAAATCCAGCGCCTGAAGGCGCACTCCAGCTAAGGCGGTCGCCACCGGTGAAGCGGTGGCCTGATACGAATCTTAAGGATGTTACGAGAGTACGCAACAAGTGCTTTACGAGAGCGGGCTGCGAGGATGCTAAGCGGTCGGCTGGCCCAGCGCTTGGCCAGAGTTCTTACGAGAGAGCAACTCGGGTGGTCAGGTCGAGTCCGGCGCGGCGCAGGAGGGCGGCGATGTTTTCTTCGTTCATCCGGGAGGCGTCGAACTCCACATGAACCGTGCTGGCGGCCTCGTCAAAGCTGACTTTGCGAACCCCATACACTTCTGACATCGCGCTAATGGCGCGCATTTCCGCCATTCCTGGAGCGCGTCCGTAGCGGTAAGCAAGGTCCGTGGGCGTCATTCTGTGGTTCCTCCTGGAATCGCGGCGGCTCGAATCGAAATCTCCAGCCAGACATCAAGATACAATTTTGGGACTGCAAAAGGCAAAAATACACGACAGCCATTGCGAGGAACCATTGACCGACTCGAACACCGCCGTTGGTACCACTGCGCTCGACCCGGTTTGCGGTATGACCGTGACCTTGGCAACTGCGAAGTACGTTCGCCAACACGCAGGCAAAAGCTACTACTTCTGTTCCGCGAGTTGCGCGCAGAAGTTCGCCGCTGACTCGGAAGGATACTTCAGCGGAGCCAAGGCTCGCGTAAAAATGGCGGCTTCGCCCACGGTGCAAATTCAGTTGGGTGGGTCTCAGCCCCCGAAGCCCGCCTCTCCGCAGGCTTCCAACGACGTCTGGTACGTCTGCCCCATGGACCCGGAAGTGCGCCAGATTGGCCCTGGAGCCTGCCCCAAGTGCGGCATGGCGCTGGAACCTGAGACCATCACGGCGGGCGAGGAAGACAATTCCGAATTGCGCGACATGCAGCGCCGCTTCTGGGTGGGCGTGGCGCTGAGCGCACCGTCGCTATCGATTACCATGGCTCCAATGCTGGGCTTGCGGGTGGTTTTTCTCCGCGCATCGGCCTTACCTTATTTGGAATTCCTACTGGCGACGCCCGTGGTCTTGTGGTGCGGGTGGTCGTTTTTCGTGCGCGGGTGGACGTCGATCCTCAATCGCAGCGCGAACATGTTTACGCTGATCGCGCTGGGTGTGGGCGTGGCCTATGGCTATAGCGTGGCCGCCACGTTCGCCCCGCAATTATTTCCCGAGGACTTGAGGGGGATGGGCGGCCACCCGGATGTGTACTTTGAAGCGGCCGCAGCCATTGTGACGTTGGTGTTGTTAGGTCAGGTTTTGGAACTTCGCGCCCGGGGCCAGACCTCGAGTGCCATGCGAGCGCTCCTCAGTCTGGCTCCGCCGACCGCCCATCGCCTGCAAGGGGGCAGGGAAGAGGACATTGCTCTGGAACTCGTCCATCCTGGCGACCGGCTACGCGTCAAACCGGGCGAAAAAATCCCCGTGGATGGCATGGTGGACGACGGAGCGAGCACCGTCGACGAAGCCATGATTACGGGCGAATCGATTCCGGTGGAAAAATCAACCGGCGCTTCGGTCATTGGCGGTACCATCAACGGAACAGGCTCGTTTGTGATGAAGGCCCAGCGCGTGGGTTCCGATACGCTGCTGGCGCAGATCGTCGCGCTGGTCGGTCAAGCGCAACGCAGCCGCGCGCCCATTCAGCACTTTGCGGATAAAGTTTCCTCCGTGTTTGTTCCGGTGGTGGTTGCGGTCTCGGTCCTGACATTTGCCGCGTGGGCCACCTGGGGTCCGCAGCCACGTTTCGCATACGCCTTGGTGAACGCTGTGGCCGTGCTCATCATCGCCTGCCCCTGCGCCCTGGGCTTGGCCACACCCATGGCGGTGATGGTCGGCACGGGACGCGGCGCGCAAGCTGGCGTGCTCATCAAGAATGCCGAGGCACTGGAGATTCTGGAGAAAGTTGACACGCTGGTAGTGGATAAAACCGGCACACTCACGGAAGGGAAGCCGCGCGTGCAATCCGTCCGTTCGGAAGAGGGGCGCGACGAGGATAGTATTTTGAATCTGGCAGCAAGTTTGGAACAAGCCAGCGAGCACCCTTTCGCATCCGCCTTGCTGGCAGAGGCCAAAAAGCGAGGCCTCACGTTGTTCCCCGCGACAGGTTTCCAGTCGCACACGGGAAAGGGCGTCACTGGAGCGGTTGACGGAATCCCGACCATGGTGGGCCAGGACGCGCTACTCGCCGAGCGCTCAGTGAAGATCCCCGAGCACGCTTCCATCCTGGCGAGCCAACTTCGCCAAGCCGGACAAACCGTGCTTTTCGTCGCCGCCAGCGGAGCCTACGCCGGCCTTATCGGCGTTGCCGACACCATCAAATCCGATGCGGCCGCCACCGTCCGCGAACTCGTGCAAGACGGAGTGAAGATCTTCATGCTCACTGGTGACAACACCACCACTGCCCAAGCCGTCGCCCGCGAAGTCGGCATTCCAGATTTCGAAGCCGAAGTTTTGCCCGACCGCAAATCGCAAGTGGTCGCACGCCTGCAAAAAGAAGGCCACGTGGTGGCCATGGCCGGTGACGGCATCAATGACGCTCCCGCGCTGGCGCAAGCGCAAGTCGGAATCGCCATGGGCACGGGCACCGATGTTGCCATGAGCGCAGGAAGCGTGGTTCTGCTCAAGGGCGACCTGCGCGGCATCTTGCGCGCCCGCAAACTGAGCCAGGCGGCCATGCGCAACATCCGCCAGAATTTATTTTTCGCTTTTGTCTACAACGCGCTGGGCGTGCCAATTGCGGCGGGCGTGCTATATCCGTTCTTTGGATGGAAACTCAGCCCCATCCTGGCCGCGGCTGCCATGAGTTTGAGTTCCGTGTCGGTGATTACGAATTCGCTGCGACTGCGGAACGTGAAACTCTAGAGCGTAGTTCATAAACGCTTCGTATCCAGGCACGGCTTCAGTGGCTGCTGAAAAAGTCATCCTTTACCAGATCAACCCCTTACCTCCGGAGCTAAAGCCCCACTCATTACAAGGGAGTTATCGCAGCACTGAAGTGCTGCGCCGCCCAAAACCTATGGCTAAATTTATTTTTTCAAGAGCCTGTTCAGCTGCTGCGGCAAGGATGTCACCGCTCACGCCCGCGGTTGAGGAGACATACTTTAGCTCCAACGCAAGATCCGCCCTACAGCTTGGTCAAATACTCGGTCATTTCGGGCGTGGCCCAGTTCATCGGCCCAATCACCTTCCTGCGCAGCACGCCGTTGCGGTCAATGATGTAGGTCTCAGGAAAGACGTGCGTCCCGTAGAGGTCATTGCTGCGCTTGTCGGAGTCGCGCACGGTGAGCATGTCCATGCCTTGCTCCTTGATGAAGCGGTGATAGGCGGCATCGTCATCGTCAATGCTGACGGCCAAGGTCACCACGCCTCGCTCTCTCATGCGGCGCGCCATGGCCACCAGGGACGGCGTCTCTTCCACACACGGGCCGCACCAACTGGCCCAAAAGTTCAGGACCACGGTCTTGCCGCGCAGCTCGCTCAGCGTGACTTTGCGGTCGGAATCCTGCACGGTAAAGTTTGGAGCCACCGTGCCAATTTTTGGCGGAGCCGTGCCGCTATTGCAGCCGGAAAAGCTGGCCGCCGCCGCCGCTACCAGAATGTAAGGCCATCGCTTCACAAGACCTATAATAGCGAATTTGACCATGCCTGTGCCTACTCCAGTGGTACCACTCCCCACGGTTTCCGTGATCATCCCGGCGCGGAATGAGGAAGATTGCCTGGGTCGGTGCCTCGAATCACTGTCGGTTGAGCAGCCCGATGTCGTTTACGAGGTCATTGTCATCGATGACCACTCCACCGATCGGACGCGGGAAATCGCCAAGTCATTTCCGAAAATTCAGGTTTTCGAAGCTGGCCCGCTGCCGTCCGGTTGGACCGGAAAGGCCAATGCCCTGGCTTGCGGCGTGCAGCACGCCCGTGGCTCGTGGTTTCTCTTCACCGATGCCGACACGGTGCACAAACCTGGCTCCTTGCAGCGCGCCTGGAGTGAGGCGATGGCGCAAGAGGCGGATTTGCTTTCCTATTCGCCCGAACAGGAAGTCCACAGCCTGCTGGAAAAAGCGGTGATGCCGGTAATCTTTGCGGAACTTGCGTCCAGCTACCAACCTTCCCAAGTCAGCGACCCCAACAGCGACGCTGCCGCCGCCAACGGACAATATATTTTGATCTCGCGCCAGGCCTACGAAGCTGTTGGCGGCCACGCAGCTGTGGCTGGAAGCTTGCTGGAAGATGTTGAGCTCGCGCGAGCCGTGAAGCGCAGCGGACGCAAAATCTTCTTTCGGCTCGCCCCCGATCAGGTTCGCACGCGAATGTATCGCTCCACGACGCAATTGATCGAGGGCTGGAGCAAGAATTTAGTTTTGCTGTTTCCGCAGCCAATTCGTCTGGCTGGCCTCCGCGTGGCCGAATTCGCGGGAATCATGGGCAGTGCCGTCCTTGCCGTGGCATGGCTCTGGCGCGGCAGTCTGGTGCTTGCCTTGGTGGCAGCCGCGGTCTGTGCCACTCTCAAATTTTTCTTCCTGCGTCGCATCCTGCGGGCTCATTTTTCTTGGAGCGCAAATCTGCTCGCCATCTTCGGCCTGCCGTTTTTCTCCTACCTTTTGCTCCGCTCCGTCATCCAATGGAATCGAGGCCGCGTCGCCTGGAAGGGTCGCAACTACACCGGCGGCGCAGCCTCCTGATAAGCTTCCAAGAAGGGCGTTTGCCACCAGCATGAGTTCTGTCGTCTACCTAACCCGCAAAGCCGAATTCTCGGCATCGCATCTTTACCACAACCCTTCCTTCTCGCCGGAGGAGAATCGTCGCATCTTCGGCAAGTGCAACAACCCCAACGGCCACGGGCACAACTACGTGCTGGAGGTGACGGTGAAGGGAGAAATCGACGCCACCACCGGTTTCGTCGTTGATCTCAAGCAGCTCAAAGACCTCATGCACAGCGAAGTGCTGGATGCGCTGGACCACCGATTTCTTAATAAGGAAATTCCCGAGTTCCTCGCCCTGATCCCGACGACCGAAAATATCGCCATTGTCTGCTGGCAGCGGCTTTCACCCAAGCTATCGGCCGCCAAGCTGCACCGCGTGCGTGTTTATGAAACGCCGGATCTATTTGCTGATTTCTATGGTGAGGCATGAAAGTGTACCTAACGCGCCGCTACGGCTTCTCCGCCTCGCACCGCCTCCACAATGAGGCTCTGTCGGTTGAGGAAAACCGCCTTACTTACGGAAAATGTAACAACCCGCACGGCCACGGGCACAATTATTTCGTCGAGATTACGGTCAGCGGCCAGGTCAACGCGCAGACGGGCATGGTGTGCAACCTTGCTGACTTGGATGGCTGGGTGCGGGAAAATCTTCTGGAACGCTATGATCACCAGGATTTGAATCACCTGACAGAATTCGCAAGCAAAGTGCCCACCACGGAAAATCTCTGTGTGGAGATTTACCAGCTTCTGCATCGCAGCTTCTCGCATGCTCATCTAGAAAAAGTGCGGATTGAAGAAACGATGATGAATTCATTCGAATACAGTGGCGAGTCGCCAGCGCTTCGGTGACCCGCGGGAAGGCCCCAACTTTGACCACGACCAGTGAAACCACGTTGACCGGCGCCAGCTACGAAGACCTGATGCGGGAGATGATCGTCCGCCTGGGCGAGGACCCCGACCGCGAGGGCCTTCAGCAGACGCCGTCACGCGTGAAGCGCGCCATGGAACACCTCACCAGCGGCTATAAACAGAATCCCGAGGAATTACTCAAGGGCGCGCTGTTTTCGGTTACTTACGACGAAATGGTGATCGTCAAAGATATTGAAATGTTCAGCTTGTGCGAACACCACATGTTGCCGTTTTTTGGCAAAGTTCACGTCGCTTATATTCCCAAGGGTCGCGTGCTTGGCCTCAGCAAAATTCCGCGTTTGGTTGAGGTTTTTTCGCGCCGCCTGCAAATTCAGGAACGCATGACCACGGAGATCGCGGAGACCATTCAACGCGTCATTGAGCCGCAGGGCGTGGGCGTGGTAATTGAGGCGCGCCACCTTTGCATGATGATGCGCGGCGTGGAGAAGCAACATTCCGCCACGGTCACGTCCGCTATGTTCGGCTGCTTCCGCGAAGAGCAGGAGACGCGGAGTGAATTCCTGTCGCTGATCCGCTCGAAGAATAGCATCGGCGTCTAACTTGTTTTGGAATTGTCATTCCGAAATAAAACTACCAAGTACCATACCGATAGCGTCCCTTCCGCTCCGGTAAGACCTTAATCAAAACCATCCCCACGATAAATCCACCCACATGCGCCCAAAACGCAATGGCCCCGCTGCCACCTTGCCGCGCATACACCAGCGTCACCGCCGCTCCGCTGAAAAACTGAACCACAATCCAATATCCCAGCACGACCCAAGCCGGCAGAGCGAAAAAGAAAAAGGGCGGCAAAAACGTCGACACCCGCGCCCGGGGATAGAGAAGCAAGTAAGCGCCCATGATTCCAGCAATCGCACCGCTGGCTCCAACCGTGGGAATCGGCGATCCCCAGTTCAGCAGCACATGTAACGCCGCAGCGCCTAACCCGCACGTGAAGTAAAACACCAGATAGAAAAAGTGCCCAAGCTGATCTTCAATGTTGTCGCCAAAAATCCACAGCACCCACATGTTCCCAATCAAGTGCCTCCACCCGCCATGCAGAAACATGGAGGTAAGCGTCGGCAAAAATGCCCCCGCCAATCCGCCAGCATGGCCCGCCAGCCCAAGCGCCACGTGGTCCGGGATCAAAGCGAACCGCTGGAAAAGGTCATGGAGTCCACTCTGTGAGAGGGTTTTTTCAAAGAGAAATATCAGGACGTTGAAGGTAATCAGGAAATATGTAACCGCGGGCACGCCAAATGCAGGCTGATCGTCACGCAGAGGAATCATAGGGGGTAGGAATTAGAGGAAAGGCTGTCACGAATCTTCGCACACCAGTTGACCCAAATGCCACCCAAGTCCCACGATAAAGACTGGCAGGAATCAAGTGTTAATCCATGAATCGAATCTGAATAATGAATCAAATCTTAATAATCGATAAGCCCGCTGGCCTGACCTCGCACGACGTGATCGACCGCGCTCGCCGCATTCTCGGCCTGCGCTCCATTGGACACCTCGGAACCCTCGATCCCGCTGCCACCGGCGTGCTTCCGCTGGTCGTGGGCAACTTTACCCGCTTGGCTCAGTTCTACCTCGGAGCGGAAAAGGAATACGAAGGTGTCATTCGCCTGGGCTTCGCCACCGACACCTATGACGCGGACGGCGAACCGGTCGGCACCGACGAAGAGCACCAGGCCAGCGCCAAAAAAGCTGCCGAAATTGCCAACGACTGGGCCATGAATGGAGGAGACGACCGGGCAAGGGAAGTCGCTTCCCGCTTCCGCGGCCCTATTGAGCAGCTCCCGCCGCCATTTTCCGCCAAAAAGATTCGTGGCGTCCCCGCCTACAAGCTCGCCCGCCGCCAGGAGCCGGTTCAGCTGGCCCCGGTGGCAGTTACGGTCCACGAATTGGACTTGAGGCCGCTGCCGGACGCCCGGCTTGCCTTCCGGGCACGTGTCAGCTCTGGCACCTACATTCGCTCTATCGCCCATGACCTGGGCCAAGCCCTCGGCTGTGGCGGACACCTGGAGACCCTCCGGCGCACCGCCCACGGCGAATTCACCCTGGCCGACGCTCACACCCTGGAGGCCCTCGCCGAAGGCGCGCCTAAGGACTTCGCTCCGTACTTTTTGCACCCGCGCAAGCTCTTGCCCCAAATTCCGTCCGTGACGGCGAATGAAGACCAAATCGCGCTGATCCGCCATGGTCGGGCCGTCAATTTGCCGGAAATGTCGAAGTCGAAATACGTGAAGGTCTTTGCGGGTCAAGCCGAACTCATCGCCGTTGCCGCGCGAGTCGCCGGTACGCTCTTTCACCCGAAGATCGTGTTGGCCACCGACACCCAAGTCAGCGCCCTTGTTGGGGCGGGAAAGCGGCGGTGAGTTAGCCCGGGTCGCTATCAAGCGATAGCTGATATTTAGCAAGAATGTCCGATAACAAGTATTATGTAAATAACGAAGCGAGCAAGCTCCTAGCGTGCCCCTCCGTGTTAAGTATGAATTCATTTGCGAAAGCCTCGATCCCGCCTTCCCGCTAAAGTCCTCCGCAATTAACTTTGCTTCCAGCCAACGCCGGCCACTTCGCGTTCTGCGTTGTAGGGTTCCGCGCCAGTTCGTCTAGGCTCTGAATTCCTCTGAGTTCGTCAACCAATATGCGGACAAATGCGCCACGTTCACCACGACCCTGGTCCACGACAACTTTGGCCGCGTCGATTTGGCCTCCGATTACAACTTCATCAACGCTTAAACACCGGTAACCCGCTTTATTTCAATAGCATAGTGCTGGGTGGACCCCGGCGCCTGGTCAGCCCGCAGAGCGGCCTCGCCTTTCGATCCAGAGGGTGGCGATGCCCACAATTTCACCCTTAGCCCTCCGCCACCCAGTCGATGGAGGCACGGGCGTCCCCGCCCGTGCAAGCGCTTTGTCGCTTTTGACTTCTTGCTTTGTGCGCCATTTGTCGCTATGATTGCAGACAAATGGCTACCAACCTCAGTTCCGTGGTGCGGGAACTCGGCGGCGAACCTATCTTGGGCCGAGCCTTCGCCAATGACCACGACATGCGCGATGCGATCCGGCAGGGCTTCCCTCCTGCCGTTGTGGAGCGGCTCATGCAGGCCTCTGGATTGACGCTGAAAGAACTTGCCGCAGCCCTGGATCTATCTCCGCGGAGCCTGCAACGGCGGCGTGCTGGCGGGCGCCTCGCTCCATTTGAATCTGATCGACTCTACCGTTTGGCGCGGATCGTGGCATTGGCCCAGGAATCACTGGGAAGCCCGGAGAAGGCCTCGCGGTGGCTCCGGCATCCTAACCGTGCTTTGGGCGGCTTGGTGCCCGTGGCGGTGCTGGATACCGAGCACGGCGCGCGCGAGGTGGAAAACGTCCTTGGCCGGATTGCCTTCGGCGGGGTGAGTTGAAGCGGATTTACCGGGTGCTGCGCGCGGCCTACGCCCAAGCGCCCTTTGACGGCGAGGGCTCCTACCGCTACGGTGGCCGCTGGTCTGGCATTGGCACTCGGCTAGCCTATGCCTCCGAACATCAATCGTTGGCGATGCTGGAATATTTTGTCCATCTGGACGCAAATGACCCGCCGGAGGACTTGGTTTTGGTGACGGCCCAGGTGCCGGATGAGATTTCCCGTGAGCAGATCAAGATCAGCAGCCTGCCGGATGACTGGCGGGCGACACCGGGTCCGCCAGACCTCGCCCGCTGGGGTGACGACTTTGTAAAGCGGAACAAGGCCGCCGTACTGATCGTGCCTTCAGCGCTGGCGACCAGGGAGAACAACTGGCTCATCAACCCGCGCCACGCGGGGTTTTCCAAGATTCTGGTGGAAGAGGCCGAACCGCTTCACTACGATGCGCGCATGTTTGAGAAGCCGGAAAGCCGCCGCCGGAAGCGCAAACACTGAGGACTACATCTTGTATTTGCCGAGATCTTCGTCGTTCAAGCCTTCCAGGAACTTCTTCAGTTCGTCGTTGCTAAGCCGTTCCGATTCCGCACTGGAGCTTTTGGAGTTTTTGATGACTTCCTCGTCCACGAAAATTGGGCAATCCGCGCGCAAGGCCAACGCCAGAGCGTCCGATGGGCGCGAATCGATGCAAATGATCTTTCCATCGCGCTCCAGCCAAATCACCGCGTAGAACGTATCCGCCCTCAGTTCGGTCACGACCACGCGATGCACCACCGCATCCAGCCCGCTGAGTACGGTGCGAATCAGGTCATGGGTCATCGGTCGAGGCGTGGCAACTTTTTCAATTTCCAGAGCAATGGCATTGGCTTCGAACACTCCAACCCAAATTGGCAACAGCGTCTCGCTGCTCACGTCTTTCAGGATCACGATAGGCAATTGTGTGACCGGGTCCATCATCAGCCCACGAATTTTCATTTCGATTTCCATGTGATCTCCCTCTGAGCTGCCGGCACCCTCCTCACCTAAGACTTAAGGAGCGGGATTGCCATCCAGCAAGTTGATGCCTCCGGCTGCGAGCATTTGCTTGACCTCAGCCATGGTTGCCGCCGGAGCGATCACCACCCGCTCGACGTTCTGCGTCTTGCCTCGGTCTTGGACCCTCACGTCAATGATACGCACTTTGCCGGTGGCGGCGTCGGAGGCCAGCCACATTCCCTGCCCCAAATGATTCTTGTTCAAATCATTCCAAGTCGCAGCGTCATAGTTCGGCAGGTGCGGACGCATCATGGGTAGCGTCTGTGGTTTGCCGGCTTCGTCCACGAATGAAACGGTCCAGGCATTGCCGGAGTGCGCGACGGAGGCCTTGGTTCCGGCGCTATCGGACCGCGGCGCAACCGGCTGAATCAACGTGACCGAGATACCTTTGAGAAAGGGCGAGTCCTTGAGACGCGGCGGAACGTTGACCAGACGCGCTGGCAATTTTGCCACCGGCATAGGGCGGCCCCGACCGGGCAGATAAGCAAAAAACGTGGACCCTGTAAGGATAGACATGTAACTGAAACCGGTAGCCTCTTCGTAGCCGTAGTACGAAGCCGCGCTGCCGTGATTTTCCGAAATCTTGGGCACGCCCGTACCCTGACTGTCATCCCAATGGAAATACTCGTCTTCGCCGATGCCCCAGAAATTCGGATCCTTGTTGGGGCCGGAGGTCGCCTGCCAAACCTGCACTTGGTGGAGGATGGCTGCATCCAGCTTGTGCTTGCGGGATGGGGGCTGGCTGAGATCCGCCGGCACCGAGGGAATGCGCTTTAGAGGACTTCGGGCATCCTTGACGTTATAAGAATAGAACACAACCTCATCAGCCTTGAGGTAGGTATTCCCCTCGGCATCAAAGCCGAGATATTCGCTTGCCCCCCACTCGGGAGAGTAGATGGCCGGGCGACCATTGTCGTCGCCGCCCCAAAACAGCAGGCGGTTCTCTCCGGCACCATAGAAATTGGGATCGAGGCTGGCATCGTTGGCCGGTCGGAGTGTGTACAACGTGGGGAAGGTCGGGTACTCGTCACGGCGCTTGAGTGCCGACATCAAGACCGCGACATCTGCAATTTTGACGCCACCCGGTATTGGGCCGGGCTTCATCAGAATGGGGGGGGCGGCCATCAGATAGTGGATTTGGCGGTTGAAGACGGCCAAAATCGTCGGCCCAAATTGAAAGGGCGGCTGCCCGCTGAGGTAAGACGTTCCAGTTTTGTCAAAGCCCAGATAGACGGCCGGGGTTTGGCCGCGGCGGCGATCCGATATCACCGGCATGCCGGATGCGTCCGGATTCCAGGAGAACAAAGCCTGCCCCGAAAATGAATGAATCTGGCCAACGCCCGCAAAGTTTGGATCCGGATTTGCTTGCGCGGCGATGGCTTGCAGTAAGGCGCTGCCGTCGTTGTTCGGCGCCTGTTGTGCGAAGCACCACGCCGCCAGAATCAATATCGAGCAGAAAACGATCAACTTTTTGGGAGCTTCAGAGCCGAGATTGGGGGACGATGATTTTTCTCGTGCGAGCTTGGTCATAGGACGCCTAAACTACCAGTTCTCCAGCCAGACTATTGGGAAAAGTCGCCGTTACACGAGTATTGACGTAGCTGCCCATTTCCGGCTCCAGGCCTGCGAGCGAAGTGAAATTGAGGACCATGTTTTGCGACGTTCTGCCCGCCCACTGGCCCGACGACTCGTGCTTGCGTTCCACCATCACTTCCAGAACCTTGCCGCTGTGGCGGCGGTTGCGGATGACCTGAATGGCGCGCTGCTTGTCCATTAGAATTTGCAGGCGGCGGGACTTTTCTTCTTCCGGGATGGCATCGGCATACTTAAGCGCGGGGGTGTTCGGGCGCGGCGAGTACTTGAAAGCGAACACGGCGTCGAAGCCAACTTCATCGAGCAATGACAACGTGTGATCGAAATCCTCTTCGGTCTCGCCCGGGAAGCCAACAATCATGTCGGTGGTCAGGCTCAGTTCCCTCTTGGCGGCCTTCACCCAGCCGATGCGCTCCAGATACTGTTCGCGCGTGTAGAGGCGCTGCATCCTTTCCAACAGCCTGGTGGAGCCGCTTTGGACGGGAAGATGGATGTGGTCGCAGAGCCCGGGCGTTTCATCCATGACGTCGACAATATCGCGGCCGAAATCGCGAGGGTGCGAGGTGGTGTAGCGAACGCGGCGAATACCCGGCACCTGGGCGACAGCTCGAAGCAACTCGGCAAATGTCTTATTTTCAGATGGATCGCGATAAGAGTTCACGTTTTGCCCGAGCAGTTGAATGTCGCTGTAGCCGAGCTCAGACATCTGCCGTGCTTCCGCCAGAACGGAGGCCGAAGTCCGGCTGCGCTCCTTGCCCCGCGTGTACGGCACCACGCAGAAGGCGCAGAACTTGTCGCAGCCTTCGATGATAGTGATGTAGCCGCGATGCGGGTTGGTGCGCGCTGTGAATTCGGTTTCGAAGCATTCGTCAGTCTGGCGGTCGTCGAGCCCGGTGGCGCGCTGTCCGGTTTCAATCTGAACGAGCAATTCCGGCAGCTTGCGGTACGACGCCGAGCCGCAGATCAAGTCCACGTAGGGGGCGCGCTCGAAGATTTGGGCACCTTCCTGCTGCGCCACGCACCCGAGCACGCCGAACTTCTTGCCTTGCTTTTTGAACTTCTTGTAGTCGTTGAGCCGGTTGAAGACTTTCTGTTCGGCCTTATCGCGGATGGAGCAAGTGTTGTAAAGAACCAAGCCGGCTTCTTCGACGGTTTGCACCTGGCGGTAGCCTTCGTGAAGCAGCGTGCCCACAACCTTTTCCGAATCGTGCGCGTTCATCTGGCAACCGAAGGTTTCAAGGTAGAAGGTTTTGTCGGGGCTGGCACTCATAGGGCCAGTATAACGCGGTTGGCGGGTGCTGGTTGACGCGCGGAAAGTTCACGCGTGGAAAAGCCCCGCCCTGTCGCAAAAGAAAAATCGCGACAAGGACGGGGCACCCAATACTCTTTCTACTTTAGAACACGAACCGCGCCAGCACGTAGACCGTATTGTTGGCGGAGGCATTGCGGCCAGCCCCGTCGTAGTTGTTCTGCGCGCCGTTGAAGCGTGTATAGCCGGTGTACTGAAACGCGAGGTTCACGTTCTGCTGCGGCCAGTACGATAGGTTCAGGTTGTAGCCGGTGCTTTGCGGCGAGCCGTTGCCGCTTCCGGAGACGGCTGCCTGAGCGAAGAGCAACGGGTCGCGCGTGCCGGTGACCGTGAAGACGCCTGCGGTTCCAGCTAGTTTGTTGCCGAAGTGGTACTCCGCGCTAGCCTGTGCTGTGTTCAGGTGGTGGCGGATTTGCGAAGCGCCCTCGCTAGCGAACGTTGCTTGCAGATCGGAGTTCTCCCGAATGTACGATCCGCGAAGCGAAACCACGTCATTGTTCCATCCTGGCAAGGTGCGGTCATACTGGAAGTCGGCGGCAAAATCGGTATAGCCGTCCATGAGGCCGGTCACGGCATTGGGCGTGCTTTTCGCGTGCATGCCAAAGGTGCCGATTTCCAGGTAATTGTTTTTACTGTTGAGCTGGTAAGCGGCCCGCCAATACGGTGCCACGCCACGAATGTTGTAGCCAAAATTCGCGCCGTCGTTGGGTTGGGAGCCGCCAATGTGAGCCGAGCGATACACGGTGGAAGCGAAGTAGAAATGCTCATTGAACATGGCGTAGCCGCCCACGCCCGCTACGTCTTGCCCAAGGGTTCCGTTGAGAAGCGAGGCCGCCGTAGGCCCCGGCGCTGAGCCGCTGCCGTAGAAGGGGAAACCCCAGGCGGGTGTGCTTTGCCACAGATCCTCGACCGTGGGATTGTTGTTGAACGACACACCGTAGGTGAGCGGTTTCCCGAACAGCTTATGGTCGTGGTTGGCGTAGCGAATGTCGGTGTTGTCCCAGGAGAAATGGTCGCCCTGGCTGCTGTAGGTGATCTGGACGAAGCTGCCGATATGGTTCGTCCAGGCCCCGGCTAGGAAGAGCGAGGCCGCCTGAGGAAATTCAAAATTGCCATTCTGCGTGCCCGGCTGCGGTGACTTAAGGGCCGTCAACGAGGTATCAAGAATGGCAGAGATGGGAAACGCGGCCAACAGATGGAGGGCGGTATTGTGGCCCTTCCCTTCCTCGGTGATCTGCTCCTTGGTGGTGAAGGTATAGCCTTCCAGCTTGAACTGGCGGCCAAAAGGCGTCAGCTCGGGCGGGGCGTAGTGGCAGGACGAGCAGGCCATCCCCGTCTGGCGGGAGTAGCTGGGAACGGCGTAGGCGTTGGGTAGGAAAATAGTGGCGAGCCCTAGGATTGCCAACAGCTTGAGCATCGATCTGAATGGTGTGCGGAACATTACTGCCTCCTTAAAATCTTGTGAATCTGAAACCGTGATCCCGATCACTCTGGAGGCGATTGTCGCGTCTGGGTAGGGCTGGTTGCGGTGGGTAGAGTCACCGCAACTTGTGATCTGGATCACAATAGGACGTGCAGCCCGATTTTCTTGGGAATTGGGGATTACGTGGAAATACAGGGGAGATCGGCTGATCTAACCCAATCGGCCCGCTGCGAGCAGCCGCGTTCTTCTCTCGGCTACCATGATGAGCTTCGGCGCTGGGAGTAGCTGACCTGAATTGCTCACTTCAGAACGAAGCTAGCGGAGATCCAGCAAGGCCTGCACCGACGAGCCATCGGCGAAGCCGCGCACAGCGAACCCGGCTTTCTGAAATAGGTTTTGTACCGTGATGTTGTCGCGAAGGATCTCGGCTGAGAGGCGAGACACCTTTTCTTGGCGCGCCACCTGCACAAGGCGGCGCAGCAGTTCCCGTCCCAAGCCCTGCTTTTGCCATGGATCGGCCACGACAATGGCCACCTCGGCCTCATTCTGATCCGTTGCCGTGAGTCGAGTCAGCCGGACCACGCCTAAGATCCTGTGTTCCCTGGTCGAGGAATCCGAGTGCTCCGCAACCAGCGCAATTTGATGATCGTAGTCGGCAAAGCAAACCTGGACGAGGCGTTCATGCGATACCCGGAAGCGGAGACTCAGGGCGGAAAAGTAGCGCATATACACGCTGTGGTCGGAAAGAGTCTGGTGGAATTTCCGCATCAGCGGCTCGTCTTCGGGACGAATGGGGCGCAGGACAACCTCCGTGCCATCCAGCAGGGTGAATGGCCAGACATACTGCGACGGATAGGACCGATCATTCATTCATTATGCGCATTACGTGAGCCGAATTTTGCGGCGTCTAACCTCCGAGCACTCCGAATCGCGGGACGCTGGCCGATTTCAATGCGAGTCTCAATCCTCTGCGTGGTGGAGATTGCACGGGAAACCAAACACAAGGCTTTGGTCTTATCCAGCAGTATAACGGCCCGCTCCCGTTGCTCTTCCTTGGGAATGGTCAGCGTGGGACGCAGAATCATCTCAGAGAAACCATACCCGTCGTTGGTCCTACCCACAACTCCTTGCGCTTCGACAGCAAGGTCGATGTATTCAAATTTGGAATTGGCCGCGACGGCCTGGAACGTGGTCGTAAAGCACCCGGCCAGGGCCGCCAGGAGCAGGTCCTCGGGAGTCCATCTTTCCTCCACGCCTCCGAAGTCAGGTGGGGCCGTGAAATGGATGGCGCTGGGCGCCGACGCAGCCTTGGCGATTCCGGTCTTCCCGGACACCCACCAGGCTTCTACTCGATAGAGATGTTCGGTTTTCATAGCCAGCTCGGCCTCGTGCGCAGTGGACGCATTGGACCATGGTGGCTTGTGGAGTTGCGGTCGCGCCGTTTGGATCGTCACCCGGGATTGTGATTGAAATCACAAGTCGAAATGCCCGCGCCGGGGAAATTAAAGCCCGAGCCAGTATGTTGCTGACAAACCTTATAGCTTGTCATTCCGAACGCCTTCAGGCGTGAGGAATCCACTTTTGCCCTAGGAATTTACCATGTTTTGCAAGGCAGACCGGCTGCGAATGGTTAGGTTGGCACCCTTCACTTGCAGCAATTGCTGTTTCTTGAAATCAGAGAATAGGCGGCTCACGGTTTCCCGCGTGGTGCCGATCATTTCCGCGATCTCTTCGTGGGTCAGTGTGAGTTTAATCTGCGAGGTTTCGGCGGAACCTGCCTCGTTGACCCACCCCAGCAACAGGCGGGCAAACTTTTCCGCCGAAGAACCCGTTAGGCCGAGGGTTCGGATTTCCTCATGAGCCGTGTAGTAGTTGCGGCTCAGTTGCTCGGCCACCCGCACCGCCACTTCGCCGTACTGGCGCAAGAACTGCAGGAACGCGTCGCGTGCAATGAAATTCGCCTGGCCGGGCTCCAACATTTCAGCGGTCACTTCGTAAGGACGATTCGAAACGGTCGCGCTCAGCCCAAGAACGTCGCCCGCCTCGGAAATTTTGGTAATGATGGTCTTGCCCTCAGAGGAGGACGTCGAGAGCTTAGCTTTCCCCGAACACAGAACAAATACACCGCGAGCCTGCTGACCCTCAAGAAACAGCATGGCGGACTTGGGGAAAACCGCGGTGGATTTGATCTCGTTCAACCGTTGGACCGCCGCCACGGGCAAGTCGCAAAACAAGTGCTCTTCTCGCACCGAGCACGCCAGGCAGTTGTCGACAATATGAAGTCCGTACGGAGTAGGCATGGAGATCGCGTGCCCCCGCCAAAATTGTAGCACCGGCGCTGTTGCCTGGTAATCCAGAAACCCTTCTGAACCGTTTTGCAACCTTGCCTTTGGCGTTTGGAACCTTGGGCTGCCACAATTCGATTCGGATTCCCCTCAGGGTCATGCAGACGTGCAAACCGCCCGTCAGAAAAAGACTCCGGGGCAATCTTAATCTCGATGCCCGCGTTCGAAGCTGTACCTGCCATTTTGTCGAGATCTCGCACCCGATAAGGAAGTGAGAAGATGTGGTTCTGGGTGTCAGCAGGGATAAATCAGACGGTGCAGTAGGTGTGGAATGAATGCGCGTCGGAGTTTCCGGTGTCACGTCCGGTAACTCCTCAAAACGAAATGGCGGGGACGACGGGACTCGAACCCGCGACCTCTGCCGTGACAGAGCGTCGGATTGTCATCAAGTACCTATATTTCCAATCACTTAGAAACCGTAGAGATACATAAAAACAGCCCTTTCGGCGTTAGTTGCCCCCAAGGTTGCCCCCAAGCTTGTCGACGCTGTTCATCCCAACATCGGTCCCATGCCAAAGTCCCTGCCCAAGATATGGTCTTCGAGCCCAGGCCCAACGTGTGCTGGAATTGTTTCGGATGAGCGACGATCCGCCCGAACTTCCCTTCTCTTCCCACAAACCCGTTTGAACGAAGCCTCAGCGGCAGACGCTTTCGCGTGCTCGATGTCGGCAGTGTGCCTGTGAGTGGATAAGGTTGGGTCATAAGGAGAACACCTATGACCCACCTTCGCAAAATGATGCTCGAAGAACTCGAGCGTCGTAATTACGCTCAGACTACCATCGACTGCTACATCCAGACGATCGAGGATTTTGCGCGGCACTTTCACCGCCCTCCGGATCAGCTCACTCCTGAGCACATTCGCGAGTACCAAGCGTATTTGTTCCGCGAAAGAAAGCTGGCCGCTTCCACCGTGACGCAACGACTTGCGGCTCTGCGGTTCTTCTACACGCAGACGATCAAGAAAGCCTGGAGCGTGGCCGATACACCCTTACCCGAAGAAGACGCGACCACTACCCAGCATCTTGAGCCCGGAAGAAGTGGCCCACCTCATCGACTCCTCCCAGACTCGGTTCCATCGCATGGTATTGATGACACTCTATGGCACGGGGGTACGGCGCGCAGAGTTGGCTCGCTTGCAAATTTCCGATATCGACAGCCGACGCATGGTGATCCACATCCGCAGTGGCAAAGGTCGTCAGGACCGCGATGTCATGCTCAGTCCCA
>JAYWAL010000106.1:0-68709 GCA_043782485.1 Acidobacteriaceae bacterium | reverse complement strand
ACTGGAATATCTCTTCCCAGTTCAAAGGGAAGATCAGGTTCCGCATCGATTGCTCGCTCGTGTCTGGCGGATGCTCGTGTTGCGGCAGAATCACGGTGGGCGGGATGGCTACGCCGAGCTTGGTGGCGAGTGCGTAGTTAAAAAACTTGTCGTCTGCTGTCCACCAGAAGGGGTTGTTGATGACGATGGTGCCGCAGAGGGCGGCGTTTTTGAGGAACGCGCGGTAGAACTCGATGTCCTGGGAAATGCGGTCGATGATGACGTCGTAGCCGCTAGCGGCAGCCATTTGGACGCCGCCGATTTTGACGTACTCAGCCGTGACGCCCGGGACGTTCATGGAATTGATGTACTGGACCACGGCTGGTGGAAAGGTATTTTCCTTGCCAAATAGAATGCCGATCTTTTTCATAGTTTCCTCATGCTCGTGGAGCGTGGGCACCCTCGCCCGCGACGTCTGGTTCTAAACCCTAATTCCCAACAACTACCCGAATCACACGCAAAAAATTTTCACCCATAATCTTTCGAATATCCGCTTCCTTGTAACCGCGATGGAGCAAGGCCGCCGTCAAAGCAGGCAGCTTCGAAACGTCTTCCAGCCCCAGGGGCACGCTGGGAATGCCGTCGAAATCGCTCCCGATACCAACGTGATCAATGCCTGCAATCTTCACGATGTGGTCGATGCAGTCTGCGGCGTCTTCCACGTTGGCGGCACCGGTCCTAGGGTGAGTTTCCTCGCTGTCTGCGTGATCCTTGACCGCGTACTTGTCCAACTCCGCGCCCGTCAGATCAGGTTCCGAGGCGTTGCGGTGGGCAATGTGTTGTTTGAGTTCCTCGGCATCTTTCTGGCTTAGGAATGACGATCCAAAGTTCACGCCGACCACCCCGCCATTTTTAGCCAGGGCGCGGAACATGTCGTCTTTCATGTTGCGCGGGATGTCGGATTTTACGAAGCACGAGGAATGGGAGGCAATGACTGGCTTTGTAGTAACTTCGAGCACATCGTAGAACGTCTTGTCGGACACGTGAGAAATATCCACGATCATGCCGAGCGCATTCATTTCGCGAACTACCTGCTTGCCAAAGTCGGTGAGGCCGTTATGCACCGCCGGACTGGTCGAGGAGTCAGCCCAGTTGTTGTTACGGAAATGGGTGAGTGTCATGGAGAGAATCCCCATGCGCCGGTACATGCGAAGCACGCCGAGGTCATCATCGATCTGGTGGCCGCCTTCGGCCGTTAGAACGGCAGCAATCTTCTTTTGCTTCACAATGCGTTCAATGTCACGCGCGCTGGTAGCCAGCTCAATCTGGTCGGGGTATTTGTCGAATACTCGTTGCATGGCATCGCGCAGGTCCAGGGTGCGGCGCACCGCCTCGGCTCCGTGATAGTAAGTCGGCACCCAGAGTGCAAAGAATGGAACGTGCACACCGCCCTCTCGCAAGCGGGCGAGGTCCACCATGCCGTCGGGTAGGCGTTGCCCCAGGTCGACTCCTTCGATGAGGACGCGTTGGGCAGTGTCGTTGTGGCTGTCTACGCCGAGGACTGTGGCTTGGATGTGTCTGGCTTCGGCCATCTCCGCAGGCGTGGCTTGGGCTCGGGCTGCCATGGGCGCCAGTAAGGTGAATATTGCCAGCAAATAGCGGATGGTCTTCACGAAACGCTCCAGAATCGAATTTAGAAATATTTCCCCGTCATGCGCAGCCACGCGGGCCAGTCATGTGTGGTGTTATCGCCCCAGATGTCGAGCCAATGTGGAATGCCCCGGGCATGCATGATTCCCGCCATCTTTACGTTCTGGTCCAGGCACATATCCCAATCGCCGGTGGCTAGAACCCAGCGAATGCGTTCGCGGTACTGGCGCAGAAACCACTCGTCCGTCATGTTCGGCAGAAAATCCGGCGGATTGTTGAAGTAGCAATCGTTGTCGTAGTAGCCGTCGAGGAACTGCTTGATGTCGTAGGACCCGCTCATGCAGACGCAGTGCGTGACCACATCGGGATGTTTGAGCGCGAAGTTGAGCGCCTGGTATCCGCCGAAACTGCATCCGGTCAGAGTGAGCTGTCCATTGTTGTTCTTATTCCGGATGAGCGGCAGCACGTCATTCAGAATGTAGTTTTCATACTGCACATGCCGCTGCACGCGCCCGCGCGGGTGCGCGCTCCTGTTGTACCAGCTCTCCGTATCAACACTGTCCGGGCAAAAGACCTGAAGCTGGCCGCTGTCGATCTTATGGGCGAGAGCGGCAATCATGCCGCGGTCGGAGTACTCGAAGAAGCGGCCCATGGAAGTCGGGAACACCACCATGGGCATTCCCCCATGGCCGAATACCAACATCTCCATTTCGCGATTGAGGTCCTTGCTGAACCAACGGTGATATTCACGATTCATAGAGGTTAAAAGTGCAGGAACGACCCGAGCGCGGGAATAGCTCGCCCGTCATTGTCTTATGTCCCGGAAAGAATGGCAAATGCGGCCGCCAGGGATGGACCAGGAAGGGATGGACCAGGAATGGACATGTCAGGACATGAGTCTGGGGATACGGCCCAAAGTATTGTGAAAATCGTGTTGCAGCGCTGAGAGTGGCGGGGTGCGTGCAAAGTCTCCGGGGTCAGTCGTGGATTTCATCTCGACTAGGAAGGCTTCCGTTGTCGCGGTGAACTCCGGCGTGCGTGCCAAGCGCACTGAATTTACAGGTGGTTCAGCCGTGAGTTGTAGCTGAAGTTTCAAGAAATCTTAAGGAAAGAAGGAGGCGCAAGAAGCGCGGCCAGCGATCGTGGAGTAGAGGAAATCCCCCAATGTCAGGAAAAAATTACATGAAGAAAGTTCTTTCAGTCGTCACCTTAACGCTTGCGTTTTCGACATGCCTCTCATCGTTTGCCCCAGCGCAAACAGTCGTCAAGGGAACCTTTCCTTGGAAGAATGTCACCCGCCATTACACCGTAGTAATTCCTCCTTCCAGTGTTCCACTTTCGGGTGAATTGATCATCACTCTCCACGGCTTGAAATACGCGAGCTCCGCCACCGTCCCCGATAACAACTACTACGGCTGGGACTACACCTGTAAGCAGAAGGGTGCGGGATGCATTGTCGTGGCTGCCGTTTCCACCTGGGACCCGGATGCCACCAGTAAAAATTCGCCCGGATACTGGGCTTGGAACGCCGGCTTTTTTAACAACATGGTGTTTTCCAAGAAGTCTCCACCGTTCACGCCGTATCCGGATGACGTCGGATATTTGCGGCAACTGATCACGACCCTGGAAGCGAAGTACCCCGCCATCAACCATAAGAAGGTCTATGTGGTTGGTTTCTCCGTTGGGGCATTCATGGCTTCGCTGTCGGCCGTCGAACTCTCGGATATGGTTGCGGCCGTCGCCATTGATTCCGGTTCTTTGCAGTCAACCCTGGGCAGCGCGACAGTCCCCAACATTGCCAGCCCCATCTCGATTGTGGAGTATCACGGAACGCTCGATACCAACCAAGTAGGCGTGGACCCGTGCTCGACGAAATGGGATTGGAACAAGTATCTCCCCGAAAAGTCGACCGTGGATGGCACGTTTAATTTCTTCGCCAGCCAGAATCATTGCAAGGTGCAGACGACAGCCCTACCCCTTTGCCAAGTGATTAGCGGGGTGAAAGTTTTCAACAACAAAAGCGCCTCGTCCTGTTACGGTGGCGCCCAGGTGAAATTCATCTGGGAAGTGGGCACCGCGCACAAATACCTGCCCGCACACAATGTGGCGGATTTGCAATTCTTCCGCGCACACGCCAAACCCTAGTGAACCGAGTGTAGTTACCGACTGTATGAGAGTGCAGGCGCAATGCCGGAGCTGGCATTGCGCCTGCACTTTTCCGTTTCCGGCCGCGCAGGTCGGTCGTGGCCTCCGTTTGAACTTCTCAGACGGGGGCTTTGACCAGGGTTGGCGCGCGGCACTACCCGTTCCTTTTCAATCACTTACCTCCAAACAATGCCCTCTGTTACCGTTCAACCTAGGATTCTGACGGTTCATTGTGTTCCACGTGGAACCTCCGCCTGGTCCGGTTAATCTACACAAGGTACAGGTCTATCCTGAAAATTCAAGTGGTTGCACTGGTTTTCGGGGAGATGATTGGGTTTGACCTTTCCCAGGTTCAGCCCGTTCGGCAAAACCAGTAAATGCTGTGGAATCAAAGGTTCTGCGGTTAATTTTTCGCGAAAGCGAGAGGACATGCATAAGCCAATCAAGTACGTGGAAAAGGCTCTAACTTACGGCGCCAAGGGTGTTTGGGCGGTATTTGACCGCGTCAACCAGATCAGCCAGAACCCGGGAATCGTCCCGAGATGGTCCGACAAGCCTTTGCTGAAGTCCTATGAGAAGAGCAAGCCACCGCTCGGCTGGCCGCGCACGACCGATTCGCTGTGCCCGAAGTGCGTGCCGGAAATCCGGCAGCAGATTCTGGATGGCAAGCTGCCCTACGAAGTTCTGATGAATGAAAAAGTCGGCGAAATCAAAGCGCAGATTATCGAGCGCGACGGCAGAATCCTGATGGTCAAGGACTGTCCGGTTCACGGGCATTTTGAAGACGTGATGTCGATTGATCCCGAATTCTCGAACCACCTGGAAGAAACGTTCCCTGGCCGCGATATCAAGGCCCACAACGACGAAAAGCTCCACCATCACGGCAGCAGCACGGTGAAGTATGGCCGAGGGTCGGTTTTGACCATCGATTTGACCAACCGATGCAATATGATGTGCGATCCCTGCTTCATGGACGCCAACCAGGTCGGCTTTGTGCATGAGCTGACGTGGGAAGAAATCCAGACGATGCTGGACAACGCCATCACCATCAAACCGCGTCGCCAGATGTCAGTGCAGTTCTCCGGCGGCGAGCCTACACTTTCGCCGTACTTCCTTGACGCAGTTCGTTACGCCCGCAAGGTTGGCTACAACTCGGTTCAGGCCGCAACGAACGGAATCGAATTTGCCAAGAGCTTCGAATTCGCTCAGCAGGCCGCTGAGGCTGGCCTCCGCTACGCTTATTTGCAGTTTGATGGCATCGGCAACGCTGCCAACGCGCACCGCGCGGTCGGCAACTTGTTTGATGTGAAGTTGAAGGCCATCGACAACCTGCACCGCGCTGGCGTCGAAATCGTGCCGGTTGTGACGATCGTTAACGGCATCAATAACGAGCAAGTCGGACGCATCATCAAATTCGCTTTGGATAACCCCAAGCGCATCAGCTTCCTGTCGTTCCAGCCGGTGTCGTTTACTGGCAGGGATGAGGCTGTAACCGACGACCGCCGCGAAGCGCAGCGTTATACGCTGTCGCATCTGGCGCATGACGTGAAATCGCAAACCGGCTTGGGCGAACCTTCCCGCGACTGGTTCCCGATTTCCTTCATGAGCACGTTCTCCGATTGGGGCGATCTTGTTAAGGGACCAGATTCCGACTGGGGCCAGTTGAGCTGTGGCTGCCACCCGAACTGCGGTACGGGTATGGCCATCATGATCGACAAGGAAACTAAGGAAGCCGTTCCGGTAACTGCGTTCCTCAAGGGCGATCAGCTCGCGAAGGACGTAGCCAAGGTCAACGATGCCGCACGCGGCAAGTTCCTGACCGTGGTGGGCATGGCGCTGGCGCTGATGAAGAACTATGACTCCTTCCAGTCGCCGACGCACTTCAAGATGATTGATCTGCTGAAGAAGTTCGATAAGAACTTCAACGCTACTGGTCACAATTACGGCAAGGTCGGGCCGGACCGCACGATTGAAGATATTGAAAAGCGCCGCACGGATCGCTGGAATTTCCTGTTCATCGCGGGTATGTGGTTCCAGGATCTGTACAACTACGATTTCCGCCGCACCGAGCAGTGCATCATCCCTTACGCCACGCAGGAAGGCGAAATCTCATTCTGCGCTTACAACACCGGCGTGGGATGGCGCAACATTATCGAGAAGATGCACATGACGGCCACGCTCACCAAGTGGTATGAGGAGCACGGTCGGCATGAAATCTTCGCGGGCGGCAAGAAGGTCAAGATGGAATCGGCTGAGCACACGCTCATGCTGCGCGATGAAATCGTGACCACGGAAATCCAGCACGATCTTGACTCGAAGGGCATCGCCAAAACCGCCCGCGAGGAAAAGACGCGCGCCCGCGACGAAAAGCAAAAGGAAACCACGTTGCAGGATGCCAAAATGGCGGCTCTGTACCGCGAGGTTGTCCTCAAGGAAAAGCCGCAAGCGTCCGAAGGCGGCTTTATTCCGCTCTCGGCGATTGCTCCGGCTGGGAACGCAGGTATTGCTCCCGCACCCAAGGTCGAAGTGGAAGAGCCGGTGGCTGGCGACTAGTGTCGCTTTCCACATGCAAAGACCTAGGCCGCTCGCGAGAGCGGCCTTTTTCTTGGCTTTTCTGGCACGTTTCGTTGCCGCCACTCCCCTTCGGTGGCGGTGGCTGGTAAGCTTTCGGTACTAGAATCGCGCCGGGGATTTCTGGCCCTTACCAGTAACTTAGTTAAAATTTGCATCCTGAGCGCAGCGAAGGATCCCCAGGGTGCCGCGGTTATTAGGCGCTCGCAGACTTTTTTGAAGGGACGCTGAGTCACAAGCATGCTTGAGAGATTGTTGTTGAATGAAGAGTGTAGGGATTCTTCCCTGCGCTCAGAATGACGGAACGTAAATTTAGACACGCGCCATAACACCATGATCGGTCGCAAGCTCTCTCATTACGAAGTAGTGGAGTCGCTGGGAGCTGGAGGCATGGGCGAGGTTTATCGCGCCCGCGACAGCCGCCTGGGCCGTGACGTGGCCATCAAAGTCCTGACGCCAGACCGCACAGGCGATGAAACCTCTCGCCGCCGCTTCCAGCGCGAGGCCATGGCCGCTTCTTCGTTGAATCATCCCAACATCATCACCATTTACGAGATCAACTCCGAAGGCGATACCGATTTCATCGTCATGGAGCACGTGCGCGGCGCAACGCTGTCGTCGAGGATCAAGCGTGGGCCAATTCCAATTGACGAAGCCGTTGGCTACGCCAGCCAGATTGCCGAGGCGCTCACCAAAGCGCACGCCGCCGGGATTGTCCATCGCGATCTGAAGCCGGGGAACGTCATGGTCACCGGCGATGGCTTGGTGAAAGTTCTCGATTTCGGTTTGGCTAAGTTCGATTCGTCATCGGTCAACACGCAAAGTTCGGGCGAACACCAAGTAGACCTCACGCTCAGCCTGCCCGGCGCGGTCACCGAGACCATTGCTTACATGTCGCCCGAGCAGGCGCGCGGCGACCGGGTGGATGCGCGGTCGGATGTGTTCTCGTTTGGGATCATGTTCTTCGAAATGCTGGCTGGACAGCTGCCGTTCGCCGCGCCGAATGCGATGGCGATTCTGCACAACATCCATTTCAGCCCTCCGCGCGATTTGCGGGAGTTGCGGCCCGACGCTCCGCCAGGGCTGGCGGCGTTGCTCACGCGCATGTTGGAGAAGCCTCCCGAACAGCGCCCGACCATGGCGGAAGTGGCGTCGATGCTGCGGGTGGGTTCGAGAGCGGGGGGAACGAGTGCTGTGACTTGGCGTTGCGGAGATGGAGCGCGAGATTGGGCGGCAGGTCCGTTTTCGGCGTCGGCTGCGACGGTTTCGCAGCCGCTGGTTTCGGGTGAGCGCGGGAACAGTCGGGGTCCGCAAATTTGGTGGGGGGTGGGTTTAGTTTTCTTGGTTGCTACATTCGCCGGGAGTGCATATGTGCTCCGAAGGCACGCTTTTGTGACAAGGACCAGTGGCGGAGACGCGCCGATATTACCTTCGGAACAAGACGCATTTTCTTTATACAAACGCGCCAGGCAAGAGCTGGATCACTATGATCGTCCCGGATCTACGGAACAAGCCATCAAAGATCTCGAACGTGCTATTGAGCTGAACCCACAGTCAGCCGCAAGTTTTGCGGCTCTGGCCGAGGCTTACGATCAGAAGAATCAGATGAACGCCGACCCTCAGTGGATCAAATTGACTTCGCGAAATGCGAATCGAGCGTTGGAGTTGGATTCAGAACTCGGCGCCAGCCACGTTGCGGCTGGTCTGGCCGCCATGCAAGTCAAGAATAACGAGAGCGCATTGAAGCAGTTCAACCTGGCCGCTAGGCTAGAACCAAAAAGTGGTGTGCCATATTTTTGGCTCGGCGTGCTTTATGACAGCGTTGGCAAAGGCGAACTGGAGCACGACGCACTTAATCGAGCATTGCAGATAGACCCTGGTGACTGGCGAATATACATGCAGTTGGCTCAGAACAGTTTCAACGCAGCTAAGTATAACGATGCTGCCGCCAACTGGGAACAGGCACTAAAATCGGAGCCGGACAACCCGGAAGCCTTGGGCAGCTTAGGTGCTGTCTACCATATGCTGGGCCGTGACGACGATGCTGCGATGGCGCTCCAGCGTGCGCTGGAGATTAAACCGAACTCGGACATCTATAACAATCTTGGAACAGTTCGATTCTACCAGGGACGTTACCAGGATGCCGTCACGCCCTTCGAGAAATCAGTTGCTTTACACGCGAATCTCTATGATCGCTGGGGCAATCTTGCTGATGCTTACCGTTGGGCCCCAGGCCACACCGAAAGGCAAAACAGGCTTACCAACAGGCGATTCAGCTAGTGCGTGAAGATCTGGCAAGGGCACCCGACCATAACGCTCTCAAAGAGCTGGCACCTCTCGAGCACCGCAGCAAGAAGGATCCAGCTGTCGATGCCAATGTGGACCCCAACGTTGGTGCCCACTACAGTTTCAACGTCGGCGCGGCGTTTTGTCCGTCGCCGGGGACGCCATCTCCGATGGTTTATATGTATGGCCACGACCCGACCGTTGTCGTGAAGGGTGGCCACGGCCCAAAATCGTGAGTTTGAACGGGACCCTCTGACCAAGGGCCGCCGCTGGCGGCCCTTTCGCTTGGCCGGAATGCCGGTGGTGCGGGTGGCCTTGGTTGCGATACACTCCCTCCTCAGACAGCCATGCCTACAAAATCCGCCTCGCCAAAACCCCTGCCATCCGCCACCCAACCCCACAAAGTCCTCGTCATCGACGTAGGCGGAACCCACGTGAAGATTCTTGCCTCCGGCGAAAAAGAGCCGCGCAAGGCTGACTCCGGACCGAAAATGACGCCTGCCTTGATGGTGGCAGCGGTGAAGACGCTGGCCAAGGGGTGGTCGTACGACGCCGTGGCGCTGGGTTACCCTGGCCCTGTGGTTCACGGGCGTCCGATCCACGAGCCCGCCAATCTTGGCGTGGGTTGGGTGGGGTACGACTTCCGCAAGGCGTTTGGGATGCCCGTCCGGCTGATCAACGATGCCGCCATGCAGGCGCTGGGCAGTTATAAAGGCGGAAAAATGCTATTTCTGGGCTTGGGGACGGGGCTGGGGTCGGCGCTGATCATAGACGGCCATCTGGAGCCTCTGGAACTGGCACATCTGCCATACAAGAAGGGCAAGACTTACGAAGACTATGTAGGTCTGCGAGGCCTGGAAGACTATGGCAAGAAGAAATGGCGCAAGAGCGTGGCCGACGTGGTGGAGCGGTTCAAGGCTGCGCTTGGTGCCGACTATGTCGTCCTGGGCGGAGGCAACGCCAAATTCATGGATGAGTTGCCCAAAGACACGCGACTAGGCAGCAACGAGAATGCTTTCCTGGGCGGTTTTCGCTTGTGGGAGCAGGAGCGGAAAGACGCGCGCACCGCTTAACCCAGGGCCTGGAACCGGAGATGCGACTTCGCTCCGGGCCTTAATTTATTTACAATGTTAGAGTTAGGTTTTCATCCTTAGACTCTGTCCGGGCGATTGGGCAGTGCGGATGGCTGGACTCAATCGTTGACTCTCCCCCCCAACCTCGAACCTGGTCCTCCTGCGAATGGCAGGCCCGCCAACCCCGTTTATTGGCGGGTTGAGGGCAGCCTCCTCAACCTCAGTGTGGTGCGGCCAATTGCATTCTTGACCTGGCGTGGGCAGAGCTTTCTGGAACGGTGTGTCCGCCGGGGGCTGGTGCTGCTGATGGCGGTGCTGCGGCCGTTTTTGTATGCCGTGGACCGGGTGATGGCGACGCGGGTGGTGCACACGGTGCTGCGGGGAGTGAGCCGGGACCGGGTGGATTTACTGGGCGAGGAATACTTCCAGTATCACTTGAAGCCTCAGTTGAAAAATACTGGTGTTAGGGCGCTTAAGCTGCTAGTGGATTCCGGGGCAGAAGTGGTGCTGGTGAGCCAGGGGCTGGAGCATGTGATGCGTCCGCTGGCGCAGCATTTAGGTGTGAAGTGGCTGCTGGCGAATCGGCTGGATTTCCGGGATGGCATTGCTACAGGACGGTTGCTGAGTCCGGTGGTTCGGCCGCGAGGGCTGTTTGCGCGCATCACGGGGAGTGATCCAGACGGGCGGAAGGAGGCGGTGGAGTTGGGGCGGAATCTGGATTTGGCACCGGACGAGATGGTTGGGGCGATTGTGCCGGCCCGGCGGTTGCAGGGCGCGCCCATGCATCCCGTGGTGATTTTCGAGGGGCAGCCGCAGTCGGAGCCGCTCTCCGTGCGCAAGGCGTTTGCGGGAAAGCATGTTCTGCTGGTGGGATTTACGGGGTTTATCGGCAAGGTTTGGCTGGCGAATTTGCTGATGGACCTGCCCGAGATTGGGAAGATTTATTTGCTGATTCGGCGGCAGAAGTCGAATCCGGCGGTGCGGCGGTTCGAGAAGGTGATGGATGAGTCTCCGGTGTTCGACAAGCTGGAAGACCAGTATGGAGCGGAGTTCGTGCGCTTTGTCGCGGCGCGAGTCGAGGTGGTAGAAGGCGATGTAACGCAGCCGATGCTGGGGCTGGACGCCGGGGTGGCCGAGCGGGTGCAGGGTTCGCTGGATGTGGTCATCAATAGTTCTGGATTGACAGATTTTAATCCGGATTTGCGGGACGCGTTGGCGGTGAATGTGGACGCCACCGCGCACATGCTGGATTTTATTCGCGGCAGCGACCACGCCGGGTTGGTACATCTTTCCACCTGTTATGTGGCGGGACAGCGCGATGGGCGCATCAGTGAGACGCTGCGGCGCGATTACACTCCGGCGCGGGTGTCGGGTTTTGACGCGGAACAGGAATGGCGGGCGCTGCACGCGCGGGTGGCTGAGGCGGAAAAACTATCGGAAAGCGCGGAGATTACCGAGGAGCTTCGGCGCGAGGCGCTGGGCCGGGAACATGCGGCGCGTGGGCTGCAAGGCGCGGCGCTGGAGAACCAGATTCGCAAGAACCGTATCCGCTGGCTCAAGACTTACATCACGGAAGTGGGGATGGCGCGGGCGCGCGAACTGGGCTGGCCGAATACTTATACGTTTACGAAGAGTCTGGCGGAATCGCTGATTGCCACGCGGGGCGCTGGGTTGCCGGTTGCGGTGGTGCGTCCGGCGATTGTGGAGACTTCCATTGCCAAGCCGTTTCTAGGTTGGAATGAAGGGATCAATACGTCGGCATCGCTGTCCTATCTGTTGGGCACCTACTTCCGGCAGTTGCCGACCAATGAGCGCAAGCGGCTCGACATCATTCCTGTGGACTCCGTTTGCCAGGGCATGACGTTGATTGCCGCTGCGGTGATGGAGCGCCGCCACGATGCGATGTACCAGCTCGCGACCTCGGTGTCGAATCCCTGCGACATGCGACGCTCGATCGAGCTGACGGGTCTGGCGCATCGCAAGCATTACCGCGCGCAAGAGGGAATTGAGCATTGGTTGCGGCTGCACTTCGATACGATCCCGGTTTCCAAACAGCGCTACCAGCGGCTTTCCGCGCCAGCCCAGCGGACCATGGTGCGGACCATTCAGAAGATCATGGCACCTCTACCGCTCAAGAAGACGCCTCTGGCGCGAACCGAGCGCAGCCTGGAACGCCTGGAGAAGCTGATTGTGCTGTTTGAGCCATTCATTCTAAATAACGAACATGATTTTGTGGCGGGGAATGTGGAAAAGCTCAACCGCCTTCTTCCGGAAGGTGAGCGCGAAACATTTGGCTACGACTCGCGGTCGCTGGACTGGTGGGAGTACTGGATCAACATTCACATTCCGGCTTTGCGGCGTTGGACGTATCCACTGATTGAGGGCAAGCCGCTGGAAGCAAGGGCGAGCCGGAATTTCCGGCTGTCGCCAGACTCGGCGACAGAAACGGAAAAAGATCAGCCCAAGGGCGATCCGCAAACTCTGCAAACAGGAACGGGGCCAACGTGGCAATATTCCTAACCGGCTCCACCGGATACATCGGCGCATACATTGCGGCCGGATTGCTGGACGGCCATCGTGAGCCGCTGAACCTGCTGGTGCGCGCGAAAGACCAGGCCGAGGCGGAAGCCCGCCTGTGGCAGTCGCTACAATTGCATTTCGATTTCCCGAAGTTTTCTGGCTACCTTCAAGCGCGCGTCAATATCTTTCGTGGCGACCTGACCAACAAGTTTTTCGGCCTGCCCCCGGCGGATTATCAACGCCTGGTGGAAACCACGGATTCCATTATTCATTGCGCGGCGTCCCTGAACCGCAAATCCGAGAAGAGCTGCCTGAATACTAATCTTCGCGGCACGCTTGAGGTCGTCCAGCTTGGCCAACGCGCTCACGCTCACCACGGCCTGCGTCGCATTAGCCATGTGAGCACGGTTGCGGTGGCAGGTAAGCGCCAGGACGAAGTGGTGCAGGAAGACACCTCCGTCGACTGGCAGCGCTCCGACTACGATCCCTACGCCCGCACGAAGAAGTTCTGTGAACACATGATTCGCGAACTCTTGCCCGATGTGCAGCGAACTATTTTTCGCCCCAGCATCGTCCTCGGCGACAGTCGAGCACCGGAAACTACACAGTTCGACATGGTCCGGGCATTTGTGTTTCTAGCGGGGCTGCCCGCGCTGCCGCTGCGGCCGTCGGATCGTGTGGACATCGTGAACGTCGATTTTGTGGCCGACGCCATCGTAACGTTGCATCAAAAGGCGAATCCGGACCACGAAATTTATCATCTATCTTCGGGAACGATGTCGCAGACATTTCGCGAGCTGACGGATGCGCTTTCGGCCGCGCAAAGGAGACGCAAGCCGGTTTATTTACCGAGCTTGGGCGGAGTCTTCACTTCTGCCGTTGAACGTCTGGCTTCGGGCAAGGGAAAGATGGGGCACGGCGCGGCGCTGATGAAGGTGTTTTTACCGTATCTTAAATGGAACACGGTCTTCGATAACTCGCGGGTGGTGACTGAGCTCGGACGCAAGCCAGTGCCGTTCTCGCACTACAGCCTGCCCTTATTGAAATTCAGCCTGGACAACCACTTCCAATACCAATACCGGCCATGGCCGGCTGCTTCGGGAGGCTCTGCCGCATGATCGATCTGATGCTGGAGGCCTGGGTCAGCAGTTCGATTGAGATGTCTCGCCTGCGCTGGATGCTGGGCGGCGGCAATACCTGGCGCAAAGGCGACAAGCTAAAGCTGCTGTTCGCTGGCTATAACGGCACTCGCAACACCGGTTCCGACGTTCGGGTGGAGGAAATGATCCGCCAGGTGCGGCACGTTTTGGGTGCTGAGCGCTGCGACCTGAGCGTGATGTCGCAGAAATTCGAATTCACGAAGGGCTATTTCGAGGGCACCCGTCAGGTTCATCTTCCGGATATTTTCCCGCCATTCCTGCACCGCGAAGTCCCCAAGCACCACGGCGTGGTGGCCTGCGAAGGCTCCATGTTTAAGAGCAAGTTTGCCAACGCGCTCACGACCATGATGATTGGCTCGCTGGGAATCGCCTCGGCACAGAACAAGCTGTCCATTGGCTATGGTGCCGAGGCTGGCCACATGGATCCCGTTGTGGCCAAGATGTGCGGTCGCTTTTGCCGCGATTCGCTGGTGATCACGCGGAACGAAGAATCAAGAACGCTGCTTCGTGAACTCGGTGTGCCCACGGAACTGGGTACCGATACGGCATGGACATTCGAGCCTCTTCCACCAGCCTATGGCAGCGAGGTGTTGCGCCAAGCCGGCTGGGACGGGGTGACCCCGGTGCTGGTGGTGTGTCCGATCAATCCTTTTTGGTGGCCCGTGAAGGCGTCGCTAGGCAAGTACGTCGCCCGAACGATAGCGGGCGCATACAAGGAAAGCCAATACCGGACCGTCTATTTTCACAACGCGGGACCGAAGGTGGATGCAGCCTACACTCGCTACCTCACCTCCATCGGAAACGCCATTGACACATTCCGGAAGAGCAACAAAGTGTTCGTGATCATGGTAGCCACCGAGCGCCTGGATGCCGATGCCTGTCATCGCATTTCCGGCCGGCTTGGCGGTATACCCGTGCTGACCTCTGACGATTACGACATGTACCAGCTGGTCAGCATTCTTCGCGCCTGCCACATGATGGTTTCATCCCGATTTCACGGCATTGTCACGTCGATGGCGGGTCTGGTTCCGTCCGCTGGCATCACCATGGATGAACGCATTCGCAATCTGATGAACGAGCGGGGCCACCAGGATTTGTTCCTAACGGTTGATGACCCGGAGTTGGAACCCAAGCTGCTGGTCATCCTGAACAAACTGAAGCAAGATGGTGAAAAGATTGCCGATGGAATTGGACGGACAGTGGTCAAGAACCTGAAGACCATGGCGCGCATGGGCGTCTTCTTCGAAGAAGAAGTGCAGCGCCGGTACCCGGACTTTCCGGTGCGCAGCGGGACCTATACCTGGGAGGAGTACTTGCCCCCTCTGAGTGCGACGTTGCGGCACCTGGTCGAGGCCTACGGATGACCACCGGCGAGTCTAGGCCCTTTGAGAACTGCATTTCAGCGATCTTCAATCGCCTGGAAGCTTGCCGGTCGGTTCCGCAACTCGAGGAATTGCGAGACGGAAGCTCTTTGACCGCGACGGGCGGGGATGTTTTGCTTCTGGTAGCCCAGGCGCGCAAACATCTTCGCGATGCCGGAGTAAAGCCGGGCGACCGTTGCGCGTTGCTTGCGGAGAACAGCATTCGTTGGGTCGCTGCCAATCTCGCCATTTTCGCCGAGGGCTTGATCTGCGTACCGCTTTATCCCCGTCAGGCACCGCAGGAAGTGGCTGCCATGCTAGCCGATTGCGAGCCTGCGCTTCTGCTATGCAGCACGGCGGGGCTGCGCGATGCCTTGCGTGGGGCGTGTGAGTCGTTGCCGACAACCCAGCTATTTGATGAAATGTTTTCCGTAGTGGGCCTCGCTTCGGAACTGGTCGATCCTCCCATGCAACTCTCTCCGCCAGATCCGATGACGATCATTTACACATCGGGCACTTCGGGAGTTTCCAAAGGTGTATTGCTGACCGTGGGCAACGTGTCTCATATGCTGGTCTGCACGTCATCTCGATTGGATCTCCTGATGAACGGGGACAACCGCCAGGACCGGGTGTTCCATTATTTGCCGCTGTGTTTCGCTGGCTCCTGGATCTTGTTGATGACAAGCCTGTTGCGAGGCAGCCTTCTCGCGTTGAACACGGCGCTGGCTCGGCTGGCCGAGGAGCTGCCCCGGAGCGCTCCGGACTATGTATTGAACGTTCCTGCACTTTTGGAACGAATGCGGCGCGGCGCGGATGATCAAATGGCGCTGAAGGGCGGCATGGCGCTGCGAATTTACTCCCGCGCTAAGATGGCGGTGGAGCGGCGGCGGGTAAACCCGAAGGCGCGCTCGAGCGCGCGGGAAGGCCTTTGGTTGTGGCTCGCCAATCGGCTGGTATTTCCCACGATACGGAAGAAGATGCTCGGGACTCGACTTCGCGCGCTCATCTGCGGGTCCGCGCCGCTCGCTTTGGAAACCCAACTCTATTTCCAGATGCTAGGCGTGCCGGTTTTGCAGGTGTATGGTCTTACCGAGACAACCGCCATCTGCACCATGGATGATCCCCGCCAAGTGGTGCCCGGTCGGGTCGGCCCGGTCATTCCAGGAGTGGAAATGCGGCTGGGGGACCATAAGGAAATCCTGGTACGCGGCCTCAATGTTTTTGCCCGCTACTGGAACCGACCGCTGGAAACAGCCGCTGTCCTGCGGGATGGCTGGTTCCATACCGGCGACCAGGGCGAAGTTGATGCGGCGGGGAATTGGATTGTCGCCGGACGGCTGAAAAATCTCGTCATCCTAGGTTCGGGGCATAATGTGGCGCCAGAGCCGATTGAAGACCTGCTCGTGCAACACATTCCGGAAGCGCTACAAGTGCTAGTGGTCGGCAATGGCCGAGGGTATCTTTCGGCAATTGTGTGCGGCCCGGTTTCGGAAAGCGAAGTACAGGTGGGGCTGGATGCCGCAAACTCCACTCTGCCTCACTATAAACAGGTTCGGGCGTTTCATCTGCGACCGGAGGCTTTTTCTCTGGACAGCGGGTTGCTGACCGCCAATGGCAAATTAAAGCGGGAGGCCATTGCCTCCCGTCTTCAGAGTGAAATTGCTGAGATGTATGAAACGCGTGCGCGGGTGGTGAGTTAAATGAAGACCTATCAGGGCCAGGCGCTTTCATGGATATGGAAGGACGGCATCATCGAACTGGCGCTGCATCGCGATCCCTGCAACGAGATCGGCTCGCTTACCTTGGGAGAGCTGGAGCGATTTGCGGCGGCACTGGATGAGTTAACTGCCGTGTCCCACGCGGTGATCGTTCACAGCACGCAGGCCGCTGGATTCTGCGCGGGCGCGGATTTACGCGAGCTATTCGAAGGCTCACAGAAAATGCGCAAAGAAGATGCGGCCAGCGGTGTGCGCGATTTTCTTGAGCGCATTCACGCTGTGTTCAATAAGATAGATGCCTCACCGCTAACCACGATTGCCGCGGTTCATGGCGTTGTGTTTGGCGGCGGATTCGAGTTGGCGCTGGTCTGTGATTTGATTGTGGCCGACAAGATGGCGCGCTTCTGCTTTCCTGAGTTGCGCCTGGGGCTGATTCCCGGTTTCGGCGGAATCCCCCGCCTAAAGCGGGATTTGGGCAATGCTGTGGTGCGCGATCTGTTATTGACGGGGCGAAGTTTCAATGCCACGAAAGCCCAACAAATCGGTCTGGTCAGCCAGTTGGTGGGTGAAGGTGAAGCGCTTCGAGCGGCCCGTGCCACCGCCGTGCAAATCGGCAAATTTGATCGCCAGACTTCGGCTGCGGCCAAGCAGTTTCTGAAGCCGATTCCGTTGGAGGAACTGCGCCGAGAAATCGAAATCTTCTGCGATTTATTCGCACAACCAGCTGTTGAGGCTGGTCTCCGCAAATTTGTGGAGAGCAACGAAGCCTTGTCGTATCTGCCGTAATTGGGAGCACCGATGCCAACCATGGACCAGACACTGGAAGAGGTTCTTACACTCGCAGCCGCGCGCTTCAAAGTTCCGCGCGAAAAGCTCAGTCCGGATGACGATTTTTTCCAGAATCTAGGTATCGATAGCCTTCAAGCGCTGGACCTGCTCACTCGCCTGGAGAATCATTTCCACGTGGAGTTGCCGGACTACGAAATGCAGGGTGTTTCGGACTTCCGCGCGCTGGCGAGCAAGATTCAGGCTCGGCTGTAAGCCGCCCGGTCTCCAAGTGGTAATCGCGGTTTTCTGCGTGGCTCGGCGGCACTGTGGTGAAATAAAGACTGGATGCTGGATTTAACGAAATATCAGTGCCTGGGAGAAGCTTTGCGTGAGGCTCTCGACCAATGGCCAAACGAAGTCTGCCTGATCGAATCGGATCGCGATAGCGAACGTACTCGGCTGACCTATTCTGACTTCAAAGAAACGGCGCTGCCCCTGGCGCGAGCACTCCAAGATGCCGGGTTTCGGGCTGGGGACCGGGCTGCCATTATCATGACGAATCAGTCGAAGTGGCTGATTTCCGCGTACGCCGTGATGTATTGCGGCGGGGTTCTGGTGCCGCTCGACTACAAGCTTTCCGCGACGGAGCATTTGGCGCTGCTGGCGCATTCGCAGGCCAAAGTCTTGTTTACCGAGTTCCACCTCTGGCGCGCCATTTCCCAGGCACCTGTCTTTGAAAGTTTGACCGCGGAGACCGTCCTGGTGACTGAGTCCCCGGGGGGAGCTGCCTTAGTCAAGGCGTTTCGCTGGGAAGACTTTCGCCGCAAAGGGGCGCCGGAGTTTGTGCAGCGCCGCAGGGAGGATTGGGCCTCCATCGTCTATTCGTCGGGGACGGGCGGTCAGCCCAAAGGTTGCGTGCTGACTCACGAGAACTATTTGGAACAATGCACAGCCTTAACTAAGCTCTATCCGTTTTGGCCAAGCGTGCGTTATCTCAGTATTTTACCGACCAATCATGCTGTGGACTTCATGGTTGGGTTCATCGGGCCGTTTGTTTGCGGTGCCACGGTGGTTCACCTGCGCACACTGCGTCCTGAGTTCGTGCGCGATGCTTTCGTTCGCTACCGCATTACGTATCTTTCGCTGGTACCGATGGTGCTTAAGAATCTGGAGCGCGGACTGCGGTCCAAATTTGATGCTTTATCCCCGACTCGGCGCTGGATTCTGGACCGCCTGATTGGCACCAATCGCCTTGTGACGAAGCATCGGCCGCACGTGGGGATTAGCCGGTTACTGCTGCCACAAATTCATCGCGCTTTTGGCGGTAGTCTCAAAGCCATGTTCGTAGGCGGAGCCTTCATGGAGCCTTCCACGCTGCAATTCTTCTACGATCTGGGCGTTCCGGTTTCTAATGGCTATGGCCTCACCGAAGCGAGCACGGTCCTGACTTTGAACGACTGCAAGCCATTTCGCGCGGACACGGTGGGCAAGCCACTCGCGGGCGTGGAGCTACGCATTCTGAATCCGGATGCCGACAACATCGGGGAAGTTGCGGCGCGTAGCAAGACGGTGATGTCCCACTATCTCAATGCTCCCGAGTTGACCGCCGAGACGATTGTGGACGGCTGGCTTCTGACGGGAGACCTGGGTCGTTTCGATTCGGCTGGGCATTTGCAGCTCTTCGGGCGCAAGAAGAACATGATTGTCACCGAGGGTGGCAAAAATATCTACCCTGAAGACATCGAGAATGCCTTTGACGGCCTCGCCGTCAAGGAATATTGCATCTTTGCAACCAATTTTATCTGGCCCAAGAACAGCCTGGGTAGGGAAGAGCTCGTGATGGCGATTCGCCTGGAGCCGGGTGCCGAAATCACCAGTGCTCTCCTGGAGGACTTGACGGTACGCAATCGGCGATTGCCCGACTTTAAGCGTCTAGGCGGATATTTTGTTGTCAGCAAAGACTTTCCGCGCACGGCTTCGATGAAGGTCAAGCGTATCCCACTGGCGGACGAGATTGCAAAAACAATTAGCCGGTCGGCGGTGGTACCGCTGTGAATGAGAGTTACCTTGCGGTCGTCAATCCAGCAGCCGGAGGAGGTCGTGCCGGTCGCCTGGTGGGTGAGGCAATCGAACGTATTCGTGCCGCGGGAATTGCGGTAGACGTGGCGGAAACGACGGGAGCGGGTCATGCCACCAAGCTGGCCCGTGATGGCTATGCGCGCGGTTATCGCAAGTTCATTTCGGTGGGCGGAGACGGTACGACATTTGAGATAGTAAACGGCCTATTTCCCGAGGCGGCGCAAGAGCAACCACCGTTGCTGGCCTTCCTGCCGCTGGGAACAGGAAATTCGTTTCTTCGGGATTTCACCGCAGATGCCTCTGCTCACGCGCTTGAGGCTCTTATCGCTGGAAAATCGCGCCCTTGTGACGTCTTGCTTCTACGGCACAAACAGGGCAATCTGTTTTTCCTGAATCTCTTTAACGTTGGTTTCGCCGCAGATGTGGCGATGATTCGGCACCGTCGCTTCCGCCGCTACGGTGAGCTGGGGTATCTGTTCGCGCTCTTCGTGACACTGGCCAAGCTGGAACGGCGCGCATTTCCCATGAGCATCGATGGCGGCGAAGAAATTGATCGCCGCCGAAGTTTGTTCTTGACGTTTAACAACAGTAAATTCACCGGTGGCAAGATGATGATCGCGCCCAATGCCGACACCAGTGATGGCTTGATCGAATATGTTCGCTGGGGTCCGATTGGGCGCTTGGGTCTGGTTCGCAACCTTCCGGGACTCTTTACCGGGAAGCACATTCATCATCCCATGGCGGAGCGTACGGGCGTGCGACGAGTGGAATTCTTTCTCGATGGCCCGGTGGATGTGGCGCTCGATGGCGAGGTGGCGACGCTTCATATTGAATCCATTGATGTGTTGCCGAACGCACTCCGAATCGTTATATGATTCTTGCGAGCTGGGATCGAATCTATGTCTGAAAATGAGTCAAAACCGCAACCCAATATTTTGGTGGCGGCCGTTCGGAAGTTTGCCACTGTCCTTCTGGTCGTGGCCGCGTTTGGCGGTGTTTGGTATTTGGGCAAGATGAGAGGCCAGCAGAAGGTGGAACGCTTGGCGCAGTGTATTTCCGACAAGGGAACTGTCATGTACGGACTATTTTGGTGTTCGCACTGTGCTGAGCAGAAAGAGATGTTTGGCCCATCGTTCCACAAGATTCGGTACGTTGAGTGTGGAACTCTCGATCATCAAGAGCAGGCCCAATGCTCGGTGGAAGGGTTGAAGGACTTTCCCACGTGGCGTTTTGCCGACGGAGAGCGCATCTCTGGCGTGATGTCGTTTCAGCAACTCGCCGCGAAGACAGGGTGTTCG
The DNA here is from genome assembly GCA_043782485.1 of Acidobacteriaceae bacterium. Taxonomy (GTDB): domain Bacteria; phylum Acidobacteriota; class Terriglobia; order Terriglobales; family Acidobacteriaceae; genus JANXUC01. Next base: position 48,101 of record JAYWAL010000106.1, on the reverse strand, counting down.
GCGCAGTGAGTGGAAGGCGTTATTTTTATGGGGTTGCGTTGTGTGCTGTGGTTGGAGCTGTTGCTTCCGGGCTGGCCTTGCAGCACCACTACCAGCGTGAGTCTTCATCGTTTTGCAACATCAATGCCACCTTCAACTGTGATGTCGTGAACCGAAGCGCGTACTCCGCGGTTGCTGGCATTCCTGTGGCCTTAATCGGGTTGCTTGCGTACCTGGGAATTCTAGGGTTGGCGATGTTCCAGCCCGAGAAGCCGGAGACGCCTGCCCTTGTGCTTTTTCTGGGCATTGCCGGACTCTTGGTTTCCTTGTATCTGACGTACGTCGAGGCCAGCATCCTTCGTACTTGGTGCGTGCTTTGTCTGGCTTCGCTATTCTCCATTTCAGGGATCACCCTGCTTTCGGGCCTGCGAGTTCGCCAGGACCTGAGAGGAGCACGCCGCTAGCTGATCCAGCCCATGTCTGATCCCAACCCCATTTCTGGTGGCGCACCCGCTGGCGAACTTCGCTTTCACGAGCTAACCAGTCGGATTTTCAGCAACACTCGACAACTGCGTGTCTGGTTGCCTCCGGGCTATACTTCGGCTGCCAACGAAGGCCGACGCTACCCAGTTTTCTATCTCAACGATGGGCAGAATCTGTTCGAGGCCGCGACTTCCTTCGCAGGTGTCCATTGGCATGTTGGAGAAAGCTTGAGCCGTTTGATTGCGGAAAAGCTTGTACCGCCGATGCTTGCGGTCGGAATCGACAATGCCACGGTCGAACGCATTCGAGAGTTTTTGCCCTACAAGTCGCTCTACCCGCCTGTGCCCAGGCCACTTGGCAAACACTATCCAGATTTTTTGCTGCGCGAAGTGATGCCCTTCATCGAGCGCACGTATCGTGTCGCGCGCGGCGTTAAGAACACGGGTTTGGGTGGATCGTCGTTGGGCGCGCTGATTTCGCTCCATACCGTCATCGCGCGACCTGGCGTCTTCGGCAGGCTGTTGCTGGAAAGCGCGTCCCTGTTCGTCTCCAATCGGCAACTGCTCAAAGACAGTCGCGCGAACGCGAATTGGCCGCAACGAATTTTTCTTGGCATCGGAACCCAAGAATCTAGGCAAAAAGATCGCGATCAGCGGATTGTGGATGACGTGCGAGCTTTGGCCCACACGCTGCATCTAGCGGGACTGAGAGAAAAACGCTTGCGAGTTTCCATTCAAGAGGGAGCCACGCATTGCGAAGCGGCCTGGGCGGAGAGGTTTCCCGAAGCGGTTTCTTTCCTTTTCGGGGGCTAGAGGTTTTCGAAATCTAGAAACACTTCAGAGGCTACGAACGGCAATACCACGCTGGGTAGTATCGCCGTTCGCGACATCTGGAATCGAGCAAGCAACCTAGGAAGCCCTATTGCGCGGGTCTATCCAAAACGCCTTCCGCCACGTCGAATAGGTCCTGATCCACCCGCCGATTCGAGGCCACAGCCTCAGCCAGGGGGATCGAGGTGATCGTGTTGCCCTTCAGCGAAACCATTTGCCCAAACTTTCCAGCGTGCACCAGATCGATTGCGCCCAAGCCGTAGCGAGTTCCGAGAACGCGATCAAAGGCGCTTGGAGTTCCGCCGCGCTGTATATGGCCTAGAACAGCGGCCCGCGTTTCGTAGCCCGTGCGTTTTTCGATTTCTGAGGCCAGCAAATTGCCAATGCCGCCGAGCCGCGCGTGTCCGAATTCATCGACGCCGCTCGCCGCCAGCACGTTGGCTTCACCCGCTCCACCCGCCGCAACTTTCGCTCCCTCGGCCACAACCACAATGCTGTAAAGCCGTCCACGATCATGCTGTTGCTTGATGGTGCTGGCAACCGCATCTAGGTTGATCGGGCGTTCCGGAACTAAAATGACATCCGCGCCCCCGGCAATTCCGGCGTACATCGCGATCCAGCCAGCGTCACGACCCATAACCTCGACCACGATCACGCGATTGTGGGATTCCGCAGTCGTATGCAGCCGGTCAATGCACTCCGTGGCAATGCCGACGGCCGTGTCGAATCCAAAAGTAAAGTCAGTGCCTGCCAAATCGTTGTCAATGGTTTTGGGGCAGCCAACAACCTTAACGCCAGCGTCGTTCAACTTCTTCGCCACGCCTAGCGTGTCATCCCCGCCGATGGCGATCAGCGCGTCCAAGCCCTGAGTCTTCAACGTGGCTTGAATCCGAGCCAGTCCATCCGGCTGCTTGGTGGCATTGGTGCGCGAGGTGCGCAGCATAGTGCCGCCGATCGGGAGAATCTTTTCCACCGCAGCCAAATCCAGCGGGATGGTTTTATTGTCGAGCACGCCGCGCCAGCCCTCTAAAAATCCAACGAACTGGTCTCCGTAGTAGTTAGAACCCTTGCGCACAACGGCGCGAATGACCGCATTCAATCCCGGACAGTCGCCGCCGCCGGTGAGTAGACCAATCTTCATTTCCATTTCTCCTTAGTGACACAAGTATGGCGGTGACGCAATTATGGCGCGGCGCGCCAATGCTGGCGGCCCACCGCAGCCTTTCAGACTATCATTCCCTCTTATCCAATCAAGACGAACTATCCGCTAAAATGGTGCCACGCAGGAGCTAGCTTTCAGGGTCCCCAACAAACTCGTAGCCGACTCCGCGAATCGTCAGCAAATGCCGAGGATTCGCTGGATCCGGCTCAATGTAGCGCCGCAAACGCACGATAAAGTTGTCGATGGCGCGCGTGTCCGTGTCTTCATGCAGATTCCAGACCTTTTCGAGAATTGCCTTGCGTGAGACAGGATGCCCGATATTAGCGATCAGAAAACGTAAAAGCTCGGACTCCATCAATGTCAGCTGAAACGTCTTGTCTCCAACTTGCAGTCGCAGGTGTTCGAAGTCCACCAGCTTGTCCCCGAACTGGAATGCCGAGGGAGCGTCGACTGCCTGGTTCGCGGGCGCTGCCAGCGGCTCAGGGTCTTGCAGCCATCGTTTGCGCCGTAGCAGGCTCTCCAGCCGAGCTATGAGAATCTCTAAATTAAAGGGCTTCGGCAGGTAATCGTCGGCACCGGCCTCGAATCCGGTAAGCACATCCTCGGGTCGCCCACGAGCGGTCAGAATCAGAACGGGAATGTAGTTGGCCTCCTTTCGCAATTCTCGGACCACAGCAAAGCCATCTTTGCCGGGAAGCATTACATCCAGCACAACGGCATCGAATCGCTGTCCCCCTGGCCCCAGGCGCCGGAGTGCTTCTTCGCCATTGTCGGTGACGGAGACGCCATGGCCCTCGGCTTCGAGGTTGAAGCGGAGCCCCTCGGCGATGTGAGCTTCATCCTCGACGATTAGAATCCTGCTCATGCTCGGTGTACTCGAGGAAGACGTATTTGGAACGTGCTGCCTTGGCCCTCGCCGTCGCTTTCGGCGGAAGCGTCGCCCCCGTGCTGCCGAGCCACGGAGCGCACAATGAACAAGCCCAGACCCGTGCCCTTGATCTGTTTAGCTTCGACTTGTGCTGATCCCGCCACGTGCGCGCGGTGGAAGCGCTTAAAGATCCGTTTCAGTTCGGCGCGCGGGATGCCGATGCCGAGATCTCTCACACGCAGCGTTATTTCGTCGATGTTCGGTGTGAGCAAAGTTACGGTAATCTCAGGCTTGTCCCCAGAGTACTTGATGGCGTTATCCAGCAGGTTGGCGACGGCCGTTCGGAGTTGCTCGGGATTTCCGCGAACAAGAATTTCTTCCGACGGCGCCGAAAAACGGAGAGTGCCCTCGGGAAGATGATTCCTCAGCGCGGCCGATGCCACGGTCTCGCGCACGATTTCGGCAAAGTCAATTTCCCGCCACTTGGCCCGTAGTCGTCCGTGGCGCGCCTCTCCAGCCTGCAACACTTGTTCGATGGTGCCGAGCAGGCGCTCAGTGTCTTGCAGCATGACTCCGTAAAACTCGCGGCGTTGCGCCTCGTCTACCTGACGGCGTTCCAGCGTCTCCAGATAAAGACGAATGGACGCGACCGGTGTCTTCAGTTCATGGGTAACGGCATTGAGGAAGCTATCTTGCTGCTCATTGCGGCGAATTTCTCGAACCAGAAAAATTGTGTTGAGAACCAGGCCGGCGATGATGGCCAGGAAAAAAATGATGCCAAGAACTAGCGGTACCACGCGCCGCCAGTTGAGCAGAATCCAGCCCACGTTCAGTCCCACAGCCAGTAGGACCAAAAAGATCCCGAAGGAAACGAAGAACGCGATTTTGGGACTAAAGGTTCGCATGACGCGGTGTTTTAAAGCGCGGCTGTTTTAAGGATGCCGCCGACTCGATGATAGTGGAGAACTGCTGGCGGCAAAAAAGAAACCGCAACCCCGGTTGGGACTGCGGCTCTGAGTTGCGTTCGTTCCGTGGGTTAGTCGCCTGCGGCGGAAGCCATCGCTTCGGCTGCGGGTGTCACCTTGACGAGAGGTGCGTCCTTGGCAATTTCCTTGCCAGGCATCAGTTTCGGCAGCTTAATGTCCCAGGCGAGGCCCAGAGTCCGCAGCGCCACAATGCCATACCAGTTGGTATCAATCTCATACCAGACGATGCCATGGCGGGCCACTTGCGGGGCGGCGTGGTGGTTGTTGTGCCAGCCTTCTCCAAAGGTGAGGATGGCCACCCAGAAGTTATTGGTGGAATCATCGCCGGTGATGAAGCGCTGCGATCCCCACATGTGGGTTGCGGAGTTCACAAGCCAGGTGGCGTGGAGTCCCACAACGGTGCGAAGGAAGATTCCCCAGAGGACAAACGACCATCCACCCAGGAAATAGAGAGCCACGCCCAGCAGGGCCAGCGGTACCCAATGCCATTCGCTGATCCAGAGGTGAAATTTATCTTTGCGAAGATCTGGTACGTAGGGAAGCAGTTCGTCGGTCTTGGCGTGCATCGCCTTACCAGTGACGATCCATCCCATGTGCGCCCAGATGCCGCCGTCACGCGGAGAATGCGGGTCGCCTTCCTTATCCGTATTCTGGTGATGCTTGCGGTGCGTGGCCACCCAAGCGATGGGGCCACCCTCCAAAGCCAGCGTTCCGCAGGTGGTCAGGAAGTATTCCATCCACTTAGTGGTCTTGTAGCCGCGGTGCGTCAGCAGGCGATGGTAGCTCATGCCAATGCCTAGGCTTCCTGCTACCCACCAAAGGAGTACGGCCACTGCCAGAGCCTTCCATGTGAAGAAGAAAAGCGCGGTGATGGCGAGCCCGTGGAACAACACCATGAAGAAGGTGGTGCTCCAAATAATCGGTTCTCGAAATGTGCGGTCGACCTTAGAGTCGCTCATGATGGCTGGGTTCCTTAGTGATTTCTATCTCTAACGGCAAGTTAACAGAGAACTGGAGAGGCCTCTGTAATAGTTGTGTAATCCCTAAATCAGGCTCGTTACCACCGTAATGCGCTTGCTGGCGGTCGCTACTAAAACAAGGGACTTAGCGGCGAATTTTGACTCGCTCCTCGTTCTCCGATAGCCTTATCGATTCCACATGAACCCAACCTCCCCAACTGTCTCCGTCGAAGGTTTGAAAAAAACTTACGGTGAAAATGAAGCTGTTAAGGGTATCGACTTCGAAATTCAGCCTGGGGAAGTCTTTGGTCTGCTCGGGCCGAACGGAGCAGGGAAGACCACGACGATTGAAATTCTGGAGGGCCTCCGCCCTCGTTCCGCTGGACGCGTGGAGGTCTTGGGGTACGATCCCGACCGGCAGCGTGACCAGCTCAAAGACCGCATCGGGGTCTGTCTTCAGGCCACAAACCTGCCCGACAAGATTCGCGTCCGCGAAGCTCTGCAAACTTTCTCGTCTTTCTACACCCGCAACGTCGATGCCGCGCAGTTGCTCAAGCGCCTGCAACTCACTGAGAAGCGGGATGCGTTTTACGGCACGCTTTCCGGTGGCCAAAAACAGAGGCTGGCTCTGGCTTTGGCGCTCATCAACGACCCGCAACTGATTTTTCTCGATGAGCCTACCACCGGTCTTGATCCGCAAGTGCGCGCGGAAATCCATTTGTTGCTGGAAGAATTGAAGAGCGAACGCCGCACGATCCTCTTGACCACGCATTACATTGAAGAAGCCGAACGTCTCTGCGACCGCGTGGCCATCATCGACGAAGGTCGCATCGTAGCCATCGATACACCGCGCAAGTTACAGGCGCAAAGCCGCAATGCATCGAGCATTATAGTTACTTGCTCGGCACCATTTCCGCAGACGCGTCCCACTTGGGCGGAGGCTATGCAGACAGCGGTTGACGCGACTGGGCGAACCCTCACAGTGTATTCACGCCGTCCTGCGGTCACGTTGGTGGACCTCGTGAAGTGGATTGACCAGCAAGGTCTGGAGTTGACCGACATCCACCTTAAGCAACCCACTCTCGAAGACGTCTTCATTGAGTTGACAGGAAAGAGCCTTCGCGAATGAAAAGCTACCTCGCTCTAATTTCCCTTGACCTGCGACTGGCGCTGAGGCAGAAGTCTGTCATTTTCTTCAATTACCTTTTGCCGCTGGGCTTTTTTTTCATGTTCGCGTACTTTATGCACGCCGATCACGGGGCCGGCATTACCCAAGTGATCCCAATGGTGTTTGTATTTGGCACGTTGGGGAGCGGACTCTTCGGGGCTGGCATGCGCGCCGTTCAAGAGCGCGAGGCCAACATTTTACGGCGTTATAAGGTCACGCCAATTTCGCCAATGCCTCTTCTCGTTGCTTCCATTTTCACGGGCTGGCTACTGTTCATGCCGAACATTCTCGTGATTGTTTCATTGGCGCACTTTGTATACGGCATGCCCTGGCCAGCTCGATTGCCCTCTTTGCTGGTTTTCGTGTCGCTAGGCATCGCAGCCTTTCGAGCCATCGGTCTGATCCTCGCCTCGATCGCCAACTCTACTCAGGAAAGCCAGATCCTGATTCAGCTGACATACCTGCCGATGCTTCTCCTCAGCGGCGCCACTTTCCCGATCGACATGCTGCCTTCTTGGCTACGCCAGTTCACAACTTTTATTCCTACTGCGTACCTGGTATCAGGCGTAAAAGGGATGTTGTTGCATGGCGACGGAATTTTAGAAAATTACAGGTCGGTAGGCGCACTACTTCTTACCATTGCGGTCGGCCTGTTCATCTCCCTCAAATTATTCCGTTGGGAAAAGGACGAGAAAGTATCGACCTCTTCTAAGCTATGGCTGGTTGCGGCCGTTCTCCCTTTTGTTCTGATGGGTGCTTGGCAGATTCATTCGGGTGCGGAACTGCTGAAAGACAAGACGCTCAGCCGGAAACAGGCTCGCAGCGATACCTATTTGATCCGCGACGCGCGCATTTTTGTTGGCGATGGCCCGGTTATTGAGAACGGCAGCGTCCTGGTGCGTGGCGGAAAAATCGCGGCGGTTTATGAAGGTGCTGGACCCGACCCCAAATCTTTGAAGGCCGATGTGGTTGAAGCCGCCGGCAAGACTATTCTTCCGGGCTTGATTGATGTTCACGTGCACCTGGGCGCGAGCGGGGGGTTCTCCAGCGGTGACCAAGATTACGACGCTCATAAAGTTCTGCTGCACGGCTTGGAAGCCTATCTGTATAGCGGTGTGACCACGGTTCGCAGTACCGGCGATATGTTGGACGCCGTGGTACAGATTCGCGCCAACGTAGCCAGCGGAGAAAACCTGGGGGCTGACGTGCAGACGTGCGGGCCGCTTTTCACCGCCGCCGGGGGCCATGGTACCGAGTACTTCAAGCAAGTCCCGGAGTCGATGCGCGCGACTTTGCTCAAGCAATTTACGCGCATTCCGACCAGCGCCGAGGAAGCCCGCCAGCAGGTCGACACGCTAAAGACAGACCACGTCGATTGCATCAAAGCCGTTCTCGAAACCGGCGCGGCCTCGCACCTGTTCAATCGCATGGACTCCAGTCTTTTCGCGGCGGTCGCCCAGGAAGCCCACGTGCAAGGGTTGCCGGTTGCTGTGCACACCGGGGATGTCCACGATGTGGTAGACGCGGTTCAAGCCCACGCCGATTCCATCGAACACGGGTCTTTCCGCGATGCCATTCCGGACGCGCTCTTCGAGCAGATGAAAGTGCAGGGAACTTTCTATGATCCAACCCTCAGCGTCGGCGAGGGCTTCCGCGATTTTGCTGCCGGGAAAGGCGACTTGCTGAAGCGATCCTTGGTCCAGTTTGTGGGTCCGGCCGAGTTGCTCAAGGGAACCGAAGAGGCGCTGTCCTCCAAGGAGACGGAGGAACTGCGCTCCGAGATAGGCAAATTCCCAATGAGCCTGCCCATTGCCATCGATAACCTCAAGCGCGCCTGGCAACACGGCGTCACCCTGGTCACCGGAAGCGACGCAGGGAACTTTCTGGTCATTCACGGTCCCACGGTGCAGCATGAGATGGCGTTATGGGTCAAGGCGGGCATTCCTCCCGCAGTAGCCCTGCAAGCCGCCACCTACAATGCCGCGCGGCTACTCAAGGCGGATAGCCACATCGGCAGCATCCGCGTGGGCAACGACGCCGATCTTCTGGTAGTCGAAGGCAACCCGCTGGAAGACATCTCCATTACCGAGCGCATCTCGTTCGTGGTCTTCAAGGGCGAGCGAATTGACCGCACCGCGCTCTTCGATCAGAAATAACTCGTGTAGCGCGAGCACCCTCGCCTGCGAGGTCTTGGTTTTGAATTTGTTTTGATTTGTCATCCTGAGCGAAGTTTGCCCTGCGCAAACCGCGGGGCAAACGTAGTTGAAGGACCCCTGCCCCACCATAACTCCCGGCTAGACCGGATGCCGTCCCTATCAAGAGACTTGTACACCCCTCCAATTTTCCCTAGACTTCAACCAATGCGCGTTCTCGGCATCGACTGCGGCTCCCAACACACCGGCTACGGGGTAGTCGAACTCGACCGCTCCGGCAAACTCCACTGCATCGCCGTCGGTGCCATCCACAACACCACCAGCACCCCCATCGCCGACCGCCTGAACAAAATCTTCCAGGGCCTTCAAGCGGTCATCGAGCGCGACCAGCCCGAAGAAGTGGCCATCGAAGACGTGTTCTTCGCCGTCAACGTAAAATCCGCTCTCAAGCTCGGCCACGTCCGCGGCGTGGCCATGCTGGCAGCCTCCTCCGCAGGCCTCTCCGTTGCCGAATACGCCCCGCTTTCCATCAAGTCGGCCGTGGTTGGCTACGGCCGCGCCGATAAGCTGCAAGTACAACACATGATTACCCGCCTGCTCAGCCTGGATGCCCCGCCCGACTCGCCAGACGCCGCTGACGCCTTAGCCATCGCCATTTGCCACCTGCACACGGCGGCATCGTTGCGCCGCCAGCAGGCGCTCACCGCCCGTTAATGGCGCGCCTAGCCACAGCCGTCCTTGTTTTACTGGTTGCGGTCGCCGCCGTCTCCCAAGCGCCCCAGATCGCCTCCCAAACTGCCTTCGCGGAGCCGGTCATCGGTTTCACCCAGGATTTTCCCTTGTCCGCCCCCTCCCACTACTCGCTCCAGGTAACCCGGAGCGGACAGGCGTCCTACGAATCGGTCGGCAAGCTCACGCCCGAGGCCGAAGGCGACCCTTTTTCCTATAACTTCGCCATATCCAGCGCCACTGTGACTCAGCTCTTCGCGCTGGCGGAGCAGGCAAAATATTTTGAGCGTGATGTGGACTACAAAAAAGGTCGCCAAGCGAATACAGGTAAGAAAACGCTCTCCTACCAGGACGCAGCGCGCCAGCACCATACGGAATACAATTATTCAACCCACCAGGAAATTCAACAACTTACCAAGTTATTTCAAAGTATTGCCTTAACCATGGAGTTCGCCCGGCATCTGCAATATTTCCATCGCTATCAGCCTTTGGCTCTGGAAGAAGATCTCAAGCGGATGGAAGAGATGGAAAAAGGCAACGACCTCCAGGAACTCCCCGCCATCGCGCCCATTTTGCAGCAGATTGCTGACGACAAGGCGGTGCTGAATGTCAGCCGCTCCCGAGCGCTAAGGCTACTCAGCAAGCGCTAGCTGCAAGGCACCAGTTAAGCCAGCCGCCGGATCAGCAGCATCGTCTGGTCGTCGCTCTGTTCTCCAAACGCCAGCGTCGCCGCACGCAGCTCGCGGTAAATCTCCGGCAGCGGTTTCTCCGCGCAGGCCAGCAACAGAGACTTGAAGCGCTCCATGCCAAACTCCCGCTCCGACGAATCAAAGACTTCTGTGAACCCATCCGTGATCACCGCCAACAAATCGCCCGCATCCGCCGTTAGTGGCGTCATGGCGAACGTTTGATTCCGGAACAGCCCCAAAGGAACGTTCTTGTCGTCGTGTTCGACAATCGTCCGGCTCGCCGCCTGATAGTGCAGAATCGGCAGGTGCCCCGCCAATGCAAAATTCAAACAAGCACTACCCACCCCCGAAACATAGGCGAACGTTAGATAGTTCGCGGTCGAGGTCAAGGGCAGCATCACGTCGTTGATATCCGCCAGCAATTCGTGTGGTCGATTCAGTTTGGTCAACTGCATGCTGGCCGTGCTTTTGATCATGGACATCAGAATGCCAGCCGCCACCCCATGGCCGGAGACGTCGGCCACGTAGGCGTGCCAGGCGCCATTGCTCTCGACGATCTCGAACAAGTCGCCGCCCACTTCGCTGCTGGGAATTGAACTTCCGAAGATCTCAATATTTCCGATGGTCTGGTGCTTCTGAGGAACTAGCGCCCGGTGAATTTCACCCGCCAGCCGCACTTCATTCTGCGTGCGGAAAAACCGCGAGCCTTCCTTGTTGAAGAACAGCAAGAAGAGAACGTACGCCGCAACAATCAGAACAATTTCCACGACCCCGTTGCGCTGAAGCTTGGACGCCAGTTCCTCGCCCGTAAGGATGGGGCGAGGTCCGATCACCGTCATCTCAAAGCTAAACGCCATGGGCTCCAACAGGCCCAGCACAAAGAACCCCCACCACAGGCGGCGTGTACCGCAATACGCCCAGGCCATGGCAAAAACACCACTAATCAAAATATCGACAATCATCTCCGCGATCGATTGCGACCGCGCGTTCATTCCAGAACCCACCAACACAATGGATGCGAACAGGCAAAATACACCGCTGAAAAAATACGCGGTTGAGATCCGCGGCATGGTCTGCCATGTCTGCGCTTTTTCTTTCCAAGTGGGCATAGCGTACCGATGATCGATTACTGTATCGCAGAAGGCCCATGCGGGGCGAACGCTAGAAGCAAGTGCTACCCTAGTCGCATGGTTGTGCCCATTCCGGATCCGCCTCTTCGTACTTCCATCTACCTCCTAGTCATGCTTGGGGTAGCGGCGGCGGTGTCCAGCGGACTCATTCGTTCGGTTAGGTTCAAGTCTTTGCTCTTCCGGGAAGAGCGCACCTTGCAGCAAAAGCTCGACCTAATGGTTTGGGTGTGCGTTCTCATGACCGTCGGCGTTTGGATTCGCACCGTCACCAACTTTGTCGGCGCGGATCTTTCCTTTGAAACCACGTTGGTGTTGGCCGTTCTTGCGGGCCGTGTGGCGGGATGCACGGGCGGTGCGTTACTGGCGATCCCAGCTTTGATGCACGGCGAATGGGCCACCCTCCCGTACAACCTGCTAGCCGGGCTAGTGGCGGGGCAACTTCGCGCCTTTGCCCCCGACCAGGAAGAGATTTGGTATTTCTCTCCGTTCGTTGACCTCAGCATTTACCGCTGGGTTCGCCGCAATCTGCCTATGCCTCGGCGATTTGACTGGCAAATCGCCTTTTTTGTCACGATTGTTGGCTTGCGAGCGCTGCGTTCTGAGGTCGCACATTTCGCCCCGCATTCCATCTTTATTCTGCGCGGTGGCCCGTTCTGGCTCAAGGTTTTGATTTACACCACACCGATTGTCGTCATTGGGACTTGGCTCAAGATCTGGAACGGCGTCCGTATCCAAATCAAACTGGAAGAGCAGGAGCGTCTCTTACTCCAGGCCCGCATGGAGGCCCTGCAAAATCAGATCAACCCGCACTTCCTCTTCAACACTTTAAACTCCGTTTCTTCGCTCGTGCGCGTCGATCCCGATACCGCCCGCGACATGATCATCAAGCTGGCCAATATTCTTCGCCGTCTCATGCGCAATACGGAATCCTTCGTCCCTCTGCGCGAAGAGCTTGCTTTCATTGACGACTACCTCGACATTGAAGTGGTGCGTTTCGGCCGGGAAAAACTCAAAGTCGAGAAAAACCTCGATCCCGCGTCGCTCGACCTGATGGTTCCAAGCATGTTGTTGCAGCCGCTTGTGGAGAACTGCATCAAGCACGGCCTTTCGCCCAAGGTGGAAGGCGGCACTATCCGCATTCGCAGTCGTCTTACGGCCTCGCAAATTACTTTGGAAGTGGAAGATGACGGCGTCGGAATGATCGCATCAAAACAGTCCCAGACGGTTGGCCAACCTGCGGGTGCGGGCATCGGCATGGCCAATATTGCTGAGCGACTTAAGGTCCTCTACAACGACGCCGCACGAATTACCGTTAACAGCCATCCCGAAATGGGTACCATCATCCAGATTGTTCTACCCCGCATGCAGCCCGATAGCGCCAATCAGCTTCAGGAAGCCTTCTCCAGTACGCGACGATAGAACTCTTCATATTGCGGAATGATCGCGCTGGAGCAGAAGCGCGTCAGCGCAACTTCGCGCGCCGCTGTCGCCATGGTATGCAGCAAATCAGGATTCTTGAGCAGGTCAATGGCGTGGCTGGCCATATCTTTCACATCGCCCACGCTGGAAAGGAATCCCGTCTTGCCGTGGTCCACCACTTCCGGCAAGCCGCCCACGCGCGTGGTGATCGGCACAACTTCGCATGCCATCGCCTCCAGCGCAGCCAAGCCGAACGATTCCAATTCACTCGGCAGAAGCATTACATCAGCCAGAGCCAGCTTCTCCCGCACTCGATCCTGTTTCCCGAGGAAGATCACGCGATCATGCAGGCCCTTCTGCACAGCGAGCCACTCTGCCTGTGAGCGGTCCGGCCCATCTCCAATCAGCAGCAGCTTGCTGGGCACTTGTTGGCGCACCAGGTCAAAGATCTCGATCACATCCGTCAACCGCTTCACGGGACGAAAGTTCGAAAGATGCACCAGGATTTTCTCCCCCGGCTCGGCATACTCCAGACGCTGCTCCGCCGTCTTCGAATCGCGCGTGTAGAGATCGCAGTTGACAAAGTTATAGATGACTTCAATCGAGTTCTTAATGTCGAACACGCTGTGCGTGCGCTCTTTTAAATACTTCGAAATCGCGGTGACTCCGTCACTCTGCTCAATGGAATACCGTGTGATCGGCAAATACGACCGGTCTAATCCCACCAACGTGATGTCGGTCCCGTGTAGCGTCGTCACAAACGGCAGCTTGCGTTTTCTGGGCGCCGCGGCCAGCATCTGGCGCGCCAGCAGCGCGCTCACAGAGTGCGGAATCGCGTAGTGCACATGCAGCAAGTCTAGATCGTAAAGTTCCGCCACTTCTGCCATTCGCGTGGCCAAAGCCAAATCATAGGGCGGGTACTCAAACAGCGGATACCGCGAGACTTCCACTTCGTGATAGTGAATGTTGGGCTGCGGCGTCATCAGGCGAATCGGCTGCGCGTAGGAAATAAAATGCACTTCGTGGCCCCGCTGCGCCAATTCCAGGCCCAGCTCGGTCGCCACTACACCGCTTCCGCCGTACGTCGGGTAACAAGTAATGCCAATCTTCATCGTGGAAGGCCTTTGGGCAAGTCTCGCATGAGATGCTGAATACGCGCTTGAGGATTCAGATTGTCGGCCTTGCTCTGGATCTAGCCGCACTCGTTGTGCAATCCCGCCCACTCTCTGCTATTTTGAACTCTGCAATGTCTTAAGAACTCCAATGCCCATCGGACCTGTTGTTCGAGTATTAACTGACCCGCCTGCCGTGTTTGCCGCTGCGGCGATCGAGTTCCTGCAACGCGCCCGCGCGGCAATTCAGGGTAGCGGCCGCTTCACTGTGGCCTTGTCGGGCGGTTCCACCCCTCGAAGCCTGTACGCGTTGCTGGCGACGCAATCCGATGCGCCCTGGGACAAAATTAAGTTCTTTTTTAGTGATGAACGCCACGTTGCACCCGACCATCCCGACAGCAATTTCAGGATGGCCAGCGAGTCGTTGTTTTCCCAAGCCCCGATTCCCAAGGGAAATATTTTCCGTGTTCCCGCGGAAATCCCCGATGCCGACACCGCCGCTCAGTCCTACGAGCAGACCTTGCGCCAGTTCTTCCAGCTGAAAGATGGAGAGCTACCCCGTTTCGATTTAATTCTGCTGGGTATGGGCCCGGATGGCCACACCGCTTCGCTGTTTCCCGGCACGGCGGCCCTGCACGAGGATGAGCGCCTAGTGGCCGCGAACTGGGTGGAGAAGTCCAAAACCTGGCGGATTACCCTTACCTACCCCGTTTTGAACCACGCCGCCGCTGTTCTGTTCATGGCAACCGGGGAGGAGAAACAGGAATCGCTGCTGCAGGTTCTGCAAGGCAAGCCCGATCCCGAGAACTATCCTGCCCAAGGCGTTCAGCCGACCAATGGGAGCTTGATTTGGCTTGTGGATCAGGCGGCCGCAGGGCCAATGAAGTAGCGAGTCGCGAGGCTCGTTCCCCTGCCTCGCGCGGCGTATCCGCAGTTACGGAATCAGAACCACCTTGCCAAACTGCTGGCTGTTAGCTAGGTATTCATGGGCAGCGCGGATTTCGGACAGGGGGAACGAACGATCAACCACAGGCTTGAGCCGTCCGGCGTAGACGTGGCCTAGGACTTCGTGCGTCTCACCCATCGTTCCCATATAGGAACCAAGGATGGAGAGCTGGCGCGCGAAGAGGAAGACGAGGTCAATTTTGGCGTCCGAGCCGGTGGTAGCGCCGCAGGTTACCAGCGTGCCGCTCGGCTTGAGTGAGCGCACGCTTTCGTCCCAGGTGGCGGCTCCGACGTGCTCGACGGCAATATCGACGCCGACATTCCTGGTGAGGCGGCGGACTTCGGCGGAGATCTTTTGTTTGTAGTGGTCGATGACGTGGTCCGCGCCGAGTTCCAGGGCTTGAGCGAGTTTCTGTTCGCTGCCGGCGGTGGCGATGACACGCGCGTGGAATAGCTTGGCAATCTGGATAGCGGCGATGCCGACTCCGGAACTCGCTCCAAGGATCAGAACGGTTTGTCCCGGACAGATTTTGGCGCGGCTCACGAGCATGTGCCATGCGGTGGTGAAGACCAGCGGAACGCTGGCGGCTCGCGGGAAGTCGAGGTGGTCGGGGATGGGGACGACGCTGATCGGGGAGGCGGCGATCAGTTCGCAGTTGCCGCCATCGACGGCGTTGCCGATGACGGTGAATTGGGGGCACTCGTTCTGGCGGCCGTCGGCGCAGGCTGGGCACTGTCCGCAAAAGTGCATCGGGGCCAAGAGGACGCGCTGGCCTATTTGGAAACCCTTCACGTCGTCGCCGATTTGGACGATCTCGCCGGCGACGTCGCTGCCCGGAATGTGAGGCAGGCGGATGCCCGGTAAACCTTTGCGGACCCAGAGGTCGAGGTGGTTCATGGCGCAGGCTCGTACCCGGATCAGGACTTGGTCCTTGCGCGGCTGGGGGTCAGGAACATCTTCGAATTGCAGGACTTCGGGACCGCCGAACTGATGGATGCGGACTGCTTTCATGATGTTTTACAGGCTAGCACGGTTTGACTTGGATTTCGGAGGGCTGGATAATTGGGTCGCGGTGCGAAACTAAGAATGGATATCTACGAAGAGATCGTTAAGCTGCGCCGCGAAGGGCGGCGCGGAGCCGTGGCCACGATCGTGGGCGTGCAAGGGTCGGTGCCGTCGTACAGGACCGCCAAGATGCTGGTCCGCGATGACGGGTCGATTGCAGGGACAATTGGCGGCGGGTGCGTCGAGGGGGAAGTGTGGCAGGTGGCGAAGGAAGTGATGGACGAAGAGAAGCCCCGCACCTTGAAGTTTAACTTGAATCACGATCCCAAGCTGGATACCGGGCTGGTGTGCGGAGGATCGGTGGAGATTTTCGTGGAGCCGGTGTTGCCTCTAGCTATGCTTTATCTGTTTGGGGCGGGCCACGTGGCGCAGAACATTTACAAGATCGCCAATATTGCAGGATTTCAGGCGTGCGTAGTGGATGATCGAGCGGCTTATGCGAGTGCCGAGCGGTTTCCTGGAGCTGAGGTCGTGGTGGAGGAGTTTCCCGCTGCCATGACGAGGATTGTGCCGAATTCGTCTTCGTACATTGTGATTGTGACGCGTGGGCACAAGGACGACATGAAGGTGCTGCGCTGGGCCGTGCAGACCGGCGCGAGGTATGTGGGGATGATTGGGTCGAAGCGGAAGATCGTCACCATACATGAGGAGCTCCTGGCGGAAGGCTTGTCTGCGGAGCTGTTTGAGCGGGTGTACGCGCCGATCGGGTTGGATATTGGCGCGATGACTCCGGAGGAAATTGGCGTAGCGGTGTGCGCCGAGATGATTGCGGTGCGGCGTGGGAGTGAGAGCAAGTTGCCACACATGAGCTGGTTTATGCGGCGGACGGATGCGGTTCGGGATTAAAAGCAGATTTCTCCCGTTGGTCAGAATGACAAACTGTTCCAGAGATTGATCGGCTAGCCTTCGACGCGGTAGAACTGGCCCATTTTGCGGAACTTCTGATAGCGCTGTTCGACTAGGTCGGCGACGGAAAGCTGCTTCAGGTCACCGTAGTGCTTTTGCAAGGCGGCGTCGAGGCCAGCAGCTGCGGCTTCGTGGTCGCGGTGGGCACCACCCTCGGGTTCCTCGATGATGCCGTCAATACACTGCATTTCCTGCAAATCTTTTGCCGTGATGCGCATGGCCTGGGCAGCGACGTCGCGCTTGCTGGGGTCGCGCCACATGATGGAGGCGCAGCCTTCCGGGGAAATTACGGAGTAGATAGAGTTTTCCATCATCAGGACTCGGTCCGCCGCCGCGATCGCTAAGGCTCCGCCGCTGCCACCTTCGCCGGTGATGGTGGTGACGATGGGGACGCGAAGTTTGGCCATCTCGCGCAGATTTCTGGCGATGGCTTCTCCTTGCCCGCGCTCTTCCGCGCCAATTCCGGGATAGGCGCCCGGCGTATCCACAAAAGTAAAAATTGGCCGACCAAACTTGGCGGCGAACTGCATGGCGCGCAAGGCTTTGCGGTAGCCCTCAGGGTTGGGCATGCCGAAGTTTCGGTAGACTTTTTGCTTGGTGTCGCGAGCTTTTTGGTGGCCAAGAATCAGGACTTCTTCGCCGTGGAAGCGGGCCATACCGCAGATAATGGCGGGATCGTCGGCGAAATTACGGTCGCCGTGGAGTTCGCTCCATTCTGTGAAAATGCGCTCGATGTAGTCAAGAAGGTAGGGGCGCTGGGGGTGGCGGGCGAGTTCCGTGCGCTGCCAGGCGTCGAGTTGGGAGTCAATTTGGCGGCGCAGGGCGGAGACTCGGCCGTGGAGTTCCTGCATCATGCGTCCCGCTTCGGCATCTTGGCCTGGCACGGCTTCCAGCTTGCCGATTTGCAGCTCAATGCGGGCCAGTTCATCTTGCGCTTTGTTGACCGATTCCATCTTTATCCCGTGCCCGTTGCCATTGCCATTCCCGTTACCGTTCGCATGGATGCTCGATAAATCGCTCCAGTGGGCTTGCACCATGGAGAACAAAAACTCCTGCGCCGCCACTGCCGGATGGTTCCGGCCAGCATCCATATTTCCGCCGTTTTGCAGCATTATTGAAGAACTCATTCGTTGATCTCAGCCGAGAAAGCCAACAGCCTCGGCTCGAGTCAAAAATACCGCTCCGGCATCCCATTATAGCCTTCGGTGGAGACCCAGAACCACGAAATCGGGCTGGAGTTCCGCCCAAATTAACCCCTATACGGACGGGCTAGCCTGGGTACCAGATGCGGCGCGGGTCGTTTTCGCTGCGACGGTAATTCCAAGCCTCGTCGATCAGGAGCTTGACATCATAGCGAGGCCGCCAACCGAGCACGAACTTGGCCTTGGTGTTATCGAGCCATGTGGAGTGATAAGGGGTCTTGATCGCGACCGAAGGCAGGCCGCGCGATTCGTGGAGGTAGTCTGCCACGCGCTGGTAGTCGACCGGCTCGTCCATGCAGATGTTGAGCGTCTGCTGGTGCGCCTTGGGGTGATCCAGCGCCAGGACGATGGCCTCGACCAGATCGCTGGCATGCACGAAGTTGCGCTGAACCGGTTTGCCGTCCGGGTCGAGCATGACAGGCACCGTGCTCGTGCGCGTATATTCTTCGGCGCGTTCGGCACCGACCAAGTCTCGCCAGCGCGGCCCGCCAAAAACATCCTCCCGGAAAGACAGCGTGTATTTGAAGTCGTCCTTTTCCATAATCCACGGCGCGCGCAGGCAGCAGCCGGAAAGGTTGTACTGAACGTAATACTGTTCCAGCATCACTTCTTCCAGAACCTTCGAGAGCGCATAGCACCCCGGGTATGCCGAATGCTTTTGTTGCTCCGCAACGGGCACGGGATGCGGGTAAAAGAAATGGCCGAGAGCAGCGTCTCCGCCGATGAGGACGATTTGCCGAAACGTAGGGCTGGTGCGGCATTCTTCCAGCAGCCAGAACAGGCCTTTGACGGTCACGTCCATGACATCGTCGGCGGTTTCCTTGCAGGTGGCGCAGTGGACGACGTGGGTGATGCCTTGCATGGCCTCGCGCACGACGTTGCGATCTGAGATGCTGCCCCAGGCCAGTTTGAGGTTCTCGCGGGCAGGGAGCGGGCGGTTGTGGCAGAGGGCACGGATTCGGACGTCATGACCTGCCTGAAGCATGCGATCAATGAAGTTTGCGCCGACTTTGCCGGTGGCACCGGTTACTAGGATATGTTTCATGCCCGCTAGTGTACGCCGGGTGGGCTTCGTCACTTTGCCCCGCCCAGGCGAGGGCGCCTGGGCCTACGCGGGGGCGGGTGCGGCGGATTGTTGGGTGGGTGGTGACAGAGCGCCGTTGTGCCGATAGAATAGAAGTATGAGCAGCCAGGAACTTCTCAGCTTCGGCAACTACGTGGTCACGGAAGATGGCAAGAAGAAGGTCAAGGAATTGACCTTCGGCAACGCGGAGCCGGACGGCATCTTGCTGACCTCCGTCGACGCGGTCGTCAACTGGATGCGCAAAAGTTCCGTTTGGCCGATGACGTTTGGTCTAGCGTGCTGCGCCATTGAGATGATGGCGATGGGCGCATCGCGGTTCGACATTGCACGCTTTGGCGCTGAAGTGTTTCGTCCTTCACCGAGGCAGTCAGATTTAATGATTATCGCCGGGCGCGTTTCCAACAAAATGGCACCGGTGATTCGTCAGCTTTGGGAACAGATGCCCGAGCCGAAGTGGGTTATTTCCATGGGTGCGTGCGCGACATCTGGTGGCGTGTTTAATAACTACGCGCTAAAACAGGGCGTGAATCAGGTGATCCCGGTTGACATCTACGTGCCCGGGTGCCCGCCGCGGCCGGAGCAGTTGATTTATGCCATCACCCTGTTGCAAGAGAAGATTCAGAACGAGCGTGGGACGATGAAGAAAGTGCTGAATCTGATTTGACGGGACGTTTGCAGTTCAAAATCCCCGTCCTGTCGCTTTCGTGACAAGGACGGGGCACCCTCTAAAGTAGCGGTTCCAGCGTCTTGTAGGACGTCTCGATATTTTCCAGCGGCACCCCTCCGGAATCCTGTTCCACGTACATGTGACGTATGTTGTGCGCTTTGGCCGCGGCCAGGACGGCCTTCCAGTTGATGGTGCCCGTGCCGACCGGAGTGAAGTGCCCGGCGTCTTCGTTGAGTTCCTGGGACGGAGGGAAACCGGCCTTGCGGTCTTTCAGATGCAGCTGCTGAATGCGTGGGCCTAGCTTCTTGAGCATCGCCAGTGGGTCGCGCCCCGCCTGCGTAACCCAGTAACAATCCATTTCGAAACAGACGAGCTTGGGATCGGTATGCGCGACCAAGGCGTCGTAGCCGGTGGTGGCTTTGCCGTTGGAGTCCTTGAACTGCTGGAATTCGTAGTTGTGGTTGTGGAATCCGAATCGCATGTTGCGCTTCTTGGCCTGCTCGCCCCACTTGTTGAACTGTTCCGCTGCTTTCTTGTAGGTGTCGAGTTCGTGCCAGCCATTGGATGGGAGCATGGGGCAAATCATATACTCCAGGCCGAGCTCGGCCGCGTAGTCGAACTTACCATCAATGCCTTCGTAGTCGAAGTGCCCGCTGGGGACGCGCAGGCCATGGTCGGTGATCATCTTTTTGAGCTCGGCCGCCGAGTGGGAATAGACGTTCCAGTAGGTCTCGACTTCGTCGTAACCGATTTTGCGGATGGCGGCGAGAACCGAGGGCAAATCCTTCTCGGCTTGATCGCGAACGGTGTAGAGCTGGACGCCGAGGGGGTGCTTGGCGGGTTCCGCCCAAAGTGTGACGGCGCTGGCTGCGGCTACCGCGGTGGTGGAAATCAGGAAGTTACGACGGTTCATGTTATTTCTCCGGAACAGAAAAGTGTCGTCCAGACTTTAAGGCAATAATTCATAACTAACAAAGGCAAACTTCTTGGAATCGGGCGACCATGAGTTTACATTGATCGTCCCCTGGCCACCGAGGAATTCTGTTAGCGTTTGGACGGAGTCGCTCCAGTCCTCCATTGGGCCGCCACTTGCGACCACTCCTTGTCCCGCCGGAATCATCCGCAGGTGGACGCTCGTCTTGGTGTCGTGACCGGGAGTTCCTGGAGGAAACGACAGAAACACAATCCATTTGCCGTCGGGCGAAGGATGCGGGAACCAGTCTTCCTGGGCGTCGTTGGTGATTTGTTCCGCCTTAGCATCGTTCGGACCAGCGCCTTCGGCGGGAAAACGCCAAATATTCCAGCCGCCCCCGCGATTCGAGTTGACGTAAATCCAGGCTCCGTCGGCAGAATAGTCGGGTCCATCGTCGAAGCCTGGATCGGAAGTGAGTCGCTCTTCCAGGGTGTCTTTTCCGCCAAGCGAGGGAATTCGGTAAATGTCAAAATTACCGTTGCGCTCCGCCACAAATGCCAGCCAGTGCCCGTCTCGCGACCAGCCGTGGAAATAGCTCGGCATGTTCGGAGTGATCAGGCGCGGATTGCGACCGTCAGCATCGGCCACATAGACCTGCGACGCCGTGGCCCCGCCACGCTCGGCGGAGATCGCCAAGTGCTTACCATCTGGCGAGAGCCCGTGGTCGTTGTTGGCTTTGTACCCGCGCTTGAGAGCGATTTTCTTGGGCTGCGGGGCCTCGCTGTCCATGTCAAAGCGGTAGAGTTTCCCGCCAGAGTTGGACATCACAAATTTGCCGTCCGGCGACCAGTTCGGTGCTTCCCAAAGGGTGTTCGCGGAAAAAATCACATGGACTGCCTTAGTTGTCAGGTCGTACACCGATAGACTGCTGCGGACCTTGATGGGATTGAGCTCAGGCTTAGTGACCGGTAGTTCTTGCAACGTGACGTTGGAGAACACCGCGGTCTCAAGAACGTTGGCATCGTGCGAGCAAACGCCCAGTCCGATGTAAACAGGACCTTGGAAATCGATAGTGACTGGGCCGGAAGGCTTGAGCTGAACGCCGGGCAAGCCCGCAGACATCGTCAACTGAGCCCCGTGACGCTCCAGGCGGATGCGAGTTGGTGCCGTGACCGGCGAGCGAACTTCCGATGTCTCTGCACCGGGTGCAGCGCGGAACTGCAAGGCTGTCAGTCCGTCGCCATGCAGCGCGACATCAGCGTATGCGGACTTCGCGTCAAGCGATTGGCGTATGACGAGTGCTGCTTTACGATGGTCTTCCACACTTTTCCCGACAAAATGCACATCGGCGGTGAATACAAAATCGCCATTAGTCTGTTTCCAGACGAAATGAAACGCATCCTTTCCCGCCCACATATTGTCGCCGCCTCCTGTAACACGGTACTCGGCGGTGGGGGCATCGTAGACGGTCGAGCCTGGTTTGGGCGTTTCGCCAACGTCCGTATGCGAGCTGAACAGACCCAGGACGCTTGTGCCTTCCTGTGCGCGCATTTGTGGAATCGCAAGAATTGCAAGCAGCGTTACTGCCAAGGGGATGCTGAGACGACTCGACTTGCTTGGGAGATTCATGGATTCAAGTAAGGTTCCGAAACTTGCCGACAGTGTACCGCGACTGGCGGCTCGTGGGGAACATGGTTGTGAGAAGGTCCGCCAGCGGATATCATCCGTAGCGATTCGCAAACGTATTTTCTGGGAGCTTCACGCATGGATCCGTCGCAAGCCGTAGTTTGGTTCTTCTTGTTTCTCGTAGGCATTTTCATCCTAGGGACGCTGCTCAGCGGGTTCTTTCAGGTGCGCACTGCGGAAGCCTGCATTGTGCAGCGCATGGGCAAATTCCTGCGGGTGGCGACCGCGGGAATGAACTTCAAGCTACCGTGGCTGGACCAGGTGGCGGGGAGGATCGACCTGCGAGTGCAGCAATTGGCGCTCGACGTGGAAACCAAGACGAAGGACAACGTTTTCGTACGGATTCCCGTCTCGGTGCAGTATCACGTGATTCCAACCAAGGTGTATGAGGCGTTTTATAAGTTGGCCAACCCTGCGCAGCAAATTTCGTCGTATGTGTTTAACGTGATTCTGGGTCACGTACCCAAAATGAACTTGGACGACGCGTTTTTGCAGCAAGCGGATATTGCGGTGGCCATCAAGGAAGGCTTGGACGACGTGATGACCACCTATGGCTACTCCATCGATCAGGCGCTGGTAACCGACATCAAGCCCGACGAAAAAGTGAAAGCCGCGATGAATGAGATCAACGCCGCCCAGCGCGAGCAGGTTGCTGCCAGTGCGCGCGGCGAGGCCGAGAAGATTCTCAAAGTAAAACAGGCTGAAGCTGAAGCGGAGAGTAAGGCGCTGCAAGGTCAGGGAATCGCGAATCAGCGCAAAGCGATCATCGAGGGACTCAAAAGTTCCGTCGAAGCTTTTTCGCATGCAGTGGAAGGGACCACGCCCAAAGACGTAATGATGCTGGTGCTGTTGACTCAGTACCTGGACACGCTCAAGGAAATTGGTGCCCAGGGCAAAAGCAATACTTTGTTCATCTCGCACTCTCCGGCTGCGGTTGGAGATTTATTCCAACAAATGCAGAATGCGGTGTTTGTGGGGCAGAAGGCTGCGAATGTGGCCCAGTGAAATTAAGTGGTGAAATTAAGTGGTGAAGTTAAGTGGTGGAGTCAAGTGGTGGAGTTGCCCAGTGAAAGTGAAGTAGTGCGATCCTACAGGTTGCTTCTGCATCTTCCAGAAGCTCCTCGTCATCTTATGGTTCGGTAGTATGGCCAGCGTAAGCATCAATTCGTGTTGTCCGGTCGCGCGACTGTGAAGGCGCAGTGTCTGCCGTTTACTCAAATTCCGCACACGACACGGCTGTTTGCCGACTATCTTTACGACTTCCCCAAGGTTTCTGCTTTTTATCCTCGGCCGCCGCAGTATGGCTCCTGGTTACGCGAACAATCCCAGGCAATTCGGTATGAAGCAGGCCAGCGCAAGCAGGTCGCGGAGGTTTTGGCGCGGCAGAATCGAGCGTGGGGAGCATCCGCGAAGACGCTGGCGAATTTGGAGAAGTTTGCAGACGGCGCGCTGGCAGCGGTAACCGGGCAGCAGGTGGGTTTGTTTGGGGGTCCGCTGTTCACGATTTTCAAGGCGCTGAGCGCGGTCCGGCTGGCGGAGGAAGCGTCGGCGCAGGGTGTGCCGACGGTGCCAGTGTTCTGGATGGCCACGACCGACCATGATTTGGCGGAAGTCAACCACACATGGGTTAAGGGTTCTGGCGGAGTTGTGAGAGTTGCTACACCCACCGCGGGGGCCACCGGAGCGCCAGTGGGTGGCATCTGTTTTGGTGACGAAATCGTTCCTGTTGTTGAGCAGATGGCGACGATTCTGGGTGAGAGCGAGGCCACCGAGTGGTTGCGCGCTTGCTACCGTCCCGGCGAGACCTTTGGCAGCGCCTTTGCGAAGTTTTACGCGCGCGTATTCGGCGAGTTGGGCGTAATTCTGCTGGACCCGGATGACTCCGGTTTGCATGCCTTGGCGAGTCGTCTTTATACCAGTGCCATTGAGAGGGCGACCGAGCTCAACGACGCGCTGCTGGAGCGGGGTCAGCAATTGGCCAAGAGCGGGTATCACGAGCAGGTGAAAGTGGCGGCATCCTCCACCTCCATGTTTGCGCTTCAGAACGGGGCGCGCACGGCGATTCACCGGGTGCGAGATGGTTTTGACATTGGCGGAGAAAGGGTTTCGCAGGACGCTCTGTTGCAGAGTATGCGCTCGATTCCTGGCGATTTCAGCCCAAATGCATTGCTGCGCCCGGTTTTGCAGGACTCGCTTCTGCCCACCCTGGCCTATGTTGGCGGCCCTGCGGAGGTCGCGTATTTCGCGCAATCCGCGGTTCTGTATGAGAAGTTGGCTGGACGGGTGACACCGATCGTGCCCCGGTTTTCGGCGACGCTGGTCGACACGAAACAGGCGGGTCTGCTGGAGCGGTATGGATTGAATCTCCCAGACTTGTACGACGGTCCAGAAGCGGTTGCGCGCCAGGTGGCCGCCCGGCTGTTGCCTACGGAACTACAATCCACGTTTGAGGCCGCCCAGCGGACGGTGGAAGGTTCACTCGCCGGGGTGCGGCAGACTTTGGACCGGCTGGATAGCACGCTGGTGGATGCGGCCGACCGTGCTGGCCGAAAGATGCGTTACCAGCTGGCCCGCCTTCGGCAAAGGGTGGCCAACGCAGAGCTGCGGCGGAACGAGGTTCTGACGCGCCACGTAGGAGCGCTGAGCGACGGGCTGTTCCCAGACATGGTCCCGCAGGAACGGCAGCTGGCGGCTGTTCAATTTTTGGCACGCTACGGCGGGGAGCTTTTGCCTAAGGTCTTGGAGAACGTTCGACCCGACTGTGTGGATCATCAGATTCTGTTCCATTAAGCGGAGTTTGGGGGCTAGGTGAGTTTTGCTGACAAGGAGAACGATGACACCGCCTGCGATTGATTTCGAAACTCTGAAGAGAGGTCTTCGCGCTGCCTGGATGGCCGGGGATTTTGGCGTTATCGCGTCGTACAACGTCAAACTGGGCGAGCAGTTTGTTTCACGGATCACGATTGAACCAGGCATTCGGTTGTTGGATGTGGCTTGCGGGACTGGGAACACGACGATTCCCGCAGCCCGGGCTGGGGCGGTAGTTACTGGCGTCGACATCGCACCGAATCTTCTGGAACAGGGCCGAGCACGCGCCGCGAAGGAAGGACTGACGATTCAGTTCGACGAAGGCGACGCGGAGAGCCTGCCTTATCCCGATGCCTCGTTCGATGTCGTTATCTCCATGTTTGGTGCCATGTTCGCACCACGACCCGACGTCGTCGCCGCCGAGCTGCTTCGGGTCTGCCGCTCGGGGGGAACTATAGCGATGGCCAACTGGACGCCCGGTGGCTTTACCGGAAAAATGTTCCAGGCCACAGCCAAGCACGTGCCTCCGCCGCCCGGCGTGCCCCCTCCAGTGTTGTGGGGAGACGAGGCCGCGGTTCGCCTGCGCTTGGGCACGGGCGTAAGCAAGATTTCCTGCGTGAAGCAACGTGCTGAGTTTCGCTTTGGCGCACCGCCTGCCGAAGTTGTGCAGCTCTTTCGCAAGTACTTTGGACCCACGCAGACGGCGTTCGCCCGGCTGGATGAGGACGGGCAGGCCGCCCTGACCTCGGAAATGGAGAGCTTGTGGACCCAGGCGAACGAGGCCACGGATGGCACCACGTCCGTGCCTAACGAGTACCTTGAGGTGCAAGCGCAAAAGGCCTAGTTGGAGCCATCGTTTTTTTCGATGCTCTCCATCGCCAATTTGGTTTGACGCAGGATCGAGCCTGCTTTAACTTCAGAATATGAGTTCGCTGACCCATAGCCAGCACCACCATCATCCGGCCCACGGCGGGCGTGTCAGCGGAGGTACGGACCTAGAGTAGGAAAGCACTCATAGGAAAGTTCAGCCCGCTGACGCTTCGAGCGCAGCGGGCTTTTTGTTGGTTAAACGCAAGTTGAACCGGAGAGTTATGAGATGACCGACATTGATTTCGACAAGATGCAAGGGCTCATTCCCGCCGTGCTGCAAGACGCCGACAACGGGGATGTGCTCATGGTGGGCTTTATGAATCGCGAGGCTTACCAGCGCACCCTGGAGACCGGCTACGCCACATTTTTCAGCCGCACGCGGAATGAACTTTGGATGAAGGGTGAGACTTCCGGCAACCGGGCGCGGGTGTTTTCCATGACCACCGACTGCGACCGGGACACCGTGCTGCTGCGAGTTCGTTTGGAGGGCCAAGGCGTGATTTGCCACGAAGGCACGCGTTCTTGCTTCAATCAAGCCATTCCGGTAGCAGGGGCGCAACTGAGCGGAGCGCAGCCATGAAGATTCGTTTAGGCATTCCCAAGGGCAGCTTGCAGGATTCGACGCTGCAATTGCTGGGCCGGGCCGGGCTGAACGTTTACACCACGGCGCGGTCATATTTTGCGAGCACCAACGATGCCGAGATCGAGTGCATGTTGATTCGCGCCCAGGAAATGGCCCGCTACGTCGAGCACGGAGCCCTCGACGTTGGACTGACTGGGCGCGATTGGGTGCTGGAAAGTAAGCTGGAAGTCGTCGCCGTGGCGGACTTGGTCTATGCCAAGCAAAGCCGCGGAAAAGTGCGCTGGGTTTTGGCCGTTCCCGAAGATTCTTCCTGGCACCGCCCGGAAGACTTGGCCAACTGCACCATCGCCACCGAACTGGTTGGGGTCACGCAACGCTATTTCTCCGAAAAGCAGATTCCGGTCAAGGTCGAATTTTCCTGGGGCGCCACGGAGATCAAGCCGCCGACACTCGCCGACGCTATCGTGGAAGTCACCGAAACCGGAAGTTCTTTGCGGGCGAACCGGCTCCGAATTGTCGATACGGTACTGGAATCGAATACGCAGTTGGTCGCCAATACCAAGGCCTGGGCTGATCCTGAGAAACGCCAGAAGATTGAGAACCTGGCGCTCATGCTGCGCGGCGCGCTCGACGCCGAGGGGCGCGTGGGGTTGATGTTGAACGTGCGGCGCAGCGATCTTGAGAGGGTTTTGGGTGTGCTTCCCGCATTGCAGAAGCCGACGATTGCGACGTTAAGTGACGCCGAGTGGGTTGCCGTGAACACGATTATTGAGGAAGCAACGGCCTGGAAAGTCATCCCGCAACTCAAGCTGGCCAGGGCTGAAGGCATTGTGGAGTATCCGCTGAACAAGGTGGTGATGTAGATGCACCAGCTCGCGGGCAAGAAAGCGGCGGCGCACGTAGAAGCGCTGGCGAATCGTGTAGGGCGACTGGATGCGGTCGAGCCAGCGGTTCGCCAGATCGTCACCGACGTTCGGTGTCAGGGAGATCGCGCCCTGCGGCGCAATGCGGTGCAGTGGGATGGGCTGGGGGCGCGGCAGGCTGTGCGGGTTTCAGAGGCCGAGTTGAAGGCGGCGATGAAGTCTGTTGCTCCTAATTTGCTGGACGCGATGCGGCAGGCGGCTCAGAACATCCGTCAGTTCGCGGAATGGCAGCTTCCGAAGGCCTGGATGCGCGGAAGCGGCGGAGTTCGTACTGGACAAATGGTACGCGCGCTGCGGTCGGTGGGCTGTTACGTCCCGGGCGGACGCTATCCGCTGCCGTCCACTCTGCTGATGACCGTCATCCCCGCACAGGTGGCGGGTGTGGAGAGAATTTGCGTGGTCTCGCCGCAACCTCGCCCGGAAACGCTGGCTGCGGCCGCGCTGCTGGGCGTGAAGGAGTTCTACCGAGTAGGCGGCGCGCAAGCCGTGGCGGCGCTGGCGTACGGCACGGATTCTGTGCCTGCCGTGAACAAGATCGTTGGTCCGGGGAATCTGTACGTCACGGCGGCGAAAAAAATGGTGGCTTTTGACTGCGCCATCGACTTCCTGGCAGGCCCGACGGAAGCGTTGGTCGTACAGCACTCGGGCCGTGCCGACTACATCGCCAGTGATTTGGTTGCACAAGCGGAACACGACCCCGAGGCAGTTTGTGTCTTCATCACGACCTCGAGTATCTTGGCCAGGCAAGTGGAGAGGGAAGTGGTGGCGCAATCCGCGGAGAATCCCATCGCGCAATCATCGCTGAAAAGCAATGGCGCAATCTTGCTGGCGGCCTCCCGCAAACAGGCAATGGAGTGGGCCAACCGCATTGCCTGTGAGCACTTGACCGTGGAAGAGCAGGATATGCCCTCGGTGCGCGATGCAGGATCGGTGTTCGCCAGCGCTTACTCCGCGCAGGCGGCGGGAGACTACATCGCCGGTCCCAACCACGTGCTACCAACCGCCGGTGTCGCGCGCGCACGGGGCGGCCTGACCGTGCTGGATTTCGTAAAGGTCATTACCGTGCAACAGCTCAGCCAGCAAGGCATTCGCCGGGTAGGCCCCGCAGCCATTCGTCTGGCGGAGGCGGAAGGCCTGACGGGACATGCCGCCTCGCTTCGTCGGAGGCTCGCCCATGCTTAGTGCGCGCAAGGCTGTCCAATCCCTCAACGAATACCACCCGCCGCTCGGTGGTCGCTCGGGTCTGCGGCTGGACTTTAACGAAAACACGGTTGGTGCCTCGCCGCGAGTGCTTCGTCGATTGCAGCAGCTGACTCTCGAAGACTTGGCGCGCTACCCGGAGCGGGCACCCGTGGAGGCGCAAGTGGCGTCCTTTCTCGGCCTAAGCGCGCAGGAAGTACTGCTCACGAACGGTGTCGATGAAGCGATCCACCTTTTGTGCGAAACGTATTTGGAGCCAGACGATGAAGCCATCATCGTTGTGCCGACGTTTGCCATGTATGAAATTTGCGCAGCGGCTACAGGTGCTCGAGTGATTCGCGTGCCTGCACGTTTGGATTTTGGCTTTCCTTTTCCCGAGGTGCTGGCCGCGGTCACCCCGGGGACACGTTTGATCGCGGTGGCGAACCCGAATAATCCGACGGGAACGCTAGTCACGCCCACGGAACTGCTGCAAATTGCGAACGCAGCCCCGCAAGCCGCGATCTTGGTGGACGAAGCCTATTTCGAATTCTGCGGCCAGTCTGTACTTCGGTCGGTCGTCGAGTTGGACAACGTGTTCGTGGCCCGCACATTTTCCAAGGCCTATGGTTTGGCTGGCTTGCGCATTGGGGCGCTCGCAGGGCCATCCACACAGATGCGAATGGTGCGGCGCGTGGCATCGCCCTACAACGTGAACATCGCCGCGCTCCTGGCTCTGCCGGAGGCTCTGCAAGACCAGGAATATGTGTGCCAATACGTTGGGCAGGTGCAGCGCGGACGACTCCAGCTGGAGAATGAATTGCAGGCGCGAGGGATTGCCTTTTGCCCCAGTCAAGCCAACTTTGTGCTGGCTCGTATTGGCACGGCCCACGCGGCTTTTGTTTCGCAAATGAAGCAGCGCGGCATCCTGGTGCGGGATCGTTCCTCGGACCCCGGTTGCGAAGGGTGGGTGCGGATGACCCTTGGTTCCGAAGAGCATACCAATCAGCTGCTGGAGTCGTTGCGGGCAGTTTTATCAGAACTCAAAATTGCTCCCGAGGTGGTGGCATGAGGAAAGCCCGCATTCAGCGCAACACGAACGAAACTAAGATCGATCTCGCCCTCAACATTGATGGCCGCGGTCAGTATGAAGTTTCCACGGGCATCCGGTTTTTCGATCACATGCTGGAATTGTTTGCTCGGCACGGCGCATTTGATCTGCACCTGAACGCCAAGGGCGATCTGGATGTGGATCAACATCACACGGTGGAAGACGTGGGCATTGCGCTGGGTGAGGCTTTTGACAAGGCCCTGGGCAAGAAGCTTGGCATTCTTCGCGCGGGGTATTTTGTCATGCCGATGGATGAAACACTCGGCCTGGCAGCGGTGGATTTCGGCGGACGGGCCGTAGCCGTGGTGGACACCAAAGTCCGGCAACGGCTGGTGGGCGATCTGCAAGCCGAGCTGGTCTTCGATTTTTTCGAGGGGTTTGCCAGAGGCGCGCGGGCCAACGTTCACGCGCGCGTCTTGCATGGGCGGTCGAACCATCACAAGATTGAAGCCTTGTTTAAGGCTTTTGCCCGGGCGCTGCGCGCGGCATGCTGGCGGGATCGCCGAATGGCAAAAATGCTACCCAGCACGAAAGGGCTTCTGTGATCGCGATTGTTGACTACCGCGCCGGCAATCTAACGTCGGTCAAGAAGGCGCTGGATCGCGTGGGCGCGGAGTCCTTTGTAACTTCAGACCCGGAGGCGATTGCGGGAGCCAGCAAGATCGTATTGCCAGGAGTTGGCCATTTCGCCTCCACCGGTGTCTTGGCCTCCAGCGGGATGAGCGATGCGATTGCTGCGGCAATTCGTCGCGACGTTCCTTTTCTAGGTATTTGTGTCGGCATGCAGTGGCTTTTTGAAACGAGCGAGGAGTCTCCGGCGACGCGCGGTCTCGGGCTATTTGCCGGGCAGTGTGAGCACTTTCCCGCACACGTGAAGTCTCCCCATGTCGGCTGGAACGATTTGCTGCTGAAAAGTGACTCTCGTCTGCTGGCGGGTATTCCAATCAACAGCTTTGTCTACTTCACCCACACGTATCGAGCCCCGGTCGGTCCTGGTTCGGTAGCGCAAACTGAATACGGAGGTGCTTTTTCAGCGGCGGTGGAGCGCGAGCGGGTGTTTGGGGTGCAGTTCCATCCAGAGAAATCAGGAGAGGTCGGCCTGGCCATTCTGCGCAACTTCCACGAGTTGCCATGCTAACGCGTCGCATAATTGTGTGTCTGGATGTTGATGCGGGCCGCGTGGTGAAAGGCGTACAGTTCACCAAACTACGGGATGCCGGGGATCCAGCGGAGTTGGCTGCGGCTCATGCGGCGGCAGGCGCTGATGAAATTGTCCTGCTCGACATTACTGCCACGCACGAGAAGCGCGCGACCCTGATCGAAACCGTGCGCCGCACGGCCCGGGAGTTGATGGTCCCGTTCACCGTGGGGGGCGGCATTCGATCCGTGGACGACGCCAGCTCTGTCTTCGACGCTGGTGCCGACAAAGTAGCGGTCAACTCCGCCGCATTGGCCGATCCCACACTCATTACCCGGATCGCGGCAAAGTTCGGTTCCCAGGCGGTTGTGGTGGCGATTGATGCCCGTAAAGATCACTCCCACTTTGAAGTGAAAAAAACCGGCGGCCGGGACGTAACGGGACGCGACGCTGTTAGTTGGGCCCAAGATGCTCAGGAAGCTGGCGCGGGAGAAATTCTGCTGACCTCGATGGATCGCGACGGAACCAAAGATGGCTTCGACATGGAGCTGACCCGTTCCATCGCCGCGGTAGCTCACATTCCCGTGATCGCCTCGGGAGGTGCCGGAAGCATCCAGCATTTTGTGGAAGTGTTCCAGCCGGGCGGGTCGGATGCTGCGTTGGCTGCTTCGATTTTCCATTTCGGCTTGGTTCGGATGGTGGATTTGAAACAGGAACTCCGCAAGCAGGGAATTCCCGTGAGGTGGCCGTGCTAATTCCCGCAATGGATTTAATGGGCGGCAAGGTAGTCCAGCTCGAACAGGGCAAAAAGAAGGTTTTGGAATACGAAGACCCTCAGCCTTGGATTGAACGCTTCCAAGGCTTCCCGTTGGTGCACCTCATCGATTTGGACGCTGCCATGCAGCAGGGCGACAACGGAGTCTTAGTGCGGCGTTTGCTGCAAAGCTTGCCTTGTCAGGTGGGTGGCGGGGTGCGTTCGGTGGCACGGGCGCGCGAACTGCTGGGCTGGGGCGCGCGAGCCGTGATCCTAGGTTCATCCCTGGTGCGTGCGGGTGCTGCCAACCTGGAATTCGCCGCGGAGCTTTGCCAGGAAGTTGGCGTGGAGCATCTGGTGTTCGCGGTGGATGCCAAGCACGGCAAAGTAGCCACCGATGCCTGGCGTAGCGCTACGCAGTTAACGCCGGTCGCGCTGATGCAGGCTTTGGAACCTTGGTGCGGAGCTTTTCTCTATACACGTGTGGATGGAGAGGGTTTGATGGGCGGCATGCCGGTGGAGCCTGTCAAGGAATTGCGTGCGGCCACGGCGCGTCGTCTGTTTGTCGCCGGCGGAATTCGCAGCGACCAGGAAGTGGCGGAATTGGATGCTCTCGGTGTCGACGCGGTGGTAGGAATGGCTCTGTATCGTGGGCACCTGAAATCGGTGGCGACGACTGATTCGGTGCGCAAACCCTAGAACACCTGATACAGGAACGCGCTTTCCTGTGATCCAGGCCGGACCGTAAGAAAAAAGAATGCACTGATGACGCAGGCGGCGATGGCACATCGAACCGACCAACGCAGCCAAACTGGGCCGGCCGCCTCCACGCGTCTCCACCATTGGTCGGGACGAAACCGTTCCGCCAGTTCCACCACCAGGAACCCGATCAGGCCGAATGCCAGGGAGCTTGATCCCACGGCTGACGCTAACTGCGCCAGATCCAAGCGAAACGCCCCAAGACTGGTTCCCAAATGCGCCAGGAACCAGGTTGCGTCGGAAACCGCGCGCGCGCGGAAGAAAACCATGGCCAGAAAGAAAAGATGCAGCGTGAGCGCCCATCCCGCCCAGTTGCCCGCCCGATCCAAGTCTGGATTTGCCTTAAAGAAGCTGGCGCGCCTGCGGATGGTGAGTACGTCTCCCACTAAGTATGCGGCGTTCAACAGGCCAAAAACGAAGTATCCCAAGGTAAAGCCGTGCCAGAGTCCGACCGCCAGCATGTTCAGAGTGATGCTCAGCACCAGGCCCGCGGTTCCCGCCGAGCGAGTGGCCATGCGCAGAGGAGTAAATACGTAATCGGCCAGCCAGTTGGTCAACGACATATGCCATCGACGCCAAAAGTCACTGATGCTGGTGGCGGTAAATGGGCGATTGAAGTTTTCCGGTCCCTGAATTCCAAATAACATCCCCATACCGAGCGCGACGTCGGTCAGCGCGGAAAAGTCCGCGTACATTTGCAGCGGAAAAAGATAATAACCAACCAGCAGGGCCGAGCCGTGTAAACCATGCACGTGAGAAAAGACATAGTTAACAGCAGGCGCAAGATTGTCCGCGACCAAGACTTTCTTGGCTAATCCCCAGACCAGACGCGAAAGCCCCATCCACAGAGCCGCATTCCGCGGAGGCAGTTGCGCCAGGAAGCTGCCCGGACGTTGGATTGGTCCAGCCGTAATTTGCGGGAAGAATGCAATCGCCGCGGCAAACTCCTGGAAGCTTCGGGCCGGGTTGAGTTTGCCCCAGTACACATCAATCACATAGCTCAGTAGCTTGAACGTGTAGTAAGAAAGGCCGATGGGCGCGGCGAGTCTGCCAACCTGCCCGAAAGGCAACGCTGCTGTGAGCTTGAAAAATACTAGATAGAGAGTCAGCACAGATACGGCAGAAAACACTGCGACGTAGGCTCGCTGCGGGGACTTCGTGTTGCCAGCGAATTTCCCCACGACGAAAGCAAACACCGTCGCAACCAGCATCGCCAACGCGCCGCGCACGCTCCACGTGCAGACATACGCGTAAGAGATGAGGAGCAGAAACAGAACGCGGTGCCGCGCGGGAAGGACATGATACAGCGCCACCACCAGCGGCAGAAGCAAAAGGAACTTGAAAGACGTGAGCGTCACGGGACGGCGCTCACTTTTGTGGCGGTCAACTCGGCAAGATCGCCGACCGTCTTGAGCCCGGTGACTTCTCGCGTGGTGAACTTGATCTTAAACTTCCGTTCGACCGCCACAATCAAGTCAATGTGGTTGAGCGAGTCCCAGTTTTCCACATCCGCGGCCGTCATCTCCTCGCGAAGATTCAGGGTTGGGTTGTCGAAAACTTCGCGAAAAACTCCTGTAAGGCCCTGTAGCACGGCGGTTTTGTCGATAGGTGGCATAGGTTTCGAAATTTCTTATTAAGTTTTCGACTGCATGAAAGTCTGCCAGGGGAGATACTCGCTCGTGGAAATGCTCCAGCGACTCTCGCCCTTCGCACCCTCGGATATTTTTGCAAAACCAAACTGGTGAAAAAAATCCTTCACCATGCCGTTCTTCGCAGTTGGAATGAATTCCGCCGTCACGCGAGCCAATCCAAGCTGGTGAGCATGTTCCATTACGCGGTTCATCAGGAAGCCTTCCACGCCGCGGCCCAGCACCCGACAACTCATCAGCCAGTCCCGGATGGCCAGCTCCCCGACAAGAGCCTCCACAGTCACAATCGATATCAAGCCGTGGTCGCTGAGCCGGTCCCCCAGTTTGGCATACAGCGGCAGCCAAGCTGTATTTTCCATCAGCGCCTTACATTCAATCTCGGATAGTCGCCGCGTGGTTAAATTGAATTGGTTGCTGCGCTGCATGAGCTGCGAAATGCGCGGAAGATGAAACGCATCAAACCGCTCCACCGTGATCCGCATCTCCAGCGATTGCAGAAACTCTTCGACAGAGGCAAAGCCCGCTTGTTCTTTTCGGCGTTCCGCTTCCGCGCGATACAAGTCTGTGCGCTTGGCATCTTCCGCAGAGAAAGAAGTTGTCTCAAACAGATTCAACTCGGAAATCGCCCGCACGTAATCGGCCGGATCTTCCGGCAACTCCGGCACCTGAATCCCCGGAACCAGTTCGCGCACCAGATTGCGCTCGAACGGATTGTCATCCAGGAAGACCATCGAATCAAACCCGATATTCAGAGTTTCCCGGATTTGCCGGATATTCACGGCCTTGTCGTTCCAATTTGCCACAAACACGGCAAAGTCCTCTCGCCGCAACACCATCTCCGGATGCTTCTCAAACGGCAGCAACGCATTCGCCATCTCATTCTTGCTGCACACGGCCAGCACAATCCCGCGCTGCTTCAGCGCCCGCAAGTAGAGCTGCATGCGATAGAAAGCTTCTCCTTCGCCGTGCGCGCTGATCTGGATTCCGTCCAGTCCATCGTCGCCAATCACGCCCCCCCACATTGTGTTGTCCAGGTCCACCACCACGCATTTCGTCGCCCGGCCCAGCGTGGCCATGCTCATGGTCACCAGGTTGTTGGCAACGTAGGGCAGGCACTCCAGCGCGCAGAAGTACTTGGCGCTATCCCAAAATCGATCCTCAAACCAAACCCTCCGGCCCAGCCAGGACGCCACTCCCTCCATGTCATTGAGCAGCACGCTCTGGCGCGTCCGCGTCGCCACCGCCACTTGCGCATTCAACCTGCCGACCGTCGCATACAGCGACTCCGGCACACTCAAATCGAAATTGCCGAAAAAGCGCTCATACGGCATAACAAAATTGCTTTGCAGGATCGTGGCAGGCAAAGCCCCGTGGATGGCATCCCAAATCCGCGTAGTTCGGCTCAGCGTCTCCTCAACGAACGTCTGTGGCGCAGTCTCAGAACGAAGAAAATTAGCCCGCAAAGCTTGTACCGAATTCAGAATCACCACGATCTGCGGCTGAAACTGGTACAGTCCCGAGTTCGGGTTGTACACCTCCAGCTCGATGCCGTCGAAGGGGCCTTCGTAAATCTCCGCATCCACTCCCTGCCGCGCAAACAACGTTCGCAGCAGCGGCACCATCCTCTGCGTGGCCGAGTCTGACAGCAGCGCCACCCGAACCTTTTGGCTGCAGCCCGACACATCCAGCCGACGGCTGGCCGCGAGCAGATTGCCATAGTCAAGGTTGTGGGCGTCAGAGGTCATGGGTCGCAGCGCTACTGCCGCAAGTTGCTCTTGACCGCCTCCTGATGGGCTTTACGCCGCGCCCAATAGGTGGAGGCCCTCCACCAGAAGCTGGCGTGCTTCGGGCAAGCGTGTGTTTCCAGCAGCAAAGCCGGTTGCGGCGCACCGCTGAAGTCGAAACTATCGAGCATATCGCTCGCCCTGGCGTCGTCCTCGGTCAGAGTCGGCAAGTCGAAACGGCGCTCCGCAAATTTCAGGAAGGACGAAAAATCATACTGCGTGTGACTTACATAGCCTTTTTTCGCATACGGAGAAATAATCAATAACGGAACGCGTGGGCCAAAGCTATAAGTCCCCACCGAAGGCGGCGGCACATGGTCATAAAATCCGCCGAAGTCGTCCCAGGTCAGGAACACCACCGTCGAATTCCAATCCGGTCCTTGCATCACGGCGTTGAGCTGCTCCACCGTCCAA
Organism: Acidobacteriaceae bacterium; assembly: GCA_043782485.1. Lineage (GTDB taxonomy): Bacteria > Acidobacteriota > Terriglobia > Terriglobales > Acidobacteriaceae > JANXUC01. The sequence continues at coordinate 11,993 of JAYWAL010000106.1, read as the reverse complement.
TTTTCGCCGTTACACGTGCTCAGTGGCGGGTGTTCGTTAGCCGTGCCAGTCACCAGCCAGCTCACCGCGGGAAGCCTTCCGTTTTTAGCGTCGCTCGCAAACTGGGAATCCGGCACAACCCGCTCCTGCCACAACGGCGTGTTCCGAATGTGCCGGATCGCATCCAGCGTTGAGAACTGGTACCCGAATTGCCCCTTCGACGGCGCGTAATACTTCCAGGGGATATGTTTGTCTTCCAGGGAATCCGCCAGCGTCTTAAAATCAAAACACGGCGGTTCGGTCTTGATCCTGCCGTCTTTTTGCACCACGGCTACCGTTTGTTCTTCATCCGAATCGCAACCCCAGTTGCCTTTGCTGGCGTGCGGGTCATCAATCACGCCCCCTGCCTGCGCCGCTACCGTGAAAAGATGGTTGGGAAAGCTTGGCCCCGCCAGCGAGGAAAACATTCGGTCAGCTAAAACAAAATTCCGGGCATACGCAAAGTAGTTAGGAATATCTGATTCCAGAAACTGCGTATACGGATAGCGGTAGCCATCAACGTAACCGTCGGCGAGCTGGTCAAATTTCCCCATGCGGCCTCCGTCCATCGCGATAATGGCATCGCGCCACGAGTGTCCAATGTCGTATGGGCCAACGTCGGGTGAATGGCTGAGAGGAATGGTTGTACCATCAGAGATTTTCCCCGAAGTGACGCCGTCCGCCCCGGGAAACGTGCCGAAATAGTGGTCGAATGTCCGATTTTCCTTGATCAAAAAGACGATGTGTTGAATCTTCCGGATGCCCTCGCCCGGCGCTGGCTGCGTGACCACGCGCGTAGCCACAGCCTTCGGCGGGGCGGAGTGGCATCCCGCCAGTCCAAATAGAGAGAAACACAAGACAAACCCGGGGAGACTAAGGTTTTGACTCGACATATCGCAATGGGCCCTCGGACAGGAACGGCAACTGCACGCTCAGGTTAGCAGCCACACGCTTCCGAAGCCAACCCCAACGCACCTCGTTGTTACTTTTTGGTTTGCCCCTGCTCGGCCATCGGCACCACCGCCAGCGCATCCACCACCGATTTCGGAAGCTTACCCGCTTCCGCTACCAGCAGACTCACCTGCCACATCTGCGTTTCGGAAAGCGTCGTCCGGAAGCCCGGCATCCCCGTCAGACGAATGCCGTTCGCCACTTTCCAGTAGCTTTCCCCAACCTCGTCGTCGGTTACGCCCTTGCCTTCCATCAGTTTCGGCGGGTGCGGATACATACCGACCGCTATTGCCGTCTTATCGCGTCCTGGCATGCCGTGGCACACCCCACAGTGCTCGCGGTAAAGAGCAGCCCCAGCCAGCAGATTCGCCTCATCGCCCTGGATCGGCGGCGACTTCGGCATCTCCTTGTCGATCCGCGCGCTCAGCGCCCTGTGCGCCAGCATCTTCTCAAATGGCATATCGGGATCCGATGTCGCCACCGGCGCATGACCGCCCGTAAAATACAAGTACCCCGCCACCGGAATGGCTACCATACCCAGTATCAATCCAAGAACAAACTTTCCCACGAGAAGCCCCTTTCACACAAATCCAATGAATCGACCCGCCGCAACAATGCCAAACCATAGCAGCAGGGAAACGCCGCCCGCAAGTTTCGCACCCAGCGGCGTATCCCCATCCCCAAGATCCCTATAAGTGGTCCAGTGGAACAGCAGAGCGTTCACCCCCGCCAGCAAAAGCATGCCCATCTTCAGCCGAAACGCCGTGTTGCCGTAATACTTTGACGCCGCCGACGCGAACAGCAGAAACCCCGTCACCACCTGCACCGCAAAACCTGCCCAGGACCAAGGTAGCAACCGCTCCGCCAGTTCCGGGAGGCGTTGCCGCGGCATCACCCACCCCAGCAACCGCAGATCAAACGCCGTGGTCGACCCCACCAGAAGTACAATCCCGAACAAATGTACCGTCTCAATCGCCGGAAACAGCCACAGCGAATCCCGAATGCCGCTGCCCAGCGCAGTCTGTTCCAGCCATTGGCAAAACGTCATCAGAAAAGGCATTTGCTATGGGAACCCCACCAGCGCCTGGCCACCAGGGATCTCCAGCCGTTCCAAATGCATATAGGGCGACCCATCCTTGGCGCGGAACCCGTAAATTTTCACATGGTCTCCCGCCTTCACCGATTTCTTCGTCCACCCCACCCGCACCAGCATCAAGGGACTGCCGCACTCCAGCGCCCAGTTTTCCATTTCGCCCTTTTCGTTTTTCACGTCAGCGTGGATATACGGATGCGGATTCATCCACTGAAAATCCCTGACGGTGCCCTCCATGGTCACAATGTGCGACATATCAAATCGCGCCGTTCCATGGTGTGCGAATGCCGACAGCGCCAACACAAAACAAACAAGCGCAACCAGCACGGCCAAGTTTCGCTGCTTCATCCAACCCTCCAATACGCCGCAAATCCTCTGCCACAACCATAGCGCAAACCCGGCCCGCGTCCGGCAAGTCTTCTATGTTGACGATTCTCGTCCGCGCTAGAAAGGATTCGCTTCCGGTACAAGGAAAGCTTCGTATCAGGGCACGGCTTCAGCCGTGCCGCCCATGCCTCTACAGTCAACGGTTTAGCCGCTGCACAAGGATTTCCTCTCTCCCCAACACCGTTCATGAAACACTAACCTCAAATGCTCCGTCCCATTTGGCCCCTCCTCATCGCGCTGTGCTGCGGCATTCCCGCCCACGCCCAGGACAACACCGAAATCCAGGTCTACGGCTCCGACCTCGTTGCCCCCGGTGACACCATGGTCGAACTCCATAGCAACTTCACCGTCAAAGGCAGCAAGACGGTGGTCGATGGCGTCCTCCCCACCAACCACGCCATCCACGAAACCCTGGAAATCACCCATGGCTTCAACGACTGGTTCGAAACCGGCTTCTACGTTTTCTCCACCATCCAGCCCGACGGTGGGTGGATGTGGGTCGGGGATCATATTCGCCCCCGTGTTGCCATTCCGGAATCCTGGAAGTGGCCGGTCGGCTTAAGCTTGTCCACGGAAATCGGCTACCAACAACGCAACTTCTCAACCGACACCTGGACCTGGGAAATCCGCCCCATCATCGACAAAAAGCTAGGTCGCTGGTATCTGGCGTTCAATCCCGCCATGGACAAGTCTTTTCACGGCGCCAGCCAGAATCAAGGCTGGAGTTTTTCTCCCAACGCCAAAGTCAGCTACGATTTCACCAAGAAAATTACAGGCGGCCTCGAATACTACGGAGGTCTGGGTCCTGTGACGGGCTTCGATGCCCTCCGCGACCAAAACCAGCAGTTCTTTCCCTCAATCGACCTAAATCTCTCCCCAAATTGGGAGTTCAATTTCGGCGTCGGCATCGGCGTGACGCAGGCCAGCGACCATCTCATCGTCAAATGCATCGTGGGCCGCCGCTTCCGTTGGGGCGTTCACGATAAAAAATAAGCTGCCTAACGACCTGCTTCCGCCCACTCCCCAAAAAAATAGTTCTCCAGCGCGAGCCATATTCTCGCCTGATTCCGTTTGACTGACAGAGGCTAGATTTGTGCAGCCTCGCCAGGAGACGCAAATAATGTCCGGTCAAAGTCGGCTCAATAGGATCCATTGCTTCCAAGTGTTCACCCTCGTAGCCTCTTTATCGGTGGCCGCTTCGGCCGTCATTCCTGTGCAAATCGACGTCAAACCTGGCGTTTGCAAAAACACCCTTAACCCTGCTGCCAAAGGGAACCTGCCCATCGCCATTTTGAGCAATAGCTCGTTTATCGCAGCCAACGTGGACTTGACCACGGTTCGTCTTCACATCGTCGACGGCTTTGGCACCCTCGGCAGCCAGTTAGCTGGAACGGCCGCCATTGGCAGCCTTGCTCCCGTGGTGTTACCAAAAAAGCTGACCGTTCCCGCCACTAAGGCTAACGAAAACGTTTTGGGCAATTGCCTCACCACTCCCAACAGCAACGCGGCTTTGGTGTTGCAGTTCAGCATCCCGGCGGTTGTGCAAACTCTGGCTCTCGGCTCCTTGCCCAACGGAACCAACGTGCCCCTGGGAATTACCGGCACCTTGATTGGCGGAGGAGACTTCTCCAGCCTCGATTCACCCGACTACATCACACTCGCGATCACTGGAGCGCCCGCGGTCACCGTTGCTGCTCCGGCTGGTGCCACGGTGGTTGCGCCGAATGACTACGTCATTACGGCTCCCAACAAAGTTCACCTCAAAGCCACGGTTTCCGGCACCGGCACGCCCACTTCGCCGGAGTGGTTCAACCCAGGCGGCTTCGTCTCCGGTATTGGGGAGGTCTCGTTTACCGCTGTCAACAACCCGACCACCGATGCACTTTTCAACACAGCTGGGCAGTACCTCCTGCGCTTCACCGCCGCCAAGTCGAACGGTACCGCGCAGCGGGTGGTTCGTGTCACTGTGAACCTGAACCCAACGGCGCTGATGGACCCCACGCTTGCCGTCGAGCCACTTTTGGCGCAGACGGATCCCTTCACCCATCCCACCGATTTCCTGACCTATGGAGCCGACGGTGTCCTCACAAACGTCACCGATTCCACTACCGCTGACGCCTACTACCAGGCGATTGACCCAGGCAATAAGAAAGCCTTCTTCGGCGATTGGCTGGCGCAGAACGGCATCAATCTTGCCGATCCAAACACTTACACCCTGGCCGGATACTTTAACGCCATCGATCTTGGCTTCGGTCGTCGCATGATCGTTTCCAAAGATGGCACGGCTTGGGCTGTCACCAACCACCGGACCGCCGACGACGCCGTCAACGATGTCAACCCAATCGCGGCCGTCACCATGGAATATAAGCCCGATGCCACCACGGGAACGTCCTTCACCAAATTTTACGTCTACGACCGCGGCCACCAAGTCGTGAACCCAGCCACCGGCCTACTCGACAATCCTCGGGTTAACAAGGCGGACCTGGATGGAGGGGGCGCGAAGTCGGTCCCAGGTCTCTGCTTGGTCTGCCATGGAGGCAGAAACCCGGCCAACGTTGCCGCCGGCCAACCCTATCCCAACCCGGGCGGCAACGTCCACGCGCATTTCCTGCCCTTCGACCTTGACGCGCTCCAGTACTCCTCCAACCCAAGCTTTACCCGCGCCGCCCAGCAAGATACCTTTCGCAAGCTCAACCAAAGCGTTTTGAATATTGAGGTAACCAACCCGGACTTCAACGGCCAGCCTATGTGGGCGCTCATTGAACTGGTCGAGGGCTGGTATAACCAGATTTTTAACCAGACTGGAGCAACACTCTCCGGCAACCAGAATACGAGCTTCGTGGCCAGCGGATGGGCGGCGGATCCGCCGCTCGGCCAAACCGTCCCGGCCGACGTCTACAGCAATGTCGTGGCGCGATCCTGTCGCAACTGCCACACCACTCGTCCGACTCCTTACAACTTCGCTACCAACGGCACATCTCCAACCCTCTTGTCGCCGTTCGTCTTTGGCAGCGCTGATTGGACCCAGTTGCACATCACCACACCCGCCATCGGCATGGAGGCGGTCATGCCGCACGTTCGGCGCACCCATCAGCGCTTCTGGCTCAACACTTCATCAAAGCCCGAAGCCAATCCCCCGGCTGCGCCCGAGGCCGACGTCATTCGCAGGTTCTTCTGCGATTTCAGCCGAGCTACTTGTCAGTAGGCCCGACGGATTGCTGCTCCCATAGGGCTCAACACCTCCAATGGCTTTGGCCGTCGGGCGCGTTGGGCCCTGGAGTCTAAGGCTTAGGGTTTAGTAGGGTCCGATGATCCCGCCGATTTGTCGGGTATGTGGCAACTTGAGCGGGGAGGACTGGGGATTCTCTCCGCTTGCCTCGAGGAGTGCATGTCCCAACCTCACCGCCGCCGATGCCGGAAGAATCATCTCCGAATCGGGTCCCACCTGGGAAAACCTGACGGCAACCGTTCCTTCGGTCGCCTGAACACTCACCCAAACAGGGCCTAGCGAAGGGTGGTCAAACGGAATCGTTTCCGGCTCATTCATTATTTTTTCCTCCTCGACTCAACGTCACGCGGGAATCCGTTTCAAAATCTGCGCTGCCTTGCGAAACCACGGCCGCTCCCGCCGCTTCTGATACGCCGGCATCGCAGGCTTCCGTGCCAAAACCTGCTGCGCCATCGCTCGCGCCTCCGTCGACCGCCCCTGCGCCGCCAAGAAAGAAGAATAGTTCACATACGTTTCCGAAAGAGTCGAAGTCACTAGCACCTCGCGAAACAAAGCGTCCGCCTTGTCCGCCTCCCCTGTATTGGCATAGGCATGGGCCAGCAGGGCCGGTGCCCGCTGGAAGTCATACTTGCGGTCCTTGTTGACCACGCGTTCTAAATCAGGCACGGCCGCAACAAAATCGTTCAGTTCCATCGCGCACTGCCCCGCCGGTAGAACGGGTCCACGGAATCGGTTCGCACGGTGATGGCTTTGTCATAGCACTCGCGGGCCTGCGCATATTTTTTCTCGTCTTGAAAAAGCCCCGCCAGCTCCTCGTAATTTCCCGCCGATGGATTGTCCAGCACCAGTGCCTGCAATTCTCGAATCCGCTTGCGCCTCGGAAAAGCCTGAAACGACCCGCGCACCAAACCCAGATCCGGAATCACTTCCGCGCCAATATAAACCAGCGCCCCCAACCACCCCGCAATCACGATAATGTACAACCAATAGGTTTCCGGACGCCGCCGGATAAAGTGCAAAATGGCGACGCCCTGGAGCAGCATCCCCCACCACGTATACCCGTGACTGAGCATCGGTATCATGCGCGATTGGGCAATATATCACGGCTGTTGCGCGCACCGAACATCACCGAAGGCACGCTTACCGACTTTCTATAGGTCCTGTCATTCCGAAGCGAAGCGAGGAATCCCCACAGTCTCGACTCATCCCAACACCTTCCAGCTTTCTCAGCGCGACGTCCTTGCGGAAGAATTTGAGTCTGTCGGCAGCAGTTCCGCTGCAAAAGCTTTCTTCTTGGACGGTGTCACGAGCTTGTAGCGTACCCACGAGCTTGCAAAAGCGCTCCAATATCAGCTTTTGGGCGGCGCAGCACTTTCAGTGCTGCGATAAGCACTGCGAGTTCCTGCGGCTTTGGCCGCTGGGTTGAGCGGTTGATCCTGGAAAGAGTGCGTTTTCAGCAGCCCCTTCCCGCACTGGCAAGCGCTCATCGTTTTTGACACCGCCATCCCTAGATGGCGCGCGACGGTCAGCATCTCCTACGCCCGGATGCTAAACTTTTCCATGAAGTCCCCTCCCATCCGCCTCCTGGCGCTCGATATCGACGGCACCCTCCTGAACCCCCAGTTCCAAATTTCCCAGGAAGACCTCACCGCCATCCGCCGCGCGCAATCGATGGGCGTGGAAATCGTGATCGCCACCGGCCGCCGCCATCAATTCGCTCTACCCGTCGCTCGCAAACTCGGCGTCGACTTATGCCTCATCAGTTCCAACGGCGCAGTCACGCGCTCGCTGGAGGGCGAACGCTTTCACCGCGACCTGCTGCCCGCCCAGACCTGCCGCGATCTTTGCGCCGCGCTGGACGAATTTCGCGGCCACATGGTCATCACCTTCGATCAGGAAACCAAAGGCGCGCTGGTTCTGGAACACCTCGAAGACCTCGGCGCCAGTATCCGCAAATGGCTGGAAACCAATCTGGATTTCATCAACTTCGTCATCCCCATCGAACAGTCTTTAACCGAAGACCCTGTCCAAGCCATGTACTGCGGAACCATCCCCCGAATGGAGCAAGTGCAGCGTGCTTTAGCCGCCAGCCCCGTCCGCAACCGCGTTAACGTCCTGAAAACCGAATATCCCGAGCGCGACCTCTGCATGGTGGATGTTCTCAACCAGGGCTGCTCCAAGGGCCACGCTCTGGAACGCTGGGCCAAGCACCGCGGCATCCCGCAAGCGCAAGTTATGGCCATCGGCGACAACTACAATGACGTCGAGATGCTGGAATACGCGGGCATCCCGGTCATTATGGGCAACGCCTCGGACGACCTCCGCGGCAGGGGTTGGAACGTAACCTTGCCCAACAGTTCCAGCGGCGTGGCGGCCGCCATTGACGACGCGGTCTTCGGCGAGGGCACTGCCCTGGAAAGGCCCCCCGCCGCGGTCCAGCAGGCCTAACGTCGGCCTATTGGGGCTTGGCGAACCGGGGCAACCGCGCATGTCCTCCTGACACTCCTTGGGGAGTGACATTCGGCCAAAACTGGCGTAAATTCAGGAAGTTAGGGCTTTGCCGCTAGGCGAGGGTTCGTTTTAGGTGAAATTCAGGCAACAACTCGGCCTGCTCCTTCTGCTCTCCGCCACCGCAATGGCGACGGATGTGGCGATTCTGCGGAACGGATACACCATCCGCCATGAAAACCGCCAGGAAATCGGGGAGCTCACTCGCCTTTACCTTTCCGTGGACCGGGCCAGTTTCGTCGATGTCCCCACCGCCGACGTAGAACGGTTTGAGAGAGACGATTCACCCCCTCCAGAGGCCCCTATCCGGTTAGTCCAGCCAGCACTTCCGGCGACGCGTCCTGGGGCACGTGGAGGCCCTCTACGGGCCACTCCAGAGCAAATCTCCGATGCCATCGGTTCGGCCAGCGCCCGCTACCGCCTGGACCCCGATTTTGTCAGCAGCGTCATCTCCGCTGAGAGTGGTTTTAACTCCCGTGCCGTCTCGCCCAAGGGTGCCCAGGGCTTAATGCAGCTCATGCCGGGAACCGCCTCGCAATTGGGGGTGGATAATGCCTTTGATCCGGCCAAAAACACCGACGGTGGCACCCGCTACCTGCGTATGTTGTTGGAAAGATTCAACTTTGATGTGGCCAAGGCTCTGGCGGCCTACAACGCCGGTCCGTTGCGCGTCGACCAGCACCACGGCGTCCCTCCCTACCGCGAAACCAGGAAGTACGTCGCCCGCATCATCAACGACTACAACCGCAAGAAGATAGCCCAGGGCAAGACCGCCGCCAAGGCTTCCGGAACGAAGACTGCCGCAGCAAAGACGCCTGCAAAGGCCGCAGCGACCACGGCCAGTCCCCGAAAGGCTGCCTCCTCGGCTGCCCGTGTGACGGCGAGCAGCAGGCCCTCCAGCACTGTTTACCAAGCGGAAACCTTTCACCAGCAATGAGTTAAAGGCTCTGGGAACAGTTAAAAGCTCCCCGCCGCGTTGACCGCGGCCACGCCGTCCTATACCTTGGCAGATGGCGGGTCGTTCCCGCCGGTCCGCAAGGCTTTTCGTCCTCCCCCATGCAAAACAAGCGCGCCCTGATCACCGGCATCATCGTGGCCCTGCTGGGGCTGCTGATTTACTTCCAAATTCGGGAGTGGCGCGATTTTGATTGGGCCACGTTTTGGGCGCAATGGCACCAGATTCGTGGCGTCCACATCCTGCACGGGATTGCCCTGATTTACATCCATTACGGCCTCCGCGCCCTGCGCTGGCAGATCTTCCTGAAGCCGCTAAAAAAGACCTCCGTATTGGGCTTGATTCCACCCACAGTCATCGGATTTGCCGGTCTGGCGCTGCTAGGGCGGCCCGGGGAGTTTATCCGACCTTACCTGATCGCCCGGAACGAAGGCCTTTCTCTGTCCTCGCAGATCGCGGTCTGGACGGTGGAGCGAATTTTCGATCTGGGAGCGTTTACCACCCTGATGGTTGCTGCGATTTTTGCCTCCAAAGGCTTGCGGGAGTTGACGTTTTACCCCAAATTTCGCGATGCCGGATTTGTTTTGCTGGCGGGAGTCGCGGTTTTGGCCCTGGTTCTGGTGCTGATCGCCAAAAACGGCAACCGGCTGGCGGACTGGGCGGAAATGAAGATTGGGACGCTCCGGGCCGAACTGGGGAAGAAGGTTGCCGCCAAAATTCGCGAGTTTGGCCTGGGCTTGAATACGATCGACAGCCCCTGGGCTTTGGCGCAGCTTTCGGGCGTTTCCGTGGGCATGTGGTATTTGATCGCGCTGGCCTATCGAGAAGTCACCCACGCTTATGCGGTCCCGGCGTTGCACCATCTGACGACCTCAAAAGTGCTTTTGCTGATGGGTTCGAGCATGGTGGGGTCGATGGTGCAGCTGCCAGCGGTGGGCGGAGGTTCGCAGGTGGCTACCATCAGCGCCCTCTCGGCGATTTTTCACGTGCCCAAGGAATCGGCGGTCAGCTGTGGCATTTTGCTGTGGCTGGTGACTTTCATGTCGGTGGTTCCGCTGGGTTTGGCGTTTGCGCATCGCGCCCGGCTATCTCTACGGCAGCTTTCCAGGGAAAGTGCGCAAGCGGAGTCCAAGGAAACGCCTGCTACAATTTAACAGTCAATGTAAGTGATGGAGAGCTTGGCACTTAACAAGGATTTCCTCTCGGGCAGGGATCTTTCGAGTTCGCCTATCCGCGCTGTCGCGCGGAAAGGCTAGGCTCAAATGACAGGGAATTGCGCGCGAGATGACAGAGTATTTGGGTCCGGGAATTAAGACTTATGAAGTGTCCTTTTTGCGGGTTTTTGAACGATAAGGTTGTCGACTCGCGCGAGAGCAAAGAGGCGGATTCGATCCGGCGGCGGCGCGAGTGTTTGCAGTGCGCCAAGCGCTTTACGACCTATGAGCGCATCGACGAAATCCCCTACATGGTGGTCAAGAAAGACGGTCGACGGGAGCGTTTTGACCGGCAGAAAGTGCTGAACGGGCTGCTGCATGCCTGCGAAAAGCGGCCGGTGGCGATCTCGCAGCTCGAACGCATTGTGAACGACGCCGAATCGTATGTGATTGATTCCTCCGAGCGCGAGCGGAAGACCAGCGAAATTGGCGAGCTGATTATGAATCGGTTGCGGAAGCTGGATAAAGTGGCGTACGTGCGCTTTGCTTCGGTGTACCTGGATTTTAAAGACGTGAAGGAATTTATGTCCGAGCTGAAGGATTTGGTGCAGGTGAAGGAAGCGGCGGCGGTGCCTGGGAAGAGTGGGAAGAACTAGGGCTTTGTTCTGAAAAAGCGTTTCAACAACAAGTTGTAAAGCCTTTTTCGGAGCTGCGCTCCTCAGGGCAGTCGGGGGCGCCTGCCCCTACGAGAGCTGAGATCAAAACACTTATGACTTATAAAGCAACGTTGATTCCCGGTGATGGTATTGGTCCCGAGGTGGTTGGGGCTGCGATTCGCATTCTGGATGCTAGTGGCGTCAAGTTTGAATGGGAGCGGTTCTCGGTGGGCGCCGAGGCCTTCGAAAAATCCGGCGCGTACATTCCCAAAGAGCTCGTGGAATCGATCGAGCGCACGCGGCTGGCTCTAAAGGGGCCGGTGGGAACGCCCGTTGGACACGGCTTTAGCAGCGTCAACGTGGAACTGCGCAAGAAGTTTGAGCTGTTCGCCAACTTCCGTCCGGTGAAGAGTCTTCCGGGATTGGAAACCAAGTACCCCAACGTCGACCTCATCATTTTCCGCGAGAACACCGAAGGCCTCTACTCCGGCATTGAGCACGAGGTGGTTCCCGGCGTGGTGGAAAGTCTGAAGATCATTACGGAAAAAGCCTCCACGCGCATTTCCAAACACGCCTTTGCCTACGCTCGGAAAATGGGGCGGAAGAAGATTCACGTCATCCACAAAGCCAACATCATGAAGCTTTCGGATGGCCTGTTCCTGCGCTGCTCCCGCGCCGTGTCGAACGACTATCCGGAAATCACTTACGTCGAGCACATTGTCGACAACGCCTGCATGCAGCTGGTGATGAACCCCTACCAGTACGACATTCTGCTGATGGAGAATTTGTACGGAGACATCTTATCCGACTTGTGCGCAGCCTTTGTCGGCGGACTGGGGCTAGTCCCGGGTGCGAATATTGGAACGGATTGCGCGCTCTTTGAAGCGGTTCACGGTTCCGCTCCGGACATTGCCGGGAAGGACATGGCGAACCCCACGGCGATCGTGCGCTCGTCGCTGCTGATGCTCGACTACCTGGGCGAGGCGAAAGCGTCGGAACGCATTCAGGCGGCCCTGGAGAAGGTGTACGGGGAAAAGAAAAC
>JAYWAL010000105.1:0-11338 GCA_043782485.1 Acidobacteriaceae bacterium | reverse complement strand
GCAGGCAGCCGCGGCCGGGTGGAATGCGTCCAAAGATGATGGGAGCTCTATGAAAAACCTTTTCGCTGGCTTTTTGGCTGTCTTCTTAATGTTGGGTTTATTGGTGGGCGCGGCGGTGGGGCAGACGGGTGGGGCCGGGGTTAAGGGTTCGGTTGTCGAGCCTTCGGTTGCCCAGCCCTCGGAGGACGAAGGGTCGAAGAAGGCTCGCACTTTGATCGACACTGCGATCGCAACACTGGGCGGGTCGGCCTATACCTCATACACGACGCGCAGCGAGGAAGGCCGATCCTACAGTCTGTACCACGGGCAGACCCGCGGAGCGGGGGCGCTGTACCGGCGGTTTGTTCGCTTTGCGGACAAGGAACGGGTGGAGTTCGCTCTGGAGAAAGGCATTGGCGTCTACGACTTGATTCCCTTTCCGATTCCCGTGCCCGAGGGGAAATCCAACAAGAAGACGGATGTGGCGGTGATCCACAATGGCGATAAGGGCTACGAGGTGAGCTACAAAGGGACAGAGCTGGAAGAGGCGAAGGATACGCGGGATTATCTGCGGCGACGCGAGCGCTCACTGGAGTCGGTGCTACGGACGTGGATTCACGAGCCGGGCGTGGCTTTTTTCTATGATGGAACGGCGATTGCGGGGGCCAATCTAGCCGACAAGGTGACGGTGACGAATGAGCGCAATCAGTCGGTGACCTTATTTTTAGACACGACTACGCATTTGCCGGTGAAGAAGTCCTATGCCTGGCGGGACGCGAAGGATAAAGGGCAGAACGTGGAGGAGGAAGCGTATGACAACTTCAAACCGGTGCAGGGGATTCTGACGCCGTACACGGTCTCGCGCTTTTACAACGGAGACCTTGTTTCGCAGCGGTTTCTGAATAAAGTGAAGTACAACGAGGAGCTGGCTGACGGTCTGTTTGAGGCCACGATTCGCTCGGGAAGTAATTGATCACAAAGTAGTTACGCCACACGCTACAGTTTCCGCTGTACTCCCGGCTTGCCACAGACTGTGGCTAAATTACCACAACCTGATTGCCGGTCTCCTAGTAGTCTTGCCGGACGGTTGGGTTTTCTCCGTCTGCTTGGAATACGAACAAACAATTCGGGCCGCAGTGGAATGCAGCGGCATTGGACTGCACAGTGGGGCGCCGGTGCAGTTGCGGCTGCTGCCGGCGTCGAGCGGGGCGGGCATTGTGTTTCGGCGGACGGACCTGGACGGATTCGAAATTGAGGCTGTGGGCCACAATGTGGCCAAAGTGAGCTACGCCACCAGCTTGATGAAGAAAGGCGTTTTAATTTCGACTACGGAACACTTGCTATCCGCGCTGGTGGGTGTGGGCGTGGACAATGCGATTGTGGAGCTGGATAACCTGGAGTTGCCGATTCTGGATGGGAGCGCGCAGCCGTTTGTGGAAATGATTCAGCGGGTGGGCTTGCGGCGACAGCGGCGGCGGCGGACTTACCTGCGGGTACTGGAACCGATTGAGCTTGCGGACCGGGGAAAGTTTATCGCGATTTATCCGGCGGAGAGCTACTCGGCGTCGTACTCGATTGACTTTCCGCATCCGGCGATTGGGCGGGAAACGTTTGCGGTGGAACTTTCCAATGGTAGTTATTTGGAACAGATTGCTCCGGCGCGGACGTTTGGATCGCGGGAAGATGAGCAAGCGATGCGGAATATGGGGTTAATTCGTGGAGCCTCGCGCGACAATTGCGTGGTGCTGACGAAAGATGGGATTGAGAATCCGCCGCTGCGATTTCCGGATGAGTTTGTGCGGCACAAGGTGCTGGACTTAATTGGGGACTTGGCATTGATCGGTAAACGCTTGCTGGGGCGCGTGGTGGCGGACCGGGCGGGCCACGCCATGCATACGGCGCTGGTGTCGCGAATTCTGAAGAATCCCTCGCTCTGCGAAGAAGTGACGTTGAACAGGGCGAGTTCGGAAGTGGCTTCTGTGGCGACGCTGTAGCCTCGGCGGGGTGAACGCGAGGGGCTCTGTGGACTTAGGAACCTGTGGTAAAAGTCGGGGGTCAACATTGAGCGCCTGGAGTGGCTGCTGAAAAAGTCTTCTTTGCCAGATCAACCCCTTACCGCGGGGGCTGAATCCCACTCATTACAAACGACTGATCGCAGCACTGAAGGGCTGCGCCGCCCAAAAGTTGGTGCTAGAACGACTTTTTCAGCAGGCTGTGAAAGCGCACTCATATCAAAGCACTTACGCCACCGCTGAAGCGGGGGCCAGATACGAATCCTACTTCCACCACGGGCCGCTGGAGTCCTTCTGGACTAGAATCAGGGAAACCTTACAAGGCGGGTTTAACCGCCAATCCCCCAAGGAGAAACCTAATGAACTTACGTCGTATTTTTGTTACCGCTGCCATGGCTGCTGTTCTGGCCATGCCCATGAGTTCCTTCGCCCTGCCGCAGGACAAGGATGACAAGCACGAAGAGAAGCGCGAAGGCCACCCGGTGATTCACGAGGCAATTCGTCAACTGGAACACACCAAAGATGAACTGGAGCACAAGGCCGCCAAGGATTTCCACGGCCATAAGGCACTGGCGATTAAGAGCATTAACGAGGCGATTGCGCACCTGAATGAGGCGCTGGCTTCGGACAAGGAATAGTAGGGATCGAGCAAGGCAGCGGCCCTTCGTCATTCGACGAAGGGCCGCTGGTTTTTTAGGAGTCGCTACTGGCGTCGTTGCTTTTGGGTGCTACCAGTTCTCTTTTCGGGCCAAGGCAGAGAGCGTGTTGCCGGGCCTACCCGCGGCTGGATAAGACGGGATGGGTTTGGCTTTAGCAGCGAGCTGGCGAGTAAGCCAGTCTTCGATCAACTCTTGCGCCTTCCTGGGCGGATCGACGAAGCGTAGGCCCGCGCGGCCTTGCTCGTCGGCCCAAGCTAGATCGGCGCGAAACTCCAACGGGGCCTGCATGTCCGGTAAGCGAAACAAGATTTTGGTCAAGCTGCTGGTGGGAATTCCGTCACCGAAGCAGACGGCCATGCCGCCTTCGCTGATGTTGGTGGCCTTGGCCTGCCGGATCTCGTCTTTGCCGAAGACGGCGGAGATGGAAAAGTCTAGTGGGTGGCGGTAAAAACGGCGGCGTTCGCGCGTCATCATGGCAACGGCCGCACTGGCGCAGCGAGTGGCGTTGACCGACGAGACGGGTTTTTGAATCACAAAGTTTGCGCCCATTTGAAAAGCCTGCGCGGTGCTGGTGCGCTGGTTGAGGACGGCAATGGCGACGGAGCTTTTGTTCGCGGACATGCTGCGCAAGTCGCGCAAAACTTCGGAGCCGCCTTGCAGGTCATCGCAGTCGACAATGACGGCGTCAAAGTGCTCGGTGGTGAGAATTTCCACTCCCGCATGCGGGCCGACGCAAACTTCCACGCCAATGGAGTGTTTTTCGAAAGCGGAACGAATGGGCTGGACCAAATCCGGGTCGCGGCTGAGAAGTAACGATGCGAGACTCATGAAGGCATCGTCGCTGAAGAGGCGGTGGTTGCCTACATCCCTGGGGTAATTCGTGGGGGAGTACTTGCGGAAAATGATGCGACTTGCGAATTGGCCTTGGCAAACCCGGCGCTCAACCCGCACACTGTAAGTATTGTGCTGACACGGGTTTACTTGTCGTTGGGGTCGAATTTGGGAGACCGGGCGGGGCATTTACGGGAGGCCATTGGCAAACTTTCGGATTGGGGCATGGTTACCAATTGCTCATCTCTGTACCAAACCGAACCGGTGGAATTTACGAACCAGCCGGAATTCTTGAATTGCGCGGTGGAGTTGGAGACGGCGTTGAGCGGAGAGGCTCTGCTGGATGGTCTTCTCAGCATTGAGCGGGAGATGGGGCGGGATCGGGCGGCGCAGCCGGCGAAGGGGCCGCGGATCATTGATATCGACATTCTTCTGGCCGGGGATCGGGTCATGAACTCCGAGAAGCTAATTTTGCCGCATCCGGCGATGCACTTGCGGCGATTTGTGCTGGAGCCTTTGGCGGAAATTGCGCCGGAGGTGGAGCATCCGGTGTTGCGGCGTAGGGTTCGGGAATTGCTGGCTGGGCTGGCTGCGGGTCCAGCGGTGCGAAAAACCTAAACGGATTAGGGAACGTTGATTACGAAAGAATGATTCGAGGAGCCGCTTCGTCGCTACCTGGTGTTGCCTTGTCTGGAAACTGTTCGGCTAAAAACTCGATAAACGCCTTGGACTTGGGTCGGCCCGAAGTGCGACCGTACGCCATTCTGGTGAGGAACACGATGCCCTTGAGGATGTCGGCATCGCGCAACCTGCTGGTGCCGAGGTGTTGCTGCTCCACTTGGCGAAGCTCCGCCAACACTTGCTTCATCTCTTCCACCACTGCCTGCTCGGCGGGATTAGGGGCCGTGGCCTCCACGAGCAGGCCGGATTGCGCCAGGGTCTGGTAGGTCTTTCCCAAGGTGGTAAGCGCGGCGATCAAATCAGGATCTTTGACATCGGGATTGGCGCCTACGCTTTTGGCTAACGCGAAGCTGAGTCCAAGCAGCAGATTGTCGTGTTGGTAGAGAAATGTTTCCTCGATGTTCACGCCTGGGAAAAGCGCTTCGCGGTCCCGTTCAGTCATGGGGCGCGGGCGTTCGTGCTGGCGGGATTGCTGGAGGTAGACACACTCGCTGGGACAGTCGAAGCGTAGCTCGCGTTGTTCGCCGCAGCACTGCGGGCAAATACGGCCATGAACCGCCAGACAGAACCGCTTCTCTTTGCGGGTTTCGCAAATGGCACAGCTCACCAGGAATTCTCCTCTGGTGGCATTATGGCACTGTGGCGGGTGAGGATATGGGCGAAACCATGGGAGGGTGAGCCAAGGTCTTTGGGCAAGACCGCTCGGACAGGAGTGCCCGCGCCACACGAACAGGGGCGATTTTAGCGGCTGCGGAGGGGGCGAAGTGGCTCAAACCCGCTCCAAATTTGCCCATTTAGGCACTCTTGAGTCTAAATCTTGCGAAATAGCCCTAAAATTGCTGTTTTTCCACAGGCGACTGCGCTAAGATTCGCGCAGTAACAGTATTTTCAATGAGGTTTTCGAAGGAGGATTCATGGCTGCAGGAATGACCAAGAGTCAAGTCGTCCGCTACCTGGCGGAAAAGACGAGCTTGAGCAACAAGGATACGGCGGCGTTTTTAGAACAGGTTGTTGACCTGGCGGTGAAGGAAGCCAAGAAGAACGGCTTGTTCGTTCTTCCCGGCCTGGGCCGTTTGAAGAAGGTACACCGCAAGGCGCGCATGGGCCGCAACCCGCAGACGGGCGAAGCCATCAAGATCGCGGCCAAGACCACGGCGAAGTTCTATCTCGCCAAGTCCGCGAAGGATGCCATCGCACCGAAGAAGGCGTAGTTTTCGCTTGGGCGAAAAAACGGAAGGGCCGGGTTCACTCCCGGCCCTTTGTTTTTATCTTAATGTTTTTATCTTAAATGTTTTGATCTTAGAAATCTGTGCTCAGTGACCGTAGTCGTTCTTCACCACTTCCCCACCCTTCATCACAAACTTTACCCGCTGAAGCGTGGTGATATCCGCGAGCGGATCACCGTCTACCGCGACGATGTCAGCCCATTTGCCGGGCTCGATCGATCCAACTTTGTTCGCCCAACCCAGTAAATCCGCAGCATTTAACGTGCCCGTGCGGATGGCTTGGATGGGCGTCATGCCGAGGCGAACGTAGACGGCAAACTCGTGCGCGTTGAGGCCATGGGGGTAAACGGCGGCGTCGGTGCCAAGCGCAACCTTGACGCCAGCTGCAAACGCCCGTTGGAGATTCTTCGCGCCCTGCTCGGAGACCATGGCCATCTTGGCTTTGAGAAAGTTGGGGAGATTGGCTTTGTCGGCGTTCTCTCGATTCCAGTCCATTAGGTAGAGCGTGGGAACGATGTAGGTTCCATTTCTCTTGAGGGTGGCGATGGAAGCATCGTCCATGAGATGGCCATGCTCGATGGAATCAACACCCGCCTCAGACGCAAGCTGCACGCCCTGCGCGCCGTGAGCATGCGCGGCAACTCTGCGGCCGAGGCGGTGCGCATCGGCGACGATCGCTTTCATTTCTTCCAGAGTGAATTGTGAGGCGTTGGGGTCGTCGCCTTTGGAGAGGACGCCCCCGGTGGCACAGATCTTGATCACATCCGCGCCATACTTGATGACTTCCCGCACCTTGTGCTGCACGGCTTCGACGCCATCGGCAACGCCTTCCGCGGTGGCGTGGTAGTCGTAGGGCAGCAGGTCATTGTCGCAGTGCCCGCCAGTAATGCCGAGGGCAGGACCGCTGGCCAGAATGCGCGGCCCGGGGATATCCCCGTCGTTGATGGCGTCGCGCAAGGCGATATCGCTGTAGCCTCCCGCGCCCACATTACGAACCGTGGTAAAGCCCGCGAGTAATGTGGCGCGGGCGTTTTTCGCGCCGATCAGCGCCTCCCGCGGAGTGGAAATGGCGAGGCCGTCGTAGCCAAAGTGTCCGGGGTCCATCGTCAGGTGCGTGTGCGCGTCAATCATGCCGGGCAGAACCGTGGCGTTTGGCAGGTCGATGACCGTGGCGTTCGCGACCTTAGCTGACGTGGTGGCCGCTTCGGAGGCGGCTCCGACACTGACGATCTTGTCGTTCTCAATCACGATCATTTGATCGCGAAGGATCTGCCCGGACTTTACGTCGAGCAAGCGGCCCGCCTTCACGATCACGCGGTGGACCGGCGTTTGTGCCAGAGCTTGGCCAGTGATCCAGATGCCAGCGAGTAACCCAGCCAGGACGAAGTGCTGTGTGCGTTTCATAAGCCCTCTAAATTGGAGTTGGAAGCAATGCTAACGACGGCCGTCCAGGCCCCAGGTTTGCCCGGAGTCCGCCATGAAGAAGATGACAAACAAGAACAGCAGCGGCAGGTGATCGAGTTCCGCACCAAAGTACTGCCACAAAGGAGCATCGTGCCCGGGACCCCACCATGTGGCGAGCGTGAGGCTGAGCATATGCAGCGCGCCGAGCACGGAAGCCGCGCGAACCCAGAAGCCGGCCAGCAGGCAAAGCCCAATCACCAGCTCGATGAGTCCGACTGTATAGGCAAACAAAACGGGATGCGGCAGCACCACGCCAGCCAGAAAACCTCGATAGAACCCGACGGCCTGGCTCTGCACAAAGCCGGAGACGTACTGCTCGAAACCACCATGCGCGAACGCTGGTGTAAACAACTTATACTGCCCGAACAAGATGAAGATGGCTGCCGTCAGAATGCGGACAATGGCAATCGTTTTTTGGAGAGGACTGGAAAGTCGCGCCATACGCTCCTACAGATGGAAGCAAATTATATGCCTGCCACGGGTTGAAATCATTTTGTTTCGTTCTTGAAGACTTTCCCATCTTTCATGACAAAGCGCACATGCTCCAGCTCCTTGATATCCGCCAGCGGGTCTCCGTCGACCGCGACAAGATCAGCGAAAGCGCCGGGTCGAATCTCGCCCAGTTGGCCTTGGCGGTCCAGCAATTCGGCCGCGCGCGAGGTAGCGCTGCGGATTGCGTCCATGGGTGTCATGCCGAACTTGGTCATCAGCAGAAATTCCTGAGCAATCGGCTCGGTCCACGGGAAGCCGCCCACATCGGTACCGAAGGCAATCTTCAGCCGGGCTTTTAAGGCCTTCTTGAAGGACTCTTCGTGCACGGTGGCCCGCTCGCGATCCCGTTGCCCATCGGGCGTATTCTCCGGCGCCCAGTCGACGTAGTAAACAGCCAGCGTGGGAACATACCACGTGTTCCGCTTGGTCATTTCCGTGATGGCCGCGTCATCCAAATCAAGGCCGTGCTCAATGGAGTCACAGCCGCCTTCAATGGCCCGATGCAAGCCAATGCCGCTATACGCGTGGCACGCGACCCGCTTGCCCCAGCCGTGGACTTCATCGGTGATAGCCTGAATTTCCTCCAGTGTTAGCGTCGGCTGCGAGACCAATTCGCCGCCTTTTCCAATCCAGGAACGGTGCGTCATGTAGACCTTGATCCAATCGGCGCCATGGTCTAGCTGCTGGCGCGCCGCTTTGCGGGCTTCCACCGCGCCATCAATCAACTGCGCTCCCTTGGGAACCTCAATCTCCGGGGCATAACCCTCCAGTGGGTAGCCACCTGTGGTCGAGATCGCCCGCGTGACGACAAACAGACGCGGCCCGGGAATGATGCCCTCTTCGATGGCTTGCTTGATGCCGACATCGCCATAACCCGCGCCTTCCGTTTCCACATCGCGCAGCGTGGTGAAGCCCTGCTCGAGCGCCCGACGCGCCGCCACAGTCGCCCGCGCCGCACGATATGCCAGCGGATACTTCAGCAACTGGACGTCATAACCGCCATCAGCCGGAACTTCGCCCTGGAGGAAAATATGGGTGTGGGCATCAATCAGCCCCGGCAGCACGGTGGCATGGGAGAGATCGATCACGGTTGCGCCAGCGGGAATCTTGGCATCCGCGGCGTCACCTACGCTCTCAATCTTGTTGTCCCGAATGACAATCACCTGATTGTGCCGCGCGGCATCGGATTTGCCATCAATCAACACGCCAGCGCGAACCACTGTTACTTGTTGCGCCAGTGCAACAGCGCTGGCAAAAAATACACCCGCTACCCGCAGAAATCTCATCATCATTTAACCCTCGCTATTTGGCCCTCGCTGTTTCAGCCTTCGTTCACAAACGCATCCGCTTCAATTTCCACCAG
Organism: Acidobacteriaceae bacterium; assembly: GCA_043782485.1. Taxonomy (GTDB): domain Bacteria; phylum Acidobacteriota; class Terriglobia; order Terriglobales; family Acidobacteriaceae; genus JANXUC01. The sequence goes on along the minus strand of JAYWAL010000105.1, from coordinate 2,631 downwards.
CATTTCCGGACTGACCAGCCCGCTAACTTCCACCATGGCGGTCGCGGGACGAATCTCGCCAAAGAACTCACCGTGTGCCTTCCCTACTTTTTCCCACTCGCGAATTTCGGTAACGTAAATTCGCGTCCGCACAACATCTTTGAGGGAAGCACCGGCGCTCGTTAAAGCGGCCTCAATGTTGCGGAGCGTCTGCACGGTTTGGGCGTAGACATCGCCCAGGCCGATAATCTTGCCGTCCTTGGTCGCCGTCGTACCCGAAACGTGTACGTGCGGCCCGATCCGTACGGCACGGGAATAGCCCACGATCGGCTCCCAGGGCGCGCCGCTGGAGATGTTTTGCCGTTCCATAAATTGTCCTCCTGATAAGTTTTCGCTAAAATTTTGGTCCATCCAAGCTGCAAACAATTTCACATTTCGCTAGCACCCGCCGCCTGCGACTGCCAATTCCAACTACTTACGCGCACTTTGCGTGGCCCGAATGTGCCGTATCGAAAGAATTCGTCGATGTCTTACGGAAGTTACTTGCGTCCGCATACAACCGCGCCTCACACTACCCGCAACCTACTTCAGTATGCGCGATCCCAAACGGATCGCGGGTTTTCCGGAGGAGCCTCGAATGATACCGGAGTCCCATCCGCTCGAGCAGTTTTTTCTCGAACTCGTCACGCGCCACTACTCCAACGACATTGGTCTGCGCGATCCGCAGATCAGCAACTACGTGGCGAATCTGCTTACAGAATTCTGCCAGGTCGATCAGCTGCGCAAAATTCATGACGCCGCCGACCGCCCGCTGGATGACGTGGGCGCGATGCTACTCGAATCCGATCCCGTGTTCGGCAACGCCCCTTCTTTCGATCGCGAGCGCCAGGTCCGCAAACACATTGGCGACTACGCGCTATTTTTCACCGGCATGTATCCGGAAAGTATCAACCGTTGTCGTTTGCGGCGCAACCGCATGGAAACCTTTGTCGACTTCATGAAGACGGGCAAGGAAAGCTACTATATCGTCTCCAAGTTTGAAATTTTCGAGTATCAAAAGGTCGCGCCGCTGTTCCAGCAGCTATCCGCGCACTTTGAGGACTGCGTGTACGGCCTGAACATGGTGAAGAATGAACTGGCGGAGATGCAACATCCCATCACACTGCGGGCGAACGAACTAATTATGTAACCACTTTGCGGTAGAAGCTCAGCGCCGCATCGCCTTGCGTCAGCTTTCGCTCGCGTTGCAACGCCCCCACGCTCGCGCCGGGATCGAACCGCTTGTCGTGCTCGGCAATGATCAACGTCTCCGGCCCAACCCCGCTCCATGCGCTGAGCGCTTCCAGTGATCCCTGGTAGAGCGCCTGGCCCGCATAGGGCGGATCCAGAAAAATAACGTTGGCGGAAGTCCCCGCGCCCTCCAGCTTGCGCAAAGCAGCCGTCACGTCCGACCGCAGCAGGGAATATCCACTCTCAACGCCGAGTGATTTCAGGTTCTCGCGAATGAGGCCGACGGCCTTGGCGGACGACTCCACAAACACCACGTTCCCGGCCCCGCGGCTCAGGGCCTCAATTCCCACCGCGCCCGTGCCCGCGAAAAGATCCAGAAACATCGCTCCAGCCAGCGCATGCTTGTTACCCGCGCACAGGACGTTGAAGAGCGTCTCACGCAACTTATCGGAGGTTGGGCGAATCTCAAGTCCCGGCAACGTGGCCAGTGGGCGGCTTCGGTATGTTCCCGCGATGACTCGCATAGTTGGGCGGGCGGTCTTGCTAAACTCCGCTGTGGAATTACTTTCTATACAATTGAGGTAAGAGTGCTGCCAACCACACCATGAGAACCTGGGCCATTCCGGCCGGTCGCATCTTCGGCATTGAGTTTCGCGTCCACATCGGGTTCCTATTCCCGCTGGTTTTTCTTGGCGCGGTTTACCCGCAATTTCCCCGAGGGATTGCTGGCTTGGTGGCAATTGCGGCCGTGGCCAACGTCATTCACCAGCTCGCCCTGGCGTTTTTGGCGCACAAGGCCGGTGCCATCCCGAAGGCTATCATTCTTTTGCCCGTCGGCGGATTGCTGATCCTCAACGACCTTCCCGGGCGCGGCTTGACCGACGCGGACCGCCAGCGCGAAATCCGGATGGCTGTGCTGGGACCGCTGGTGTATCTATTGCTGGCGGCGCTATCCGCAGTGGTGATTTTGGGCGTGAATCCGGCGTTCAATTTCCGCGCTTGGCCGTGGATTCACCCGGCCTCTTTAGCCCGCAGCGCGGTGTGGGTGAACCTGCTGCTGGCGGCGGTGAACTTGATTCCAGCCTATCCGCTGGATGCCGGGCGATTCTTGCGCGCGATGTTTACCCGCGGTTCCGATCTGGCGACGGCCACCCGCCGCGCTGTCAGCATCGCTCACAGCTTAGCGCTGGTTTTTATGGTGCTTGGTATGGTTCTGTATGCCACGGAGGCCACGCGGTCACGCAGTTCCTGGTTTGCCATGCTGGGATTCTTCATTTTTATTGGGGCGCAGTTGGAAGAGCGAGCCGTATTTTTAGAGTCGGTGCTGGAGAGCGTTCGGCTGGATGAGATTATGCTGACCGAGTTCACCACGCTCTCCCCGGCTGACACGCTGGAAGACGCGTTGCAAAAAGCCATTCACAC
>JAYWAL010000104.1:0-4285 GCA_043782485.1 Acidobacteriaceae bacterium | reverse complement strand
CATCTCACATGCGTGCTATCTTCCCGCATACTCCGCCAGAAACGACTTAATTAGAATTGGCATTCTTTCCAGCGGGGCGGGTGGCCCAGGCAACGCGCGGGTGCCCCATTCATTCGCGTACTCTGCGAATGAGTGGGCGCGGCATTCGGCTGCCGTCAATACCGGGCGACCCGAAACGTCGCCCGAGGCGCCTTAACCAACTATATCTACAAGCTAATTACCATCCTCCTAACTCCCTAATTCCATTCCAAATCCATTCCTTGACAGAAAGCCCATCCACTAACTAGCATCGCCATACCCCGACACTCCATCCGCAAGATCGCGTGCCCACTCCGCGATCCCGCGCCCCGCAGCGTCACCAGATCGGACAGAGCCAAGCCGGACCAAAGTTCAGCGCGCTCAAGATTATGCGTATAAGCTCTTTGACATCAATATTTTGGCGGAAATCCACCCCTTAACTCCATGATTCCAAAAGACCAGGGGGGAGGGGGAGGGTACCGTTTTCGCACATCCAGCACAATGACTGAATCGGCCGCAAAACACGGTCGCACCGCTTCCCTTTACAATAGTTCTATGCCCCAGCAGACCATCGCCGTCGCCATGTCCGGAGGAGTCGACTCCTCCGCCGTCGCGGCCATGCTCCGCGACGAGGGGCACAGCATCGTCGGCCTGACCATGCAGCTCTGGAACCAGCGTCGCCTCGCGGGCCACGCGGGTATGCCCGAGTCCGTGCAGGGCCGCTGCTGCTCGATTGACGACGTGTACGACGCCCGCCGCGTTGCAGAGACCATAGGCATTCCCTACTACGTAGTCAACCACGAGGCCCGCTTCGAGCGCGACGTGGTCAAGCCCTTCGTCAGCGAATACCTGGCCGGGCGCACGCCGATTCCGTGCAGCCTTTGCAACAACTTCTTAAAGTTCGACGAGTTCCTGACCATGGCGCGACAGATTGGCGCGGAAAAGATCGCTACGGGCCACTACGCCCGCGTTTCATATTCGAGAGAAACGGGCCGATGGATCTTGCAGCGTCCGGTCGACCGCGCGAAAGATCAGACGTATTTCCTCTTCGGCCTCACGCAGGAGCAGCTCAGCCGCACGTTGTTTCCCCTGGGCGCCATGACCAAGGCCGAGGTCCGCGAAGTCGCCCGACAGCACGGTCTGGCTTCGGCGGAAAAGCCGGAGTCGCAGGAAATATGTTTCGTTCCCGGCGGGGACTATAAGCGCTTCATCGAAGCCTATCTCGTTGAGCAGGGCGAGACCCTCCCCGACTCCTCCGGGGAACTTGTCACCACCACCGGGGAAACGATCGGCGAGCATACCGGGATTCACAACTTTACCGTAGGTCAGCGCAAGGGTCTGGGTGTGGCCACGGGGTCGCCGCTGTACGTGATTCAGATCAAGCCTGCTCCGGATGCGTCGTCCAGCGGAACGGCTTCCAATCAAGTCGTCCTCGGCCCAGACGAGCTGCTCTATTCGAAGACGCTCCGTGCTCGCGACCTGAACTGGATCTCCATCGAGTCGTTGACCGAGCCGCTGCGCGTGAGCGTGAAGATTCGCCATCGTCACGAGCCCGCTATGGCCTTGCTGCAGGCCTCAGGCCCAGCCGAGGTCACGGCAACGTTCGATCAGCCGCAGCGGGCGATCACCCCGGGCCAGGCGGCTGTCTTTTACGACGGCGAAACCGTGGTCGGCGGCGGCTGGATCGCTTAGGTTGTGTAGGTCGAACCTCTCGTCCGCAGCTCTTTCTAAAATGGAAAGCAAATGCCGCTAATCAAGATGAAGAGCGGCGGACAAGAATGTCCCGCCCCACACTGGATTTGCCAACGAAAGGACTCAATGAAAACGTTTCTCGTTCCTGTCGCTTTGTTGGTCTGGGCCCAGGTTGCTTTCACTTCGCCTTCACCGACGAGAACTCCTCCGGATAGCCCGCAGTCATTTCAACAAGTCTTGTCAGAGTACGCGAAGGAAAATCATTTCAACGGCACGATCCTGGTTCAGCAGCATGGCAAAACCATCTACGACGCGAGTTTTGGAATGGCTAACGTTCAATTCGCAGTTCCCAATACCAATGCGACGAAATATCGAATCGCCTCCATCACCAAACTATTCACGTCCGTCCTGATCATGCAGCTCCACGACGACAAGAAACTGGACTTAAACGAGCCTATCAAAACATATCTGCCGAACTATAAGGGCGAAGGGACCGCGAAAGTAACGATGTTCAACTTGCTGACTGCCACCTCCGGCATTGAAAGCAATGAAAAAGATGCCCACGCTGACGATGTTCCCGCCATGTATGCCAAGGCTTATACGACTGACGAATTGCTCGGCCAGTTTTGCAGTGGGAAGCTCGAGCACGAGCCTGGGAAGGTGTGGAACTACAACAACGGCGACTACGTGATCCTGGGCAAAATTATCGAGGCGATCTATAAGAAGCCCTACGAAGCCGTGCTGCAGGAGAAAATTCTGGATTCTTTACAGATGACTCATACCGGCATGAGCAGCATGACCAAAGTTGTTCCCGATCTGGCGGATGTTTATTGGGTCAATGAAAGCACCCGGGCAATCGAAAACAATCCCCCAATCTATTTTGAAAACTACTACGCCGCAGGAGGTCTCTATTCCAATGCGGAAGATCTTCTAGCATTTGCCAACGCACTGTATGGCAATCGCCTGATTCAACCTGCGAGCTTAGAGGCCATCCTGCAGCCGTTTCTGTCTCGTTACGGCCTTGGCATTTGGGTCTACGACAAGCAGGTCGGCGGAAAAACAATTCGGATGCAAGAGCGACAAGGCGCAATCTGGGGAATCCGGACTCGGTTGGTCCATATCCCAGACGAGGACATTACGATCATTCTGCTCAGCAACATCCAAACAGCCAACATGGATGATATGCAAAACGAAATACTAACGATATTAGTCAACTGACTGAAACGGGCCAGCCTTGCCTAGCCGACCAATCCAACCATCATCGGCTTGGTCGTCGGCACCGGCGATCCTTCTTTTGACTCAATCGTAATGGCAAATCCCTTGGCGGCAACACCCGCATTGAGCGGCGGATTCACCACCACCCCGCCACCTTTGGCATCAGGACGGAACACCCCAGCGGGCAGCGGACTGCCTACTGCGGGGAGGACCCAGAGTTCATACGCCTTATCATCCGGCAACGCGGGCAGATTGCTCGCCACAAACAGCAACTTGCCGCTGGATTGAACGTAGATCGCCTTACCCTGCGGCAGAGGGCGATTCGCCGCAACCACCAAAGTCACAGCCTGCGCTGTGGGCCCGGTAAAGGCTTCGAATTCGCTGCGCACGCGTTGTAACTCTGCGTCCTGCTGAGCGGTCTTCCTCTGCAACCCGGCAATCTCGCTTTGCAGGGCGGCGCTCTTCTCTTTCGCGTCGTTCATCAGCAGCGCCCCCGCCACCACCGCCACTGCCGCCGCCATCCAACCCAATCGTCCAAACCATCTACCCGAACTCACCGCCGCGCGCTCCGGCACCACCGCTGGCCTCTCCGCCGCCATCGCCGACATCAACCGGTCGCGCGAACGCTGCGGTGGATGCGGCCCCGACGCTGAGATGGCCAGCAGCGCCATATCACCGCGCAGAGCCTCCAGCTCTCGTCGGCAACCGGCGCACGTCGCCACGTGCTGCTCGACAGCGGCTTTCTGCGAGCCCTCGAGTGCGTCCATCGCGTAGAGCGCTAGATCCTCAGCGAATTGTTCATGCACGGCCATAGTGTCTAACCAGCAACCGCCGCCCGCAAATTCAATAACCCCGCGCGAATCCTGGTCTTAATCGTACCCAGCGGTTCCCCGGTCTTCTCGGCAATCTCCGTATGCGTCAATCCTTCAAAAAACGCCATTTCCAGGGCTGATCTTTGCGGCCCGGCCATGGAACTCATCACTTCCCGAATCTTCACCAAAGCCCGCCCGCGGTCAGCCTCATCCGCGAAGTCCGTTTCCACTGAAAGAACCACATCTTCAATATCGGTTTCCGGCTTTCGCTTTCGCAAAGCGTCAATCGCCCGGTTGCGCGCAATCACCGAAAGCCACGCTCCCATGCTGCCCCGCGCCGAATCGAACGCCGCCGGTCTCCGCCAAAGCTGAAGGAAAATTTCCTGGAGAACGTCTTCCGCCGCCCCTGTGTCCCCCAACACGCGCAGCGCCACCGCATACACCAGAGATGAGTAGCGGTCGTAGAGCGCAGCCATGGCGCTCTCGTCTCGGGCGCGGACCCTCGCTACCAGACTCAGATCACTGGTTTCGCCGCTGTTACGAGCGTC
>JAYWAL010000103.1:0-11365 GCA_043782485.1 Acidobacteriaceae bacterium | reverse complement strand
TGACCTTGAAGTCGGCGATGACGCCGTCCTTCATGGGCTTGATGGCCACGATGTTGCCGGGTGTGCGGCCCAGCATTTCTTTCGCTTCCTTGCCGACGGCCTCGACTTCGCCCGTGTTCTTATTGATGGCGACAATGGACGGCTCGTTGACCACGATACCGCGGCCGCGCGCGTAGACGAGCGTGTTCGCGGTGCCGAGGTCAATGGCCAGGTCGCTCGAGAACATGCTGAACAGCGACCGCAGGTTATGGAACTTGGAGTTCCCCGTAAAGCCGTTGGATGCCATGCTTTTGCTCAATCCCGGCGAGCTTGCTGCCCGCGCCCCTGACTCGTAGTTTGCTTGGATGCCATGCAATCTCTCACTGAATCACGACCTTTTTTTGTTGAGTATTGACGCCGCCCGTGGCGTTTTGCGCCGTGATGGTGATCACGCTTTCGCCCACCGGCAGCGACGGCGTGAAGTAACGAAAGCTGCCATCCGTTTCAATCATGGGAACTTCGCGCCCGTTCACCATCACGCGGGCATTGGTTTCGGTTTTGCCGCGCACTTCAATCACGTGGCCTTGCTGCACGAACGGTTCGAGTTCGAGCGTCATCGCTGCCTGCGCGTTCGATCCTCGCGGCAAAATGGTGAAGCGGTTGCGCTCGCTCTCCACCGACGCCTTGCCCTCGGAATCGTACGACTGCACCGCCCAGTAGTAGGCCCCTTCGCTCAGGCCCGCCACTTTAGTTTCCGCCTTGTCCACCGTTTGTTCCGTCACCAGTGACGTGAAATACGGGTTGCGCGAAACGCGCAGATGGTAGCTGGTAGCATTCACCATCTTCGACCAGGAAAATTCCACGGTCTTCTCCTGCCCCGAAGCGGCAAAAATCGGCGCCATGTTCGCCGGAGAAATCGGCGTCGGAGGCCCCACTTCCTTCACCCGCGCCATGCGCGGCGAGCCGCGTTCAAAACTCACCTTCTCCCAGTCCTGCAGCTTGACGGTCTCCCCATTGCGCTGCACGTCGCCCGTGCCCTTCTTCAGCAAAATTTCCGACTGGTTCCCGATTGGGTCGTTGTGCACCATCGCCGAACTCTCCGGCGCCAGCGAGGCCGTTGCTCCCGCCACAATCACCTGCGACTTCGATCCCGACGTGTACGTTCCCGTCGACAGATCCACCGTGCCGGTGTTCACTGTGACCGCGACGTTGGTCTGCTGATGATCGTTGGCCGAGTTTTCTTCAATCACAATCAACGAATCCTGCTTCACCGTGTAGTTGGTCCCGTCCGTAAAAACAATTTTCGCCAAGCCTTCAGAAGCGGTCTGCACCACGTCGCCTTTGTCGAGCGGCACCCCGTAGTCCGCCTTGGTCCAGGCACTGCTGTTCGCCTTCTTGACGCGCACCGTGCCATCCAGGTTGGTGAAGTGCGCCTGCTGCGCGCCGGCTGTGACTTGCGGGGTGGTGGTTTCGACGTTGCCGGCGATTTTCTCCAGGATGTTGAAAGTAAAGTGGTTAGCGGCTTGGACCGCGCCGTTGGTCGCATCCGGGAAGGCGAAGTGGAGCACGGCAGCGACAGCCAACACGAGGGCCGCCACGGCCAGAAGCACGCTGCTGTAGGTGACGTTCACCCACGCAACCTGCACACCCGGCTTGCGATTCTGAGCCACGGAAAACTACGCTAAACCTTAGAGAATATGGGGTATATCCGAGAGTAGCACAAGGGAAAGGACGGCGAAACGGGGTGAGCACTTTGGTTCGGGTCCGTTAGGACATGTCCGGCTGGGGGGAAACGAGGGTGGGGCTGGCCGCGTTTTTTGCGGTGCGCGCGGTGTGTGGGCAGTCGGGCGGGAACGGATGGTCGCGCGCACCGCAATTCGGGCTTTTTCGTGGAAATCGATGTGGTCGCGGAAAAAGGGGCGCTTAAGATGTTTATTTTGATAGGGATAGCTTGGGTTTGGAGGGGCGCGCCCATGCGCTGGAGTGCGCGATTTGTTGGTACGCCAACTTGCTTAAACTAGTTGGAGGGCGAATATTGGGCTTTTTGCTGGAAAAATCCGATCGTGCTTCACGGTCAGCGACTGGCTGAAATTGGGGATCGTTTCCCTTTTTTCTGGGCTGGAAGTATCCTCAATTTCAGTATTTTAGTCTCTGGCTTCAGTAGTCCCCCGCCAAGCTACGGCGAACGCCACTCGAAGGTAGTCTCTCCTGGAGGTTTCCGTGACGCAACGACTGTGGCTGAGCTCTGTCCTCTGCTGTATGTTTCAATTTGTAAACGCGCATTTGGCAGCGCAAGGCATACAGCCTTATCCGAGCGCGGATACGGACAGGCTGCTGCGGGTGAAGACGCCCATCGCGCCTCCTCCAGTCAACGTGGTGTTCAGCGACCCGGACTTCGGTTCTTCCATGGTGCGGGTGACGGATGAAAATACCAATCCTCACGTTCCGGGAGGTTACTTTTACAATTCAGGAACAGAGACCAGTTCCTGGAGTTCGGATGGGCGGAAGTTTTATATCGTGGGCCAGAACGCCATTGATTTGGCGTTTGCCTTCGACCCGGCGACGATGGCCGTTCGCTCTTTGCCTCCCGCGCCGATTGGCCAGGGCCTTCGCTTGCCCTATAAAAACGATGCGACGTTTAGCTTTGTGGACCCCGATTTAATTTACGGAGTGCCATATTCGGCCCCTTTCACCATCACGCAGTACCGGTTTTCCACCGGCAAAGCTGCGCCGGTGGTGGATCTGACTCAGTGCGGAACGCAACCGGCGCTGGTGGCGACGGGAAAGAACTCCGCGGATGGCGTGAAGAGTTCCGCCGACGATGCTCGCCTGGTAACTTCGGCGGGCGGCAACCAGTTTGGCAGCAATTTTCTGGTGCTGGTGTATGACAAAACCCTCGGCTGCCGCTGGTTTAACACGCAGACGGGATCCATCGGGGGCCGCTGGGGGCAGACTGGAACGGTGGCCAACGCAGCCCGGTTCCCGGTGCGACATGCTTCGATTTCCGGAAGTGGAAGATATGTGAAAATTTCGGTGGATGGTCCCATTGGATTCTACATTTGGGATGTGGCAACGCTGAACCTGACCGCCTGTCCGAAAATTGCGGGCGCGCCGGGTTGCACCACTTACGGAGCCATGGGTTTCAATTCCTGGGTGGCGTCAGCGGGAGCGGGTGACGAAATGAACACGCTAAAATGGCCGCTGAGCAATTTGGCGGGCGTAACCAGCCTGCTCAACCCGCTGCCGTTGCCTCATTTGTGGGGAATGGAGCGGCATTTTTCCTGGCGAAATGGGCAGCTGAACGAGATGGCTCCGCAGTGCGGCACAACCTATAGCTACGACGGCGATCTCGGCGTAAAACAGGCCTATGACGGAGAAATTCTTTGTGTGCAAACCGACGGCCTGGGCTCGAATATTTGGCGCTTCGCCCACAATCGATCCGTTTGGAATCCGAAATATTTCTATACTGATACGTTTGGCAACGTATCGCTGGATGGACACTTTCTTATGTTCTCCTCCACCTGGGATGGACAGGTAGGGACCACAGCTACGGGAGGTCCGCGCTCCGATGTGTGGATTGTGAAGTTGAATTGAAGTTGGCGGGTGGTGGTGAATGAACATTTGGGGAAGACTCTGTCCCGCAAATGTTCGGCGTAAAGTTTCACGGTCTCGAGAGTGTAGCCACCCACCCTTGCAAAGTGCGCAAGGGACGGGGCACCCATCGGTCTAGAATGGGGAAAGAAGATCAAAGGCTGGGTCACCCGCCCACCCGCCTCCATAGAAGCGTTGCAGAAGAAGCGTTGCAGACGCGACATGCTGCGATTGTATCGGCAGTATTACTCCCGCCCTTGCAAAAAGCGCAAGAGCCTGCCCTGAGCGCAGTCGAAGGGACGGGGCACCCGAGATTCTAATTTAGGAAGAGAGATCAAAACGCAGGAGAGGGTCGGCCACCCGCCTTCCGGTTGATCCGCAGTATTTTTTCTCGGCCCAGGTTAGCGCCAAAGTGCGGCGCGAACCTGGGGCACCCGGCACCCGGCGCCTGCCCTACTGGGCGTTGGCGTCCCGCGTTTGCCATCCCCCACCCGCTATGGTAAGTTCGTGAACGGACGAGGGTTATCTTTGCAACGGACAATTCCCGCCGGCCTCGACCGCAAGGAAGCGGCGATTTTTTTGCAGCTCGATCCGGCGCGGCTCCCAAAACACATCGCCATTATTATGGACGGCAACGGACGCTGGGCGCGCCGCAGGCATATGCCGCGCGTGGCTGGGCACCGGGCCGGCGTGGAATCCGTGCGTTCGACCGTCGAGACTGCGGCGCGGATTGGCGTGCCGTGGCTGACGCTGTATGCATTTTCCGAAGAGAACTGGAAGAAGCGTCCTAAGACGGAAGTCGGCTTTCTGATGAAGCTGCTGAGCCGTTTTCTGAAAATGGAAGTCCCGACGCTGAATAAGAATAACGTGCGGCTGGAATATATTGGGCGGCGTCATGAGTTACCTGCCGACGTAAATGAGCGCATGGAATGGGCGCGGACGGAGACTGCGAAGAATACCGGCTTGGTGCTGACGCTGGCGCTGAACTACAGCGCTCGCAGCGAAATTGTGGATGCATTTCGGTCGATGGCCGAGGCGGCTGCGAAGAATGGCGGGCTGTCACACTTGCGCGTGGATGAAGAAGCCGTGGCACAGCATTTGTACACTCGAAATTTACCGGACCCGGATTTGCTCATTCGCACCAGCGGTGAAATGCGGCTGAGCAATTTTTTGCTGTGGCAGTGCGCGTATGCGGAGATCTATGTCACGTCGACCTTGTGGCCGGATTTTCGCGGGACGCATTTGCTGGAGGCGATTGCTGAATATCAGAAGCGCGAGCGGCGATATGGCGGTTTGAAAGATGAATTGAACGAAGACCGCGTCCACGAAGCTGCTCTCGACAACACCCCTGACACTGCCCCGCGCAAAGCGGCGCACCGTTGAGTCGGCATTGATACAACGAATCATCACAGCCCTGGTTTTAATTCCGCTGGTTTTGCTGCTAATTCTGCGGGCACCGATCTGGCTGCTCGCGATTGTGGCAGGGATTGTGGCCCTGCTGGCGATTCGGGAGTTTTTGGAATTGACGCGGCATTATGGCGTGGAGCCGTTCACGGTGGGTACCTTTGTTTACGTCGGCTTTTTTTTTGCTGTTCTGGCAGTTTACCCGCCGCACGATAAGCCGCTACGCATTTCGGCGTTCATCGTGTTCTCCGGACTCTTGGCCGTACTTGCCCCATTTTTATTTCTTACTGTTGCCATGAAGCGCCAAAAGCTCGCGTCAGCGTTTCCCGCCGCCGCAGCCTCTGTTTTCGCTATTCTGTACGTTGCGATCCCGCTGGGCATGTTGGTCGATATGCGTCGATGGCCTGAAGGTGGATTGACCCTCATCTACCTCATGCTTGTGGTATGGTCCGGGGATATTTTTGCTTACTTCGTGGGAAAGACATTCGGGCGACACAAGATGGCGCCGAGAATTAGCCCTGGCAAAACCTGGGAAGGTGCCGCAGCGTCCATGTTTGCAAGCGTAGGCGTTGGGCTTCTGCTTTCCCTATTTTGGGGCCAGAAAATTCCGTCTCTGTTCCAAAACTACCCAACTTTTGTATCTTGGGGCATGTCCTTGCCGATTCTTGCCGTATCCGCGTTACTGAATATCGCAGCTCAACTTGGCGACCTTGTGGAATCGGCCATCAAGCGCGGCGCAGATGTTAAGGATTCGGGGACAATTCTGCCCGGGCATGGCGGCATGCTCGACAGGATTGACGCCTTGCTCTTCGCCGCCCCGGTGTTGTGGATCAGCGTGGCGGGACGCATCCTACTGTTTCCTTGAGTTCCCCGATCGCAAGCAAGACTTGCACTGTCATACGAGCTATGCTATTTGTATGACATGGCCACCGACCGTATCTCGGTCCGCATCCCCAAGCACCTGGGACAGCAGCTTCGCCAGCGCTCCCAGATGAAGGGGACACCCGAATCCGAGATCGTCCGGCTGGCACTGGAAACGTATCTTACAACCCAATCGAAGGGACAATCGGCTTACGAGGCTGCGGTAGCGTTGGGTGTGATTGGCTGCGCCGAGGGCCTTCCCCGGGATCTCAGCACCAACCCCAAGTATATGAAGGGGTTCGGCGAAGATCGGGGAGAGTAGACCCTGAAGCGAGTTCTCGCCGACACCGGACCGCTGGTAGCTATTTTTTCCGCCGACGATCAGCGTCACCACGCTTGCGTGGAGGCTCTTTCGACACTACCGACGCCGCTTCTGACCTGCTGGCCCGTCATCACCGAAGCCTGCTGGATGCTACGCAGCCGTCCCCAAGCAGTACGGCAGCTTTTGGGGAGTATCGGTACAGCGTTTTTGGACCTACTCCCGCTTGGCGCGGACGAAGCTGAAGGAGTCGGAACGCTTATGGCGCGGTACGAAGATTTGGACCCGCAACTGGCGGATGCGTGTTTGGTCTATCTGGCGCATCGTGAGAGTATCGATACAGTGTTTACGCTGGATCGACGGGATTTTTCGGTTTATCGCGCATCCCTGAGGAAACCTTTCCATCTCGTGCCATGAGGAATTCCATACAATAGTCGTTGCATGAAGAAAATCGCCATCCTCGGGTCCACTGGTTCGATCGGGCGCAGCACTTTGAGCGTTGTGGAATCGTTTCCGGAGCGCTTTCAGGTGGTGTCGCTGGCGGCGGGGAGCAATCTGGACGCGGCGTTTGAGCAGGCGAAGAAGTGGACGCCGCGAGTGGTTTCCATGGCGTCGGAGGCCGATGCGGCGGCTCTGAAGACGCGGTTGATCCATGCGGATCTTGGGGAAATTGAAGTTGTGTTCGGGACGGCTGGGACCATTCGAGTGGCTACGCTCACCGAGGCGAACTTTGTCGTCAGCGCAATTGTTGGGGTTGCGGGCCTCGAAGCTACTTATGAAGCGGTGCGGGCGGGGAAGTCGATTGGGCTGGCGAATAAGGAATGCCTGGTTGCGGCTGGAGAGCTTATTACGGAAGAGGCGCATCGGCAGGGGAAACCCTTGCTGCCCATCGACAGCGAGCACAATGCCGTGCACCAATGCCTGCGCGGCGGGCAAATGGATGAAGTGGAGCGGGTCTGGCTGACGGCTTCGGGCGGGCCATTTCTGAAGACTCCAGCGGCGGAGTTTGCCAGCATCACTGTTGAGCAGGCGCTGAATCATCCCACGTGGAAAATGGGACGGCGCATTACGATTGACTCCGCCACCTTGATGAATAAGGGTTTTGAAGTGATTGAGGCTTGTCGGCTGTTTGATCTGCCGCCTAGCCAAGTCGGCGTGATTGTGCATCCGCAGTCGACGATTCACTCGATGGTGGAGTTTGTGGATGGCACGTTTTTGGCGCAGATTTCCGTGACGGATATGCGGCTGCCGATTCTGTATGCGCTCACGTATCCGGACCGGATTGCAAGTGACCTAAAATTTCCGGTGGAAAACCTCCGTCACCTAGACTTCGAGCCACCGGATATGAGGAAATTTCCTTGTCTGGCTTTGGCTTATGAAGCGGCGGAGGCGGGTGGGGGCAAGACTGTGGCTCTGAACGCCGCCGATGAAGTGGCCGTGGCCGCGTTTCTGGATGGACAAATTGCGTTTACGGACATCCCGAAGGTGATTGCGGACGTACTCAAGGAAACGGCGGCGGCTCCGATGGAGTCGATAGCTCAGGTTTTGGCGGCGGACGCGGAAGCGCGTAAAGTTGCGGGTCGGCTGACGCAGTTGCTGGGTGGACGCGCCGTTGTGGGTGGAGTTGCATCTAAGAATTAGGTGGAAAGAAATCTATGCCAGCCTTTTTACTGTATCCGCTTTCTTTTCTGTTAGTTCTGGGCGTAATGATTGTGGTCCACGAGTGGGGGCACTATGCCGCGGCCAAGCTGTTGGGCGTGCGCGTGGAAGTGTTTTCCGTGGGCTTTGGGCCGCGCCTGCTCGGCTTTCGTCGGGGAGATACCGACTACCGCATTAGCGCGATTCCGCTGGGCGGGTATGTGAAGATGAGCGGCGAGAACCCGATGGACGCGGCTACGGGCGATCCGGGCGAGTTCATGTCGCATCCGCGGTGGCATCGGTTCCTGATTGCGGTGGCGGGGCCGTTCATGAACATTGTGCTGGCGGTGGGATTGCTGACGGCGCTGTATACCGTCCACTTTGAGCGGCCAGCGGCGTGGGATTCGGCGGCGCAGGTGGGTTGGGTGCGGGAAGACGGTCCGGCGGGCAAAGCTGGCGTGAAGGCGGGCGACGTAATTGCGAACATTGACGGCGTGGTGAATCCGAAATGGGAGCAAGCGCTTTATAAGACGGTGCTGAGTCCCGGGCAGCCATTGCCGGTGACGGTAGAGCGCGGCGCGCAAACACTGAACTTCAATATTGTTCCGGAAGCGACTGGCGTGGACCGCTACGGCACGGCGGGATGGTATCCGCAGGAGCCGGTGGAAGTGACGGAGCTGACTCCGGGCAAGCCCGCGGTGAATGCAGGGCTGAAGCTCGGCGACATTGTGACCAGCGCGGACGGGCAGCCGATGACCGCGCTGCCAGCGTTGTTCCAACACTTGCAGGACTTGAAGGGCAAGCCGGTGGAACTGGCGGTGCTGCGCGGGGGGCAGGAGATGAAGTTCAACATCCAGCCGATAGCTGACCGCGAAGATGGCTCAGGCGAGACGTTTTACCGCATTGGTTTGCGCTCCGAGCGGATGAAGATTGTGCGGCTGCCGCTGGGGCAGGCGTGGACAACGTCGCTGGACGAGAATCGCAAGAGTTCCATGTTGGTGTTGCAACTGCTGAACAAGCTGGTGCATAACAAGGTTTCCATCAAGCAGGTGGAAGGGCCCATCCGCATTGGTCAGGCGGCGGGCGATGCGGTGCAGGAAGGGCTGAACAACAAGGGCTGGTTCCATGTGCTGGAACTGGGCGCGGCGATTAGTTTGAATCTGGGCATTTTTAACCTGATGCCGATTCCAATTATGGATGGTGGCGTAATCCTGCTGCTGCTGCTGGAAGGCCTGATGCGACGGGACATTAGCCTGGTGGTGAAGGAACGGATTTACCAGACGGCGTTTGTGTTCCTGGTTCTGTTTGCATCGATTGTGATTTTTAATGATGTTTCGAAGGTCTTTGGGTCGGGGCGGCTGCCGTAAGTCTTTCGGGGGCGAGAGCCGCCCACGCTACAAGGACTGGTCACGTTTTCGCGTGATAAACTGGTAGTTCCATGGCTATCTTCCAGCGCAGAAAGACCCATACCGCCAACGTAGGCGGGGTGCGGATCGGCAGCGATGCTCCGATCGCCGTCCAGTCGATGACCAACACCGATACGGCCGATATTCCCGGCACGATCCAGCAGGTTGCGGCCTTGGCGCGGGCCGGCTCGGAGTTGGTGCGCGTTACCGTGAATAACGATGACGCGGCGGCTGCGGTGCCCCACATTTTCGACGGCCTGGAGAAAATGGGCGTCCACGTACCGATCATCGGCGATTTCCATTACAACGGGCATTTGCTGCTGAAGAAGTATCCGGCTTGCGCCCGGGCGCTGGCGAAGTACCGGATTAATCCTGGGAACGTGAGCATTGGGCGCAAGGACGACAACAACTTTGGCGCGATGATTGAAGTGGCCGTCGAAAACCAGAAGCCGGTGCGTATTGGCGTGAACTGGGGATCGCTGGATCAGGCGCTGCTGACTCGCATGATGGACGAAAACTCGCGGCTCGACGAGCCCAAAGAAGCGCGCGACGTGATGATGGAAGCCATGGTGGTGAGCGCGCTGAAGTCAGCGGAGATTGCCGAAAAGTATGGTATGCGCCCGGACCAGATTATTCTGAGCGCGAAAGTTAGCGGCGTGCAGGATTTGATTGATGTGTATCGCGTGCTGGCGTCGCGCTGTGACTATCCGCTGCATCTTGGGTTGACGGAAGCTGGGATGGGGATGAAGGGGATTGTGGCATCGACGGCGGCGTTGAGTGTGGTGTTACAGGAAGGTATTGGCGACACGATTCGCGTTTCCCTGACGCCTGCGCCGAATGGTGACCGGACTGAGGAAGTTCTGTGCGGGCAGCAGATTTTGCAGTCGCTGGGGATTCGTAGTTTTATGCCGCAAGTGACGGCATGCCCCGGTTGCGGGCGGACGACCAGTGTGTTTTTTCAGGAAATGGCACAACAGATTCAGACTTACCTTCGCGACCAGATGCCCTCCTGGAAAAACCGCTATATCGGCGTGGAAGAGATGAAGCTGGCCGTAATGGGGTGCGTGGTCAACGGGCCGGGAGAGTCGAAGCATTCCAATATTGGCATTTCTCTGCCGGGAACGTTTGAGGAACCAAAGGCGCCGGTTTACGTGGATGGCCGGCTATTTACGACCCTACGCGGGGACGCAATTGTCGCGGAGTTCATTAAGATTCTAGACAACTACGTGGACTCGCATTATGCTGCGGCGGAAGAAGTGGTGAAGGTTTAGTTTCCTTTGCCGTAGTGACGAGAGGCAGCAATTCCCTTGCCTTCCTGCAGGCTGACGGTTTGATCTCCTGAAACGTTCGCGAGCTTGTCTACCTGTCCGCTGGGCCAGCGAATTTCGATGGCGTCAGCCTGAGTGAGAGAACCTAAGCCGAACGTAAGCACCAGCTCACTTTGCGAGAGATAGCTGGACCCGCTGCGCAGCATTTGCGATTGAGTGTTTTGCTTGTCTTTCCCGGCAGTCACTCGAACTACCGCGCCGATTCCGTCGCGATTCGATTTTGTGCCAAGCAATTTCACGCGCAGACTGTGATTGGCGCCGCCGGTGTTGTGGAACAGGTACGCTGCGCTGCCGTTGGTGGTGAGGAGCAGGTCGAGTGCGCCGTCGTTGTCAATATCCGCGTAGGCTGCGCCACGACCGACGCGGGGTGCGGCGAAAGCGGGGCCAACGGAATCCGTGGTCTCGTGAAACTTGCCGCCGCCGAGATTGCGGAACAGGTGCGGCGGCTCGGCATACTTGACGCGCTTCTGGACACGCTCGACTTCGTTTTCAATATGGCCGTCGGTGATGAAGATGTCAGGCCAACCGTCGTTGTCGTAGTCGAAGAAGAAACAGCCAAAACCCAGCGTGATCAACGTGTTTCTTCCGACTTCGGAACGCGGTGCTTCATCGACAAACAGGCCGTTACCCTCATTATGGTAGAGCGACAGCATCTGGTTGGCGAAGTTGCTGATAATGATGCTGGGATGTCCGCTGCGGTCGTAATCGGCGGCGTCGACACCCATACCGGCTCGGGCAATGCCGTCTTCGCTGAAGGCCACGCCCGATGCGACGGCTTTTTCTTCGAACGTCCCGTTGCCGCGGTTTAGATAGAGCTTGTTGGGCTGGGTATCGTTGGC
>JAYWAL010000102.1:0-69966 GCA_043782485.1 Acidobacteriaceae bacterium | reverse complement strand
GAGAAAGTCAAAATTGTGCAGGAAGAAGAAGCGCCGCCGACCACCGCGGGCGTTATGGGCGGCGTCCCCGGTGGAGTTCCGGGCGGCTCGATGGGCGGTGTGATTGGTGGCATTATCGGCACCAGCACGGCGGCTGTTCCCAAAGTGGCTGTTTCCCGTATGCGTGTCTCTTCTGGCGTTACCGCGGGACTGATCCTGAAACGCGTTGAGCCGACTTATCCAGCGCTGGCCAAGACGGCCCGCGTGCAGGGCACGGTCATTTTGCATGCCATCATTAGCAAGGAGGGCACGATCACCGGCTTAACGCTAGTGAGCGGCCCGGCCATGCTGGCCCCGGCTGCGATTGAAGCGGTGAAGCAGTGGCGCTACAAGCCTTATCTGCTGAACGGCGATCCAATTGAGCTGGATACGACTGTGGAAGTGAAGTTTACGCTGGGCGGGTAGGGCAGGCAGTTGCCAGACGTCAGCTATCAGCTGTCAGCGTGGCAAAAGCAAGTGTTCTGACCGAGAGCTGCCAGCTGATAGCTGACAGCCGAGATTTTAGATTTTGAAACATATCCGAGGAGGAGAAAGCGACTCATGTTCTTAGCCAACGTAGCAAACGTAGTACTCAGCCACACCCACCTGGTAGCCCTCTGGCTGCTGCAGGCAGCGGATTCAGGCAGCAGCGGCGTCGATCTCTGGGCCATGTTCAAGTCCATGGGATGGTTGGCCAAGGGCGTCGTGTTTATTCTATTCATCATGTCCGGATGGTCCATCGGCGTGATGATTGACCGCCTGCTCGCCTTCAGCGCGGCGCGCAGCCAGTCTCGCGCGTTTGCACCGGCCGTGGCGGGTGCTTTGAAACAGGGCAACCTGGATGAAGCGATTAAGGTCGCCGAGCGCAACAACAAGAGCCACCTGGCGAAGGTTGTCCAGGCTGGCCTCATGGAGTTCCGCGCCCACCAGGCCAGCACCGACATTCCAGGCGACATCATTGACGCCTCGAAGCGCGCGCTGGAACGCACCGAAGCCATCGTCCACGCCGAGCTGAAGAGCGGCCTGGGCAGTCTGGCCACGATTGGTTCGACGGCGCCGTTCGTCGGCCTGTTCGGAACCGTCGTCGGTATTTTGAACGCATTCGTCGGTATCTCGAGCTCGCACGTGACTGGTCTGGCGGCCGTCGCTGGCGGTATCGCAGAAGCGCTGATCACAACGGCCATG
This sequence comes from Acidobacteriaceae bacterium, assembly GCA_043782485.1. Classification (GTDB taxonomy): domain Bacteria; phylum Acidobacteriota; class Terriglobia; order Terriglobales; family Acidobacteriaceae; genus JANXUC01. The sequence goes on along the minus strand of JAYWAL010000102.1, from coordinate 68,763 downwards.
GGCCTGGTGGTGGCGATTCCGGCCGTCATGATGTTCAACTACCTGACCAACCGCGTGGAAGCATTCGACGTGGAAATGGACAACTCGTCCAGCGAATTGGTCGATTACTTCCTGAAACGGCGCCAGAGCCGCTAGAAGATCGCTGTCAGCCATCAGCCGTCAGCTATCAGTTATCAGCCCTATAAAGAGCTGACGACTGAAAGCTGATAGCTGGCGGCTGATGGCTGACAGCTGTTCCCGGAGAAAGACTTCCATGGCAATTTCCGTTAGAAACGAAGGCGCAAAGGTTAACTCCAACATCAACGTCACCCCGATGGTGGACGTGATGCTGGTGTTGCTGATTATCTTCATGGTGGTCACGCCCATGCTGCACAAGGGCATTGACGTGGAGATGGCCAAGGTGGATAACCCGACGGCTATGTCCGACGCGGATAAGGAAGACGCTTTGATTGTGGCCGTGAAACGCGACGGTCAGGTATTCTTCGGGTCCGATCAAGTGGCTCCCGATGCTTTGACGCAGAAGATCAAAGACAAGCTGGCCACGCGAACAACGAACAAGACCGTGTTCCTGCGCGCGGATGCTCGCGCGCGGTACAAGGCGGTGGCGGAAGTTGTGGACGATGTGCGGTCGGCGGGCGTGGATTCGCTGGGCTTGCTGACAGAGTCGCGCAAGGCTGAACCGCCCAAGCCGGGCGGGATGTAGGTTTCGAGGGGCTAAAGCCCCATTGTTTCCTGGCTGAATGGCACGGCTGAAGCCGTGCCCTGATACGAAGCTTTGGCGAGACGGAACCAGAGCTGAAATTGAAACGCGGCCCGATGATTGGGCTGGAGGAGATTGACCTATGGGTATGGGAGTTAGTAGTGGTGGAGGCCCCAGCGCCGACATCAACGTTACGCCGCTCATTGACGTGTTGCTGGTGCTGTTGATCATTTTCATGGTCATCACGCCGTTGACGCCGAAGGGTTTGGACGCGCTGGTGCCGCAGCCTCCGAAGGATAAGAATCCGCCGCCGCCTTCCGACCGTACCATTGTTGTTCAAGTTCTGGATCGCGGTCCGGCGCAGCCGCCCGCGGTGAAAATCAACCAGGATGATGCCACCTGGGACAGCCTGCAAGGTCGGCTCACCGACATCTACAAGATGCGGAATGAGAAAGTCATGTTCGTGAAAGCGGATGACGACATCGCGTTCGAAGCCGTGGCGCGGGCCATCGATATTGGCCACGCCGCTGGTGTGGACAAAGTGGGATTGATTACGGCGAAGATTGAAGCCGGAAACTAACGGAACTGCGACGGGCCTCCGGCCCGGGATGCGAAAGGGAGAAACAATGAAGCGGAGCGCACGACTGCTGGCACTGTCAGCCGCCGCCCTCATGCTGATGTCGGGAGTGGGCTGTGACAAGCTCAAGGCCCGCAGCGAGCTGAATGCGGGTGTGAAGGCCTATAAAGACGCCAAGTATGAAGAGGCGATTGAGAAGTTCAAGAACGCCGTGGAGTTTGATCCGAATCTGCTGAACGCGCGCATGTATCTGGCGACGGCCTATTCCCAGCAGTACGTTCCGGGATCGGAAGATGCCGAGAACAAGCGCATTGGCGAACAGGCGATTGAGCAGTACAAGAAGGTCATTGAGTCGCCCAATCCGAGCAAAGAGCAGCTCATCAACAGCACCAAGGGTGTGGCCGGATTGTATCTTCAGATGAAGCGCTTTGATGATTCGCGCCAGTATTACGTCAAGGTTTCCGAACTCGACCCGAATGACCCGGAGCCCTACTACTCGGTGGGCGTCATCGACTGGACGAAAACGTTCCAGCCGCGCGCGGAAGAGCGGGCGAAGCTTGGTTTGAAGCCGACGGAGCCGCTGTTCTCCAACAAGCCGGACAACAAAAAAGTATGCACGGCATTGCATGCCAAGAACTGGGACACCGTGGCGGACGGCATTACCATGCTGAACAAAGCCATAGAGTTGCGCCCGGATTACGATGATGCGATGGCGTATCTCAACCTGATGTATCGCGAACGTGCGGACATTCAGTGCGATACGGCCGCCTACGCAGCGGACCAGAAGACGGCCGACGGTTGGGTGGACAAGACCCTGCTGACCAAGAAAGAACGCGCCGACAAGGAAGCCAACAAGACTCAGGGTATTGTGATGGATAAGTAGTGCCCGGTTTGATGGAACTGGAGGCCTCTTCCTGATGGAAGAGGCCTTTTGTTTGTGGAGCGAGTGCATAAGTCAGAATGCGAAAGTCAGATTGCAGAAGTGAGATTGCAGAAGTAGGGCCGCGTGAGAGCCCGCTATGTTTAAGAAAATCCTGATAGCCAATCGCGGGGAAATTGCGGTGCGGGTGGTGCGCGCCTGTCGTGAGCTGGGGATTCGCTCGGCGGCGGTGTACTCCGACGCGGATCGTGCGGCGTTGCACGTAATACAGGCGGATGAGGCCTACCATCTGGGGCCGACGCAGGCTTCGGAGTCGTATCTCAATATTGGAAAAATCCTCGACGTGGCCCAACGCGTAGGGGCCGATGCGATTCATCCTGGGTATGGGTTTCTTTCGGAGAATCCGAAATTCGCACGAGCTTGCGAAGCGGCTGGGATCAAATTCATCGGGCCCACCGGCGACGCCATGGAGACGATGGGATCGAAGACGGGCGCGCGGCGGGCGATGGAGAAGGCAGGAATTCCGTTTGTTCCAGGGTCGTTACGCGGCTTGGCCTCGGTGGAGGAAGCCGAGCAGGTGGCGGAGAAAATTGGCTATCCTGTGATGCTGAAGGCGGCGTCGGGTGGCGGTGGGAAGGGGATGCGGCTGGTCCATGCTGCTTCAGAGCTGCGGTCGGCGCTGGAAGGGGCGAAGAGTGAGGCGGCGCGTTCGTTTGGCGACGACGAAGTTTACATTGAAAAAGCGATTGTGCGGCCAAGGCACATTGAAATGCAGATTCTGGCCGATGAGCACGGCCACGTTGTGTACCTCGGTGAGCGCGAATGTTCCATTCAGCGACGGCATCAGAAGGTGTTGGAAGAAGCGCCCTCCGCGATTGTTGACGAGGACATGCGGCGGCGCATGGGCGAGGTTGCCGTGCGCGTGGCGCGGGCCGCCAACTACACGAACGCGGGCACGGTGGAATTTCTGGTGGATGCCGAGAAGAACTTTTATTTTTTGGAAATGAATACGCGCTTGCAGGTGGAGCACCCGGTGACCGAGCTGGTGACGGGGCTGGATCTGGTGCATTCGCAGATTCTGATTGCTTCGGGCGGGGAGCTGCCGTTTGGTCAGAAAGATGTGACGATTCGCGGACACGCCATCGAATGCCGCATTTGCGCGGAGGACCCGGACAATCAGTTCTTTCCCAGCCCGGGGAAGATTACGATGCTGCTGGCGCCGGCGGGGCCGGGCATTCGTCACGATAGCGGCAGCTATGAGGGTTGGACGGTCCCGATTGATTACGATCCGCTGCTGGCGAAGTTGATTGGCTATGGCAGTGATCGCGAGCAGGCGACGATGCGGCTGCGGCGGGCGCTGGAAGAGTATTTCATTGGCGGGATTAAAACGAATCTCCCGCTGTTCCGCCGAATTTTGCGGGACGAAGACTTTCAGGCGGCGCGGCTGGATACGGGATATCTGGAGAGACTGCTGGGCCAAGCGCCCGTGGACTCGAGCTCGCCGGAGCACGCGGATGTGGCTGCGATAGCGGCGGTGCTGTTCGTCGCGCAGGAGACTGCCGGGGAAGGCGCACCGCGAAGTTCGAGCGCCAGTAGCGGCGCGGAAGCGGGGAATTGGAAGCGGGCCGCCTTGCGAGAAGGACTGCGATGACCTACGACGTGGTTGTGGACGGGCACTCGCGCCGTGTGGAGTTGACGCGGAAGAATGGCGCCTGGCGCTGCGCCGTCGACGGCCGCGAGCGGAGTGTGGACGCGGTGCTGGTCCGTCCGGGAGTGCTGTCGCTGATTGTCGATGGCGCTTCGTATGAGGTGAAGCGGGACGGGACGCAGCTAACCATTGGAACTTCGTTGTATGGAACAGAAGTACGCGATCCGCGGTCGTTGCAAGGGCGTCGCGCGGCCGGCGGCGAGGCGACGGGAGCGAAGAAAATCCTCGCGCCCATGCCCGGCAAGGTGGTGCGAATTCTGGTAAAGGAACACGACACTGTGGCAGCCGGACAAGGCGTGGTGGTGGTGGAGGCGATGAAAATGCAGAATGAGCTGAAGTCGCCCAAGCAGGGAATGGTGGAGAAGATTGTGACCGCCGAAGGCGCCAGCGTTAACGCCGGGGACGTTTTGCTCATCGTGAGCTAACCGGTAAAAGATGGTTTTACGGGTGATATAGTTTCGCTTTTTCTACGCCTTACGGGGTGCTGTTTCCGGCCTTCTCGGTCACGTCCTGGGCGTAGTAATTTTCCACTTTCGCCTGGTCGCGCAAAACTTCGTAATAGGCGGCCTTCAAAAGTTGTTCGCGGCGGTCGCGGAGTTGTTCGCGGATGGCTTGCTGAACGCGCGGGTCACTCAGTTCTCGCTGGCCGGCTGGTTCCTTGGCCAGCAGCTTAACGAAGCGATAGCCAAATGTTTGCTTCGTTTGCGGATTGGCCACCGTAATTACCGGGCTATTCTGGCCGACCTTCAGCTTCATCACCAGGTCGCGCGTGGCGGGATCGGTGTTTTTCAGGGCACTTTCGGGAGTGAAGCCGAGGTCGCCGCCGTTGCCGGCAGTCTCGGGATCTTCCGAGTAATTCATGGCCAGGGAAGCGAAATCTTCGCCGCTGTCGAGGCGGTTGGAAAGCATTTGCACTTTCTTTTTGGCTTCGGCGTCGTTTTGGGCCTTATCGTTTTTCAGATTGCGAACTTGTGGATTGGGCTGACCCGTAACCAGAATTTGCGCCAGATGGTATTGCGCTTCCACCAGATTAAATTCAGATTTGTGCGCCTGGTAATACTTGGTGATGTCCTGGTCGGTGACGCTGACTTTGGATGTAATTTCCTTGTTGATGACTTTTTCAACGGTGAGCGAGCGGCGGATGTCGCGCTTGAAGTCATCGAGCGTGATTTTCTTATCTTTCAGGCGCTGGTCGAATTGTTCGGCGGTGAAGGGAGATTTTACTTCGTTGAGCTTGCGGTCGACTTCGTCGTCGGTGGCCAGGAGGCCTAGTTTTTCCGCGCGGCGCATTAGGATTTCGTTATCGATCAGTTCGCGGAGGATGCTGAGGCGCAGGCTGTCGGCCTGTTCGCCGACGGGCGGCTGTTCGGTGCCGGCGGTCTGGTTTTGGAAATACTTGTCTACGTCGGCCTTCAGAATATTGTGGCCATTGACGCGAGCCATGACGTCGGCGCCGTGGGAATTGCAGGCCGTGGAAAAGGAGAGCGCGGCAAATACCAACAAGGCGGGAAGGGCAAATTGTGCGATGGGCCGTGAAGCGGGCAAGAATTCCTCCGGGGGAGTGCGAGCGGTGCTGCGTGAACAAGTCATCGGCATACGGAAATTTTCATAACTCTCAGGCGGTCAGCGCAGAAATCATTGCGAAGGCGGTCCCGTAAACGACGGGGCTGTCGGAGTGGGATGCACTGGCGGTGCCACGCCAGCATCTTTCAGCGCACGGTCAAAGATCGCGCGGAGCTGCTCGACGGGGACCGCGCCATCCAACTTCATTCCGTTCACGTAAAGCGTGGGCGTGGATTCAATGCCCAGGTTGCTGGCCTCGGTCATGGAAAGCTTGATGGCGGCATCGTTCTGCGCTTTGACGCAAGCCGTTAGCTGGGTGGAATCAAGGTGTTCTTTCTCACCTTGCTGCATGGCGATTTGGTCCAGTCGCGCGAATTGAGCGTCTGGCCCCTTTTCCGCGCTGACCATGTGCTGGTTGGCGTGAATAAAGTCGGTAAACCCCCAATAGGCTTCGTTGTTTTGCGAGAACAGGCAATTGGCGTCAATGGAGGCGTGTTTCGACCAAGGATGAATTTCTTCCAGCGGAAAGTCTTTGTAAACGAACAGGACGCGGTCGCCATATTCCGCCAGCATTTGCGGAAACAACGTGCGGTGCAGCATGGAGCAATAGGGGCACTGGAAGTCGTCGTAGTTCACGGCAACCACCTTGGCGGCGGGGTTGCCGCGGGTGGGTCGGCCTTTCAAATCCATTTTGCTGATGGTGTCAGCGTAGGGGTCTTTGGAGAGGTCGAGCTTGGTGAGCCGCATCAGGCTCTTGCCGTCTTTTGAGAGCAGGAATTCGTAGGTTTTCTTGTTTTCCCCTTGCTGGAAGACGACGGACAGGGCGTCGTAATTCGGAAAATCACTGGGACGCACGGGGGAAACCAGGAGCTGCACCTGGGGCGGAACCTGGTAGTAGGCGCGGACATGGCGCTCCACGTTGGCCGCCAGGGCAGGTGTCGCCAGTGCAGCCACCGCCACCGGCGGCGCGGATTGGGCGGCACAGCCCAGGCAAATCACGAAAACAAAAGAAAAAAGTCGTCGAAATAGGAGCACGAAGAACCGCCTCACCATTTAAGAAACCAAACTTGATTATCTCATAAGGCGCGGGGGAAACCCGGTAGCGGCGGGGATGCTAGAAGAGGCGCTCCTGTCGGCGAAGATTGCCGAAAGAGGCGATATTGGCAAGGTTGAACTGGAAGAAGTATTCATTTTCCACGCGCTTGACGGAGAACAGAGCGAAACGCCGGTAGCCGAGGCTGATGCCGCAGCAATCCCAATTGTAGGTCGACTGGAGCGAGCCGTATTGAAGAAAAATGGCGTTCGCGTCGAATCCGATATTGGACATGGCACTCAAGCCCCGTTTATTCGGAGAACCGTAGCCGAGCAGTACGCGGAATTGATGGAACTGGGAAAGCTCCGGCGTGCCACTGTCGGAAACCACGCTGGGCGTGTGCAGGTAGTTGTCGCTGCCGCCCAAAGTAACATTGCCGAAATGGTAGTTGACGATGGTTTCACTGGAGGTGACGCGGCCTTTCTTGAAATCGTAGTCCAGGTTCCATTCCGCTTCGGATCGCGCGGAAGTCTGAACCCGCAAGCGGGAAATCAGGGGTGACCAGCGGCGCTCGTCACTGAGGAACGCGATTCCGGAGAACGCGGCGGAGGTTTCCAGAACGTTGCGCTGCCCGCTGGCGAGCGCGCCACCAAATTTGGAATCGAGGAAATATTTCTGCCCGACGCGCCAAGTCAGGATTTCGCGGGTCGAGGGAACCTTAGGGCAGGGCTTGGCGCGGGCATCGTCCCTTTGCCAGGGGTGGCTGGCGGAGCGAGTTTCGCCTTGCACGCCGAACATGGGCAGGCCTTCGGTATCACGGCACTCATCGTCTTGTGGCTTGCCTCCCTTGGCGTAGAGCCGATGCGTAACCCCGTACTCGATTTCGTTGGTGTTGCTGAGGATGTCACGAAAATCGAAACGCAGGACTCTGCCAAAGTTGTTGACGCCGGTAACGTAGCGGTAGGTGAGGCTCGGCTCAATGACATGTTTGAGCTTGCGGCCAAAAATTTCGTGGTCGAATACGCGCTCCAGGGAAGGAGGCCGCAAGTCGACCGAGACTTCGAGTGCCTTGCGGTTCAGGGCGTCATCGGTGGCGGTAGTTGTGTTCGGGAGCAGCTCTTGCGTGTAATAGGTATCGCGCAGGCCAATTTCCGGCCGGAGGGACCAGCCTTTCCAGTGCGCAGGCAGGGCGATGCTCGGGTGAAAATCAAACCGCCCGACCAGGTTTCCGGTGCGAAATTTTGGCTCACTGCGGGAGAGTCCTTCCGCAGCGGCGTCCAGCGAAAAAAGCAGCGGAGAGTTGCCCAGACGGTAGTCAGCGCCGGAAACTTCGAATCCGGGAGCATGGAGAATGGTTACGACGTTGCCTGGCGTGGTGGATTGGAAATTCTGATAGCGACCGACCTGCGCGTTGTAAGAAAATCCTCCGCTGTTGCGGGATAAGAAGACTTTTGACTTTACTTCCGAATCAACGGCCTGACTGAACGTGGAACTGAAGGCGGAACGAAAGGCGTAGTTGCTGAGGTACTCAATGGCACCGACGCCACGGAAGCCCCAGGGCAGTTGCCCCTCGCCATCCAGGTGGACGTCTTCGCCGCCCTGGCCGTTTTCGTCGATGACCCCGAAGTAGGTGAGGTCGACGAAGGCGGAATCGCTGGGGCGCCAGCGAAAATTGGCGTTCTGCGAGCCGCCGCGCTGCGAATAGTATTCGCCGCCGACGGTTAAGTCGGCACTGCGGTTGATGGCCCAATAGTAGCCATCGCCGATGACGGCGCCCTTGCGCGACGAGCGTCCGAAATGGGGGATGAGGAAGCCGGATTCGTGAGGCTCCTTGGTCAACGGATGTGTGGCAAACGGGAGGTAGAGCACCGGCACGCCGCGCACCCAGAAACTGCTGTTGTAGATGCGCGCATTGCCTCCTAGCTCCACCGTGGCCATTCCTGTGTGGAATTGCCAGTTAGGCTGCGGCAGTTGGCAGGTGGTGACCGTGCCGTCATGCACCACATAACGCCCAGGGCCGTGCTTTTCCACCAGTTTTCCGCTGAAAGCAAAGGGGTTACTGGAAATTAGCTTGACCGAACGACCGCGCGGCTGCAGCCCGGTGGTGCCCACGACGTTGTAGAAGCTGCCAAACTCGGTTTGCACGTTGTATTCGCCGCGGGTGGCGGTGATGTGCTCGTCATTAGCGCCGCCGTCCAGAGCCACGTGACCATCGGCGGTGGCGGCGCCGCTTTGGGAGTTGAAGGTTACTTCGTCGGCCGTAAGAATCCAGGACCGATAGAAAATTCGGACGTTCCCGTGCAGTTTGTAGACGGTGCCGTTTTTTTCCTGCTGCTGGGCGCAAATGGTGGATTCGTCTTGATTCGTCGCTTGGTTTGCAGGGGAGGATTCCGGCGGGGCGCAGGAGGGAAGTGACTGGCTGGTAACTAGCCCATGGACGGCCAGCAGGTGACAAGCGACGACGACCGTGATAATCCAATGAGAGCGGGAAATCATCGCATTGCGTTCAGATGCCCCGCGGAGCTGAATGGGTGGCTCACCGGGGATACGTGACCTTAGCACGCCCCAGTCGGTGAAACCAAATCGGCTCCGCTGAGTGCTTGTCGCGCGGCATGACCGTTTTCCGCGCTCTGGTTTGACAGTCTCCCGGCCTTCGTTCTCCCTACAACGGTGTTTGCGCCGCGACGGAATGCTTATGTCTGATGAAGTAATGCTGGACCCCGGTGGTGACGCGATGGGGGAGATGATGAGTGCTGAGGAGGCTGCTCCGTCTGAATCGGCGGAACTGAGCGCATTGCAAGACAACGCGGCGGAGCCTGCTCACGACTGGCGCGCTGAACTTGCCGCCAAGATGCACGACTACCGCGTGCGCCGGAAACCGCGGACGCCCAAATATCCTTCGTTGCAGTTGCCGTTTGAGAATGACGCTTTTCGCTCGGCGGCTCCCGAAGTTTTTTTGTCGGCCCTGGCACTGGAGCCTCAAGTTGAGCCTGAGCGGGCAAGCGGAGATGGGCTGCGGATTGTTCCTAGCGCGGGAGAGGCTCCGGCGGTGGTTGATACGGTCGCCGTTTGTACCACTCCGCCCCCAGCAGTCACCAACCTGATTGAGTTTCCGCGCACCATGGAGTCCGAGGCTTGGGACGGCCTAGCGGAGCCCATGATTGAACAGCCGCGCATTCTGGACGCGCCGGAGCTGGTGCCTTCCGAGCCTGCGCTGGGCGGAATCCTGCTGGAAGCGCCGGAAGCGAATCCGAATCCGGCGACCGGTGTACCGCTGCGTCCCGCGTCGATTGGGCGACGGGTGGCGGCGGTGGCTGTAGACCTCTGCTTTGTAGGCTGCGGAGTTGGGCTTTGGGGATGGGTGGCGTCGAAGGTTACGCATGAGATTCCGCCGCGGACGCAGTTCATAATCGCTGCGCTGGTTGCCTCCGGCGTTTTGTGGCTGGGGTACCAGTACTTGCTGATGGTGTATAGCGGAACCACCTTGGGGCTGAGGGCCTGTCGGCTTGAGTTGGTGAACCTGGACGGGTCTTTGCCTGGGAAGAAACAGCGGCGCTGGCGTTGGCTGGCCTCGCTGCTGAGCGCCGCTTCGATGATGCTGGGCTATGCATGGGTGCGGCTGGATGAAAACCACCTTTGCTGGCATGATCGCATTACGCACACGCATCTTCGGGTGCGGGACGGATCGCTCGCGTAGGTCGGTGTTTTCCCGACAGTCTGAAACCTGATTCCATCTCCTGATACCATCGAAGAGTGACCTCGGACGCGAAAAACTCTTCCTCGGGCGTGCGCGTGCGCTTCGCGCCTTCGCCCACGGGCCAGCTGCATGTTGGCAACGCCCGCACCGCGCTGGTGAACTGGCTCTACGCCCGCAAAACCGGCGGGACGATGATCCTGCGCATTGAAGATACCGATGTGGAGCGCAGCGAAGCGCGCTTTGAGGCGCAGCTCATCGACGACCTGAAATGGCTGGGTCTCGACTGGGACGAAGGCCCAGACGTTGGCGGGGAATATGCGCCCTACCGCCAGTCGGACCGCACCGACACCTATCGCGAATACGCTGAGCGGCTACTGGCTGAGGGCAAGGCGTACCTCTGCTTTTGCCCCGAGGCGGAGCTGAAGCGCCTGCGCGATCTGGCAGAGAAAGAGCATCGCCAGCCGATGTATCCCGGAACCTGCCGTAAGATTGATCCGGCAGAAGCGCTGCGGCGCCGCGCAGCCGGAGAAGCCTGCGCCATTCGCCAGCACATTCCCGAGCGCCCCATTCGCTTTCACGACATTGTCCACGGCCCGGTGGAATTCTCGAACGAAGTGGTGAGCGACCCGATCATTCTGCGTTCTTCCGGCATGCCGGTCTACAACTTCGTGGTGGTGATTGACGACGCGCTGATGAAGATCACGCACGTGATCCGCGGCGACGATCACCTTTCCAATACGCCCAAACAAGTGGCTGTGTATGAGGCGCTGGGCTGGCCTGTGCCCGAGTTCGCGCACCTTTCCACCATTCTGGGCAAAGACCGCCAGAGGCTTTCCAAGCGCCACGGCGCGACTTCCATCGCGACTTTCCGCGAAATGGGAGTGCTGCCGGAGGCGCTGAGCAACTACCTGGCGCTGCTGGGCTGGGCGCCGAGTGGCGGGACTCGCGAGATTTTCTCTCCGCGGGAGTTGGTGCAGGAATTTACTCTGGAGCGGGTCACGCCCTCCCCGGCTGTTTTTGATACGGAAAAGTTGTATTGGCTGAATCGCCATTACATTAAAGAGTCTTTACCCGGGCGAATCACGGCGCTGTCCGCCCCCTATTTTGTTGATGCCGGCCTGCTGCCCGCCAGCATGGACGACGCCACGCAAGTGTGGTTTGATCGGGTTCTCAGCCTGCTGGTGCCGTCAGTCGACCGGCTGGATCAATTACCGAAGCGCGCTGGTTCCATTTTTGGTTTTGATCCGGCGGCGGCATTGGCGGATCCGGATAACGCGCCAGTACTGGGCTTGCCCCACACCAGCGCTGTGTTTTCCAGCTTTACGGCCAAGGCGCTCGACCTGCATTCCTGCGGCGAGCCGCTCACGGCGGAGCGCTTTAAGGTCATCGTCAACGAGGTGAAAGCGGAGAGTGGGGCCAAGGGAAAAGAGCTGTTTCATCCCATTCGCATCATGTTAACCGGCTCTCATTCCGGGCCGGAATTTGACAAGTTGATTCCGATTGTGGAAGAAGGCAGCGCGCTTCCGCTGCCGAAGCATGTGTTGAACGTGGTGGAGCGCGTGAAGGCGTTCGATTTGGCCCGATTTAAGTAGCTCAATGTTTCGCGATAAGGTTCTCCAACGCGGTCCCGAGTTCTCGAAAGCGGAACTGATATCCGCTACTCAACAGCCGTAAGGGCTGCACCCGCTCACTCGCCAGCAAGGCTTCATTCGCCATTTCGCCCAGCGCCAGCCGCAGGGCAAAAGCGGGAACAGGAACGATCGTCGGACGCGTTAAAGCCTTTCCCAGGGTTTTCGTGAACTCGGCATTCGTCACCGGATGCGGCGCCGTCAGATTAACCGGCCCTTGCACAGCTTCATTTGCCAGAATGTGACGCACGGCTCCGACAATGTCATCCACGTGAATCCAGCTCATCCACTGCTTGCCGCTGCCCAGCCGCCCGCCCAAGCCCAGGCGAAACGGCAGTAACATTTGCCCGAGCGCACCGCCATGCTGGCTTAATACAACACCCGTGCGAATGTGGGCGACGCGCACCCCGGCCCGTTCAACGGGCGCTGAGGCCGCTTCCCACTCACGGCAAGTCTCGGCCAGAAAGCCTGTTCCAGGAGCGCTATCTTCGTTGACCAGCTCATCCCCGCGGTCGCCGTAGAAGCCGATGGCCGACGCCGCCACCATCACGCGTGGCTTGTCCGCCATGCGCGCGATGGCATCGGCCAGCGTTTGGGTGCCCAGCACGCGGCTATCGCGGATGCGCGCCTTCTTCGCTGGCGTCCACCGTCCGACAATGCTCTCACCCGCCAGATGAATCACCGCGTCGAATGCCATCGGCAAATTCAGAGGCCTGCCGGGCTGCCAGGGAATTTGTCTTTCGCCTGCTGCTTCGCCGCGAATCAGGCGCGTGATCACCGCGCCTTCCGTTTCTAATGCCTGTCCGATTGCAGAACCCAGCAATCCGGTTGCGCCGCTCATCAGTACTTGCATAACCCCACTCTACCAGTCCGCGCGTGGCTCGAAAGCTATAATGGAAACAGGGCCCCAGCGGCTTCCCCCGGCCCACCGCGGTTCCCGGACAAGCAAATTTTATGAGCCTGCGCCAACAGCCCGCCGCTCCTTCGCCCGCCGAGGGCAAGTACCGCGAGCTGATGAACCGCATGCGCGCCAACCGGCCGAACGATGACCTGGAAATCGTTCGCAAGGCCTACGAATTTTCGCTGACGCATCATGAGGGCCAGACTCGGGCTTCCGGCGAGCCGTACGTTGTTCATCCTTTGGAAACTGCTTTGGTTTTGGCCGAGATGAAGCTCGACCCCGTGGCCGTGGCGGCGGGGTTGCTGCACGATTCCGTCGAAGACACCTCGGTCACCACCGTCGATATCCGTAAGGAATTCGGCGAGCAGGTTGCGCACATTGTTGAGGGCGTCACGAAAATCGGCAAGATCGACTTTGCCTCTCGCGAAGAGCAGCAGGCGGAAAACCTTCGCAAAATGGTGCTGGCCATGGTGGATGACATCCGCGTTGTCCTCATCAAACTCGCCGACCGCCTGCACAACATGCGGACTTTGGAACACCTTTCGCCCGACCGCCAGCTGAAGATCGCCCGCGAGACGCTGGAAATCTACGCGCCCATCGCGCACCGCCTGGGGATGGGAAAGATTCGCGGCGAACTCGAAGACCTTGGCTTCCGCTACGTGGACCCCACGGGCTACGGCGACGTGCAACAGCTAGTCGAAGCCCGCCGCGAACAAGGCGAACAATTTCTAGCCCGCGTCGTCCAGGTTCTGCGCGACAAGCTTCAGGAAGCTGGCATCACGGCGCAAGTGGAGAGCCGCATCAAGCGCATTTTCAGCATTCACAACAAGCTGGTTAAGCAGGGAATTGGCGTGGATCAGGTTTACGACTTATTCGCCATGCGCGTCATCACGCAGTCGATTCAAGACTGCTACGCTGTTTTTGGCATTGTGCACAATGTCTGGCGCCCGGTGCCGGGACGCATCAAAGATTTCATCGCCATGCCGCGGCCGAATTTTTACCAGTCGCTACATACCTCAGTCATTGCCGAAAATGGAATGCCGTTTGAGATTCAAATTCGCACCGAAGAAATGCACAAGATGGCGGAGGAAGGCATCGCCGCCCACTGGAAATATAAAGACGGACCCATCTCAGCGAAAGACGAGCAGCGGCTGGCCTGGCTGCGGCAGGTGGTGGAGTGGCAGCGCGATGTTCCAGATCCGAACGAATTCCTCTCGTCGCTGAAGATCGATCTTTATCCGGAGGAGGTCTACACCTTTACGCCCAAGGGCAAAGTCATTGTCCTGCCGCGCGATGCAACGCCCATCGATTTTGCTTATGCCGTACACACGGATGTTGGCCACAGTTGCGTCGGCGCGCGCGTCAACGGACGCATGGTGCCCATCCGCCACAAATTGCACTCCGGCGACATTGTTGAGGTAATTTCGCAGACCACACATAAGCCCAGTCGCGACTGGCTCTCGTTCACGAAATCCACGCGCGCGCGGCAGAAAATTCGTCACTGGCTCAATGTTCATCAACGGGAACGCGCCATCGAAATTGGCCGCAAGCTCATTGACAAAGAGGCCCGGAAATACCGCATCGCTGTGAAAGACCTGCGCGACGAAGATCTCCAGCGCATCGCCGGGGATTATGGTTTAGGCCGTCCCGATGATCTTTTAGCCGGAATTGGCTATGGCAAGTATTCGGCGAAGCAGGTGCTGGGCCGCATCCTCCCCGCTGGTATTCCACCGCTGGAAGGCGATACGGAAAAGTCCAGCGTGGTGCGTCGCGTCTTCGGCGGCAAAAGCGACGCTATCATCGTCAAAGGCTACGGCGATCTCATGGTCTACCGCGCCCGCTGCTGCAACCCGATTAAGGGCGAAGCCATCACCGGCTACATCACGCGCGGTAAGGGCGTGGCCGTTCACGCTGTCAAGTGTTCCAATGTCACAAACCTCTTGTACGAGCCCGAGCGCCGCATCGACGTAGCCTGGGCCAGCGATGCCGGCGAAGCCCCCGCTGCCTACCCGGTCCGCCTGCTCATCGTCTGCGACGACCGCTTTGGCATGTTGAAGCAGATCACCACGGTAATCGGCGACGCCCGCGCCAATATCCGCAACATCCAATCGCGCTCGGCAGATACGCAGGCGACGGTGGAAGTGCTGCTGGATATTGAAGACTTAACGCATCTGGAACAGATCATGGCGGGACTGCGGAAAATTCCGGGGCTGCATGAGGTGCAGAGATTGCAGAAGGTATAGGGGGGGTAAAGTTGACAGAGACCCAGCGTCAACCGTACAGTTCAAAGAGTTGAACTGGAGGGTTCATGGCTACCGTAAAGGCCCGGCGAAATGAAGGAATGGTTGTCTCAGCACTTCACGCTCGAGCAAATTTCGGCAAGCTTCTGGCGCGTGTTGAAGGCCAGCGCGGTTCCCTGATCATTGAAAAGCGTGGCACACCCAGAGCGATCTTGCTAAGTCTCAAGGATTACGTTCGCCTCGCCGCTCCGGAGCCAGAAGTCCTAAAAATTCTCGGCGAAGAATCCGTGCGCAACGGTACAGACAAGCTGACCTCTCGGCAGATTGATCAAATTATCAAAGCGGCGCGCGCTGATCGCCGCAAGCACTAGTGCTTCCGCTACGCGTAGTCCTGGACACGAATATTGTCGTATCGGCGGCTCTGAAGCCTGATGGCTTGCAGCGGACCGTATTTTTGTTTGCCGTCACCAAGCCAGCGCGGCTTTACGTCACCAGTGTCATTCTCGCGGAGTACCGAGAAGTTTTGGCGCGACCGGAATTGGGCATTCGCAAAGGGGTGCAACAGCAGTTTCTGCAAATCATCAAAGCGCGCGCTCACCTGACGTTTCCGTCTCGGCAACTTGACGTCGCCAACGACCCGGACGATAATATTTTTCTCGAGTGCGCCGATGCTGCCAAAGCTGACTACCTGGTGACAGGCAACCTGCGTCATTTTCCCACGTACTGGACGAAAACGAAGGTCGTTTCTACCAAAGATTTCATCACCATGGTGGCACCGCATCTAGGCTAATCAATATCTCCCATGAGGAAGGAAGTCCACTCCAGGCCGGACCAAGAAGCATTTGTCCGTCAGTGATGTGTTGATTCTGCATCTATCCCGCTGCTGTCGCAATATCGTAGCCCTATCGCGGCAGTAGCCAATGCGCACTGAGTTTTTGCAAACACCTCACCCTCGTCTACAATCGGTAGTTCTCATTGCCAAGGTTGGTTGCAGAGGCCCCATGCGCGAAGTAATCTCCACTCCCGATGCTCCTAAGGCGATAGGCCCCTATTCGCAGGCAGTCAAGGCGGGCGGTTTTGTTTTTACAGCCGGGCAGGTTGCGCTTGATCCCGCGACCGGGCAGGTTGTTCCTGGAGATGTCGCCGCGCAAACCGAGCGCGTTATGAAGAACCTGGCGGCGATCTTGCACGCTGCGGGCTCCGGTATGGATAAGGTCGTCCGCTGCGGCGTGTTTCTCAAGAGTATGAACGATTTTGTGGCCATGAACGAAGTTTACGGGCGCTACTTTCCGTCCGCGCCGCCGGCGCGCTCCACCGTGGAAGTGGCGAGGTTGCCAAAGGATGTACTCGTGGAAATCGACGTCATTGCTTTAGCATGAACGGGTTGCCTTGGGTGGTCTGCGAGAATCGCTGCTTTGAAAGGGCCCGGCTTCAGCCGTGCCGTCAGAATATTCAAAAAAATGGGCTTTAGTCCCCGAGGTCAGGTTTAGCTAGTGATCGCCAGACTCAAGGTTCAAGCCACAACAGGAGCAGAACTCATGTCGAAACTCGCATTCGGAATCGCAGTCCTCGGGCTGGCCATAACCACGGCCTTGGCACAAGATTCCACGACCCAAACAACTACTCCACCCACAACCCCGGCCAAGAAGCCGGTCGCGAAGAAGCCCGCAACGGCCGCGACGAAGTCCGCTACTTCCAGGACGGCACCAACGGCTAAAAAATCCACCACCGTTCATCACACCGGAACCAAGGCTGCCGCCGGAAAAACCGCCGGAAAAACCGTTGTCAGGAAGAAAAGGACCCCCTTGACCAAAGTCGATCCCAACGCTCCCACGCCCGTCACCGGCGCAGGCATCACCACTTCCTCTGGACTGCAATATTGGGATGTCAAAACCGGAACGGGAGCAACCGCGACCGCGGGACAGCGCGTGGAAGTTCAGTACACCGGCTGGCTCACCGACGGCCATAAATTTGACAGCTCCGTGGGCACGGGCCGGAACTTTCCCTTCATGCTGGGGCAGGGTCAGGTAATCAAAGGCTGGGACGAGGGTGTTGCGGGAATGAAGGTTGGTGGCAAGCGCCAGTTGCACATTCCACCGCAAATCGCGTACGGCGAACGTGGCTATCCGCCGGTGATTCCAGCGAATTCCACGTTGATTTTTGATGTGGAGCTGATTGGTGTGAAGTAATCAGGGTGAAGCAAAGCTGTAAAAAAAGAATGTAGCCGGACAGAGCTGTTGTAGCCTGTCCGGCGAAGTTCTAAGCCTTGACGACTTTACCGGCGCGGATGCAGCCCGTGCAGGCGCGCAGACGTTTGGAGCCGCCCGCCACTTTCGCCTTCACCGGGCGCAGGTTGACGTTCCAACGCCGCTTGGTGACGTTGTGGGCGTGGGAGATATTGTTGCCGAATTGCGGACCTTTGCCGCAGATGTCACATACGCGAGCCATAGCAAAACCCTTCCAGTCTCTTTGGGGTGTTTCGAGGTAAAACGCTAGTTTACAGAGATTTGGCCGCTTCGACAACCCTGAATGTCGTTGCGGCCGCCTGACACCGGCCCCGCCTCTACCTCAAGACTTGCGCATGACGCGACCGCTCTGGGATAGCATGAAGCTATGAGATCCAAGCAGCTTAACCTAGCTGTCACCCTGATACTGAGCCTTTCGGGGCTCCGCGCGGCCGCCCAGGCTCCCTGCAAGGGCAACCCGACCTCCGTACCTCAGGTCAAGCACGTGTTCATCGTGGTGGAAGAGAACCAGAGTTACGATGACGTGATCGGCAACCCGGATATGCCCTATCTGAACCAGTTAGCCTCCCACGGCGGGCTGGCCCGGCAGTATTTTGCCAATACCCATCCCTCGATCAACAACTACTTTTTCCTGACCTCTGGTCGCAGAGGTACCGGTCTGCCGGGGTTCTCGGCCGATATCTTTGGTGGGACGGTCGCTGGGGACAACGTAGCCAGCCTGCTGACCAAGCACGGCAAGACCTGGAAAGCCTATGCCGAGGGCCTGCCCAGAGCGGGATATGTTGGTGATAACCAGGGACTTTACGTCAAGCGCCACAACCCGTTTACGTACTACCGGAGCGTACTCGACGGTAAAACGGCAGACGGCAAGCCGCAACGCGACCAAATCGTTCCTTTTCAACAGTTTACGGCCGATTGGAAGTCCGGCCACCTACCCGAGTATTCGTTCATAGTTCCCAATCTACTCAACGATGCCCACAACAGCCCCCGCACCAACAAAGCCGCGGCGTGTCGTGATCCGGAGAGTCTGCGGATGGCGGATCATTGGCTGGAGGAGAACCTGAAGCCGGTGGTGGAAACCGATTCTTTTCATAAAGATAGCCTTCTGATCGTCCTTTTTGACGAGGCCTGCGATCGCGGCAAGAAGTCGGACAGTCGGTTCAGCACATCGCAGGGTCGTGGAGGTGGGAAAATCCCAGTTGTTTTAGTGGGCCAAAGTATTCCGGTGGAGGGGTGCATTTCGGACACGGTGTTTCATCATGAGAGCGTGCTGAAGCTGTCGCTGAAAGTGCTGGGAATTGACGAATTTCCGGGGGAGTCTGGGAAAGCGACGGATATGGGCGAGTTTTTCGGGAAGTGAGGGTTAGCTCAGACCCTTGCCCGGCAGGCGGGGGTGCCTGCCGCTACGTAGACCTTTTAGTCGCCGGCTGGCTGAAGGGGCATAGTGGCTCTGGAGGTGGTTCCGGCGTAGCGGCGGCGGGCTTCGACCAGCTTGGCGAGCTGGGGCCCATTGAGGAGCTGCTGACTGCCGAGCTGGCGGGTTACCAGGGCGATTTTGGCGAAGTGCTCGACCGTCTCCATGCGCATGTAGGCGTGCTGGACGTCCTCGCCGTAAGTGACCACGCCGTGGTTGGCCATCAGAATGGCATCGTATTCGCGCACATAAGGCACCAGGGAGGCCGTTAGTTCCGGGGTGCCGGGAGTGCCATAGCGGGCTAAAGGGATCGATCCCAGGCCCATGACGACCTCGCAGACCAAAGGCTGGTTCAGGGCCAGGCCAGCAGCGGCAAAACCTGTGGCGGTGGGTGGATGGCTGTGGACGATGGCGTTGACGTCGTCCCTCATGCTGTAAATCAGCAGGTGCATGGCCAGCTCGCTGGAGGCTTGGCGGCGTCCGCTGAGCTTACGGCCTTCGTAGTCGACGATGACCAGGTCGTAGGGTTTGAGATCGCCCTTGCTCATGCAAGTCGGCGTGGTGAGGATGCGGCGGGAGTCCATGCGGACGGAGAGGTTGCCATCCGTGGCGGCTACGAACCCGGCCTGATGGAGGCGATGGGCGTAGCGCACTAGTTCTTCGCGAATTTTGCGGTCGTTCACCATCAGAGCTTTACCATCGCGGCTTTCACCATCGGAGCGTCCATCCGGCTAAGAATGCAGTTTCGAGCGCAAATTCCGTGCCCGCGTATCCTACTCCACCTTGTTTTCCTGAACAATCATTTTCGGCAGGAAATTTTGAATGCTCCGGAAACTAAGGTCTGGAACCCTATAATTCAGGATGGCAGGGACATGCAGGTCTCCGATTTTCATTTTGATCTTCCGCAAGAATTGATCGCGCAGCGGCCGTTGGCCGAACGCGCAGAGTCGCGGTTATTGCGGGTGCAACGCGGTTCGCACGCAGCCTTGGAGGACCGGAATTTCCGCGAGTTTCCTGAACTCTTGCGCGCCGGAGACTTGGTGGTGTTCAACAATACGCGGGTGTTTCCGGCGCGGCTGTTTGGACGCAAAAGTGGTCATACCAGTTGCATTGAGGCGCTGCTGACTAAACAGATTTCTGAGGAACCCAATGAGTGGGAATGCCTGGTGCGGCCCGGCAAGAAGGTGGGAGTGGGGGACCGGTTGGAATTTGGGGAGCTCGAGGTAGAAGTGATCGGGCGCGGGGATTTCGGGGAGCGCCGGGTGAGGTTTAAGGCAGTGCCGGATTTTTTTGGCGTGCTGGAAAAGCTGGGGCACGTGCCTTTGCCGCCCTATATCAGCCGCGAGGACGAGGGCGAGGACCGGGAGCGCTACCAGACGGTGTATGCCTCATCGCGCGGGTCAGTGGCGGCCCCGACGGCCGGGCTGCACTTCACGCCGGAGATTTTGGCGCGGCTTGGGGGGCGCGGAATTGAAACGGCCGAGGTGACCTTGCACGTTGGGTTGGGGACGTTCCAGCCTGTGCGAGTGGAGCGGGTGGAGGATCACCGGTTGCATGGGGAGCGGTATGAGATTTCTTTGGCTACGGCGAATACGGTGAATGCTGCGCTGGAGGCTGGGCGAAGGGTGGTGGCGGTGGGGACCACGACGGTGCGGACTTTGGAATTTGCGGCGCGGCGCGGTGGTGGGCGCGTGGAAGCGGGGTCAGGGGAGGCGGATTTATTTATCTATCCGGGATTTGAGTTTCGCGTGGTGGGGGCGATGCTGACGAATTTTCATTTGCCGGGATCGACATTGTTGATGTTGGTTTGCGCATTGGGAGGGCAGGAGAGGATTTTGTCGGCTTATCGTCATGCGGTGGAGCAGCGGTATAGGTTTTATTCTTATGGGGATTGTATGTTGGTGGAGTGACAGGGGCTTCCTGGTAGAGATTGTTTGTCTTGCTTAGCGGAGCTTCGCTCCGCTGGACAGGCGGGGCGGCTGTCCCTGCGTGGAGTGTCGTTGCACGGATAGTTTCTGTGCAGGAGAGCCTGGAGAATTGAGAGACATGGGTTCTAAAAACCAGATCGTTGAGCAAGACCCCACGGACAGGAGTGTCTGTGCCACACCGGCCGCTGTGGGGAAGATTGCGCTGCCGCATCCGGCGGGGCGGGATTTTATTTTTCTGATTGATACGATGTCGTTTATTTTCCGGGCGTATCACGCGATGACGCGGTCGCGACCGATGACGACGCGGACGGGGATTCCGACGGCTGCGACTTACGTATTCGTGAACATGCTGCGCAAGTTGCGCGAGGATTTTGCGCCGACGCACCTGGCGGCGGTGTTTGACGTGATGGGGCCAACGTTTCGGGATGAGGAAGCGGAAGCGGTTACGACTATCCGCAAGTTCGACATCAAGACGCAGACATTTCATGAGGTGCAATACCACGGCTATAAGGCCAATCGGGCGGCGATGCCGGAGGACTTGGCGCAACAGCTTCCTTATATCCGCAAGGCGCTGGAAGGTTTTCGCATTCCGATCCTGGAAGTAACTCGATTTGAGGCTGACGACGTAATTGGAACTCTATCCCGACAGGCGGCCGAGAGAGAAATTCCTGTTTACATTGTTTCGAACGATAAAGACATGCTGCAACTGGTAGGGAGGAATGTTTGGATTTTGAATCCGCCCAAGGACAATTTGATTTGCGATGCGGCGAAGGTGGAGGAGATTCTGGGCGTGCCCCCAGAGCGCGTGGTGGATGTGATGGCGCTGCGTGGGGATTCGGTGGATAACGTTCCGGGTGCGCCGGGAATTGGCGACAAGGGGTCGGTGGACTTGATTCAGCGTTTTGGAACCGTGGAGGCGGCGCTTAAGCGGGCGGCGGAAGTGGAGAAGAAGACTTACCGCGAATCGCTGCAAAACAATCGCGACGCGGTGCTGTTCAGCAAGCGGATGGTGACGATTGACACGCACGTCCAGATTGATCTGGATATGGAAGCGATGCGGATTTCCGAGCCGGATTTACCTGTATTGCGCGATCTATTCCGCGAGCTTGAATTTACGACGATGTTGAAGGAGCTTGCGCCCGAGCCGGTGGTGATGGAGACGCACTACAGCGAAGCGGAGTCAGTGGCGGACGTGGAACGGGTGCGGAAGCAGGCCAAAGTTTCGGGTTACCTTGCGCTGGCGATTGAAGGCGCTGAGGCCGTTGTGGCGCAGGAGGACGCGGAAGAGGCAGTCGAGGAAAGTCCGGCGCAGGGGAGTTTTCTGGCACTTGAAGAAGTGCCACTGGTTGTGGCGGCGGTTCGGCACGTTGGAATCTCTGCGGAGGTGGGAAGGGCGGCGACATTGGCATTGGGAGAGACTGCCGCCGCCAAGAGATTGCAAGAGCTTTTGGCGGACGCCGCGCTACCCAAGGCCATCCATGACTACAAGGCTGCGATCCATGCGTGTGAGCCACTGGGGATTGCGCTTGCTGGAATGGAACACGATGTGATGCTGTATTCGTACCTGCTGGACCCGACTTATACCTCGCATGCGTTGGCCGATGTGGCGCAGCGCCGTTTCAATCAAACGTTGAGCGGCAATGTGGCCGAGGCAGCGGACGTTACGGGCCGACTGGCGACCTTGCTGCGGCGCGAGGCGGAAGAAGCGAAAGTTAGCCAACTTTATCAAGAAATTGAGTTTCCGCTGGTGCCCGTTTTGGCGAGAATGGAACAGGCGGGAGTCAAAATCGATACGGCTGTGCTTGGGGAAATGTCCTCGAGGCTGGCGCACGAAATTGGCATCAAGGCGCGGGAGATACATCAGCTGGCCGGGATGGAATTCAACATCAATTCGCCGAAGCAGCTGGGCGACGTGCTTTTCAACCGATTGAACCTGCCCAAGCCCATGAGGCAGGGGAAGGGAAGAGTAATTTCCACGGCGGCGGACGTGATGGAAGAGCTGGCGCTGACGCATGAGGTTCCGCGGCTGGTGCTGGGCTACCGGCAGCTTTCGAAATTGAAATCGACCTACGTGGATGCGTTGCCAAGCATGGTGGATCGCGTGACGGGGCGGCTGCACACGACGTTCAGTCAAACGGTGGCGGCGACGGGGCGGCTGTCTTCGGTGAATCCGAATTTGCAAAATATTCCGATTCGCACGGAGTTGGGTCGCGAAGTGCGGGCGGCGTTTATTGCGGAGCCGGGGTTTGTGCTGTTGGCGGCGGATTATTCGCAAATTGAGTTGCGGTTATTGGCGCACTTTTCGCAGGATCCGACGCTGGTGGAGGCTTACCGGCGCGGCGATGACATACACACGCTGACAGCGGCAGAGGTGTTTGGCGTGCCGCCGTTGATGATTACTGACGAGCACCGGCGAGCGGCGAAGGCGGTGAATTTTGGAATTGTGTATGGGCTTTCGGCCTTCGGGTTGTCACAGCAGTTGGGGATTGATAAGGGTGAAGCCAAGCGGTTTATCGACCGGTATTTTGATCGCTACAAGGGTGTACGGAAGTTTATTGATCTGACTTTGGAAGAAGCGCGGCGCGAGCAGAAGGTGCGCACGCTGTTCGGGCGGGTGCGGCCGATTCCGGACATCAACAGCAAGAACGCGAACCAGCGCGGGTTTGCGGAGCGGACGGCGGTGAATACGCCGTTGCAGGGGACAGCGGCGGACTTGATTAAGATTGCGATGATTCGGATTGATCGAGAGATGCGCGGGATGAAGTCGCGGATGACGTTGCAGGTGCATGACGAGTTGGTGTTTGAGGTGGCTGAGGCAGAGTTGGATGTGATGAAGGGTCTGGTGCGGGAGCAGATGGAACATGCGTACGAACTGACGGTGCCGCTTGTTGTGGAGATTGGGGTGGGGAGGAATTGGCGGGACTTGGAATAGGGGGCGAGATTTTGTGCGAGAGCTCTAAGGGGCCAGCGGTCTTGTGGGGCAGGGGTCCTACGACTGCGTCTGCCGGGCGCTTTGCGCACGGCGCACTTCGCTCAGGATGACACGATTAAAAAACTTAAACGCCTAGCGCGGTTTGGATAGCTGTTGCGATGGTGTCTGCCAGGGTCTTCATGGTGGCTTCGTTCTCTGTCTCGACCATGACGCGGGCCAGGGCTTCTGTGCCGGAGTAACGCACAACCACGCGGCCGTTGCCGTTGAGCGCTTGTTCCGCAACTTGAACAGCTTCGGCGATGGCTGGGACTTGGGCGAACGGGGTTTTCTCGCGGACGCGGATATTTTTGATTACCTGCGGGAAGACTTTCAGGTCGCCGACTAGTTCTGACAATGGTTTTCCGCGGCGTACCATCACTTCCATGACTCGCAGGGCGGTGGCTAGGCCGTCGCCCGTGGTGGCGTCGCCGTCGCGGAAGAGGATGTGGCCGGACTGCTCACCGCCCAGCGTTGCGCCGGTTTTTTGCATTTCTTCGAGGACGTATTTGTCGCCGACGTTGGCGCGCAACATGCGGATGCCGGAGCGCTTGAGGGCGATTTCCAGGCCCATATTCGACATGGTGGTGGCTACGACGGTGGCGTTGGCCAGGGTGCCGCGGGACTGCATGTCGCGGGCGGCCAATAGAAGAACCGCGTCGCCGTTGATGCCGTTACCGTTCGCGTCACAGAACAGGGCGCGGTCGGCGTCGCCGTCGAAGGTGATGCCGAGGTCGAAGTCTTCGTTTTTGCGTTCGGCGTTTTTGCGTTCGAGCAGGGCGCGACCGATGGCGGCGGCGTGGAGCGCGCCGCAACCGTCGTTGATGTTCTTGCCGGTGGGAGCGGCGTGCAGGATGGTGGCGGAGATGTTAAGTTTACGGAACAGTTCCGGAGCTTCCGCGGCGGCTGCGCCGTTGGCGCAATCGACCAGAACCTTCAGCTTGCTCAGATCGGCGGAAACGCCCGCGGCGACCCAGTCGATGTATTCACGCCGGAGAGACTCTTCTCCCGGCATGCTTGGCGCGGGGGCGGGATTCACCGTCGGTTCGGGACGTTTGTCCTGAATCAGCGCGAAGATTTCGCGTTCCACTTCCAGTTCGCGGGCGTCGGGAAATTTGTATCCGTCGCCGGAGAAGACCTTGATGCCGTTATCCATCCACGGATTGTGGGAGGCGGAAATCACAATTCCAGCGGAGTAGCCGCGCGAACGGGCGAGATAAGCTACGCCAGGAGTGGTGAGGATTCCGGCGCTGTGTACCTCGACGCTTTCCGAGGCCAGCCCGAGCGTCAGGCGGTCGGCAATCCAGGAGCTGGATTCGCGCGTGTCCTGGCCGATGATGACGCGGACGGGCTGTCCGGCGGCGTTCTTGCGCAGGTCGCGACCGAGCGCTGTTCCAATCAGGAAAACTGATTCGCGGGTGAGGGGGAAGTCTCCGGCCACACCGCGGATACCGTCTGTTCCAAAAAGCTGACGCTGCGAAGATGTCATCGAGTTGTGTCCGGGGAACCGCTGACTGTGGGCCTCTCTAAGGAATGTTCCGACAAGGAATGTTCCGACGCCCGCTCCATAATAACCGTGACTTGCACCGGCGTGGGGTTGACAACCTGCACGAGAGGATCCGAAAGGTACACATGAGTCATGAAAATGCCGCGGCGCATGGTGCCGCTGGCGTCAACGGGGTCGGTGAGAGCTTCTTCGAGGGCGTCCACGTGGCGCTTGGGGCCGGTGATGGTCACATGCGAGGGTTCCGTGGTGGCGCGGGCGACCTGAAGGCCTTGCGCGAAGCTGCCCAGGACGCGAGCGTGAATTTCCACTTGGCGCGTGGCGCGGAGATCGAGAGCGAGATGCAGTTGTGAGGGCACGATCTGCACGACGGAAAGCTCGCGCAAGGTGCGGATGTGGCGGCCGCTGAGGTCGAAGGTTCGTTCGCCCGGGCCGGCTCCGGCGAGGTCAATTTCCGCACGGACATCGGATGGCTTGAGGTCGCGGACGATGCGGGCAGGGCCGCGGACGCGTATTTCCGCGCGTGGAATATGCTCGGAGCCGATTTCGAGATTTTCGGGGACGTTTTGGAATTCCACCGGGACGCTGACCTCCACTTCCGAAATGGGCTCGCGGGAAACGGCGTACCAGAGGCCGGTGGCGAGGATCAGCGACATGAGTTTGAGCGGCAGATTGTGGAGGAAGGCGCGCCGGAACCAGGCTTGCAGCTTCACGGGCGGGCCTCGCGGGCGAGCGTGGTATCGCGGGTTAGGGCGGAATCGGTGTCGGGCATCGGCGTGGGCAGAATGGCCGGAGCCACGTAGGTGCGCAGCAGGCGGCTGAGGCGGTCGCGCAGGGACTCGATGGAAATGTCGCGCTCGATCTTTCCGGCGAGGGCCAGGCTGATGCCGCCGGTTTCCTCGGAGACGATGACGGCGATGGCATCGGTTTCTTCGGTGATGCCGATTCCGGCGCGGTGCCGCGTGCCGAGTTGGGTGGAAAGAACGGGGTCCATGGAGAGAGGGAGGAAGCAGGCGGCGGCGGCGATGCGGTCGCGTTGGACAATGACCGCGCCATCGTGCAGCGGCGTTTTTGGCCGAAAGATGGTGGCGAGGAGGTCGTAGGAGAGCCGGGCGTCGAGGGCGACACCGCTTTCAATAAACGTGCGCAAGCCGACTTCGCGCTCGATCACGATGAGCGCTCCGGTGCGGTTGCGGGCGAATTGGTGGGCGGCCATGACGATGTCATCGTAGGCGTCGGCGACGGCGGAATTGCCGCGAGAGAACACGAGAATGCCCCCAAGGCGCGCGAGGGCTTGGCGAATTTCGCCTTGAAACAGGACGATGAGCGCGAATCCGGCGTAAGGGAAGAGCTTGGTGGCCAGCCAGTTCACGGTCGGGAGCTGGCCGACGCGGACGAATTCCATGCCCAGGGCGAGTCCGGCTAGGCCAAGCAACATCAGGGCGGCGCGTGTGCCGCGAATCAGGCGGAGGACTCCGTAAATGAGCACGGCTACAAGCAGCAAGTCGATGACGGAATTTCGCGTCATGTGCGGCCAGTTGGCGAGTAGTGTGCTCACGGCGCTCCTTCCAGAAGGGGTTCAGTCCATTGTAACGGAGCGGGTTAAAGCTTTTTGACGGTGGCGCGAATTTCGCCTTGGGCTAGGCGGGCGGTGATGTCCTGGCCGGGTTTGGCGGTGCGCGCGTCTTTCAGGAGATTGCCGGATGCGTCGAAGACTAACGCATAGCCGCGGTCGAGAATGGCGAGGGGCGAAAGTGCTTGCAGGGCTTCAATCATGCGCTCGAGGCGACCGCGGCGGTGCAGGTTCAGCGAACGCATGGCGGCGGCCAGGGCGGCGACGCGGGCATCGAGATCGCGGTGTGTCGCGGCTAGACGCATGGGCAGGTCGTAGTGGCGGACGGCGGCAGCCAGGCCTTCAAATCGGCGGCGCTGCCTGTCGAAGATGTCACGCTGCGCGTGGGCGAGGCGGTTGACTACGTCGTCGAGGCGCTGCTGGCGGCGGTGGATCAGGTCCATCATGCGGGAGAAGCCGCGGTGCTGCGCGAGTTCGGTCAGCGCTTGGCGACGGATCAAAATCTGGTAGCGGACGGCTTTGCCTAAGCGGCGGTGCCATTCTTCCAGTTCTTCTTCTATGTCTTGGCGTGAGCGGATGACCAGCTCGGCAGCGGCGGATGGTGTGGGTGCGCGGAGGTCGGAGACGAAGTCGAGGATTGTGAAGTCTGTTTCGTGGCCGACAGCGGAGATCACGGGAATCTCCGAGGCGGCTACGGTGCGCGCCAAGGCCTCGTCGTTAAAGCAAGCTAGGTCTTCAAACGATCCGCCGCCGCGCGCGATCACGATCACGTCTGCATTTTTTTCTCGATTGAAGTGGAGAACTCCGGCCGCAACTTCTGCCGCGGCGTTCTCTCCCTGCACCTGAGCGGGATAGATGAGCACGTTGGCCGAGTGATGCCGCCGCCGCAAAATGTTCAAAATATCCTGCAAAGCGGCCGCCCGCGGCGAAGTCACAATGCCAATACATCGCGGCAAAGCCGGAATCGGCTTCTTTCGTTCGGAACGGAACAGCCCCTCGGCTTCGAGCCGCGCTTTGAGTTGCTCAAACGCAATTTGGAGCGCACCCGTACCTTTCGGCTCCAGGTACTCGGCGATGAGTTGGAGTTGCCCCCGGCCTTCGTAAATCGTGACCTTGCCGCGCGCAATGATCTGCATTCCGTCCTGCGGCTTGAAGCGCAGCAGCCGCGCCTGACCGCGGAACATCACAATATTCAGCTGCGCCGCGCCGTCCTTGAGCGTGAAGTAGAGATGTCCGGATTCAGCAGGCTTGAAATTCGAGATTTCGCCCTCAATCCAGGCGTCGCCGTACTCCTGCTCCAGCGAGGCGCGCGCTGCGGAGACAAGGTCGCGCACAGTCCAGACGCGCCGGTCCGGCGGGCGGAAGGTGAAGCCGAGTTGCTCTTGTGCGTCTTGGCTAGACATTTAAGAGGCCGCAGAAGGCGGCGGGAAGTGAAAACACAGAATCGAAAGCCTTACAATTCGGCTCTCATCCCCTACCAAGTGGAAGTCGTAGTCAAACCAAGACTCTTCTCTCTTGCCGCGAAGCCTGACAAAGCAAGAATGCTGAGGCGTACTCTCTTCGATTGATCTCAGGGGAGCGACCATTTCCTTCGTGTCCATGAAGTAGATGATGGCTGTTTTGGAGTCCCGCCACGTCAGATACGAGAGCAACTGATTGATCGTTTGCGTATGCGCTTTTTGTCCCCGCCAGAATTTGCATTCACCAACAAAGACATTTCGCGTCTCATGCCTAATGAGGATGTCAGTTTTTCCAGCCTTGTTGAATGTCTCCCCCGTTGTAGGCAGTTCGAAGCGTGGCTCAAGCACCATAATGAAATGATCGCGAAGGGGTTCCTCATCTTTGCCTACGTAGATGCTCGGCATCCGTTCGAATTGCTGGCCAGTATGGTGAATGACTTGGAGAATTTCTTGGTACAGCGGGTCTGAAAGGGTGGGCTCGGGGGTCACAGACGGGGACGGGGTTTCTGGCTTGACTTGGACTTTTTTCCGTATCACCGGCACCGCGAAAGTCTCGGGGATATTGTCTCGCCTACGAATTGGGACACCTAGGGAGGTCAAAACACTTTGCCTCTCTGCAAGCTCTAATCTGCGCTTGTCAAACCAATATCGTGCTTTGTCGAGCAAAGCTTTGTTGTGCGTGTCCACGTTGTCTGCAAGGCATTGCGCCTGCTGGCGGATGGCGCTGAGTACTGAATCCGCCGTACTCCTAACACCCTCCGCGTTGTTGTAGAAATCAATAACGTCGAATGAAACCGCATCTTGATCGATTCTGACCCAATGCGTCAGCTCGATTCGTGGATTAGGGATCGCCCGGAGTGAATTTTCATCGCCAGAGTATGGAAGATAATAACGATAGACTGGCTTGGCGTAATCGCGATCAGGGTCAACGATTGAATTTGGGGGGAACTGTATTCCCCAAACGCGCACCTCTATGGGCTCATCGACCGAAACATTGTCGAAGTCGAACGTTGGTGCGTCGAACGAATACTTGTCGACTAAATCCTTTACATATTCATCCCGATTCACGGCAAGCAAGTAATCGGTCGATGCTGATCCAATTTCTCGCTGCAGCTTACCAAGAGCAGAGTCAGAGAAGTGCTGCTGAAAATCGAAGACATCGAAAATGTTATCGGAACTCAAATATCTGACCCAATCTTAAGGACGAGCAATCGAGTGTTCTAAGACATCAGTATAGCCGGAAGCAAGCTGACAGCTTTCCCATTGGGCAAGCCCCCAGATTTGTCATTCTGAGCGCAGCGAAGAATCCCTACACTCTTGATTTCGCGATACTTTTTCCAGCTTTCTTGCTAGGCGGCACCCTTGCAAGAAAGCTGGCGAGTGTTTTGCTGTTATCCACACCCCAGGGATTCTTCGCTGCGCTCAGAATGACAAACATTGGGAAATTAAATGACAGAGATGAGCAGACTTGCTGGCTGAACCCAAAAATTTCTTAACCCGCTCGCAACGAGACTTGCTGGCCTTTTTGAATAATATGCCTAAATACAATAGGCATACATGAGGCGTCCGTTCTGTCCGTGACGCTGCTCCATCTTCCGGATTAAACTAGAGTATTAAGCAACAATTAGCATCGGCCCGCATATTTCCAGGAAAGGCACTTCTTCCATGAACAGCTTCAACAGCCGCTCCACTCTTCGTGTTGGCCAAAAAGATTACGAACTCTACCGGCTGGATGCGCTCGATAAGCAGGGTATTTCCACGCAGCATCTGCCCTACTCGCTGCGCATTTTGCTGGAGAATCTGCTGCGCACCGAAGATGGCCGCAACGTCACTAAGGAAGAAGTCCGAGCCCTCGCAGCGTGGAACGGGAAGAGCAAGCCCGAGAAGGAAATTGCCTTCACGCCGAGCCGCGTGTTGTTACAGGACTTTACGGGCGTCCCCTGCGTGGTGGATCTGGCCGCGATGCGCGACGCTATGGGGCGGCTCGGCGGCGATCCAAAGTCGATCAACCCGCTGCAACCCGTGGAGCTGGTGATTGACCACTCCGTGCAAGTAGATGAATTCGGCACGCCCAACGCATTTGAGATGAATGCCCTGCTCGAGTTCCAGCGCAACCAGGAGCGATACGGTTTCCTCCGCTGGGGCCAGACGGCGTTTCGCAATCTGGCGATTGTTCCGCCGGATACGGGCATTGTGCATCAGGTGAATCTTGAGTATTTGGCACGAGTTGTTTTCGTTCGGGAACGCGAAGGCAAGATGCCCGCCGCGTATCCCGACACGCTCGTCGGCACGGACTCGCACACGACCATGATCAACGGCCTGGGTGTGCTGGGCTGGGGTGTAGGCGGGATCGAAGCTGAAGCCGCCATGTTAGGCCAGCCAGTATCAATGCTCATTCCTGTAGTCGTCGGCGTAAAGCTTTCCGGCCAATTGCGCGAAGGCACCACAGCGACCGATCTGGTGCTGACCATCACCGAAATGCTCCGCAAGCACGGAGTGGTTGGAAAATTCGTCGAATTCTACGGCCCAGGCCTGCGCGCTTTGTCCCTAGCCGACCGCGCTACCATCGCGAATATGGCCCCGGAATATGGTGCCACGTGCGGCATTTTTCCCATCGACGAAGAAACGCTGCGTTATCTTCGCTTGACCGGACGCTCCGCCGAACAAGTCGCCTTGGTCGAAGCCTATTGCCGCGAGCAGGGCATGTTCCACACGGAGAATACTCCGCCAGCCGAGTACACCGAGCATCTTGTTCTCGATCTCGCCACTGTCGAGTCCAGCCTGGCTGGTCCCAAACGCCCCCAAGACCGCGTGGTGCTGGGACAAGCGGGAGAGTCTTTCCGCAAAGCCCTCCCATCTCTCATCAAGCCCAGCAATGGCGCTAAGGCTCCCACCTCAACCTCGAACGGCATCGCGAAAAACCTTCAGCACGGTAGCGTGGTGATCGCCGCCATCACCAGTTGCACCAACACTTCCAATCCGTCTGTACTGGTAGCAGCAGGCCTGCTAGCCAAAAAGGCCGTAGAAAAGGGCCTCTCCACCGAACCGTGGGTCAAGAGTTCCCTCGCGCCCGGCTCCAAAGTTGTCACCGAGTATCTAACGCGCGCCGGGTTGATGCCGTATTTGGAACAGCTTAAGTTCCATCTCGTCGGCTACGGCTGCACGACATGCATTGGCAACTCCGGACCTCTGCTGCCGGAGGTCTCGCATGCCATCGAAGAAAAGGATCTCGTGGTCGCGTCCGTCCTCTCCGGCAACCGCAACTTCGAAGGCCGCGTCAACTCCGAAGTCCGTGCCAACTACCTCATGTCGCCGCCGCTGGTAGTTGCGTTCGCCATCGCGGGTCGCATCGATCTCGACTTGCACAAAGACGCTCTCGGCACCGGTAAAGACGGCAAGCCCGTGTACCTCGCCGACATCTGGCCCACGCAACAGGAGGTTCGCGAAGCTGTAGCCTCCTGCATCGATTCCGCCATGTTCCAGAAAAGCTACGCCGAAGTCTATTCTGGCGACGCCCGCTGGCAATCGCTCAGCATTCCCAAAGGTGAAACCTACACCTGGGGCGCAGATTCCACCTACATCCGCCAAGCCCCCTACTTCGATGGCATGTCCATAACGCCGTCCCCAGTCGAGGAGATCACCGCCGCCCGCGTGCTGGCCGTGCTCGGCGATAGCGTCACCACAGACCACATTTCCCCCGCCGGGTCGATCAAAAAAGATGGACCCGCAGGCCAGTATCTAGTCGCCCACGGCGTCAAGCCTGGCGATTTCAACTCCTACGGCGCGCGCCGGGGCAACCACGAAGTCATGGTTCGCGGCACTTTCGCCAACGTCCGCCTGCGCAACAAACTCGTTCCACATATCGAAGGCGGATACACCCGCTACCTCCCGACCAACGAAGAAATGTCCATCTTCGACGCCTCCGCAAAATACATCGCTGCCAAAATCCCGCTGGTGATCCTGGCTGGCAAGGAATACGGTTCCGGCTCCTCACGCGACTGGGCCGCAAAAGGCCCCAAACTTCTTGGCGTCCGCTGCGTCATCGCCGAAAGCTACGAGCGCATCCACCGTTCCAACCTGGTAGGCATGGGCATCCTCCCGCTCCAATTCCGCGCCGGAGACACCGCCGAATCGCTACACCTAACCGGCGAAGAAGCCTTCGAAATCTCCGCCATCCGCGACGCCGTGGAAAACTTCACCCCCGGTCGCGAAATCAAAGTCAGCGCGGTCCTCGGCAGCAAGACAACAGAATTCCAAGCGTTGGTCCGTATCGACACGCCTGTCGAAGCCCAGTACTACAAAAACGGCGGCATCCTCCCCTTCGTCCTGCGGCAATTGCTGGCGACAAGAGATTAGGGAGACTCGATGGAGGCGCGGGCGTCCTCGCTCGCGCGCAAAGGGGGCTGAGCCTTCCCATCTGCGCTCACTCTCGCCCTCCCACCCGCACGGGCGAGGACGCCCGCGCCTCCATCATCCCTGTATAATCAAGACTTAGCCTCATGACAACAAAATCAGTTCTATCCATAGAGCAAGACGACGACTCCCGTCCCATCCGTCTCATTCGCTCCACCACAGTCCTTTGCGTCCGCCGCGAAGGCAAGGTAGTGATGGCGGGCGACGGCCAAGTCACGCTCGGCGAATCCGTCATCAAGCACAAAGCAAAAAAGATCCGCCGTCTCTACCAGGAAAAAATCCTGGCCGGATTCGCCGGATCCACCGCCGACGCCTTCTCGCTCTTTAGCCGCTTCGAATCCAAGCTCGAGCAGTACCATGGCAACCTGAGCCGCGCGGCCGTCGAACTCGCCAAAGACTGGCGTACCGACAAATACCTGCGCCACCTCGAGGCCCTGCTCCTGGTCTCCGACCACACCACAACGTTCCTGCTAAGCGGCCAAGGCGACGTCATCGAGCCCGACACCGGCATCGCTGCCATCGGCAGCGGCGGCCCATTCGCGCAAGCTGCTGCGGCAGCGCTAGCAGAGCACACGCAACTCTCAGCCCGGGCCATCGCCGAAGAGGCCATGAAAATCGCCGGAAAAATGTGTATCTACACCAACGATTCCGTAACCATCGAAGAATTATGAAAGGCAGTTGCCACTAGTTCTATTCTGGCAACTGACGACTGAAAGCTGGCAACTGGTTTATGGCCCTCTATCTCCCCACCGCCCCCGAAGACGAGCAAATCATGCTCGACGAGCTCACGCCCCGCGAAATCGTGGCCGAGCTCGACAAGTATGTTGTTGGCCAAAACGCAGCCAAACGCGCCGTCGCCATTGCTCTGCGCAACCGCATGCGCCGCCAAAAGCTCACGCCTGAGCTGGCCGAAGAAATCATTCCCAAGAACATCATCATGATCGGTCCCACCGGCGTTGGCAAAACCGAAATTGCCCGCCGCTTGGCCAAGCTCTCGAACTCGCCGTTTCTAAAAGTGGAAGCGTCCAAGTTTACGGAGGTCGGCTACGTCGGCCGTGACGTCGAGTCCATGGTCCGCGACCTCGTCGAACTCGCCATCGAAATGGTCCGTGAGGAAAAGCTCGAAGACGTTGCCGACAAAGCCGAACTCAACGCCGAGGAGCGCTTGCTCGATTTGTTGCTGCCTCCGCTTGCCCCCCGCACTGAAAGCAGCGGAGTCATTGAGGCTGTTCAGATTCCCGAAGATTCCCAATCCCGAACCCGCGAAAAGCTCCGCAAGCAGCTCCGCGAAGGCAAACTCGACGAGAAGATGGTGGAGATTGATGTCCGCGAAAAATCCTTCCCCGCCTTCGAAATCATTTCCAATCAGGGCGCCGAGGACATGGACATCAACGTCAAGGAGATGCTCCCCGGCCTCTTCGGCCAGCGCACCAAAAAGCGCAAGATGAAGGTCAGTGAAGCTCTGGAATATCTAATTCAGGAAGAAGAACAGCGCTTAATCGATATGGAGCAGGTCACGCGCACAGCCATTGATCGCGTGGAAAATAACGGCATTGTGTTCCTGGACGAAATCGACAAAATCGCCGGGCGCGAAAGCGGTCACGGCCCCGACGTCTCCCGCGAAGGCGTCCAGCGCGACATTCTTCCCATCGTCGAAGGCACCACCGTCAGCACGCGCTACGGCATGGTCCGCACTGACCATATTCTATTCATCGCCGCCGGAGCTTTCCACGTCACCAAGCCTAGCGATCTGATTCCGGAACTCCAGGGGCGCTTCCCCATTCGCGTTGAGCTAGACTCGCTCACCATGGAAGACTTCGTTCGCATCCTAACCGAGCCGAAATCTGCGCTGGTCAAGCAATATACGGCCCTGCTTGAAACCGAAGGCGTAAAACTCGAGTTCGACGCGCAGTCACTCCAGGAAGTCGCCCGCTTTGCCTTCCGCGTCAACGAAGACACAGAAAATATTGGTGCCCGCCGCCTCCACACCATCATGGAGCGCCTGCTCGACGAAATCAGCTTCGACGCCCCCGAACGCAAAGGCGAGCACATCATTATCGACGCCGCCTACGTCGACAAAATGCTGGCCGCCATCGTCAAGAACCAAGATCTGTCGCGCTACATCTTGTAAATTAACGCTGTCATCCCGAGCGCAGGAATACCTTCACGAAGTGAAGGCATTCCGCAGTCGAAGGACCCTGCCCCACCTCGACTGCTAGGGGCAACAAAGAGAAAATCATGAACCGCCAAAACCTTCGCGCCCTAATGTCCTGCGAACAAAAAAAGTTCGTAGACGAACGCCCCAAATCCAAAGCCCTCTTCGACCGCGCCCGCAACTCGCTCCTCGGTGGCGTCCCCATGAACTGGATGGCCAAGTGGGCCGGGGCCTTCCCGCCATTCGTCCGGGAAGCCCAGGGCGCTCACTTCACCGATGTCGACGGCCACCGCTACATCGACTTCTGCCTAGGCGACACCGGAGCCATGACGGGCCACTCCCCAGCCGCAACCGTAAAAGCCATCGAAGACCAAGCCAAGCGCGGCATCACCCTCATGCTCCCCAGCGAAGATTCCGTGTGGGTCGGCGAAGAACTCCAGCGCCGCTTCGGCCTACCCTACTGGCAATTCACGCTCACCGCCACCGACGCCAACCGCTTCAGCATTCGTCTAGCCCGCCAAATCACGGGCCGCCCTAAGATTTTAGTCTTCAACTGGTGCTACCACGGTTCCGTGGATGAAACATTTGCCACGCTTCACAACGGCGCCGTCGGCCCCCGCCGCGGAAATATTGGCCCGCCAGTCAACCCAGCCGTCACAACTCGCGTAGTCGAATTCAACGACATCGAAGCCCTCGAACGCGAACTTTCCCATGGCGACGTAGCCTGCGTTCTGGCTGAACCCGCCATGACCAACGTCGGCATCGTTCCGCCAGCCCTAGGCTTCCACACAGCCCTCCGCGATCTAACCCGCAAACACAACTCGCTCTTAATCATCGACGAAACGCACACCATTTGCGCCGGCCCCGGTGGCAGCACCAAGGCCGACGCTCTCGAGCCAGACATCCTCGTCTTCGGCAAAGCCATCGGCGCAGGTATTCCCGGCG
Source organism: Acidobacteriaceae bacterium (assembly GCA_043782485.1). GTDB lineage: Bacteria > Acidobacteriota > Terriglobia > Terriglobales > Acidobacteriaceae > JANXUC01. The sequence goes on along the minus strand of JAYWAL010000102.1, from coordinate 33,230 downwards.
CAGCCTACGGCGTAACCCAAGAAGTCGCCGGCCGCATCCAGGCCCGGCACAGCCTGGAAGACTGTGACACCGGCGGCATCGGCGGCACGCTTGCCGGCAACGCCCTCTCTCTGGCCGCCATGCGCGCCACCCTGGAAAGAGTCCTCACCGAATCGGCCTTTCAGCGCATGATTCCATTGGCAGAACAATGGGCCGAAGGCGTCCGCCAAGCCATCGCCGATTTCCAGATCCCGTGGCACGTGACCCGCCTCGGTTGCCGCGCCGAATATCTCTTCGCACAACAAGCCCCCCGCAACGGCACCGAAGCCCACGACGCCATGGATTTCGACCTCGAGCGCTTCCTCCACCTGTACGCCATGAACCGCGGCATTCTCCTCACCCCGTTTCACAATATGGCCCTCATGTCCCCGCAAACCGAGGCCGAAGACATCGACCGCCACACGCAAGTCTTCCGCAGCGCGCTCAAGGAACTGGTAGCCTGAGATTGCGGAAACAAAATTGCAGAAGTAAGAAGTCAGATTGCAGAAGTAAAATCAAAACTTTCAAGAGCCGCAACCATGTCCGAACAACGAGCCCTTACTTCTGCAATCTGCAATCTGCAATCTGCATTCGCTCTTGCTCTCTGTGCGCTCATGACCGCCTGCGCCGCCCCCAGCCCTCCCCAACCCCCGTCCCTCGAACTCCCCACCCCAGTCACCGATCTCAAAGCCGAACGCAAAGGCAACACCGTCCTTCTCACCTGGACCCTCCCGCAACGCACCACCGACGGCGAGGGCATCCGCTTCCTCGGTCCCACGCGTATCTGCCGTAGCCTCTCGCTGGGAAAGCTTACGGACTGCGGCACTCCCGCCGCCGAACTCACCTCGTCGCAGCTCGAGACCACGAACGCCAAGCCCGCTGCCAACGCGCCGCAGCGCATCACGGCACGTTACGCTGACCCGCTGCCCCCATCTTGGACCAAAAACCAACCCGCCGCCCAAGCCACCTACGCCATCGAATCGCTCAATACCAGCCATCGTGGCGCGGGCCTTTCCAATCTGGAAACAGTGCCTGCCGCCTCCACTCAACCTCCGCCAACAGAATTCGCGGCGCAGCTCACAGCCGAAGGCGTGGTACTCACCTGGTCCGGCCCGCTACTCTCCATCCCCGGCACCGACAACGTTCCACATTATTTCTACCGCGTATTTCGTTATACAAAAGACGCTCCTCAACCCGTTTTCGTCGGAGAACTCCTCCAAGGCACGCAAGACAAAATGCGCCTCGTTGATACCACGTTCGCCTGGGAAAAAACCTATGACTACCGCATCAACGTCACCACGCGCCTCACCACCGGCCCCCCACACGCATGCCCCGGCGAGTCCTCGCCGCTTCCAGCCTGCAAAGATGCAATTGACATTCCCGGCGAAGACTCCGCTCCGGTCACCGTTGTCGCCCATGATACGTTCCCGCCAAATGTGCCCACAGCTCTGCAAGCAGTCTTTTCCGGAGACGGACAAAAACCGTTCATCGATCTAATCTGGAACGCCAACACCGACGCCGATCTGGCCGGATACAACGTCTATCGACGCAACGCCACCGGCCAGCCCACAAAGATCAACGCCGACCTCGTAAAAGCCCCAGCGTTCCGAGACACAAACGTCGCCCCAGCCCAAACTTACGTCTATTCCATCACCGCCGTCGATGCCCGCAACAACGAAAGCCCCCGCTCCGAGGAAGCCACCGAGCAGGATCCGTAGTCTTGTGTAGGGCGCGCTCCTGTCCGCCGCCTTGCCCTTACAACTTTCGTACCCTCCCGCCCCACTCCGGATGCGGTATCCTAAGCAGGATCACCTCAACGCAACCAGCCTCATGGATTTCTTACGGATCTATTCAATTTTTCTAGGCTTGGTAGCCGTGGGCCTGGCCATCTACGGTCTCACCCGCCGTAAAAAGGTCACCGCCGACGACATTGAGCGCCAGCGCCGGGAATTACTCGACCGCGTCGGCCGCATCACCGACGGCAACGTCCTCGACGTGCAAGAGTCCTACACGGAAATCGCGCCAGGAAAAGATCCGCTCTTCCACGAACTGCTCATCTATCAATATGAAATTGCCGGCGTCGAGTACCACTGCTCGCAAGACGTAACCCGCCTACGCCACTGGATCAACCTGCACAGTTGCCGCCTAGGCCTGCTGACGTCGGTAAAATACGACCCGCAAAACCCCGGCAACTCCATCGTAATTTCAGAACACTGGAGCGGCCTCCGCAGCTAGACGGAAACCACCAATCCAATGGAGGCACGGGCGTCCCCGCCCGTGCGCACAGAAAAGCCAAGTCACCGCCCGTAAAGCTAAGCGAGCAATGAATACATTAAGAAAATGGAGCCTAAAGATTTTGGAACAGTCTTAATTCACCTTCAACTTCAATTCCCGCGCCAAACGTCGCTGTCTTTCATCGAAGCTAAAGAACGCATCGGCCTCAAGCTCCAGCGCGGCGGCCACATGAATCAGGTCCAGCGTTCGGGTGCCAACACGCGCGGTTTGCTGCTGTGCTATGGTGTGTGATCTTCGAATCCAGTTTTCAGGAGGCTGGCGCAACTCAAAGAGGCCATCCGCTAGATCCGTTTGCCAGTCTGCGTAGGCGGAGCGTGCGGCACGTGAACTCAGTTCGCCGCGAAAGACCCTCAATTCCAGGGAGTTTCTTAACTCCAATTCGGTCAGCGGGGTGACCAGCCTACTCCCTGAAACGCTTGACATGGTGGATAGCGCCGATTCCGTGTGTGCGTCGTTGGCATAAAGCGAAAAGAGAAAGCTCGCATCGAAGCAGATCCTCAATAGCGGTCTCTCTCTTGCGAGATTAATTCCGCGCCGGATACCTCGAGCACTTTGTTGCCATAAATTTTCTTCAAACGCGCCCTGAAGTCCGGCAACGGGACTGGCACGCTCACCCGCTCCGGCACCAGCCGCGCAATCACCCGCTTCCGCTTCGTCACCTGCAGATCGTTGCCCTCGCGCAGCAAGCGCTCCACTTTCGGGAAGTCATACCGCAGGTCGCGTACGCTCACGGTCTTCATGTGATCTATTTTAGCATCACATGGCAAATCCACCCAAAAACCCCGAGCTGCCCACTGCCCAAGCAGCACGTCAGCGCTGCGATAAGTGCCTTGTAATGAATAAGTTTTCGGTCCGGAGGGATGTTTTAGGCTTCGTATCAGGGTATGCCTTCAGGCATACCGAAAAAGCCAAACAACGAGCGCCTTCGGGCGCTGGATTTCACAACTGAAAACTACATCCCCGCGGCAAAACTCCCACGGTGGCGCGCCCAGGTCATCCGCAGATACTTATAGGGATTCACCGGCGTATCGCCAATGCGAACTTCATAGTGCAGATGCGGCCCCGTGCTGCGGCCAGACGATCCCACATACCCAATCACATCACCCCGATGGACACGCTGTCCCGCCGTCACGGCGAACCCGGAAAGATGTCCGTAACGCGTCGCCACTCCATTGCCGTGTTCCAAAAGCACAGCCCGGCCGTAGCCACCCATAAAGTCCGCAAACGCCACTTGGCCGTCCGCTGGAGCAATCACAGGCTCGCCCACTTCGGCTGAAATATCCACGCCCGTGTGGAACGCGCCTTCTCCGTTAAAGGGATCCGTGCGCTCGCCAAACGATCCCGTCACCTGGCCCTCAACCGGCCACAGATTGGGCATCGCCGAAGCGCGCATCCAATCCGCCGTCGAAAGGTTTCTCTGCAATCCCAGCGTGCTAATTCCCACCGATGCCGCTCCGCTCAGCGCCGTCGTGCGCAAGGCGTAAAGCTGATCCATCGAATGCACCACTTGGTTGCTGTCTACCTTTTCCACGGTATTGACCATCGTGGGCTCAGCCTTTAAACCGTAGAGGGAGGAAACTTCACTGGCCAGAGAACCCAGCGACGCCACCTGCACATCGCGCTCCTGCGCCACCTGCTCGAGCTGCGTGTACTGCTGCGTTAGCTGATCTTTCTCCGTCCGCAACTGGTTAAAACGATGCACCTTCACCAGCATTCGCGTATACGAACCAGCAATGCCCGTAAGGCTGAGCATGCCAATGCCAATGCCCGCCACCAGCACGTACAAATAATTCAAGGAAATAGGAATCTTGCGCAGCTGGCCATCTTCGCCGCGCGACACAAACAAAATGTAGGACTGTTTACGCAATCACTGCCGTCCCAAATAAATTTGATTGAATTCACCCGAGGCTCTTGCGCCAGCAAGACGACCTGCGGGAAACAACCCGGTTCGGAACTCTCGCTTGCAACGCATTCTCACAAGAGTGAGCACAATGCGGGCAAAGTCCCATTACCCTCAACGGAAACCAGGCGTGCATGCTGAGGTTGTTCGGCGATCACTTGAGCATCAGGCGATGCGCCGGAACAGTTCAGCCAGTAACTTCAGGAAATTGACTCTCCAAACGTTAACAAACGAGGTTCTCCCAAGTCAACCTACCAAATCTCATAGAACCCTTACGAAAGTGTCAATCTTTTCAAGTCCTTGGACGTTCTGCCGACCGCCCGGAAAGCAATTGCAGCCGGGAATTCGGCCACTGTCCTACCGGTTCCCACCCGGCAAAAATCCGAGATTTGAAGGCAGCACCGGGCTTCAGCCCGGTGACACGGCCCTAAAAATTGAGGGGGCTTTTAGCACCTGCGGGAAGGGGCTGATCCTGCCACTTCAGCCGTGCCGGAACAGCTCCCAAATCAGGGCCCCTGACAGACTGCATGAGAACCTCGCTAAATTCTAAGGAAATGCAGCGCTCTCGAACAATACAAACGCCGCTGATACGGATGCAAAGACCGCGCTGGCCGCACCTGCAAAGAACGCGCTCGTAACGCTCGAAAAGATTGCCTACGAAGCCTGGAAGTCGAAGGACGCGAAGTTCTGGGACACATTTCTTTCGGACAAGTTTGTCGGCTATGGTTCGTCTGGCAAGCTCGATAAGGCATCAGCCACAAGGGAATACACCGGCGCTGATTGTGATATTCAAGGCTACGTCCTGTCCGACGAGCAGTCGAGCCCGCTCGGTGAGGATGTGGCGCTGCTCACTTATAAGACAACCGTTGACGGCACCTGTGGCGGACAAAAGGTCCCGGCTCACAGTTGGGCGGCGAGCGTATACGTTTTCGCCGACGATCAATGGAAGGGAGTTTTCCACGCCGAAGCTCCGGTTGTCGATCCAAAAGCGGCTCCTGCGAAACCGGTCGCCAAGTCTAAGGTGCCTCAAGAGGACGAGGTTAAGCCCGCCGCTCCAGGTGTCGGCACCGATGCCATGCTCGCGATCGAAAAAGCTGTCTGGGAAGCCTGGAGAGTACACGACACCAAAAAAATTGCGGAACTGACGGCCAAGGAAATTTCATTTATCAACATTTTTGGCACCTACTTCGCAACCAAGGCCGATGCATTAACGGATTGGAGCGGGACCGGATGCGATGTCAAGAGCGTGAGCGTGACTGACGCCGCTGCCACCATGCTCTCGCCGACAATCGGCATTTTGACGCTCAAGGGCACTGCCGACGGAACCTGCTACGGCCAAGAGATCAACTCTGTTATCCCGGAGGGGCAAAAATCAACTTGTCGCCCGCCCTCTTGATAATAGCCGATGATCGAAAGGTTCAAATTCGTTCCTCGACGAAATCGCGATCGTTTTGCCACACGACGCGGGGTTTACTATCGAAAACGTGCCTCTGCCCGAAAAAGACCTGATCCGGCGCATTCGCCAACTCTCCAGCACCCGCCGCTCGGGCCACATCCCGCTGGGCATCGGCCTGGGCATCGGTCTGGGCATTGGCGATGACGCTGCCATCTTGCGCGTGCCCAAGGGACACGAGCTGCTCGTCACCACAGACTTCTCCCTGGAAAACATCCACTTCCGCCGCGATTGGCACCCGCCCGAGTCCGTGGGCCATCGCTGCCTCGCCCGCGGCCTCAGTGACGTCGCCGCCATGGGCGGCCAGCCCTTCGCCGCGTTCCTGTCGCTGGCCCTGCCCGCCGATCTGCCGCAGCGCTGGGTGGAGGGCTTCCTCAGGGGCCTTCTAGACCTCGCCGACCGGCACGGCGTCACCCTGGCCGGCGGAGACACTGCCCAGTCCCCCTCCCAATCCAGAAGACCGGCTTCGGAGGCGAAAATCTTAGCCGACATCGTGGTTTTAGGCTCCGCCCCGTCCGGCAAGGCCGTGCGGCGCTCTGGAGCCTCCCCAGGGGACAGAATCTACGTCACCGGCGCTCTCGGGGCCTCTGCGCTCGCCCTGGAGCGCCTCTACGCGGCCCCCAAGCTCAAACTCAGCCCCAAACGCTTTCCCGGCCACTTCTACCCCCAGCCCCGCCTGGCGGCCGGGCTGGCCCTGCGGGGCCTTGCCACAGCCATGATCGACCTCAGCGATGGCCTCTCCACCGATCTCGACCACCTCTGCGAAGCAAGCGGCGTCATCGCGGAAATCGCCGCCGAAAGCATCCCGCTGGCCCACGATACCACCCTGGAGCAGGCTCTCCACGGCGGCGAAGACTACGAGCTCCTGTTCACCGCCCCGGCCACGCGCAAGGTTCCGCGCTCGATTGGCGGTGTGCCTGTGACCTTCATCGGCCAAATCATCGCCAAACAAGGCATGAAACGAGGCAAAAGCTGCATTCAGATTTCCGAACTTGGCCAGCCGAGCAGGGAACTCGTCCCTCGCGGCTGGGAGCACTTCACCAACCCGCGCCGACCCTGACCGGGTTGCCCGCTAAGAGAAATCCAGCGACCCCCAAAGTAACCCCTGAACCCGATCAGTCGCTAGGGGGCCGCGCGCCAGCGGAGTAGAGTTATTCCCATGCGCACCTTTTTGCACACCCTATTCTGTGGCTTTTTGCTACTTCCGATCCTGGCTCCCGCCCAGCCGCCCGCGTCGCCTGCAACTGCTTCCAGCACAACAACTTCCCTGATTGAGAACCCGGTGGACAACAAGTTCGTCCACGACCACTTCGGCAACGACTTCACGCTGATGCCCGAGTTCCCAGCCATGGTGGGAGACTTAAACGGCGATGGCGTTGAGGATTTGGTCCTTGCCGCCCGCGCTAAAAGCCCGATGCTCGACGCCGGAGGCTTTGGCTACACCGTGAGCGACCCGTACCATTCGTTTTACGGCTTCGGCGACCCCAAGGTGACCTCGGCCTTTACCACCGACGATCCCACGCGTAAATCCATTGTTTTGTTGGTGATCCATGGGTCTGGCCCAGAAGCCTGGAGGGCGGAGAAGCCGAAAGGGAAGTACGTCCTGATCAATGTGCCCGTCCAGACCGTGAGCCTGCGCCGGATCAAGATGGGCAAGCGGCTGTTGATGGCGATTGGTGTAGAAGAATACGGCGGCGACCGAACGACGTCGGCGATCTTTTGGGACGGCAATGTGAAGAAAAATACGGGAAACTACAAGTATGAACCCCTAGGAGCGGCGCTCGACTAGGATTGGAAACTATTCATTACAAACAACTTACCGCAGCACTGAAGGGGATGGCGATCCTTGGGCTGCTGCGGGGACAACTCCAGCAGGGCATGAAGGCGCTTTTTCGGAAAAGTTCAACTAGTTTAAACTCGTTGGCGCGCAGAAATAGCCTTCGGGTCCGCTGCTCTCGCGACAATGAACAGACGCTCCAACACACCATCCAACACACCCACAAAGCCCACTCCAGCACACACAAAAAGCCCCACTCAAGCCAACAGAAGGCTTGAGTGGGCCACCCTCAGTTAAGGGTTTTCGAGAGCTGGTTTCGCGCGGAAGGCTTTACTTGGCCATCTTGAGCGAGACGATGTTCACTTCGTTTTTCACGGCATCCACGTGCGCCGTTAGGGTTACGTGATGGCCTTCGTGACCTTTGACGGCGTCAGGGTTGGCGACGGTCCAGCTCTTGCTGTCCTTGTCGCTGACGAAGGTTTTGCCGTCGTCGCCGATTTTGCCCGTAACCTTCACCGCTTTCAGCGACGGAGGTGCTGTGTTCGGTAAAGCAGTGGTGGTGCTGGCCATTACCGGAGTGGAGGCGGCCTCTGGTTTTGGAGCTGCTGCGGGGGCTTGCGCGGCAACTACCGGTTCGGGAGCTGTGGTCGCGGCGGGCGTGGCTGCGGGAGTAGCGGGCGGAGCGCTCGCTGCGGCTGTTGTCGCCGCGGCTGGAGCGCCTAGGGTGGCGGTGGTTGGCTCAGTCGGAGCCGGGGTGCTGGCTTCCGCCATCGGGCAGTGTTCCGAAATCATGTTGACGCCGGTTACGGAAACCGTGTCCGCGGCACCGGAAACCGCAGCGCTGGATTTCTGTCCCGTTAGTTCCACCTGATGGCCAATGTGCGGCTTGAGGTCGACGCTGCTGGAAGTGATCTTGAGGGTTTGGGTGGAGCCGTCCTGGGCGACCGAATAGGCGCCGTCAGAGCCGCCGAGGCAGCCTTTGATGCTGGCGGATGTGTTCGTCATAGCGAGCGGGGCGGGAGTCTGTGCCGAGCCCAGGGTGAGTAGCAATACCGGTGCGGTGACTAACAAGAGCATGTTCTTCATTCGATCCTCCTAGGGATTTGTTACGGTTAAGCGGTTAGGAAACTTAAGGTCGATTTCCGGTGGTCGTATTGGCGCGAGTGCCGATGGCATCGCCTGACACCAGCAATTCGACTCTGCGGTTTTGTTGACGGCCAGCCGAGTTATCGTTCGAAGCTACCGGAGATGAATTGCCAAATCCCGTGGCCGAGACGGCTCCCGTCACAACACCTTGATTGACCAGGTAGTCGCGAACGGATCCGGCACGATGCTCCGACAGAGTCTGATTCATGGCATCGCCGCCGACATTGTCGGTATAGCCGCCGACTGCAATGTTGAGTCCTGGGTAGGAGAGTAATATTCCGGCCACTTTGGCCAGCTTCTCCCGTGCTCCCGGCTTCAAGGAGTAATGGCCCGTGTCAAACAAGACATCGGACATGCTGACGATGAGGCCACGCGCGCTGTCACGCGTTTGGAGAATGGAATTCAACTGCTCGGACAGTTTGGCGCGCATGGCGGCTTTATCGGTTTCCGCCTGTTGCGCGCTCAACTCGGATTTCTGCGCTGCCAGGCGTGCCTGCTCGGCATCGGCCTGCGCCGCGGAGAGCGCACTGGCCGAAGAAGCCTGATTGGCCGCCATGTCGGCTTGCGCCTTAGCTGTGGCTGATTGAGCGTCGGCGGTGTCGGCGCGGGCTTTGGTGGCATCGCGTTCGGCCTGAGCCTTCAGAGCTTCGGCCTTGGCGGCATCGGCTTCGGCCGCGTCTTTTCTTCGCACGGCGTCATCGGCCTGCCCTTGCGACTTCGCCAGGGCATTCGCGGAAGCCTGTCGTTCAGCGGCGTCGCGCTCTTCGTCCATTTTTTTCACGGCAATGGCGCGGGCATCTTCCGCGGTCTGAACAGCCTCACGAGCGGTGGCAATGAGCGGCTTTTTTGGCACGTTGTGGTCCGTGGCATAAGCGTCCGCCTGGTCCATGAGCTTTACGGCGTGCTGGTAGCTGCTGCTGGCGTAGTGCTCGGCACCTTCAGACTGCGCGATTCGCAAGGCGTTGCGCGCCTCAAAGAATTCCAGGGGCAACTTGGTATTGAGGACGACGGGATCGAATTTATAGCCGGTTGGAATGTAGCCGCCGCGCTCCATCAACTCATACTTGGCGGCGACCGCCTCGGACGTTCCCTTGGTATCGTTGCGCACAACATTTTCCAATACGACAACGTTGCTGGGCTGGCGCACGGCGTAGTATGGCTCGGCCGTCACAATCAGCGCGAAGGCTTGGAGGTCGGTGGTTACATCCAGCTTGCTGCGGTGGTTCTCCCCCACGAGCACTTCGCCCAGGTTGGCGGCGCGGCCCTCGGGTGAAATAGCCCACAAGACGTAGGTCAGGTATTCCGTTCCAAAAGTTGTAGGCCGCTGTAGATTGCCGAATTCCACTTCGACTTCGATAGCACCACGCTTGCTCTCGACTTTGGCTTGGCCGTTGGCGGACGGCATGAGGTCGGTACCGGCGAAATCAAGCTTGGTGGCTCCGCTGCGATGCCGGTAGTTGACCGCTTGCACGCTGCGGCTGACGACGTTCACGCGGAACACCGGCATGGGGCTCATGCTGGCCGTGCCATTGGTTTGGGCGGGTTGGGCGTATGCGCCTAAGCTACAAGTAATTCCGATGGCTAAAAGAAAAGTCTTCAAAATATTTCCTCCGGGCAGTTGTCTGCCGTGTCCATAACTTTCTTCGTTGCTAACTTCCGATGCGAATTCGTGAGATGGAATGAAATAGTCCGGTCACATTCAGAATCCAGAGAACGACGGCGATGACCACGACCGCGTTCAAAATTGACTTGATGGAGGCCTGCATGGGGATGAAGCGGTTGACCAGCCAAAGCAGGACACCGACCACGATCAGGACTTCGACCAATTGAATCAGGGGCATGATGTAAGGACCTTCCTTGGTGCGTAAGCGAACGCCCCTCATTGGTGAGAGGTGTGGGAGCGCACAAATTCGAAAGCTCTTTGGAGCGAGTTGTATTCCGCCGCGGGCTTTGCGGCATTCCGCACGAATGAAGAATGCTGAGTGGCTGAATGTGGCCGCTTCGGCGTGACCGGGCTCTTCACCGGTCCACAGCGCCCGAAGAGCGAGAACTGCGAATCAGCAGTCGCAGCTCTGTCTACACACACAGGAGATGGAATGGTGACAGTTGCGAGTGGCTGTGTCTGAGCAACATAGCTCACAATGAGTAGGGCCGCTAGGGGTGGGGGCACCCGCTGTAATTCTCGACATGAAACCTGGCGAGAAACCGGCGGGAGTCATCTTTCCAAATCAACCCCTTACCGCAGGGGCTAAAGCCCATTCATTACAAAGGACTTATCGCAGCACTGAAGTGCTGCGCCGCCCAAAAGGTGGTGCCAGGGCGAAATTTTCAGCAGCCTGTATAGGCGACTGAAAATACAGCATTTCCAGCACGGCCGAAGCCGTGCCCTGATACAAATCTTACTTTCAACACGGGCTGTATTAGGCATCCAGGTAGGCACGCAGCGGGGGTTGTTCCATTTCCGCCAACCTGCGGCGGAGGAATCGAATCTCGACGTCATTGGTCGCTAGCGACAGGGCTCGACGATAGGCGGAAGCGGCTTCGGGCAGTCTTCCCAGGCGACGGAGCAAATCCGCTTGAGCGGCTGGCAGCAGATGGAAGTCTCGGAGCTCATCTCGTTCTTCAATCAGGCCCAGAAGCGCCAGTCCCTGTTCCAAATCACCAGCCATCGCCACGGCGACCGCCCGGTTCACCTCGACTACGGGTGACCCGTACCTTTGCAACAAAATTCCATACAGAGCAGCAATCTGCCGCCAGTCGGTTTGCTCCGCCGTGATTGCGTTGGCGTGCAGCGCGCTGATGGAGGCCTGTAACGCGTAGGTGCTCCGTGCTCCGGCTCGCAGGGCTTGTTCGATCAGCGCAGTCCCTTCGCGAATTTGATCGCCATGCCAGAGGGTGCGGTCCTGCTCTTCCAGCAAAACTAGTTCGCCGTGCTTCACCCTGGCATCGCAGCGGGAGTCGTGCAGCAGCATGAGAGCCAGCAGCGCTTGCGCCTCGGAAGGCTGCGGCAGCAGGGCACAGAGGACGCGACCCAGCCGAATCGCCTCGGCGCACAGTTCTCTCCGCACCAGGGCGTCGCCGCTACTGGCCAGGTAACCCTCATTGAAGATGAGGTAAACGACCAGCAGAACGGCATCAAGACGCTGCGGCAAATCTCCGGGAGCAGGTTCTTGATAAGGAATTTCAGTGTCCCGAATTTTGCGCTTGGCCCGCACCAGTCTCTGGGCGATGGTCGCCACCGGAACCAGAAAAGCCTTGGCCAGCTCTTCCGTGGTGATGCCGCAGACAGTGCGAAGGGTGAGAGCGACTTGGGCTTCTTCGGCCAGTGCCGGGTGGCAACAGGTAAAAATCAGGCGCAGGCGGTCGTCGGGGAACCAGTTGCCCGGGTCTTCTGTTGTGCCTTCCGTGTTGCCTGCGGAGAAGCCAGCAGCGGGCTGCGCGAGAAAATCGGAGTAGCGCGCGATCTCCGCCTGCTTGTTTTCGAAGCGCTGGTTGCGCCGGAGCCGGTCGATGGCCTTGTGCCGCGCCGTGCTGACCAGCCACGCCGCGGGATTAGCAGGAGGCCCCTCCACGGGCCATTTTTGCAGCGCCGTGGCATAAGCCTCCTGCAACATTTCCTCCGCCAGATCAAAGTCACCCAGCAGCCGAATCAAGGTGGACAGAATCCGCCCGGACTCTTCGCGATGGAGTTTTTCAAGATCCATGGCTAGATCCATGGCTTGACCCCAAGCTAGATCCCTTGCGTGATCCATGCCGCGACCGCCTGGGTGACTTTGGGGAAAAGTTGCTACGCAACCTTACCCTCCGATGTTTCGCCGTGCGTCACAATGGGCCGGATCTCGATGGACCCGTGCCGCACCGAGGGGATTCGCGCGGCGATGGAGATGGCCTCGTCCAAGTCCTTGGCCTCCACCAGATAGAAGCCGCCTAACTGTTCTTTCGTTTCTGCAAACGGGCCGTCTGTGACGAGGCGCTTGCCGTCCCTTACTCGGACGGTGGTGGCCGTGGCGATGGGCTTCAACTGGTGCCCGGCGCGGTGATTGCCGCTCGCGGTGATTTGCTGTGTGAACTGCCCGTATTCCTGGTACATGGCTGCCTGGTCGGCCGCCGGCATCTTGGTCCAGTTCGCTTCTACGTCGTAGATCAGCATTAGATATTGCATGGTTTAGTTCCTCCTGCTGGTTAGTCGAACGGGGTTGGGGAAATCGACAGGGTTAGGATACAAAATTGGGATTGATCGGGTAGGGGTGTGGAAATCGGGTTTTGGACGGCGACGACTGTTTGACCGTCCTGTTCAGTCGCCAGGAATTCGTGTGGGGGATTGGGACAGCGAATGCCAGCAGTCTCCAGGTTCCCCTCAGGGCAGTTGCGCTCCCCGGGCGTTCACGTAGAGGGCATAAACGGATTGGCTGGCCGCCATAAAAAGCCGGTTTCCGTTTCTGCCTCCGAAACACAAATTCGCGCAAGTTTCCGGCAGATGAATCTTGCCGATCAGCGCCCCATCCGGTGCGAAGATGTGGACACCGTTGAAAGGCTCAGAACCCCAGCCAGCAGCCGACCAAAGATTGCCGTCGGTGTCGCAGCGAATGCCATCGGAGAGGCCAGGAGACATGTCGGCAAAGACGCGCCCGTTTTTGAGGCGCACGCCGTCTTCCACATCGTACACACGAATCGGGTGCGGGTCGCTGGAGTGGGCTTGCTCGCCAGTGTCCACGATATAGAGTCCCTTCTCGTCGGGCGAAAAGCAGATACCATTTGGCTTTACCAGGTCGGTGGCCACCACCGTCGCTTCGCGTGTTTTCGGGTCAAGCCGGTAAACGTTGGCGGGGAGTTCGAAGGCCGCTTTCTGTCCCTCGTAGTTCGTCATAATGCCGTATCCCGGATCGGTGAACCAGATGGCTCCATCGGAGTGCACGGTCAAGTCGTTGGGCGCGTTCAATTTCTTGTTGTGGAATGCATCCATCAACACGGAAATCGTTCCATCCCATTCGGTGCGGGTCAGTCGGCGCGTCAGGTGCTCGCAGGTTAGGAGACGACCTTGCCGGTCCCGGTAGTTACCATTGCTGAAATTTGAGGGGCTGCGGAATACGCTTACTTCCTCCGTATCCTCGAGCCAGCGCAGCATACGGTTGTTGGGGATGTCGCTGAATAGCAGATAGCGCCCGTCCGCGAACCAAACCGGCCCCTCAGCCCAGCGCGCTCCGGTGTAGAGTCGCTCGACCGCGGCGTTCAAGACGCGGTACTTGGCAAAGCGGGGGTCCACCACTTCCACGGCAGGATCGGGATATGTGACCATACTTTTGGATTCGCTTCGTGGCTGCTCGCGGCCTTCCAGCAGCGCTAAAGGCTGAACGGCTAGAGCTGCTACCGCGCCGCTGGTGAGGCTGAGGAATGCTCGTCGCTCCATAGGTGCCCCTCCATGCCCGGCCGAAACCGGGCACGTCAATTTACCACGAAGCCTGACGCAGTCCGCAAAATCGTCGGCCGCTGCCGCTTCGGAAATGTGAATCATGGGGTCGGCCGTGTCGCGATTCGGCCGCCAGTCCAATATCCGCAACGGCGCGCTTTGCCTTTTCCGCACCCGCTATAATCCCCGACATGAAACTTGAAGAGAAACTGGCGGAACTGGAGCGGCGGAGCAAGCTGGCCGACGAGGGTGGCGGCTCGGCGCGGCTGGAGAAGCAACGTAAGGAAGGCAAGATGACGGCGCGAGAACGTGTCGATTTTTTGCTGGATGAGGGCACGTTCGAAGAGACCGACAAGCTGGTGACGCATCGTTGTGCTGATTTTGGAATGCAGGAGACAAAGTTCCAGGGCGATGGGTTCATCACCGGGTACGGCAAGGTGGATGGGCGCACGGTGTTTGTGTTCGCGCAGGATTTTACGGTGTTTGGCGGGTCGTTGTCGGAAACGAACGCGGCGAAGATTGTGAAGATTATGGACATGGCGGCCAAGGTGGGAGCGCCGCTGATTGGATTGAACGACTCGGGCGGGGCCAGGATTCAGGAAGGCGTGGCGTCGCTGGCGGGGTATGCGGATATTTTCCTGCGCAACACGTTGTATAGCGGAGTGGTGCCGCAGATTTCCGCCGTGATGGGGCCTTGCGCGGGCGGGGCGGTATATTCTCCGGCGATTACGGACTTCGTTTTGATGGTGGAACATACGTCATACATGTTCATCACCGGGCCGGACGTGATTCGGCTCGTGACACATGAAGAAGTCACCAAGGACCAGTTGGGCGGGGCGATGACGCACAACGAGGTTTCGGGTGTGGCGCATTTTGCGGCCAAGGACGACGCCGAGTGCCTCTCGACGATTCGTGAACTGCTGAGCTTTATGCCGTCGAACAATTTAGAGACGCCGCCGCGTAAGGCTTGTACCGACCCCGTTGACCGTGCGGATGCCGCGCTGGATAAGCTGGTTCCAGCGGAATCCAATCAGCCGTATGACATGAAAGATGTGCTGCGGCATGTGGCGGACGATGGGTATTTTTTCGAAGTGCAAGAACATTACGCCAAGAACATGGTGATTGGGTTTGCGCGTATGGGCGGGAAGCCGGTGGGCATTGTGGCGAATCAGCCAGCGTTTCTGGCGGGGACGCTAGATATTAATGCGTCGGTGAAGGGGGCGCGCTTCGTGCGGTTTTGTGATTGCTTCAACATCCCGCTGATCACGTTTGAAGACGTGCCCGGGTTTCTGCCGGGGACGACGCAGGAGTATGGCGGGATTATCCGGCACGGGGCGAAGTTGCTATACGCCTTCGCCGAGGCGACGGTGCCGAAGATTACGGTGATCACGCGGAAGGCGTATGGCGGGGCGTATTGCGTGATGGCGTCGAAGCATATTCGCGCGGATGTGAATTATGCCTGGCCGACGGCGGAGATTGCGGTGATGGGGCCCGAGGGCGCGGTGGACATCGTTTATCGCCGCGAGCTGGAGCGTGCGGAGAACCGGGACGAGATGCGGGCGGAGAAGATGGAGGAGTTTCGCGACCGGTTTGCGAATCCGTATGTGGCGGCCGAGCGCGGGTTCGTGGATGCGGTGATTCATCCCCGGGAGACGCGAAAGCGGCTGATTCAGGCGCTGGAAATGCTGGAAAACAAACGAGATAAGAACCCGCCGAAGAAGCACGGGAATATTCCGTTGTGAAGGGCAATGCAGAAGGCGGAAGGCAGAGGTGAGAAGTGAGAAGGCGGAAGTCAGAATGCAGAAGGTAAAACCTAATTCCTGGAAGTATTCTCCTCACTAATGGCGGCTTTTACTTCTGCGATCTGACTTCGCCTTTCGCAATCATTGGTATCATCTGAGCTGCCTTATGGTATAGAATGATGCCATGGTCGAAGCCAATCGGATTGCGGAGATATTAGGGGGCGTGGCGGTGTTGGGGCGGAGGGTGCGCTCCAATAACGACCTGGAGGCCCTGGTTTTGGCCGGAATGCCCAAGGCGGCTCTGCGATGTGCCTTGCAACGCATCTTTGCGGTGGCCAGCGAGCGCAACCGGATCCTGTATTTGGTGGTGCCGCAAGCCACATTTAAGCGGCGTGTGTTGCGCCTTCGTCTGGCGGAGAGTGAGCGCACCGAGAGGTTGGCGCGGGTGATTGCGTCGGCCGAGGCGGTATGGGACGACCGGGAAGATGCGCGAACATGGTTGAAGCAACCGCATCCGGAGCTTTCCGGGCGGACGCCGATTGAGTCGGCCTTGACGGAATTGGGAGCGCGGCGGGTGGAAGAGGTGCTGGACCGGCTGGAATATGGTCTCCCGGTTTAAGTATGGTCTCCCGGTATAAGGGGCCGCTGCTGGCAACGCGGATCGGTCAGGCCCGGCATGAGCTGTTCGACGGAGCGGGTGCGGCACTCCACGGGGCACGCTGGAGCCGCAAAGGGCAGTCGGTAATTTACGCCGCGACATCATTCTCCGGCGCGCTGTTGGAGATTCTGGTACACAGTAATCTCGGCCGGGTTCCGCGCGGGTTTGCCTACATTCAGATTCAAATTCAGGTGGAAGTGGAGATGGAGGAGATTGGTCCGGAAGACGTGCCCGGCTGGGATGCGGCAGACGGCAGGGCGAGTCGAGCCTGGGGCAGCCGCTGGTATGAAGAGCAACGGACGGCGGTGCTCTTGGTGCCGTCGGTGCCAAGCGGCGGGGTGGAGCGCAATGTGCTGATTCATCAGCGGCATCCGGATTTTGCCCGGATCACGGCGTCGGTGCCAATGCCGGTGATGTGGGACCAGAGGATTTTTGGGCGGTGAGGGAGGGGAAATCAGAATGCAGAAGTCAGAATGTAGAAGTAAAGTCCTCGTTCCCGGCGAGATACCGTTCCATTGGGGGCCGTTACTTCTGCAATCTGAATTCTGTTTTTGCCTTTACTTCCGCGGTCTGACTTTCCGTGCTTCTGACCTCTGCATTCCCGGCCTCGTCCCTACAGCCCTAGTCTTCGCCTTGCGGCAACCCCTCCGCGCCTAGGCGACTTCCGATTCTGGCAACCGAACCCGCTTTGGCATACAATTCGGACGATGGATTCCGCTCCTGGCGCAAACCGGGAAAACGTGCGTCCACGTGAAAACCCTAGAACTAGGAAATGAAGGAGTTTTACCCCATGAAGAAGCTAATCGCGATGTTGTTCGCCCTGGCGCTGGTCAGCTCGTCGGTTGCGTTTGCCGAGTGCAAGCCCGCCGATGACAAGAAGATGGACAAGATGGAAGACAAGATGGAAAAGAAGGGCAAGAAGCACCACAAGCATCACAAGAAGGAAAAGGCCGAGAAGATGGACAAGATGGACGACAAGAAGTAATTGGAGATTCGTTCGGCCAAACCCCGGCTTGCGAGCCGGGGTTTTTTCTTTGTGGGCGCGGCGGGGAGGGCATTCCTGGCGGCTCAGGCCGGTCGCGCCTGCGTGCTACAATAAGGCTTCCAGAACGTTGTTGCCTGGTGTTCCATCCGTCTGGATCCAGCCCGTGTAATCCCAGTTTTTAGACCTGAACCGATTGAGACAGCACCCGGTTTCGACCAGAAAAGATTGTTGAAAATCGTGCCTAAGCCTCCGAAACCAACGAGTCCCAAGATCATTACCTACGCCGACGCTGGCGTGAACATTGACGCTGGCAATCGTGCCAAGCAGCGGATTAAGTATCTGGCGCAAAAGACGTTTACGCGGGGCGTGCTGAGTGAAATCGGCGGTTTCGGCGGGCTGTTTTCGCTCGGCGCCAAGTACAAAGACCCGGTGCTGGTTTCGAGCGCCGACGGAGTGGGAACCAAGTTGCGCCTAGCCTTTGAGACGGGTAGCCATCGCACGGTTGGCGCAGATTTGGTCAACCACTGCGTGAACGACATTGCGGTGCAAGGCGCGACGCCGCTGTTTTTTCTGGACTACTTGGCCACCGGAAAACTGGACGGCGAAGTCGCGGTGAAGGTGGTGGAGGGTCTGGCCGAGGCCTGCAAGGCCAACGGTTGTGCCTTGATTGGCGGCGAGACGGCCGAAATGCCTGGGTTTTATCCCGAGGATGAATACGACTTGGCCGGCTTTATCGTGGGCGTGGTGGAGCGCGAGAAGATTATTACCGGCAAGACTGTGGAAGCTGGCGACGTGATTTTTGGCTTGCCTTCGACGGGCCTGCACACGAACGGGTATTCGCTGGCGCGGAAGTTGCTGTTTGAAGTCGCCGGGTACACGCCGGATACGTATGTGAACGAAATCAAGGGTAAAGTCGGCACCGAACTGCTGAAGATTCACAAGAGCTACTGGCACGTGATCAAGCGCATGGTCGAGAATGACCTGGTGGCGGCCATGGCACACATTACCGGCGGAGGAATTACCGAGAATCTGCCGCGTGTTCTTCCGCGCAACGTGGCGGCCGAGATTGAGTTAGGCTCCTGGCCGGTGCAGCCGATTTTTGAGCATTTGCAGAAGCTGGGGAACGTTCCGCAGGACGACATGTTGCGGACTTTTAACATGGGCCTGGGCATGCTGCTGGTGGTTCCCGCGGCGAAGTTCAAGAAGGCGCAAGGACTGCTGGAGCGGATTGGCGAGAAGCATTACACGGTCGGGCGGATTGTGAAGGGTGAGCGGAAAGTGGCTTACGTCTAGGGCGTTTTACCACGGAGACACTGAGAAAGTCAGGTGTTCCCGCTGTCCCTACTGTTGATCTCCACAATATTTTGGTGTGATTCCTCAGTGTCTCAGTGTTTTCGTGGTGAGTGATTTTGAATTCCATGCACAACCTGGGCATACTTCTTTCCGGACGCGGCTCGAACTTCATCGCCATTGCGGATAGCATTGACGCAGGGCGCATCCCGAATGCGCGCATCGCGATAGTGATCTCGAACAAAGAGGACGCTCCGGGGATTGAGACGGCGAAGCAGCGCGGACTAACAGCGCTGGTGATTCCTTCCAAAGGCCACGCGCGCGAAGAGCACGACCGCGCCGTCGTAGCCGCCCTCAAAGATCATTCCGTCGAGTGGGTGTGTTTGGCTGGCTACATGCGGCTCCTTTCGCCATGGTTTGTGCAGCAGTTTCCGCAACACATTCTCAACATTCATCCTTCGCTCTTGCCCGCTTTTCCCGGCCTGGAGGCGCAGAAGCAGGCGTTCGACTATGGCGTGCGCGTTTCTGGGTGCACGGTGCATTTGGTGGACGAGCAGCTCGATCATGGTGCGATTATTCTTCAGAAAACCGTTTCCGTGCTGGATGCCGATGATGACCATACGCTGGCGGCGCGCATCCTCGTGCAGGAACATAGCGCCTATTCAGAGGCGTTGAACATCGTGCTCAGCGGGAGATTTGAAGTTGCCGGCCGCAGACTGATTAGGCGAGGTTGATTCCTCACTCGCTATAATCTTCTCGATGACCTTTCTCTCAGTTGACGAACAGCTCGCCTACATCTCCAAGGGCGCAGCGGAGATCATTCATACCGGAGAGCTGCGCGCGCGACTGGAAAAATCCCTCGCTACCGGCATACCGCTGCGCGTGAAGGCCGGATTCGATCCCACCGCTCCGGATTTGCACTTAGGCCACACCGTGCTGCTGCGCAAGCTGAAGCATTTTCAGGATCTTGGTCATACCGTCATCTTTCTAATCGGCGATTTTACGGGCATGATTGGCGATCCCACGGGGCGATCCGTGACGCGGCCTCCTCTTTCGCGGGAAGATATTCTCCGCAATGCCGAGACTTACAAAGCCCAGGTTTTCAAGATTCTGAATCCCGAAAAGACCGAAGTCCGTTTCAATAACGAGTGGTTCGCGAAGTTTACCGCGGAAGATTTTATCCGCCTAACGGCGAAGTACACCGTATCGCAAATGCTGGAGCGCGAAGATTTTCACAAGCGTTTTCAGCAGGAAAAGCCGATTGCTCTGCACGAGCTGCTCTATCCGCTGGCGCAGGGTTATGATTCCGTCGCTCTCAAGGCCGATGTCGAACTCGGCGGCACGGATCAGAAATTCAATCTACTGGTGGGCCGCGAGTTGCAACGCAGCTACGGTGAGCCTTCGCAGATCGTGTTGACCGTACCGATTCTGGAAGGCCTCGATGGCGTGCAAAAGATGTCGAAGTCTTTGGGGAACGCCGTCGGCATCCACGAGCCGCCGGTGGAGATGTTTGGCAAGGTCATGTCGATTTCCGACGCCATGATGTGGAGGTATTACGAGTTGCTGACGGATTTATCGATGGTTGCGATTGATCAACTGAAGCAGGACTACGAAAATCGCAAGACGCATCCTATGGAGTTAAAGAAAAGCCTAGCGAGGCAAATCGTGGAGGATTTTCATACAACAGAGGCGGCGAGTCAGGCGCAGGAAGACTGGACGGCGCAATTTCAGCGACGGGAGGCTCCGCAGAACATAACCGCAGTGAGGGTCGCCCTCAGCAAGATTCAGGTCGAGAAGGGGGAGATCAGACCTGGGTATGCCCCGCCCCCTGAGCGAGACCAGAACATTCACTTCTTGGATACTGAGCTTCGTCCGACCTACTTGGTTGTGAGGATAGACAAGTTACTTGCGGAGTCCGGACTTGCCGATTCGGTGTCTGACGGCGCAAGAAAAATTAAACAAGGGGCAGTTCGAATCGAGGGGAAGCTGGTCGAGAAGGATCGAAACAAGCTTGCGTTATATCCAGACGCCACAATGCTGACGGTGCGCGCGGGCAAGAAAATGTACCGCGTATCTTTTTACTGATTCTTACGTAATGTAGTCTGAACTCGTTGCCGCGCAAATATGTTGCGGAGCAATTTTCTGTTACCCTTCCGCGACATGCGCGCTGCGGCCATTCTGGGAATCGGGACTTCGACCGAAGATTTGCAAGCCTTCCGTTCGGACACGACTAGCTTCGCGCTCGGCGTGCCTGCTGAGGCCACCGGCCTCGACGCCATTCTGATCTTCGGTGGCGACGGCACCATTCATCGGCATCTCACGGATCTGGTGCGATTGCAGTTGCCGGTGTTGGTAGTTCCTCGGGGCAGCGGCAACGATTTTGCCCGGTCGTTGAACCTGCGCAGCTTGGAGCAAGCAGCATTGGCATGGAAGCGTTTTGCCGAAGGCGCGAACAACGTACGTGCAATCGACCTCGGTACAATCGTGCAGCCCGGTCAACCACAGCCTCATTATTTTTCCTGCGTCGCCGGAGTGGGCTTGGACACGGCCACGGCGCGCATCGCCAACGATCTTCCCCGGTGGCTTCGCGCCAACGGAGGCTATGCGTTGAGCCTCCCGGTGGCTTTAGCGCGTTTTAAGCCGCCACAGGTGGAGTTGCGAGTGGATGCCAGTCCGCACAGTTCTGTCCCGCGCGTGTTAGCCGCCTTCGCCAACACGCCCTGGTATGGCGGCGGGATGCAAATCGCTCCCCGTGCCGACATGACGGACGGATTGCTCGATGCCTGCGTGATCGGCTCCATGTCCAAGGCGAAGTTATTGCGCTTGTTCCCGTCAGTCTACGGCGGGAATCATCTGAAGTTTTCGGAAGTGGAATATCTTCAAGCCACGCGATTTCAACTCGCCACGCAGCCTGCGGTAGACGTTTACGCCGACGGGGAATTCGTCTGCCAGACGCCGGTGGAGATTGGTATTGCGCCGCAGGCGTTGCGCGTGATTGTGCCAACCCGCTAGTGGAGGCACGGGCGTCCCCGCCCGTGCTGCAAGGGAATTTCTTACGAAACCGCCATCCCGCCGTCCCGCGCCTCCGCCAGCAACGGCTCCGGCTTCGCAGGATGCGTAAAATGGAACACTAGAAACAACATCCCAATCACGGCAAACACCAGCACACTGCCTTCCGGCCCCACACTCCCACCCGTCAGCCACGCCGGTCCATGGAACGAAGGGTTCAGCAAGTGGCCCTGCGCCATCATTCCGCTATCCGCTACGCCGTAGAAGTAGCTCTGGGCCCAATCCCACGACGCATGCAGGCCAATGGCGAACCATAGAGTTCCGGTGCGGCGCACGGTGAAGCAAAAGAACAAGCCAATCAGGCCCGCAGACAAGCCGCCGCGCCAGCTTTCCCCGGCGTTTCCCAAATGCACGCCCCCGAACAGCAGAGAGAGCGCGACGGCCGTTGGCCAGAATCCGATTCCCCGACTCAGCGTGAACAGCGCATAGCCGCGGAAAAGAAATTCTTCGAAAAATCCAACCAGCAGAAAAACCGCGGCCCAGAATAGGGCGAATTTCAGCGCGCGCGTCCCGTGCTCGCCGATGGCCCCAAAATAGAACGCATGTGCTCCACGCAACATGCCCAGCAGTAGGCTTAGGGATATAAACCCCCAGACCACGCCGGAAAAGAATTTGACCCCGAACGCGCCTCGCGCCGGGAGTCCATAGATCCCGAACGGACGCCGCTCAATGCGGCTCATCACAATGGCCGGAACCATAGCGCAGACAGTCACAATCAACTCCTGCGCCAGGAATTGCCAAACCGAACCCTTCAGCCGATGCATCCCAGAATGCAGCACCAATCGCGCCGTCATGAGCATGGCAAAAACCAGCGCAAGATACAGAGCGAACCCCCAACCTGGGCGCAATCCTTCAGGGCCAAAAAATAACTGGGTCAGGTAATGCGGCTGGAGGGGTTCGCTCCCAGGCACGGGCAGTTCGGCCAGCCGCAGTTGTCCTTCGGGGATTGGTTCGGGAAAGGAATCGGTCACGCAAGTACCTCCTGGCAATGAACTAGGCTACCCGAGAATGCCGAAAAATCCAATCGCATCCCCACGCCCGCTCGCTATGTAGTACTCGCAGATACGAAGATGGGCGCGCTTTTGTTGCCGATTCTTTCCGCTCAAAAAAGAAAAGAGCAGCCTAAGCCGCTCTTTCTTTTGAAGACTTGTAGAAAATCTTGGTCTCTACTTACAGAACGTAAGATTTACAGAACCTTGACGTTCTCTGCCTGCCAGCCCTTCGGACCCTTCACCACGTCAAACTGCACGGCTTGGCCTTCTTGCAAGCTGCGGAATCCGTTGGACTGGATGGCCGAAAAATGCACGAAAACATCTTCGCCGTTCTGACGGCTGATGAAGCCGTATCCCTTTGCGTCGTTAAACCACTTTACTGTTCCTTGTTCCATGTTGGTGCTTGTAAACCTCGGTGTTTCTTTAGATTGTGCGCTGGATTGATACGGGATGGTGCAGGCAGGGTCACTCTGTAGAGCAGGGTAGACACGAACTTGCAACGAGCCACTAAAATCTAACGCAACTCTAGTGTACTCTGCCTGTGGAAAAAACGCCATATTAATTTACATAGCCTTTGGTTGTCTAGAGGGTAGCCCGACCGCCCCTTACGCCACATCGGAATGCCCCAGCTTTGACCCACTTTTAGCTTTAGAATCAAGACCCTGGAGCCAAAAACGTGCCCGTAGCCCCCAAGCTCGACCGCCTCTCCATAGTCCTGGTCTCCCCCCACAACCCCCTGAACCTGGGGGCCGCCGCCCGTGCCATGAGCAATTTCCGCTTCTCCAGCCTGCGCGTGGTCAACCCCTATGACGTTGCCTTCCGGAATGCCCGCTCGGCTGTTGGAGCATCGGAGGTCCTGACCAGCGCCGTCGAATACAGCACGGTCGCCGAGGCGGTGGCCGACTGCTCCCTGGTCGTTGGCACCACGGCGGTCCGCCACCGGGAGATCCAGCACCCCCTGCGGCGAGTGGAGTACGGCTCGCGGCTGATCCGCAAACAGCTGGCGTCGGGCCGAATCGCCCTTTTGTTCGGCTCAGAAAAAGTGGGACTGTCCAACTCCGACCTCAGCCATTGCCACTGGCTCATGCGCATCCCCGCCTACGGCGACCAGATTTCCATGAATCTGGGTCAGGCCGTGGCCATCTGCTTGTACGAACTGATTCGCGATGGCCGCGCGGCAGCGTCGGAATCCAAAACTGCCCGTTCTAAAAATGCCACAGCGGGCGATGTGGAGCGGATTACAGCCAGCCTATTCGAAGCGCTACAAAAGAGCGGCTACGTGCGTTCGAATGCCGATGTGAACATCGAAGAAAAAGTGCGCCGCCTGGTATGCCGCATGAACTTGAAGCACGACGACGCCGATGTGTGGCTAGGCATGTTGCGGCAGATTTTATGGAAGGCGCGACAAGACTAAGGTGTTTGTTCCAAATTGTTATCCTGAGCGCAGCGAAGGATCCCTGCAATCTTGATTCCGCCGGTCACCTTCAAGCTCTCTCTCATTGCGGCGTCGCAGGCTTTCTCAACGGCCATCACGGGGTGGCGGGGAGTGGTCGCGGGGTCGATCCCTGGACGAAAGCCCAGGTGCAGGCGGCTGTGCCTTGGGAGCCTCCGGGTTGCATGGGTCCTACGGAGCCCGTGGTGGGGGCGGAGTTCGAGCCTTCTATGCGAAGTTCCTTTAAAGGAACACCTTTGCGCATTGGCCGGAAGGCGCCACCGACGGCGGGGAACGGCCATTCGAACGCTTCCAGGGCGATGGGGGCCGCTGGCGAGGGCTTGTCTCCAACGATTTGTTGTTGCGTGCCGGTTACTCCGCCGTGGACGCGCAGCTGGGCGTGTCCGGATTTGACGATGAGTTTGTGGTCGGAGGCGCGGAAGAAAAACGCGATGGGGCCGCTGACACCGGTGGCGTTGGTGGTCCACGAGGCGAAGAGACTCTGGCCGACTTGCTTTTTTTGGAACCCGCCTTGGCCGGTCTCGCTCCAGGTGGCGGGATAGAGGCGGATGACGCCTTCGGAGGTTGGCGCGCCGCCGGTGATTTGCCAGGTGTGAGTCTCCTGATGGGCGTAAGCGTTGGGACCCTGGACGTTGATTTTGCATTGCGCCCAGCCGTTCCAGCCAGTGGTGATAGATTGCGGAGACGCGGGGAGACTAAGGAGGAGGATCAACGAAAGCAGGAAGGTTCGCGGCATGCACATAGGTTTACTCCCGCTGCTGTGAGTTGCGCGGTTCTGAAATCTTAGCAGCTTCGGCTATCCTACGAATCTTTCCGATACAGCAGCGACCGCATCGCCTGCCGCCGCGCCTCATTCACTTCCTTCATCGAGCTGCGCTCTTCCGCATCCATATTGCGCTTCTTGGACTCGGTCGTTTCGGATTCGGTGCAGTCCGGGCAGCGGTTGGCGAAACCGGGCTTATCCGGCTTCAGTTCGAATTCCTCGCCGCAGACGGCGCAGGTTTTGATCGGGAAGGCCATGGCCACTTTCATGATACAGGCCTCGGGAAAAACGTCAGGAATCCGGGCAGCCCTGCGTGCTAGACTTCGCCAATGCTATCCGTGCTGGTTTGCGCGGAACAGGCCTTAGCGGCAAAGCCCATGTCAGTCGATGATTCGAAAACTTCCCGGCCTGAGGCCTCCAAGGCCAACGGTCGCAATCCCGCCTCCCCGCTGGCAGACTCTTCCCAAATCATTGGCGAAGGTGAGATGGCCGACCTCATTCGGGCGTTTGATTGGGATACGACGCCGCTCGGTCCAGTCCTTTCCTGGCCGGACCTTCTTGTCACCACAGTGAACCTGATGCTGGCATCTCGGCATCCCATGTTTCTGTTTTGGGGGCCGGATTACATTCAGTTTTACAACGATGGTTATCGCCCGAGCATTCAGGGCGGCAAGCATCCCACCGCGCTGGGTCAAAAGGGTATCGAGTGCTGGCCCGAAATTTGGACTGTCATTGGCCCCCAAATCGAATCCGTCATGCATCACGGAAAATCAACGTGGCATGCCAATCAGCTACTCCCCATTTTTCGTAACGGAAGACTCGAAGAAGTTTTTTGGACGTACAGCTATAGCCCCGTGCGCGATCGGAACGGAGTGGTGCAAGCAACGCTGGTCGTGTGCAGCGAAACCACCGACCAAGTGCTGAGCGAACGACGTCTGCGCACCGTATTGGCCACCGAAGCGGACACGACCGCGGATGGGCCAGCTTTAGGAGATGCCCCTCTTTTGACGCTGGCGCGGAGCATCGTGGCAAAACTGGAAAGTAATCCAGCGGACCTCCCGTTTGCGGCATTGTTCCTAATTAAGAATGAGAAGGTTTTTTATTCGGCGAGCACCGCTGGCACCCCAGTGGTTACCGATGCCGGTCGCTGGCCTTGGGCCGCCACCGCGAAATCTCAAACCCCTATTCTGCTGGAGGACGTGCGACAACGCTGCGGAGATTTGCTTTTGCCTCCCTGGCACGAGCACGTGGCGCGTGCCTTTGTTCTACCGCTTCCTTTGCCTCGATCCGAAGTTCGAGCCGTGTTGGTCCTGGGCGCGAGTCCACGTTTGCCCTTTGACGCGGGATACCAGACCTTCTGCCGGTTGGTGGGGGCCAGGATCGCAGCGCAACTGGAAAGCAGGCTGCAACGTTTGGAAATCGCCGCTGCAACCAATACTTTAGAAAGTCGAGTTGCCGATCGCACTGCCGCATTGCAGGCGGAGATTGTGGATCGGAAGTGGGCGGAAACTCAACTGCGGTCTCTGACGGGCCAACTGCTGAGCGCTCAGGACGACGAGCGACGTCACTTGGCCCGGGAATTGCACGATCATGCCGGACAAACCCTGGTTGCTTTGGGAATGAATTTGGCGGCCCTGCGCGAGGGTCTTGCCGGTCAGAGCGCGGAATTAGTTGAGTTTGTGGAACAGAGTGAAAGCCTTTCCGAAAACCTGTCCAGGGAAATTCGTACACTCTCCTATTTGCTGCATCCGCCGCTCCTGGAAGAAGCCGGGCTTTCGTCGGCCTTGCGCTGGTACGTGGATGGGTTCTCGGAACGCAGCAAGATTTCCGTGACTCTGGATATAACCGAGCACTTCCAGCGGCTCCCGCATCCTTTGGAGCTCACGTTGTTTCGCGTCGTGCAGGAGAGTCTGACCAATGTACATCGACATTCCGGAAGCCTTCAAGCCAGCATCGGCTTGGAGGCTTCGGACGATTGGGTACGCCTGGAAATCTCCGATACCGGCAAAGGGATTACCAGGGAGAGACTTCAGGCGATGAGTACAGCGCAAGTCGGTGTGGGTGTGCGGGGAATGGAGGAAAGAGTCCGGCAATTCGGCGGCGTTCTCGCCATTGAATCAACCCATGCGGGCACCACCGTGAGAGTAGAAATTCCGAGGCCGTCGGAGTAGGCCATGTCACGCCTGTCATTCTGTCTCTAACCATGCGACTCAAGAGCAGGGATGGAGGCGCAGGATTTTCGGCTGGTCCTAGAACTTAGCCACTTCCAGGTACTTTTTTTCCGCGCCGTAGTCCGCCGCTCGGGCTTGGACCGTCTGGACCAGGTTCCGGATTTGTTCGCGGCTGTCCTTGGTCATGTCGGCGAACTCAATGGCCCAGCCAGTGCCGGGACGCGCGCGAACCACCTTGCCGTGCACCGTTACGTTATTGCCATCCCACAAGGTGAGTTGCACTGAGGTGCCCATGCTGACAAATGCGCCGGACTCCATGAAGCAGCCGCCCGTGCTCACATCGGTCACGCTGCCCATCACTGGCGACTCGGTCCCTTCCGGCAACAGTTCCGCGGGCAGGCAGCACTTCACGCGCTGCGAGCGGCGCATTTCTTTCGCGCCCGTCGATTGCTTGTCACGCTCGGCGTACATTTTGCGGTCCGCTTTTTCCAGCAGGCTTTCGGCTTCCGAGGCGTCGTCGGGATAAGTTGCGTGGCCCACGTCAACAGACAATACATCTTCCCCGGTCACGTCGGTCCCCACTTGCTGGGCGATTTCGCGCAACAGGCGGGAGCGAGTCTTCATAGCCTCTTCCGGCATTTCCGGGGCGATGACGACAAACTCATCTCCGCTCATGCGGGCCACGTGGTCGTAGACGCGGCAGGCGGACTTTAGCTTTTCAGCGAAGGCGCGCAGAACGCGGTCGCCTTGCTCTTTTCCGAAGCGGCCGTTGATCTGCTTGAAGCCGCGCAGATCGCATACCATGACAGTCAGGCGGCTGTTTTCGCGTTCGCAGCGCGCCAGCTCGCGATCCAATTGGAGAAACATCGACCGCGCGTTGGGCAGGCCGGTCAGGTAGTCGGTGGTCGCAGAGCCTTCGGCTTGCTGGAATTTCAGGGCGTTTTCCACGGCCAGTCCGGTTTTGGAGCTGACGGCCAGGAGGACGCGCAAGTTTTCCGAGGTGAAACTGGAAATTTCCACCCGGTACAGCGCCAGGACGCCAACCACTCCCTTCATTCCCATCAACGGGGCCGCCAGCGCGGATTTCAGCGTGGTCGTCTTCATGGCATCGTTCACGGTACCCAGCTCGACGGCCGGGTTGCCGTTGACGATCACTTTCTGATTCTGGGCCACCCAACCGCAAAGGCCTTCGCCCAGCTTGATCTGCAACGAGGCCAGAGAGCGGAAGTCTTCGCCGTTGACGAACTCCGGAATCAGTTTTTCCCCGCGCAGAACATACACCGCCATGGCGTCGTGCGGGATCAGATTCTTGAGCTTGACCGAAAGTACGGACAGAGTTTCACTGAGGCTGAGCGACGCGCCCAAATCCCGGCTCAAGTCGTAAAGCGCCTGGGCTTCCTGGCGGGCCGACGAAATAAGGTCGAGGACGTCGCCTTGTTGCCGCGTCGCCGCCGGAGCATCCCAGACCGCAAGTCCCGCAGCGGGTTCCTGGCCAGTGGTCATGGTCTCCTGGGGCACGTCTTGAGAAGGGGTCGCAAGCGATTTGCGGCGGACCATGCCTTCTAACTCATTGAATCTACGACGCAAAATGCCAACTACGTCGGGATCGAAGGACTTGCCGGACTGTTCCTGTAATTTCTCAATGACCTCATTGGCCGCCATGCCGCGTCGGTACTGGCGGTCGGAGGCCAGCGCGTCCACGTAATCCACGGCGGACAGGATGCGGGCGCCAATGGGAATATCTTTACCCTTCAAACCCTTGGGGTAGCCGGAGCCGTCCCACTTTTCGTGGTGGGCGCGAACGATGGGCGCAACCGGGTAGGGAAAGCCGACGCGTTCCAGGATTTCCGCGCCAACCGTAGGGTGAATCTTGACCTTTTCGAACTCTTCGACGGAGAGCTTGCCGGGCTTGGAAATAATGTATTCGGGAACGGCCAGCTTGCCGATGTCATGCAGGAGCGAGGCGACGGAAAGGGCCTGCATCTCCAAGTCGTTTAATTTCAGTTCTTTGCCGACCTCAACGCAGAAGATTTTGACGCGTTGCAGATGGTCGTGGGTGGTTTGGTCCTTCGCTTCGATGGTGAGCGCCAGGGCTTCGACCATGCGCATGTGCACGTCGCCCATTTCCAGCGTGTGCTTCTTCTCCGCCTTGAACTGGCGTGTGCGCAGCGTGTAGGAGTAGGTCACCAGCCCGAAGGCTGTGACCAGCAGCGTAATCGTTTGCCAAGTCAGCATGGCGCAGGATCCCGGAACAAAGTGTTGAAAGCTTCGTTCCTAAAACCTAACATGGAGCCGCAAAATTTGACCCAATCCAAGCCGCTGCGTGGTTACGGTGGTTACCTGGGTTGAGCCGGACGGTTCGAGTTCTTGGGCTTGTTTCCGGAAGCAAATCCGTGGTGGACGAGCGGGCTTTTAGTATGCGATGCTCAAAGCGCCGTTGTCTACCCTCCCCCAAGCTGCTGAAGAGGAAGAACTTCTCGCGCAAGCCATGCGTGCGCGCGACGGCGACTTGCGGGCGTTTGAAGGGTTGGTGCGGATGTACCAGAAGCGCGTGGTGGCGAACTGTCGCCATATGACGCGGGAAGCGGATGTGGCCGAAGATCTGGCGCAGGAAGTGTTTGTGAAGGCTTTCTTCGGGATCAAGCGATTTGAGGGGCGGTCGTCGTTCCGGCACTGGTTGCAGCGGATTAAGATCAATCATTGCCTCACTTACATTAAAAAGCGGGCCAGCCAAGGGGAGCAGCTGGATATTGAAGACCCAGGCGTGGCCCAGGCGGAAGAATTGCAGGTGGCACCGCAGGCGCAAAAGCTGGTGGAGCAGGGAAGTGACCGCGAGGCCATCCGCGAAGTCCTAGATACTATGACGGATACGCTGCGCATTGCCCTGGTCCTGCGCGACATGGACGGGCTTTCTTATGAAGAGGTTGCGGAGACGCTGGGCGTGGGTCTTTCCGCCACCAAGATGCGAATTAAGCGCGCGCGGATGGAATTTCGGACGCGCTACGAGGCGCTGCTGACCGCCCAGGCGATGGGGAAAGCCAGTTGAGTCCGGCTGACGAAAATACGCTCGAAATGCAGGACGAGGTTCCGGTAGCGGCTTTGAACGATTTTGAGGAAGAGGTTTCCCCCGAGTTTGTGCCCCGACTCCGGCGGAGCTTGCACCGCCGCATTTTTACCGGGCAGATGACGCAGTTCTCGTTCAATGTGCCGGGGATGCTGCTGCTGGAGTTTTTGCAGCTGATTTTCGGGTTTTTACCGCAGCGCGCGGTTAAAGCGCCTAGTTCCAATTCTGAATCAGAGTAAGCGGCCTCCGCAACAGGAAAGTCACACATGATTGAGCAACTGGTTACCGCCTTCCGCAACTTGCTGAATTCCACGATCACCGCCGCGCCCAAGGTTGCGATTGGGTTGGTCTTGATCGTCGTTGGCTGGGCCGTGGCCAAGGTGGTCGAAGTGGTGCTGCGCCAGATTCTGGTGCGCATCCGCTTCGACAGCTTGCTGGAACGGGTTGGGATTGATAAGACGCTGCACAAGATTGGCATTCGCCAGCAGTTGGATTTTCTGATTCCGCGGATTGTTTATTTTCTAATTCTGCTGCTGCTAGCGCGCACGGGCGCGGATGCCATGGGACTGGGCGCGATTTCCGGCGCGATTGCATCGTTTTTTGATTACGTTCCGAACATTGTGGCGGCGTTGCTGCTGCTGATTCTGGGAACCACCGTTGGGCAATTTGCCGGCGACATGGTGAAGGAATCCGCTGAAAGCGCCGGCATTGATTTTGGCCAGACGCTGGGACGGATTGTTTCCAGCCTGATCCTGTTTGTGGTGCTGATCATGGCCATCTCCCAGTTGCGGATTGATACGGAGATGGTGCGGCTGGTGACTACCGTGATGCTGGGCGGGGCGGCCCTGGCGTTTGGATTGTCTTTTGGATTGGGAACGCGGGATTTGGTGAAGAACCTGGTGGCGGGGTTTTATGCGCGCAAGGTTTTAGAGGTCGGCAAGAACGTGGAGATTGCGGGGCAGTCCGGTTCGCTGGTGGCGATTACGGCGACGCACATTATTCTGGAGAAGGACGCGCATAGCGTGAGCATTGCGAATACGGTATTTTTGGAGCAGGTGGCGAAGCAGTAGGGGGTGAATGGTTAGGGTTCGACGGTTCATTCTTCGAGACGCACTAGCGTTCTGGACAGCTAAGAACTGGCGCAAATCGAGAAACAATTAAGAAGCTTGTGGCACCATCCTGGCAGCAGGGGTCCTTCGACTCCATGTGTCCCGCGCTTGGCGCGGGACAGATTCCGCTCAGGATGACAATTTAAAAAACAGTTGCCGATTTGGCTGGGTCTCCACGTGTTCTGCTAGCTGATGTAATCCATTGAAACTAAGCATGTTAGTCCCTTGCTTGGGTTTCAATCCGGGTGATAAAGAATTTCAATTGGACTTAGCCGAGAGCCGCGCCTAGAGTCAAACACGTGCCGTCCAGTCGTCCCAGGCCGCGCGGTGTGCTGCATCCAATGCCGATCATGACGGAGTCCGCGAAGGGCCTTTTTCGTCCGCCGTTTCGAAATTATCAGTTCGACGCCGCCTATGACGAGATGTTTGAGGCGCCGGGACAGCCGCGTCCGCACTATCAGGCGCTGTTTCGGACGTTGCTCGAACTGCCTCCGGAAGAGTTGCGCAAGAGTCAGCAGGCGGCGGATTTGTCGTTTCTGCATCAGGGAATTACGTTCACCGTGTACGGGAATGACCAGGGGACGGAGCGGGTTTTTCCGAATGACCTGTTGCCGCGAACGATTCCGGCGGAGGAATGGCGCACCGTCGAGCGCGGGCTGACGCAGAGGATTACGGCGCTGAATCTCTTCCTGGGGGATATTTACCATCAGGGCCGAATTCTGGCGGACGGCATTGTGCCCAAAGAGCTGGTCTACAGCTGCCGCCATTATCGGCGCGAGATGCGCGATCTTAGCGTGGCGCGCGGGATTTACGTTAGCGTTTGCGGCTCGGATCTGGTGCGCTTGCCGGATGGTAGTTTTGCGGTTCTGGAAGACAACCTGCGCGTGCCGAGCGGCGTTTCCTACATGCTGGCGAACCGTAAGGTTTTGAAACGCGTATTTCCCACGTTGTTTCATGACTACGGGGTGAGTCCGATTGATCACTATCCGCAAGCGTTGCTAACCACCTTGCGCTCGCTGTTGCCGGCGAATTGTTCGGGACGGGGTGAGCCGACAATTGCATTGCTGACGCCTGGAGTTTTTAATTCCGCTTATTTTGAGCATACGTTTTTGGCGCAGCAGATGGGGATTGAGCTGGTGGAAGGCCGCGACCTGCTCGTGCGCAACAACGTGGTGTACATGCGAACCACGGCGGGGCTGCGGCGCGTGGACGTGATTTATCGCCGTGTGGATGACGACTTTCTTGATCCGCTGTGTTTTCGGCGGGATTCGAGCCTGGGCGTGCCTGGGCTGTTCAATGCCTATCGCGCGGGGAATGTGACGTTGGCGAATGCGATTGGCACGGGTGTGGCCGATGACAAGGCGATGTATGCGTATGTTCCGGCGATCATCAAGTACTACCTGGGCGAGGATCCGATTCTGGCGAACGTGCATACGTATTTGCTGAACGACGCGTCGCAGCGTAAGTACGTTTTGGAAAATCTCGACAAGCTGGTAGTGAAGGCGGTGGGCGAGTCGGGCGGGTATGGCATGTTGATTGGGCCGGCCAGCACAGCACCGGAACGGGAAGAGTTCCGGCAACGGATCATCGCTGAGCCACGGAATTACATTGCCCAGCCGACGTTAAGTTTGTCGCGGGCACCCTGCTTTTTGGATGGCGAAGTGCAGGCGCGCCATGTGGATTTGCGGCCTTACATTCTCTACGGGGAAAATGTGACGCTGGTGCCGGGCGGGCTGACTCGCGTGGCGCTGCGGCGCGGGTCGTTAGTGGTGAACTCCTCGCAGGGCGGGGGAAGCAAGGATACGTGGGTGCTGCGAGCGTGAGAAAAACCGGAAACAATACGATGCTGTCGCGCGTGGCGGACAGTCTTTATTGGATGAGCCGCTATTTGGAACGAGCGGAAAACACGGCTCGGCTGATGGATGTGGATTTGCAGTT
>JAYWAL010000101.1:0-70476 GCA_043782485.1 Acidobacteriaceae bacterium | reverse complement strand
GACACGACCACCAGAGCTCCTGCCCCTGGTGCTCAACGTACCCAACCTGACGCTGCACGGTGCTGGCGTCATGGAATATGCCGGCCGTTATCCCGTTGCCCCGCGTGCTGGTACCGCGACGACGGTGACCGTGGACACCCTGCGCCTGAGCGCGCTCGATAACGCGGTGATCTACGTCGGTCCGACCAAGGATGGAGGGTTGGCCGACGGCACGGTCGTCGAAGGTCTGGTGATCGACGAGCAGTTCAACTCACAGTATGGAATGTTCATCAACCGGACGCAGCGAATTACGGTTCGCAACAACCTGGTGGAACACGTCAGTTTTACCGCTATGGCCGGCTCCGAATGCAGCGGCCGGATCATTGGCAATGTTGTGCACGACGGCGGGATGCTGTTCGCCGCCGGCACATCGAGCAATCCGTCAAAACTCTACATCGGCGGCAATAGCGTCACCAATAACTACGAAGGCGTGACTATCTTTGGCGCCTCCCTCGCCATCGAACAGCTTGAGATGGGGGCGAACCCGCTCGAGGAGTTGCCCTACCCGATCAATCCGACGGCCAGCGAGTTGGGCAACCAGATGGAGGTGGTATTGGAGGGTAACGACGTCTCGAACAACGTCAACGGCCTGCAATTTGCGCTGTTCGGCGGCGGCCATTACCCGTACCTCCAAACCATGAACCTGTCGGTCAATGTGCACGACAACCGTTTTGTCGACAACTCTGGCTACCCGTTCTCCATCGATTCGGGCTTTGAGTTCAGGAGCACGACCGAATACTGGACAAACCCGGACCCCGCAGACTTCCCCATAGGCTATCTTGGGTCTCTTGCCACGCCGTTCATTACCCACGGCCCATTCGACGGGCCGTACAGCGCGAACCTGAGCGCGACCTTCGAAGACAACATCTGGAAGAACCCGAATGTCGTTCCGACCGCACCGGCCATACTGACCCTCTCGTACATCGATGTTTACAATGTCGCGACCGGAGCGCCTGACCCGCTCCTGGTCCCTGTGTACTCGTATTTGCGCAATTCGCGATTGAACTTCGTCGACGAGGACGGTCTCCTAAGCCAACCGGGAGTCATCCGCGACGATCTGCGGCTCACCGATCCTTTGGACGGTGTCGCCTTACTCAATCAAACGCGCATCCGTCACTAGCACTGGAGAAATCGGGGACAGAAGAAATCGGGGAGAGACGGAAGTGACCCCAATCTTGAAACCGGGAACGCACAGGATGCCCCTAAATCCCCGCCATGGCCCGCAGCGCCAGGTAATTCATCCCACCACCCGACACGGTAGCACCGGGCTTCAGCCCGGTGAACCCCGCCCAAAAATCAAGGGGCTTTAGCCCCCGAGGTAAGAGGGGATCTCACCTGCGAAAGGCATTCATCGAAACGATTCGCCAGCAGGGTGGCTGACTTGCGACCCATAACACAGTATAGTCACCACCTGAAGGTGCGGACCAAATGAATAAGGCGCAGACTCTGTTCCTTTCGGTTTTCAGCTGTTGGCTCATTGGCATCTCCTCGCCCGCGGCTGCGCAGGAAGTTCGAGCGGAAGGGGCGCCCTGGCACCGCGTTTTGGCGGAGCCGATCATTTCTCCTTCCGGAACTTCTTGGCAATCGGCAGGGACCTTCAACCCCGGCGTCATTCGCCAGGGAAACAAGATCGTTATGCTGTACCGTGCGCAGGATGCCAACGGCACGTCCCGGCTCGGCTACGCTTCGAGCAGGGACGGAATCCACTTCACCTCCCGCCCGGAGCCAGTCCTCTCTCCGGAAGCGCCGTATGAGGAAAATGGCGGCGTTGAAGATCCGCGGCTGATCAGGATCGGAAAGACGTTTTTTCTCACCTACACCGGGTACAACAAAAAAGATGCGCAGCTATGCCTGGCTGCGTCGCCCGATCTGGTGAGCTGGAAGCGTAAGGGAATTCTCCTGCCGGCCTATCAAGGGAATTGGAACAAACGCTGGACGAAGTCCGGTGCCATCCTATCCAAGAAGATTCACGGGAAGTATTGGATGTATTGGCTGGGCACTTCGTCGGACGGCCTTGATCAAATGGGCCTGTCGTATTCCAAGGACCTCATCCACTGGACGGAGGCCACCAAAACGCCAGTGCTGGCCGCACGACCGGGGCAATTCGACGCTCGCGTAGTGGAACCGGGACCCCCTCCGTTCATGACCGACAAGGGTATCGTGCTCATTTACAACGGTGCCGACGAGCATCTGGTTTACCGCACAGGAATCGCCATCTTTGACCGTAAGGATCCCAGCAAACTCCTTTGGCGAAGCTCACAGCCTGTCTTTGCGCCGGAACAATCGTGGGAAAAAGAGGGGCAAGTCCCCAACGTCGTATTTGTGGAAGGTCTGATTAAAGAACCGAAACGTCTTCTGCTTTATTACGGAGGCGCGGACAAATACGTTGGAGTCGCGGAAGCGATCACACCGCTAGTGAGGTAGTAGCTATAGCTGGCGGTCCAGGCTCTTACATCCTCACTCAAAACCTACTTTTGGCTCAAACGGCCCTATCCCACGATGGTATTCCACATTTGCAATCTGCGACCTAGCTCCACGTGCAGCGATACGGTGGAGCTTCAAAACACCGGTCCGTCTCGCTTCTTAGCCTTTTCAAGTTCGTTTTTCTGCTTCGCCGCATTGGCGTTGGCCACGAAGGCCTGGTAGGCCTGTTGCGCGCGCTGGCCCAGTGCCCAATCGGTGAGCTCTACATCAACGTGAAACACGTATTCCGGATTCGGCCCGTTGAACACAGCGCTGACCGCCACAAACGAGTAGCAAGGGTTCGTAGAAGCCAGAGGAACCGAGAGCAGGGACGACACAACCTCAGTGACCATGGAATTCGGGCCTGCCACGTTGAGGCCAATCACCCTTCCGGGGCAGTTCAATCCTTTCGGGCCGACGCTCTCGTTGCGCTGCCCTTGCTCGTCAAATGCCCAGAAGCGCTCGCCCACTTCCGGCCCATACTTTTGGCGCAGGCCGGCCAGGACTTTGCTGGTTAAAAGCGGCTTGTTGCGGTCCATCTCAAAGGTGCGGCTCACGGACCAGACGACCTGCTTGGCGGGCGGGGGCGTGAGGAGGAGAACCACGTACTCGGCGGGATCGGCGTCCAGGACGCTCACCGCCATAGCGGTCGGCACTGGCTTCTCGCTGACCCCGGGCATGGGGTATTGCCCGATGACGATCTTGGATTTTGGACTATGCGCCTTGAGCAGTTCGTAGGCCTGCTGCGCTGGCATGCCCGGCTTGATGCCGAGGATGTCCGGGAGGGCCGCATAGTTTGGGGGCGGGGCTGGGGTCGAAGATGAAGACGCGGACGATTGGGGGTAACCGGCGGCCGTGAGCGCCGCAAGGCTCATGAGTAGGACGCAGGTTTTCAGCGGATGGAACCGCGCTTGCAACGCCGTCGCAAAGGGCATCAAAAGGCCTCCACAATTCGTCTCTCTTAGGCTCTCAAAGTCTCCCAAAGACCAGATCGCTTATGTTCGCAAATCAAAAAACCGGCTTTGCTGACTTCGACCTCTCCAGATCCTCTTTCCGCGCCTTTTCATCCCGGTCATGCTTCCACTGCGCGGAGGCTTGCGCGGTGCGCCTGCCCAGCGGGACATCGACCATCTCCGTGAACGACCTCTCCACAATTTCTCCCTGGTCAATGTGAATGTGAAGCCAGACGAAATCGCCGCATGGAAGTCCCGGATTGTTATAGATTTGACCCAGCTCTACGGGCATGATTGGCTGCGGATTTAGAAAGAAGGGCGCACCAGCACAATCCTGAAGACTGCCGGACCCTGGAAATTTTCCTGCGGGAGGCATGGGAGCGCGATTGCCGCCCTCGTCAAAAAGCCAATAAAGATTGGCAATCCCGCGATCCTCCTTCAGTCTCTCGCCCCCATCGGTAAAGGCAATCGTCTCTTTGCCGTACTTCTCTCGCAGGGCGGTGAGCAGCGTGGCATGGTTGATGTGCATGTGATACGTGAAACGCGCAACCTTCCACACGACCTGCGGATTGGGCGGCGCCGTGAAAGACAGATAGGCATCGGGAGTCGCGAGCGGATCGGTGCCCGTGATGTTGTAGCCGTAGTCCGGCTTCTTAGCTTCCGGCCACCAATCGACCTTCATCTCGGTATAGCGATCCGCAGGGTATTGTTTGCGCAGCGCCAGCAGCGCTGCCTGCGGAGTCATACCGACGCGCACACCGATGACGTCGGGCATCTTCGCGGGATCGAGAGCCACCGGAGCTGGCCCGCCGTCGGCTGGAGGGGTCCAGGGAGCGGCCGCGTCAGCAGCAGGGGCCGGGTTTGGCGTTGCACCCGGTGCAGCGCCGGCCTGCGGCTGCGAAGCCGGTTTCTGTTGTTGCTGTTGTTGTTGCTGTTGTTGCTGTTGACGCGCTTTCTTATACGCGTCTTTCGCGGCTGCCAGGGGATTCTGAAATTGGGCCAATGATAGTGTCGCGAGAAGAATCACGGACACAAGTGCGGAGGTACCGAAAAATACGACCTTTGAACGACTAGGCATTTGGGTAGTCCCCTCTCCCGAACCAGTCCCGTCCGTGTCCAAGAAGGTGTCCCCGGCCAGAGGCTAGCTTAGCCGCTGATTGTATCTCAAACCACCTGGCAAACAACGGGCCCTCCACAATGTGGCAAGATGCTCCCCTCAAGCTAAAAACGGCTTCTTTGGACTTTCCCGTGAGATCGCGGGAGTGGCTGCGCCCCAGCGCCTCGCTCGGCAGTAAAAGTGGAACAACTTTACCCATAAACCGCAAAGTTTTGCACATAAGACGACGGAAACAGCTTTCACAAAATGTTCCACGTGGAACATTTTTCGAAGCACAAACCAGTCGGCGCTCAAAGTGGTCGCATTCCACCGAAAAGCCCGCTCTAAAAACGGCGAATGAACTCCTCGGATATACTTTCGCTGGGCCGTTCTTTAAGGAGTTCTGATGAATCGCGCTATGACCTATTCCCTTCTATCCGCTGGTTTATTGCTCTCCGCCGCAATTGCACGAACGACGGTCAATGTCGCGAAACCCGCGCCGCCTATCGCAAAGAAAGTTCCGAAGGTCACGGAGATTCATGGACGCAAACTGGTGGACAACTACTTCTGGCTGCGCGACAAGCCGAATCCTGAGGTGAAGGCGTATCTTGAAACCGAGAATGCCTATACCGATGCGCTGATGAAACCGACTGAAGCATTTCAGAAAAAGCTTTACGACGAGATGCTGGGCCGCGTAAAGGAGACTGACGTCGAGGTTCCCTACAAAGAAGGCGAATATTTTTATTACACGCGTTCCGAAGCTGGCAAGCAGTATGGCATTCGTTGCCGAAAAAAGAACAGCATGGATGCGGCCGAAGAAGTTGTGCTGGACGTAAATGAACTGGCCAAAGGCCAGGCGTTTGTATCAGTTGCGGCATTTGCTGTGAGCGATGACGGAAATCTGCTGGCCTATAGCGTCGACAACACCGGGTTCCGTCAATTCACCCTGGTGGTGAAAGACTTGCGAACCGGCACGCTGCTGTCCGATCACGCTGACCGCGTCGGCTCGGTGGTTTGGGCGAATGACAACAAGACGGTGTTCTATACCGTCGAAGATGCGGTGAGCAAGCGGCAGTATCGCTTGTATCGGCACACCGTGGGAACCGCCGGGGCTGACGAACTGGTTTACGAAGAGAAAGACGAGCGCTTCGAAGTGGAAGCCGGACGAACCCGCAGCAAAGCGTACATCTTTCTGGTCTCCGGTAGCCATACCACCAGCGAGGTGCGCTATATTTCCGCCGACCAGCCCATGGCGGAATGGAAGGTGATGGAACCGCGCAAGCAAGACGTTGAGTATTATCCAGAGCACAACGGTGATTTTTTCTATATCCGGACCAACGATGCGGGGCGCAATTTTCGCATGGTCAAGGCTCCCGTCGCCGACCCGCGCTCGGCGAACTGGCAGGAAGTTGTTCCACAGCGCGCCGCAGTCATGCTGGATGACATCGACTTTTTCAAGAATTACTACATCACCTATGAGCGCGAGGGCGGGCTGCCGCAAATGCGCGTCACCAGCCTGCCCGATGGGCAATCACGGCGCGTCGACTTTCCCGAACCCGCTTACATTGCTTATTCCTACGTCAACCGTGAATATGACACGCCAAAGTTTCGGTATGGCTACCAGTCTTTCATCACGCCGGCCTCGGTTTTCGAATACGACGTGGCCAGCGCGAAGTCCACGCTGCTCAAGCAGAAAGAAGTTCCCGGCGGATACGACCCGGCGCGCTATCAGGTCGAGCAACTCTTCGCGACGGCGACCGATGGCGTGAAGGTTCCCATCTCCGTGGTCCATTTAAAGAACGCCAAGCTCGATGGCAAGGGAGCTATCTATCTTGGCGGATACGGCTCTTATGGTATTTCCAATGATGTCTCCTTCAACTCCAACGTGTTCAGCCTGGTGGACCGTGGCGTGACCGTGGCAGTCGCGCACATTCGCGGCGGCGGAGAGCTGGGCAAGGCCTGGCACGAAGACGGCCGCATGATGCACAAGAAAAACACGTTTACAGATTTCATCGCCAGCGCCGAATACCTGGTGGGCCACGGTTACGGCTCCAAAGACCGCCTTACCATTGAAGGCCGCAGCGCGGGCGGACTGCTGATGGGCGCGGTGCTCAACATGCGGCCGGACCTTTTCCACGCTGCGATTGTCGGCGTACCGTTCGTTGATGTTATCAATACGGAACTCGATGAGTCACTGCCGCTCACGGTTGGCGAGTGGGAAGAATGGGGCAACCCGAAAGAGAAGGCCGCTTTCGACTACATGCTCTCCTATTCGCCCTACGACAACATTGAGGACAAGCCTTACCCCAACATCCTGGTTCGCACTTCTTTCAATGACAGCCAGGTTATGTACTGGGAACCAGCCAAGTATGTGGCCAAAATGCGCGCCACCCGCAAGGATCACAACCTGCTGCTGATGAAGACCAACATGGGTCCCGCAGGCCACGGCGGGGCCTCCGGACGCTACGACCGGATCAAAGACGCGGCATTCGACTACGCGTTCCTTTTAACGCAGATGGGAATTAGTCAATAAGACCAAGCCCGCGGTTCCACCCTACGGCGATCCCGACGACGATCAACAGTGCCACTCCGTAGATCGCATACCAAAAGGCCTCTTGCGCGGCGGAGACGCGAAGTGGACTCAATACCACCAACGAGCCCGTCGAGCTCACATGCAGCAACTGCGATAAGGCCAAACTGTTGGTACGGACGTACACCCACGTGATCAGCACCCGCACAGCCGTCATGGCCGAGGCGAACGCCAGAAAATAGGGAAGCCAGTACGCGCCATGTGGCGTGGCCGTTCCCAGGTAATCGATAACCGGCAAGTGCCAGACGGCCCATATCAGCCCCAGCCAGACGCTTGCGTCTAGTCCGTCGTTCGCTGCGCGCATCTTCGGAAACACAAAGCCCATCCAGCCAATTTCTTCGAAGAACCCGGCCGGCAAACCGAATACGATGCCCAGCACGAAAGCATTGGGTGTGTAAACGGCAGATACCAATGTCTTGAGTCCCAGAAGAACCGCCAGCATGATGACCGGAGGAAGAAGGAGCACACATACCCAGCGGAGGGAAAACCGGGAACGCCATCGAGAGAACAGATCCCGCAGCCCGGCTCGCCCATCAACAACTCCTGTCAGGAAAACACCCGCAAGGCTGGGCCCCAGGAGCATAGCCGGAAACATCATCAACCCGGCAAACTTCGGAACACTCTGATGCCGAAGAAGGTTAGGAGCGGCGACCATGAAAGCGCCAGTCCAGGAAATCCCAAACGTCATCAGGAAATACGTTGCCACCGCATGCTGCGCGATGAGGCTTGATGAGGCTGCACCTAGCTCTGACATAGTAGTTGGACTGTCGTTCTTCCCGGCCGCAGCGAAAAATACAAACCCCGCGCTCGCAAAATGAAGTACGGGGTCTGCGGTGCGAAAGTTCGAGGGTTTAGAGCTGAGCTACTTCCGTTTTGCCGTTTCAGTGCGCTCCTGCCGTGGCGTCATGGACACAACAATATACTCGCGCTCCTTGTCGTCCAGGTCTTCGACGCGCAGCTTCATCTTGTCTTTGTCCAGGCGGAATTGCGCCTTCTGGCCCACTGGCAACAGGGCGGGATGTTTGTCGTCCTTGGGACGAATCCGGTAAAGAACCCGTTCCGACTGGAGCAAGTATTCCTGGCACAGCAGCATGTGGGTTTTCTGGTGCGCGCCGTCGGTGCCGACGATCTCGCCAACAAAGGTTTTCCCACTCTTCTGATCAGTCCCGCATTCAGCGGAATCCATTTGTAACAGCATGCCCGAATCGTGGGCGTGTTCCTTGGCATGCGCACTCGCGCACACAAGCACCAATACCATCGCAAAAGCAGCGGCTTTCATTCTTGAATTGCCTCCATGAAAATGTCGCGGGGACGGCATTTGATTGACGTACGAAGGGTCGTAATCAAGCGGATTTGAGCGGAAAACATTACGAAAGTCGCGCTGTACCCTTACGTTTGGAGTGAAGACTCTGCGGCGTTCTTGACAGTCAATTAATACCAAGATACATTGGTACCATGAAGACCACGAATATTCCTGATGCCTATCTCGAAGTCGAACGAGTTCAAACGGGAGTGCGCCTCGAAAAACGTCTCCTGAAAGTACTCAAGGCGGTGGCTGAGCTGAAAGATATGACGCTGGGCGACTTGCTGGAGGGCGTAATCCTGCACTCGTTTGAGGGAAAAACGCCGTTTTCCGCCGAAACGCTCAAGGAAATCGAACAGTTCAAGAAAATTTACGGAATGACGCTTCGGGCCGCGGACAGCCATCACCTCAAGGAACGTCAATGACTCGTCGAAGCGCGTCTCCAGAGCAGGCACATCACGTGCGCACGGAATTCAACTTCACGGTGAGTGCGCCTTATGAACTGGCGGCACCCTTGTTCGGGCCTCAGGCGGAGCGCGCGTGGGCTACGGACGACTGGAATCCGCAGTTTCTCTATCCAGAAACGAGCGTGCCAGAAACGAGCGTGCCAGAAACCCGCATGCCAGAAACCCGCATGCCAGAAACCCGCGCACCAGCAACCCGGGCGCCAGAACCAGAGCGAGACATCGAGGGCGCAGTGTTTCAGGTGACGCGGGGACGCCACACCACCACTTGGGTCAACACGGCGTTCGACCTGGTTCACGGGCACATTCAGTATGTCTACTTCCAACCGGAGACGATGGCAACGCGGATCATCATTCGCCTGACCCGATCCGGCCCCGAAACAACGGGCGTGTGGGTAACTTACGAAAGAACGGCATTGCAGGCGACCGCCAATCGCCGAATCCGGAGACTGGGAAAGCAAGATCAAGGGAATGGCGCGCAATGGAAGGCTGAGATTGAGCGCTATCTGTTCGCTCGACTAGGTATACCAAATAGCCTGGGGCGGGGCTCAAAGCGCGGCCCATAGCTCCTTTTAACTGGAAGCTAGAATGACCTTTTGGTGCCTCGGGGCCGTGCATGTCCCAGGCACATCCATTCGAGTCTCAAAACAAATTCCCTAGGCGCTCTGACGACGCCAATCGGCGATTTCGCGGAGGCCGCGGGCGTCGGTTCGCTCGAATAGGCGCACGAGATGGCGCATATTCTCGAACTCATGGATATCGGCCCAGACTTCGGCTTGCCAACTCTCTTGATGCACGCCGGTCACGCCGCAGGAGGCGCATCGCGTATGCCATTGCACGGTGTGGGATGCCGGGCCGCCGCTGGATCCCCGTTCGATGAAGATCGAGCGGACTTCCATGATTTCGTCCTCGTCGCCCACAACGTGTTCATAACGCAGGAGATAGCCAAAGCGCATCCGGAGCGCGGTGGCTTCGGCTTCGGCGCGGGTCATGAAGGGGCCGTACTCCGAGCGGGTGCTCTCGGTGGTGTCACACGCCATCCAGAAAATTTCGGTGAAGGCCATATTTTTTGCTCTCGCGCACCCGCGATTCCGACTGTCGGCGCAATTCTTCCCGAGGGTGGGTGCACGTCAGCGCCCGATTCGTTTTAGGTAAGTCCTTGTAAAACAATGACTTAGAAATCTAGGCGCAGTGCTTTTCCGGAATAAGTTGCAATCGATT
The DNA here is from genome assembly GCA_043782485.1 of Acidobacteriaceae bacterium. Classification (GTDB taxonomy): domain Bacteria; phylum Acidobacteriota; class Terriglobia; order Terriglobales; family Acidobacteriaceae; genus JANXUC01. Next base: position 60,347 of record JAYWAL010000101.1, on the reverse strand, counting down.
GCAGACAAATGCCCCAAACTAGTTGGGCCTACGCCGCGAAACGTGCCATTTGAGCCATCCCGCAACTGGGTACTTGGCCTAAGATTGCAACCGGGCTACGATGGGGAACATCCTCCTCTGGAACGGCCGTGGAATCATTCGCGGGATTTTGTAGGGAGCGGTTCCAAATATGGGCAAACGCCGAGAGCTAAGAAAGCCCGTACAACTCGTGGTCCGAATCCTGGGGACGGACGCCCAGGGCAAGGCGTTCGCCGAAAAGGTAGATGCCACGGACGCTAGCCGGAGCGGCTTGCACGTACGCGGCCTCTCGGTGGCGCTGAAGCTGGAAGATACCGTTTCGGTCAGCTACAACGACCAGAAGGCGCGGTATCGGGTGAAATGGGTGGTGCCCAGCGAGCCAGCGGCGGGCGGGCGCGGGCGCTGGGAGGCGGGCCTCGAGAACTTCTCGCCGGAACGGAACCTGTTTGACATTCCTTTGCCGACGCCGGTTTTCGACAACTATGTGGCGCCAGCGGCTGGCGAAAAGCGGGCAGCACCGCGCATGCGGTGCGTAGCTTCGGCGGAGCTGCATCCCGAGGGATTGGCGGCGCCGATCATGACAGGGATCGGCGATTTGAGCCTTGGGGGCTGCTTTGTCGATATGCCCATGCCGCTCTCCAAGAGCACGCGATTGAAGTTCGTGTTGTGGCTGGATGGCGTGAAAGTGCAAGGAGACGCCAGGGTGACGAATGTCCGGCCCGGGTTTGGCATGGGGTTGCGCTTCTCCGACCTTCCGGTGGAGGAGTTGGCTAAACTCGAGACGTTTCTGGCCAAGATCCCGCGCTTTCCGTCGCAGCGGCGGAACGTGAGTCCCTACGGGGACTGACGCCGAGGGCTACCCCGACGCCAGCCCCGCTGGCACTGCCAATTCTCAAACTACCCTAGAGATGCCGCCAATCGGCCGGGCCAACGCGTTGCGGCTGGCGACGACCTGCGCTTGACTCAAAGCCGGAACGCTCAGCGACGCGCCATCCAGCTCCGATGCGTCCAATCCAATTCCGAGAGCGCTCTCCCAAGCCGCGCCCCCGTGACTGGCCACGTAGAGCGCCAGCTCCAGGCGGCTCCAAACGCCAAGCTTGTCGAAGGTGCTGCGCAGGTGGTTCTTCACCACTTGCTCGCTGGTGTGGATGCGACCGGCAATGTCGCGGTTGGTAAGGCCTTGCCACACCAGAATCGCGACCATTCGTTCCTTCACTGTCAGGCGATCTCGCGGCGGTTGCATAATTGCTCCTTTTCATAGACGGCGGTGGCTAAGATGACGCGTTTCCGGCCCTGCTTAATGCCGGCGCGCAGGAAAAGCGTGCGCAGGTGCTGCTTGACGGTTCGAGGACTGATGCTGAGTTGGCGGGCAATTTCCTTGTTACTGCACCCCTGCGCCAATAACCGGAGTACATCTTCATCGCGCGGGGTGATCTTGATCACGTTGAGATCGACCATGTGGCTTTCTCCTGGGCGTGCTGAAATTGGAACACTGAGCTTGCGGAATTGACTTCCCTGTTCTGGTTTCCTGGTTTCCTGGTTTTCTTGGTTTTCTTGGTTTCCTTGCTGCCTCTTGTCGTCGCGAGCGGCACTTCTAGACAGTGCAAGGGCGCAGCCAAACGGAGCGCGCCGCTAAAGGGCAAGAAACTCCGATACTTACGAGAGGACGTGGAAAAAGCTGTGCAAAAAAGCGGCCCGGAAAGGGCCCACAGTTCCGAATTGGGCGGGAACGTTCGACCGGTTCCGGGCGATGGAACGGAGGCCACGAATTGGGGAGAACGGCAACGCGGGCCTTAGGAATGGTGGCGGAGTGCAAAACTTTGCAGCCTCGGTTTGGCGCAGTTCCAACCCGAAGCGTAGTCGTAGAAGCCCGCTAAGAGGAGGGCCGTAGGTTTTTTGCGTACTCATCCCGCTGAAAGGATTACACTTAGCGAGTTCGGATGCGATCCAGGAGAGGATTTGGGGCAGACTTGGCGCAGACGAAAGCCAGCCCTCGAGCACCTTAGCGAGGCCGGGTCTTTGGATCACCAATTGCATTATGGAACCCATACGGTGTGAAATCGGACTAGGGATATGCCACTTACAAAAGTAACCAGCGCGAGCGCGAGGAAGACGGGAACGCCCCTGGACGCGCGGGCGTTCGAGCAATTGCTGGCTGCCGCCTATCTGGCACAGCAGCAGCGAGAAACTCTGCCGTTTTTATCGTCCCCCGTCCGGCCACACGCGCGGGATGAGGCCGAGCGCCTGGCTGCCATTGCCGAAGCCCATACCATCGTGCACGGGACCAAGCTCAACATGCAGGAAACCCTGCGTCTAGTGGTGGAGCGCGCGCTGCGGATTACGGGCGGCGAAGGGGCTTCGATTTGGTTGGCGCGAGGACCGGACAGCGCCGTGTGCCAGGCAGCCGATGGCACCTCCAAAGGGAGTGCTGGCCAGAGTATGGCCATTGAGGGAAGCCGATTGGCCGCCTGCCTGCGCGAGGGCACAATTTTCCGCTGTGACGATGCACAAATCGATCCGCGAATCCGCTATGACGCGCTCCCGGGAGCCGCGCCTGGCTCGATTGTCGCCGTGCCCATCCACTATGAAGGCCACGTGCAAGGGGCGCTGGAAGTCACATTTGCTCAAGTCCGAGGCTTCGAGGAATCGGACGTGCGAACCTGCCAAATCTTAAGCGGGTTGGTCAGCGAAACCGTGGCGCTGGCGGCCGGTCACGAGCAGAAAAATATTTTGGAATCAGAACGAGCCACCTTACTGGCGGCGTTGGATCGCCTCCAGCCGCATCTTTCCAAACTGTTCAGCGGCGAGGTCGAGGTTCCGGCCGAAAAAGAACTTGCCGCCTCGGCCTCGGGAACCTCTTCGATGCCGGCTGGCCCCACGCCAACCATGTCGCGCTTTGGCAAATACTTGATGGCGCAGCAAGAGCAAAGCGCCGAGGCTTCCGCCCGGCAGGACTGGAACCCGGCGAACACCACCAAGAAAGCGCCGCGTGACGTGCAGACGGCTTTGAACCTTTCCGTCGGCTCCAGCCGCACGGTTCCGCAATCTGACACTCGGACGACAACTCGGACAACAACTCGGACAACGGCCCGCGAAGACCACGAAGATGAAGCCGATTTCGCGGAAGCGGAACTAGGAACGACTGAGACAGAAGCCACAGATTTGGATCGGCCGAATTTGGAACTAGCGAACGCGCGCGCCGACGCGCCCAAGACCATTCGCCATGACTACGACCAGCCAGAGTTCCCGCCGCATGAGGTCGAACGTGATGGGGTCGGACCTGATGAGGACGAGCGATACCAGCCCGAGTCCCGTGCCCTAGCGGTTTCCGAGGGCCGCTGGCTGGATGCCGAAGTAGTTCCCAATACCGACGAAGATGATCAGCCCGTTGCCAGCACAACCGCAACCAAGCCGACATTCTGGACCGCTCACTGGGCGGATGCCTGCCTGGCGGCGTCCGCTGTGATCCTTGCGGCCAGCGTAACTTGGGCCGTTTGGCCTCGGCACCAGGCAGTCGCCGTACCTATCGCCACGACCCAGGCCACCGACCAGGCCGCCGCGGCAGCGCCCAAATTGAGCGCGTTCGAAGAGCTTCTGGTTTCGATGGGGCTGGCGGAGGCACCGCCGCCGCCCATGACTTACATGGGAACCCCGGGCACCAAGGTCTGGGTAGATTTGCACAGCGCCCTTTACTATTGCCCGGGCGCGGAACCCTACGGCACCACGCCCAAGGGGAAGTTCCTGACCCAGCATGACGCGCAAACCGAGCAGTTCCAACCCGCCCGGGGGCAGCCCTGCGAGTAGGGTTTCCAGCCTCGCTGCCTACAGCAATTTTGTTTGAGAATTGTGCTCAAACCGCCGAAAATTGTGGAAAAATAGCTGGTTGAGGAGCAAACCCTTGGCCACCGCTGATCGAGAAGCTACAGATCGAGAAGCTACCGAGCAAACGCCTCCCAGACCGCTGGACTCGTCGGGTCCGGCTCTGCCCAACGCCCGTCTCAATCCTCTGCTCAATCCGTTGCTGGCCAAGCACCTTGGCCGGTGGGCGCACATTTATTACACCGCCTCCGCGGACAAGCGCGAGGCCGCCATCGAAAATCTGGTGCGCGAGTTGGAAGAGGAAGAAAACAGGCTGAACAACGGAGCCAACTCTGGGGGCAAGTCACAAGCGGTGCGCGATGTGGTCGCAGTCGCAAAAGAAGCCGCACCGACGCCCGAAACTAGCCCGTTGCCGGCCCCCCCCTTAGTCAACGAATTCGTCGCTCCACGTCCAGTTGAAATCTTGGCACCAAGCGCGACGACGACCCATGAGAATTCGGCGCAATCCTACACTGGGTCTTCGGTGGATGCTCTACCCGGCGTGAACCCTTCCGAGGATGCCATTTTTTCCACTCCAGAGCCACCAATACCCGCAGTTGAATCGGTGCTCGTAGAACGGCTGCCGGAGTCTGCTCCGAAGGAGTCCTGGCACGACTTACTCCGGCCGCCCACTTCCCCTCCCATCTTCGCGGCTCCATCCGAGAAACAGAAGGCGGCCGAGTCAGAGATTGTCAATCAGGTGGGAGTTCAGCAGCTGGGTGTTCCGCAGGAAAGGGTAGAGCCGAATAGGAGTGTTCCGCCCGAGACTCAACCTGCCGAACCCTCTGATCTCCCAGCCTTTGTTCCTAAAATAGATCCTACGGTAGCGGAAGACTATCGTTCGTTCGATGATCTGTTGGCGAAGTCCGATGCCGCGCTGGCCCTGGCAATTCCTCCTTCGCCTCGGAATTGGCGCATTCCCATTACCATTGCCGTCCTTGCAATGCTAGGGGCAGGGATTTGGTTTGCTCAGACACGCGCCGTTGACCATCAGGCAGCCAAACCCACCGCCGTCCAACAGGCAAGCGCTCCGCTGCCCGAACCGTCCTCGGCGTCATCCACATCCTCGTCGGCCCCTGCTTCGTCCCCGGCAACCGTGCCACAGGCCACGCCGGACCCGGCACCTGCCGCGTCCGCCGCCGTCGCTCCACCGCTGGCGAATGCTTCGGAAAAGCCCGGCGAGACAGCACCACCCGTTGCCCTACCACTCCTGCCCAACGCATTACCCGCCGACCCCGAACTGGCCGCCGGAATGCGCCTTTTGCAGGGCAAGGGCGTTCAGCGCGACAGTACAGAAGCCGCGCGCCATCTCTGGCTCTCGGTCAAAAATCAGAATGGTTCCGCGCTGCTCGCTCTGGCGGGACTCTACGCCCAGGGCGATGGCGTCAACAAGGACTGCGATCAAGCGAAGGTCTTGTTCGATGCCGCCTCGCGACAGGCCAAATCGAGCGGTCAGCTCCAACGCCTGGCGGTCGCCCGCGAAACCCTGCAAACCTCCGGCTGCGAATAGCTTCCCCTCTCGTCTCCATAGTCTGGTGAGCGTTATTCTCGTCCGCGTTATTCTCGTCCGCATTAATCTCGTCAGCTTTCGGGCCCGCATTCTGAAAAAACATTCACACTCGATTCATTCCCAATTCACATTGCTTTCATAAGATTCACTTTTCCGGCAGACAACTGCAAGAGCGCCACCAGCATGGCGCGGCTGTGTCTCTGGAAACTCGACGAACCGCGAATCTGAATTGGGAGTAAATAAATGTTGAAGACATCTAGATTTCCCGCACTTTTATTGGTTGGCCTGTTGACAGCAATCGCCGGAGCTTGGGCGCAAGGCGGGTCCGGCTCCATCAGCGGCCACGTCACCGATGCATCGGGCGCGGTTCTCCAGGGTGCACAGGTTGATGTGCAGCCCAGATCCTCGGCCTCGACCGTGTCCAACCAACAAGGCGAATTCACCGTCCTGAACCTGGCTCCCGGCAACTACACGGTGACGGTTTCGTATGTCGGCTTTGCCACGTTCAGCAAGGAAGTAGCGGTTGCGGGGGCGCAAACGGCGCGGGTTGACGCTGTGCTGGGAGCCGCCTCTACGAACCAGGAAGTCGTCGTCTACGCCGAGCGCGAACACGGCGAGGCGGAGGCGATCAACCGCACACGGGCCTCGGATAACATCGTCCAGGTTTTGCCCTCGGAAGTGATTACCAGCCTGCCCAACACCAACATCGCCGATGCGCTTGGCCGCCTCCCCAGCGTCACGCTGGAGCGCGATGAGGGCGAAGGCAAGTACGTGCAAATCCGCGGTCTGGAACCCCGCCTCAGCAACGTGACAGTGAATGGAATTAATGTTCCCTCTCCGGAAGCCAGTGTGCGCCAGATTAAGCTCGATACCATTCCCGCCAATCTGGTGGACTCCATTGAAATCAACAAGACGCAAGCTGCGAACCAGGATGGCGATGCCATTGGCGGTTCGGTCAACCTGGTCACGAAGACAGCGGGAGAACGACCGACTCTTTACCTCAACGGCGTTGGAGGCTACACGCCGATTGTCGGGGGGCGATCGCTGACCGAACTGGATGGGACCATCGGCAAGCGCTTCGGCGCGAACCACAAGCTCGGGATCTTAATCGGCAGCAGCTACGACTGGAACGGTCGCGGCATTGACGACGTGGAACCCGTGCCGACCGTGATCCAATGCGATCCTGGCCCGACCGGTTGCGTTCAGCCGAGCAGCGCAGCGTCGAATTTCGTTACCTACGGCACGCAAGACATTCGCGAGTACCGCTACTACCGGACGCGGTATGGCTTGTCTGGCAGCATCGACTACAAACTCGGCGAGATCTCCGGGCTCTATGTGCGCGGGATTTACTCGCATTTCGACAACTTTGGTGATCGCTGGGTGTATAGCCCGAGCGTGAATGGCACCACCGACGCCAATGGGAATCCGTTGACCAGCGGATACCTCACACCGACCCTCTCCGACACCAACGGTAGCTACTCCTTCAACGCCCAAATCCGTCGCCCCGTGGACGTAATTGCCAGCGTCGAAGCAGGTGGCAAACACGTGTGGTCCAAGTGGCTCTTGGCCTATGACGTGGCGCTCTCTCGTTCCAGTTCTGAAGATCGCGGCTATTCTTCGGCAGACTTCAGCGGCCCCCAGACCGGCGTGCAGTTCAACATCGACACCAGGGATGCGCTGCGCCCCAAGTTAATCCCCGTCGGCGGATTCGGTGCCGTCTATGACCCAGCGGCTTACTCGTTCGGAGGACTGGACGTCAACAAAACCTACAGCCCGCAAATCAACCTGCAAGGCGGTTTCATGACCTCGCGGACTTATACGATCGGAGGCCATTTTGGCACCTTCGAAATTGGCGCCAAGGTACGGAATCAGCATAAGTTCCAGGATGCTTTGGATCTCCAGTACAACGCCCAGGGCAACATTCCCACTCTCTCCACATTTCTGGGCAGCTTTACCAATTCCAACTACTACGACAAAAGCTACACCCTGGGGCCGACCGCGGACTACAACAAGATCCGGGCCTACTTAGGCGCGCACGCGGGCGACACCAACTTTTTCGCTCCCGTGGATACCAATGTGTTGAACACGTTTTCCAACAGCTACGATTTGATCGAACGCATCACGGCTGGCTATTTCATGAACACCGTTGACTTTGGTCGTTTGCGTTTGCAAGCCGGTCTGCGCTTTGAAGCTACGCACGAGGACCTTTTAGGCAACAAGATTTTGGCGGACTCCAATGGAAACTTGGTAGCGACGCCTCTTCCCGTGAATTCGTCGTATCTGGACCCGCTACCCAGCGTGCAGGCTCGGTTTCGCCTGCCGCATGATGCCGCCATCCGTGCTGTTTACGGAAGAGGTGTCTCTCGCCCAAATTTTGGGGATCTGCCGCCTACGTTCGATTCGCAGAGCGATGCGGGTCAAAAGGTTCACGTCGGCAACCCGTTCCTGAAGCCAACGCATGCCAATAGCTATGACGTTCTCTATGAGCAATTCCTAAAGCCTCTTGGCCTGATCCAGGCCGGATTCTTTTACAAACAGCTCACCAACACGATCTACCAAACTTCAACCACGATCAACCAGCAAGTGATTCAGAATAATCCGCTGTACCCGCTGGGTGACTATGTGGGTCAAGTGCTGGTCCAGCAAACCAATGGGTCGGACGCTCATCTTTACGGCTTCGAACTCGCCTACCAACAGCATCTGACGTTCCTGCCCGGCCCGTTAAAAGGCTTGGGAATTACAGCCAACTACGGCTATACGGCTTCGAAGGCCAACAACGTGCCGGGTCGTTCGGATAATCCGCAGCTTCAGCGGCAAGCTCCCAACACCTGGAACATCAGCCCGACCTATGATCGTGGCCGATTCTCTTCGCGCCTGGGGATTTCCCACAACGACCAGAATATCTGGAGCTACGGCTATCAAGACGGCGCTGCGCTTGGCAAGAGCGGGCCCTTCGGTGACACTTACATCTATGCTCACACGCAAGTTGATGTGCAAGGCAGCTTCAAACTGTCGCATGGAATTCAGGTGATCGCTTCCGGCCTGAACCTCACCAATGAAGTGTTCGGCTTTTACAACGGCAGCAAAATCTATCCCATCCAGCGCGAATACTACAAACCGACGTATTCCTTCGGCTTGCGCTTCAACCTGGGCGGCGAGTCGAAATAGTCTCGCCAGCCTTGCCAGCAAGAGCCGCGGAGACGCGGCTCTTGCTGTTTCATGGAAACTTCAGATCATGCCCGTATCTTCAATTCACAAGAGGTTCTCGATCATGAAACACATTTCGATTTTGCGTGTGGGTGTTGTGTGTCTCGCGGCGCTTGCCCAAGCCTCGGGGCAGGCCAAGCCCAATGTCACGCCCGCCGCGACTCCCGCCGCCAGCTCCGACCCGGTGCTCGTCGGTGCGGCCGACGTAGCCAGCTGCGACGATCTGGCGGGCGCTGAAGCCACAGCCAAGCTCATCGACCACATCCCCGGCACCGTTTTTGTCGCTGGCGACCTTGCCTATCCTGACGGCTCCGATGAGCAGTTTGCCAAGTGTTACGGCCCCACCTGGGGGCGCTTCAAAGACCGCACCCGTCCCGCACCCGGCAACCACGAGTACCACAGCGACGGCGCTTCCGGATACTCGCGCTATTTTGGCGATGCCGCTGGCGACCCGAAAAAGGGCTACTACAGCTACGACCTCGGAGCCTGGCATATTGTTGTTCTGAATAGCGAATGCGAACAGGTAGGCGGTTGCGATGCCGCTTCTCCGCAGGGAAAATGGCTGAAGCAGGATCTGGCCGATGCCAAAACCACCTGCACCCTCGCCTACTGGCACAAGCCTCTGTTCAGTTCCGGCGGAAAGCACGGCAACGATCCGACGATGAAGCCCCTGTGGGAAGCGTTGTTTCAGGCTGGCGCGGATGTTGTCCTGAACGGCCACGACCACGACTACGAGCGCTTTGCCCCACAAGATCCCGCTGGAAAGGCCGACAACGACCGCGGAATTCGCGAGTTCGTCGTGGGCAGCGGCGGCAAAAATTCGCACCGCGCGTTCGGCACCACCCAGCCGAACAGCGAAGCGCGCAACGATGCCGCCTTTGGAGTTCTTAAGCTCACGCTTCACGCCAAAAGCTATGACTGGGAGTTTGTTCCGGAAGCGGGCAAGACGTTCGCCGACTCTGGAACCGGCACCTGCCACTAACGGCTTGCATTCCGACTACTGAGTTCTCAAACCTGAAAGGATCTGGTTCTTATGTTGAGTCACCGTAGAATGTCCTGGTTCACGCTCGCAACGGCCTGCTGCACGCTCCTGGCCTCCTCCGCCTTCTCGCAGGGCGCTTACAGCATCACTAAAAAGATCGCAATCCCCGGCCAGGGCGGCTGGGACTACCTCGCCGTGGATGAAGCTGCGCGGCGCCTCTACGTATCCCACGGAACCCAGGTGGAAGTCCTCGATGTGGATTCCCAAACTGTGGTGGGCAACATTCCGGGCACGCTGGGCGTGCACGGAATCGCCATTGCTCCAGAACTCGGTCGCGGGTTCACCAGCAACGGACAGACTTCAACCGTCACTATTTTCGATTTGAAAACGCTCAAGAAGCTGGGCGAGGTGCCCACTGGCAAAAAACCGGACGCGATCATGTTCGATGCCGCCACCTCACAGGTGCTGGCCTTCAACGGCGATAGCGAAAGCGTCACCGTGATCTCAGCCGCTGACGGCAAAGTTGTCGGAACGGTCCCGCTGGGCGGAGGCCCGGAATTCGCCGTGGCCGATGGCAATGGATTTGTATTCGACAACCTCGAAGACAAGAGCCAGATCGTCAAAATCGACGCGCGCAAACTGACGGTAGCGCAACGCTGGCCGGTGGCTCCGTGCGAGGCACCCTCCAGCATGGCCATCGACCGCGCCAATCACCGCCTCTTCATCGGTTGCCGCAGCCACATCATGGCCGTTATCGATTCGGAATCCGGCAAAGTGGTCGCCACGCTGCCCATCGGCGACCACGTCGATGCCACCTCGTTCGACGAAGATACCCGCATGATTTTCTTCTCCAACGGCGAAGGCACAATTTCGGTAATCCACCAGGACAGCGCGGATAAATACAGCTCCGTGGAAACCGTCAAAACCCTGCCGAAGGCAAAAACCATGGCCCTCGATCCAAAAACCCACCAGCTGTTTTTGTCCACGGCGGAAGCTGGGCAGTTTGAGGTGCTGGTGGTGGGTAAGAAGTAACTGCGCGCTTCGTCTCCGCTCCACAAACCGACGGCGACACCGAATCCCGGTGTCGCCGTTTGGCATGAACCTCATAAATCGCCGGCTTTCAGCCCCGAGGGTAGGTCTTGATCGTGCAAGGCAATTGGCACACGATACCCTAACGGAAACTCCGGACAAACCTTTCAATTTCCAAGACCTGTCATTCCGAAGCGAAGCGAGGAATCCCCATGCCCTCGACTTGTTACAACTCTCGCCAGCTTTGTCGCTGTTAAGCATCCTCAAAAGAAAGCTGGAAAGGGTTGGGCCACCCTCGGCACTCTAGATTCCTCAGCTGCGCTGAGGAATCACAATCTCAAAAAAAGATGATATTCACAGTTTCCCTAACCAATTCAGGTGCGCCTCCCTTCGGGAAGAAAGCCGACACCAAAAAAATCGGCGCCGGTTCTCGGCGCCGTAGTTGCGAAATTTTGTTGGTAACGCTTCTAGTGCGTCACCTGGGTGCGGCGAGCCGCTTGGCTCGGGCTGTCCCAATCGGCAAAGGGATCAGGCTTGGGCAAATTCGGCCCGGCGAGCTTCATACCAGAGGGCGAGTTCAACACGATTCCAGAGTCCGAGCTTGTCGTAGATGACGCGGAGGTAGTTCTTGATAACGTGTTCGGTGGTGCCAACTTCGCTGGCGACGTCGCGATTCTTGAGTCCCTGGGCGACGAGTTCGATGATGCGGTACTCGCGTTCACTGGGGATCCGGTTTCCGTAGCGTTCGACTGTAAGCACAGTTGCCTCCTGTAAAGTAAAGTTGCGAGCTGGACCCGCTTGATGCCTTGCGTTATGCCAAACCGCAAGAAAAGACGGTTGAAATGGGCCTTGACGGTGCGGCGCGCCATATTGAGTTGCCGGGCGATTTCTTCGTTGTCGCAACCCTGTAAAAGCAGGTCGGCGATTTGCCTTTCCCGCGGTCCTAACTGGACCTTGGTTTCCTCCACGTGGCGTCCCCTTTCTGGACGTGACTTCCTAGCCACTTCGTTATATTGGGCGCTTTCCCGGCTCCCCGAAGCGCTGGAGAGGCTTGGGATACGACCCGCCATCGCCTCACGCCAGATATGAGTACAGCGCGATGGTTTGGGAAGGTACTTGCCGATTACTTAAGCAGCCCGATTGCCATTTTGAGACGAAGAATTGCACAGGTGGGTTCAAACCCCTACCCCAGGGTCCAACTCTTATGACAAATGGAATCGGTATATCTATGATTTTATGGAGCTTAGCTCGATTCGAATCGGGGTCAAACTTTGGTAACATTCGGCGTTTGAATTGCCCTGACAAGGTGCCCCCCGACGGCCTACGAACCCCTTATCTAAGTAAAATAGCTTAGAACGGAGTTCCCATTTTACACGGTGGTTCCTCCCCAGTTCGGGAGTCCGCCCCCGCCAGGGATCACGATCGAGATGGCGCCGTGTGTGATACTTTCACTTATTTAGGAGATCGTGAGCTGTGAAACTCTCTGTCGTTATGCCGGTCTATAACGAGCGCAGCACACTGCGCGAAGTCGTTCAACGCGTCTTGGCGGTGCCGCTGGAAATCGAACTCATCTGCGTTGACGACGGCTCTACGGACGGATCACGCGAAATTTTGGCCGAATTGCAGCAGAAATTCCCCCAGATTCATGTCATCCTTCAATCCCAGAATATGGGTAAGGGCGCCGCTCTCCGGCGCGGAATTCAGGAGGCTTCGGGCGACTACATCATCATCCAGGACGCCGACCTGGAGTACGATCCCGCCGAATATACCGTTCTGCTCGGGCCGCTGGAACAAGGGAAAGCCGATGTAGTTTTCGGTTCCAGGTTCCTAGGCGGCGGCCCGCACCGTGTCCTGTATTTCTGGCACTCCGTGGGTAATTGGCTGCTGACTTTGATGTCGAACATCTGCACGGACATGAACTTATCGGACATGGAAACTTGTTACAAAGTCTTCCGGCGGGAAATTCTGCAAGCCATTCCCATTGAAGAGAATCGCTTTGGCTTTGAGCCGGAAATTACGGTAAAAATTGCCAAGCGACGCCTGCGGGTCTACGAGGTAGGCATTAGCTACTGGGGCCGCACCTACGAGGAAGGCAAAAAGATTGGCTGGAAAGACGGTGTCCGCGCCGTTTATTGCCTGATGAAGTACTCAATCAAAGAACCGGCCGCGCAGCTCCAAGCGGCGCCGGGGGCGACAGCGGCAGAAAATGTTCGCACCCACGCTAACTCATAGATAACAATTGGTTTAGTGGATTTTGGGAGCGGCCCCGTTGGCCCCGCCCCCGGATTTTGGGTTGGTCGTCAACTGGCGATGGACCGGGGTGTGGCCGGCAAAATTAATTGGGGCGCTTCGCTCCGTTTTCGGGGCGCCCAACTTTGGCAATGCCGCCACTCTAGTGCGTGTGGACTTCGACGCCACAGATCCGGAAACGCGCATGGATTGTTGCTCGATCTTGGTCAGTTCGCTGGCGGCACCCGCACGCCGGTTGCTGTTCAAGACGGCTGCGGAATTGTCCCGATGGTGCGACAGGTCGGCGGGCGTTCCTTTGCCCACAATGTGCCCAAAGCTCGTTTTTCCCGCTTTGTAAGGCTTCTGTGCGGTTGCAAGGATTGGACTTAGGCCGAGCACCAGGGCAGCTACGCAAAATCGCTTGGAAACCATTGGGAAACGCTCCTGTAAACTTGCCCTAATTCTAGGCCTTTTGCTTACGGGTGTCGAAGGCACCGTCGTGCTATTCCAGATTTGTCGTGCAGCAGCTGAGATGAGGTTTGGCTTGGTTTGGATGGCTTCAAAGGCCGGAAAGAACTCATTGTTACAACCTCCACGCCCCTGCGGTTGCCTTAGAATGAAGGACTTGCAGGGCATAGCTTCTTAAATGACGGTCGAGACTCACATCGCCCCTGCGCAACCAGGTGGAACGCCTCGGCTTTCATTGGCCCCGGGAGAGGTCGGGGTGTGGGTCGGGCATCTCGAGGTTGCCGCTCCCATGGCCTCGTGGAGTGCTTTACTGGCCCAGGAGGAGCGGGACCGCGCGGGACGCTTTCGCTTGGAAGCAGACCGGGAGCGCCACATCTACGGGCGGGGCCTGCTGCGAGAACTGGCCGCAGCCTATCTCGGCTGCCTCCCGGGAGCCCTCGAGTTTGTCTATACGGCGAATGGGAAGCCAGAATTGACTCGTCTCCCCGGCCAGAGGAGGTTGGGATTCAATTTGTCCCACTCCGGCAATCGTCTGTTGCTGGCATTTGCCTGGGACCGGGAGGTGGGAGTGGATGTGGAGCTGCTGCGGACCGACGTGGAGATCCGGCAAATTGCCGAGCGTTTCTTCTCTCAGCACGAGCAGCAAACTCTCCTGTCGTTGGGAAAAAATGAGCAAATTCCTGCCTTTTTTCGCTGCTGGACGCGCAAGGAGGCCTATGTCAAGGCGGTTGGAGAGGGCCTAAGCTTGCCGCTTAGCCAGTTCGACGTGACGTTACGTCCTGGAGAGCCTGCCCGACTGCTGGCGACCCGCCCGGACCTACGGGAGGCCTCCCGGTGGGCCCTGTGGAACCTTGACCTAGGTGCGGACTATGCGGCTGCCCTTGCTGTACCGACGGAGGAGCTATCTTGCGAACGCTCATTGACGAAGGGTGATTAGCTAGGTCCGGGGTTACTATGGCTACGCTTGTAAGGCATGATCTTTGTGGCAAATCGCGCCTCAATCCCATAATATGGAAGTTATCCGGTTCACGAAGCAACCTAGGTAACCTGATTTGGAAACGAATGGCGGTCAGGGGCTGGGAAATGCCTGGTTGCGGGCAGATGTGCAAGAGTTTGCATATCTGGGCTCGCGGGCGCTAGGCCGGAGTTGTAAGGATTTGTTTTCAGCCGTTATTTTTCAATCAGTTAGACGCTCGGACCGACGTCCCGGCGGGAAGACGAATTGCTCTTTCAAGACCAATCTAGAGAGTGCAAAGCTACGCCTCGTCGAAAATCGGCAACGCGAAATTCGGCAACTCGAAAATTGGCAACTCTAGGTTCGCCTGTTTAGTTTCAGTTTTCAGACCGCACTTAATCTGTTCTTTTGAAGGAGATCCGTTTGACAGCAACCAGTCACTTGACCAGCCCGCACGGCGGCGAATTAGTGGATTTGATCCTGAATCCTAACGATAAGAAAACCCTGCAAGCCGCCTCCAAAGATTTCCCCTCCTGGGACCTAACCCCGCGCCAACTCTGCGACTTGGAGCTTTTGCTCAACGGCGCTTTTTCGCCATTGCGTGGATTTTTGAAAAAGGCCGACTACGAGTCGGTGTGCAAGGACATGCGGCTGGCCGACGGAACCCTGTGGCCGATGCCGATCACGCTGGACCTGCCAGAAGAATTTGCCGCGAAGCTGACGGTGGGCGGCAAGCTAGCCCTGCGCGATGCCGAAGGCGTGATGCTGGCGGTTCTGAACGTGGAAGACATCTACAAGCCGGACCGCGCGGCGGAAGCGCAGCAAGTGTTCGGCACCACGGACAAGCTGCACCCCGGCGCCGACCAGACCATGAACCGCACCAACCCAGTCTACGTGGGCGGCAAGGTGGAAGGCCTGCAACATCCGGTGCACTATGACTTCCGCGGAATTCGCCTGACACCGGCGGAATTACGCGCGGAGTTTGCGCGGCTGGGCTGGAAAAAGATTGTCGCGTTCCAGACCCGCAATCCCATGCATCGCGCTCACGTGGAGCTTTCCATGCGCGCCGCCAAGAACGTGGAGGCCAGCCTGCTGCTGCATCCGGTGGTGGGCATGACCAAACCGGGCGACGTGGACTACTACACCCGCGTGCGCTGCTACCAGTTGCTGCTTCCGAAGTATCCGCAAGGAACCGTCAAGCTGGCGCTGTTGCCGCTTGCCATGCGCATGGGCGGACCACGTGAAGCGATGTGGCACGGCTTGATCCGCAAGAACTATGGCTGCTCACATATTATTGTGGGACGCGACCACGCGGGACCAGGCAAAGACTCCACCGGCAAGCCCTTCTACGGCCCCTATGAGGCGCAGGAACTCTTCGCCAAGCACGAGAAGGAAATGGGCATCACCATGGTTCCTTTCAACATGATGGTGTACCTGGAGAAAGACGGCGTCTACGCTCCAGACAACGAAGTGGCCAAGGGCACGCCCACGCTGAACCTTTCCGGAACGGAACTGCGCGACCGCCTGAACGAGGGCCGCGATATTCCCGACTGGTTTACGTATCCAGAAGTTGCACGCGAACTGCGCCGCAGCTACCCGCCCCGCGCCAAGCAAGGCTTTACTGTGTTCTTCACGGGTCTTTCCGGTTCCGGTAAGTCCACAATTGCCAACGCGCTGATGGTGAAGTTCCTGGAAATGGGCGGCCGTCCGGTCACCATTCTGGACGGAGACCTGGTCCGCAAGAATCTTTCTTCGGAACTCGGCTTCTCCAAGGAACACCGCGACATCAACATCCGCCGCATCGGTTACGTGGCCTCGGAAATCACGAAGAACGGTGGCATCGCGGTTTGCGCACCCATCGCGCCTTACGAGGCAACCCGTAAGGCTGTCGCCGAAATGATCGAACCGTTCGGCGGGTTCATTCTGATCCACGTGGCGACTTCGGTGGAAGTCTGCGAACAACGCGACCGCAAAGGACTCTACGCCAAAGCCCGCGCTGGCATCCTCAAGGAATTCACCGGCATCTCCGATCCTTACGAAGTCCCAGTGAAGGCGGATATGACCATTGACACGGGAGCCTTAAGCGCGGAAGAAGCGGCCCAGGCGATCGTTCTCCACTTGGAAAAAGAAGGTTACATCGGCGTTAGCGACGAAAAACAAGGGTAAGCAACCGGAAAATCTTCGAGATACCTTTCAACATGTTCATTCTCAAGATTCTCGTCGGTTTTTTCGTGGGCACCCTGATTGGCATGACGGGACTGGGGGGCGGCGTATTGCTGCTCCCCATTCTCATCTATGGGCTGCACGTTCCCGCCATGCTGGCCGTGGGTTCCGACGCGCTGTTCAACTTCTTTACCAAAATTGGAACCAGCTGGGTCCATCTCAGCAAAGGCACCGTGAGGCGCAAGGTGGTCATTGCGCTGGCTTGCGGCAGCATTCCCGGCTCCTACGCTGGCGTGGCTCTGCTCAAACATCTGCGCGTTCTCTACGGAACCGGTGTCAACAGCTTTGTCGCGCACGCCATCGGATTTCTGCTCATCTTTATTCCCGTGCTGTTGCTTCTGCAGGGCCGCTTTGAAGAGGAACTCGCGGTGCGCCAACCCACGGCCAAGTCGTTCTTTGGCATGGTGGTGATTGGCTTGCTGGCTGGCTTTCTGGTGGGCATGACTTCGGTAGGTTCCGGCAGCATCGTCATGATGCTGTTGCTGCTGTTCTACAGCTATCCGCCGCGCGTGATGGTGGGCACGGACATCGTGCACGCGCTGATTCTTACCGGCTTCACCAGTTTACTGCATTTTCAAATTCATAACATTGACTACTCCCTGGTGGGCGGCCTGCTCATTGGCTCCATTCCAGGCGGCCTGCTCGGAGCCTTCCTGGCCACACGTGTCCCGGTGACCTGGCTGCGAAGAATTCTCTGCGCAGTGCTGTTGATTACCGGCTGCCGCATGTTGTGGGATCTGATCGAAAAACTCTGGACCTAAAACTCTATGAACGCTATCTCCAGCAACGAAGCTCTGACTCGTATTGAAGAAGCCTTGCAGGCCGCTCGCGTAATTTTTGCGCG
Organism: Acidobacteriaceae bacterium; assembly: GCA_043782485.1. Taxonomy (GTDB): domain Bacteria; phylum Acidobacteriota; class Terriglobia; order Terriglobales; family Acidobacteriaceae; genus JANXUC01. The sequence goes on along the minus strand of JAYWAL010000101.1, from coordinate 43,024 downwards.
TTTCACTCCGGGAGACGTGCAGGCGGAATATAAAGCCGGACACGATCCGGTAACGCAAGCTGATACGCAGGTGGACGCGGCCCTGCGGAAGTGCCTGCTCCGCCCGGGCGAAGGCTGGCTTTCCGAAGAGAGCGTGGACGATCCCATTCGGCTGGAGAGCACCTGGGTGTGGATTGTGGACCCGCTCGATGGCACACGCGAATTTGTGGAAGGCATTCCCGAGTGGTGCTGCTCCATTGGCTTGGTGCGCGACGGTCGCCCTTTCGCCGGAGGAATTTGCAATCCCGCGACGCAGGAAACAATGACGGGTTCCCTGGAGAGCGGCGTCCTGTTCAATGGCAAACCCGCGTGCTCCACTTCGCGAACATCGCTGGCGGGAAGCGTGGTGCTGGCCAGCCGCAGCGAGGTCAAGCGCGGGGAGTGGGACCAATTTCAAGGCAAATCTTTTGAAGTGCGCCCAACCGGCTCTGTGGCCTACAAATTGGGGTGTGTTGCGGCCGGACTGGCCGATGCCACTTGGACGCTGACGCCCAAGCACGAGTGGGACGTAGCCGCAGGCGTCGCCTTGATTGAATCAGCCGGTGGATTTACCGGTACGCTGGACCAGTCGCCGCTGGTGTTCAATAATCGGAAACCGAAGCTGACCGGACTATTGGCGGGCGGGGCGGCGCTGAAGGACGAAATTATTGCGTTGACCCTGGCCGCCGAGAAGCCCGCACCTAGGAAACCGCAGCCCGTTCGCTAGCTCGGGCGCCTGCAGCTGGACGTCGCGGCGAGGTCAAATGCCCAGCACCGCTGAGCCACGCCTCAAATACGTAAAGTGGCTGCGCGGCGGTATCAATAAACCGCGGGAGCAGCAAGGGATGGCTACGGCGGGAGGCCAGGCCCGGATCGCAGGTGGTGGCGGAAACCACGCCTTCCCGTTCCAACCAAGCAAGAAACATCATGTCATAGTGCCCGGACGGATAGCAGAAGTGTGTCGGCGTGTGGCCGCATTCTTCGGCGATTCTGAGCCGATTGTCCGCAATCTCTTTCCGAAAGAGCGTTTCATCCAGCGGCGTGCGGTGGCGATGCGTGTGCAACTGGATATCGAAACCCTGGCGAGCCAGTTCCGCGATTTCCGCAGGCCGCATGAGATGGAGAAGGCGGCTCGCGACCAACGCCTGATAGTCCGCGCCCAGGAACCTGGCAAGTCGCTGCAACAAGTCGTCCTTCTGCGCACCGGTCATTTGTTCGCGGGTCCAATACTGTTCTAGATCCAGTACGATCCGCATCCGACTTTCGTCCGTGCGCAAATCCATCTCCGCGCCGTTGAGGCCCAGATCCAGTGGCGATTGCAAAACTTCGCCGCGGCACTTCCATAAGAAATACGACGCTGCCAGGCCGAAAATCGGCTTGGGGAAATCGCTGTAGTAGGTGGTTTGGTAAACCGTGGCTGGATAGCCAAACTCGCGCAGAAGCGGGCTGGCCTGCTTGTAAAAATCGTAGCCGCCATCGTCGAAGGTGAGCACGACACTACGGGGCGGCAGATCGTTTTTGTAAAGCCGCTCGATGCCCTCGCCCAGAGGTAGTACCTGATATCCGCCTCTCCGCAAGGCTTCGAAGCGCTCCCGCAAAATCGCGGGAGGCATGTAAAGCCTGGGTCGCCACTCGTGTTCGTCTTCCACGGAGATGCCGTGGTAGCAGAGGATGAGCAAGCGCTCGCGACGCCAGCGGCTGTCCCCAACGCGGGCGAACATACCGCCTTTTTGCAATGCGCGCAGGGTGCCGAGCCTGAGAGTTCTCAACATGCAACTAGAGTGCTCCATTGGCGGAATGGCTTTTGGGCGCCTCGGCATCGACGAACACGCGGTGCCACATTTCCAGATTCATCAAGCGCCAGATGCGGTCGGTGTGGTCGCGCCGCCTCTTGCGATGCTCGGCAAAGATGCCGCGCAGGGCGTCTGGCTGGAACAAGCCGCGGGCCAGGCTTCGGTCGCTGGTGAGCATCTGTTCCACTTCGTTGAGCTGGTCGCCCTGGAGCCACTGCGACCAAGGCGTAGGGAAACCCATCTTTTTGCGGTACAGGATATCGTGCGGAAGAATGTCTTCGAGCGCGCGCTTGAGGACCATTTTGCCCGAGAGGCCGTTGATCAAATACTTGGTCGGAATGCGCATGGCCTGCTCGACCAGCACGTGATCCAGAAACGGCACGCGGCTCTCAATCGAAGCGGCCATGCTCATCTGGTCCTGCTTCATCAGGAGCTCGACGAGGTACGTTTTCATGTCCGTGTACAGCAGCTTGTGGAGCAAATCACCCGAGGCGTTTTCCCAGTAGCCCATGGCGTTCGCGTAAGGATTGCCCGCCGCCTGGAGCGCTTCCGGCGTGAGCAGGCCGGCCTGTTCTTGTGATGGAAATGCGGAGTAGAAATTGTCAAAGTACATGGACTCCCAGCGTTCACCATCGCGGCCCAGGAACGTGTGCTCAAGGCGCTTCTGAAGCCTGGCGCCAAGCATCTGGGACTGAATGGCCTGGCGAACCTGGCGGCGCAAGAACGAAGGAGTCACGCCCCGGTAGATGCTATCCGCGCTGGTGTTCCATAGCGTGCGCGAGTATCGACCGTAACCACCCAGCGTTTCGTCGCTGCCTTCGCCGGTCAGGACCACGGTCACGCGTTCGCGAGCCAGGCGCGCGACGAAATAAAGCGCCACGCTGGACGGCCAGACGATGGGCTCATCTTCGTGCCAAATCAGATTGGGCAGGGCATCGAAGAATTCCGTTCGTGAAACGCGAACTTCGTGGTGCTCGGTGCCGATGTGCGCGGCTACGTCCTTGGCATATTGCAATTCTGAAAATGCGGCTTCTTCGTAGCCCACCGCAAACGTTTCCACGGGAGCCTGGCGGATGCGTTTGGTGAGCGCGGCCACGGCGCTGGAATCGACGCCGCCGCTGAGAAATACACCCAGCGGAACGTCGCTCATCAGATGGCTGGAGACAGCCTGTTCCAAGCCCGCGCGGTACATGTCAATGTAGTGCTTCTCGGGCAGGCTCCCGTCGTCCGGCGTAACCTGCAAATCCCAGTACTGTCCGCCGCGCCAGTCGCCGGCTTCGTCGAGTTCAAACCAATGGCCGGGCATGAGTTTGCGGATTCCGGAGAACATGGTTTGATCGCCCGAGGTATAGCCAAATGCCAGATACTCACCCAGCATGGATCGATTGAATTCAGCGTGGACGCCGGGATGCGCCAGGATCGTTTTAATCTCGGAACCAAACAAGAGGCTGCCGTTTTCGTGCCGATAGTAAAACGGCTTAATGCCCAGGCGGTCGCGCGCCCCGAAGAGAACACGGCGGCGCTGATCCCAAATCACAAACGCGAACATGCCTTGCAAGTGCTGCACGCAGTCACGACCGTATTCCTCGTAAAGTTGCACGATGCTTTCCGTGTCACTATGGGTGCGATATTGGTGGCCACGCGCTTCCATTTTCTGGCGCGAATCCTGGTGGTTGTAAACCTCACCGTTGTAAACAATCCAGATGTCGCCGGTTTCGTTGGAAAGAGGCTGGTGACCGGACTTGACGTCAATAATGCTTAGGCGGCGCATGGCAATGCCGACATTGCCGTCCACAAAGAGGCCTTCATCATCTGGGCCGCGGTGTGTGATCTGCCGGTTCATGGAGGCCAGCGTGGAGCGATCCACCCGGCGCGTTCGGTCTTGATAAAAGATTCCGCAGATGCCGCACATGGCTAGTGACCTGTCCGATCTCGCGCGCCAGCTGAAACCAGGTCGCGACCCAGCACGGCTTGACTTAGCGACTGGTGCAGCACAATCAACTCGCGCGAGGGAGATACGACCTGAGTCGTGCCGTTCCGCGCGATGAGCTGACAATATGGAACGGTGTGTTGTGCCGAGACCAGACGCTTCCCCCCTGCTTCAGCATAACTGCCATTGGAAAAATATAAGTCGGTTAGTTCCCTGGAAGTTAACCGGTAGTAAACAAATTCGGCGTCGCTGGCAAAGCCGGCTTGCATCCATGGCCCGGGCCTCTGCCGAAAAAAGAGTCCGTGCCGTTCTTGCCCTACTTCGTAGATATATCCGCGAACTTCCGCAGTGTCAATTTCATTAAGGGAACACAACCGACCGCTGGGCTGGTTGCGGTCCGTGAGTGGCAAAAGAATGGTGGCGCATTCCGCGGGCAATTCGCTTTCCATGGAATAGTGCAGGGTCCAGGACTCTTCGCGGCGTCCATAGGCCGGGGACCACCAACTGGGATGCAGTTCCCGTTGCCAGGAGTCGCCTGTGCAACCCACCAGCGCCAGGCCTGATTGCGCGGTCTCGCGCGGAAAGAATCGCCCTTCAACTTCAGCCGGCTGTAGATCTCCTCCCAAATGCCAGGCCAGCTCCAACTTGTGAGTTCCGCGCCCACGGGCGACATCGCGAATCAGCCAAAAGCGCCCGCGCAGATGGAATACCCAGCGTTCATGGGTAACACCAATACCCCGATAGCCGTCATGGCTGCCGCGGAACAGGTCGAAAGCGTCACCCGCAATCCAGATTTCCCGCTGGCTCTGGGTTAACCGCTCCCAGGCGAAAGGTCCCTTGGGCTCACTCTGTCCGCGGCCATCCACGGTCAACGTGTTGTGCGCCGATGTTCCACGAATGATATTCCGGTCCGACGAGTCGCCAACGTATTCGTAGGTTCCAGGATCCTGGAGCAGCACGCGCGTTCCTTGCAGCAACTGCACGGTCAGGGCATCAGCATGTCCGTGACCACCCGAGCCAGCACCCTGCGGACCGGCATCAATCAGCAATTGCTGCGGGAGAGGCTCCGCGCTCGCCATCAAATAGAAACCCGAGTCCGGCAGCGCCGTTGAGACAATCTGAGGAGCGGTCGCCTTCAACGAGTCGAACTGCTCCACGCCTTCCGCGCCCAGCAGCCAAATCGTGTTTTCCTGTAGTCCATTCGCCCGATATTTAAAATCACCGCGATCAAATACCACTGCAGCGGTTGCCAATGGCTCCACTAGATTGACAACGCGGTTTCTTTGGCCGTCCAGCAGCCGACCGCCATCGTCGTCGCCAAAGCTAGCGGTAGTTCCTGTTTGGCTCAACAGACTCAAGGCCGCGCACATGCGCTCCACCGTGGCCGCGAACTCGGGAGGGGGTTGGACGTCGTTCCGCGAAGCCAGCAATCCGCATTGCAGGAAAAATTCCAAAGCGTAAACGTGGTAATAAGCGCTTTGCTCAAAGTAGAAGCCGTCTGGGCGCACTTGTTTCCGCGCCTCTTCCACCACCACCCGCCACCCCAACTCGCGCCAGTGCTCAGCCTGACTGGCTTCCGGACAAAGCGTGCCTATGTAGAACAGCGCCACAGCCTCGCCCAAAAGATGCGTGTTGGGAGAAAAATAAGTCGAGAGGTAGCGCTCGATATGGCGCGCGCTGTGCGCCAGCGCGCGCGACAAATCCTCCGGAAACGCCGCCGGAACCACTGGGTTCCCTTCCAGCAGCGCCCGCAGCCAGAGCCACGAAAAACTGCGGAACGCTACTTCCAGGCTGCTCGTCCAGTTGATGCCGATCGGATAGGGATTCTGCTCCTGCCAGCTATACCATTGGGCAAAAATCTCCTTGGCGAAACGCTCGTCCCCGGTCAGCAGGTAGGCCTTGGCCAGCAGAACTAGGTGCTGGTGTCGGTTGAGCTCCCAAGTGACCTTAGAATCGCCAACTTGCAGGAAATCAAGATATTCAATTCGGTAGGCTGCCCGGCCCGGCGCCTGCTTGCCGTGGACCCTGTCCAAATGCCAATCAATCACAGGTCCGTAGTCCAAGCTTTCAAAGCCCAGCAGGTCAAAGCGGTGTTGCAGCACCCGCTCAGCTCGGCGGACAATGGAACTGGCCTCTCCAGGTAGTCGTTGGCGCAGAAGCTCAATGAGTTGGGGAACCGCCTCCGGGTCGAAGAAGAACCGTCCCTGCCGTCCTGGGGGCGTTGGACTCAGCCCGGAGGGCCACTCGTAACCCATGGTGCCCAGTAAGGCGTCCCAACGCTGCGCCGCCGCTTGGCGAGAGCGGTCCCACAGCTCCGCCCGCTCCATTGCGGCTACACGGGAGGCTATACGCCGGATTCGCTGGTTCCAACTGGCCATAGGAATGGGACTTGAGCAGGCAGGTCTTTCCTAAGATGTTACAGGACTCGGGCTTGCTCCTGAGCTAGAAACTAGGGCTTTGGCCGCTTACTTTCAATAACTTCGGTAATTTCCCGCGGGGGCGACTCCCTGTGCGATCGGGCATTGAACTGGTATGCTTTCCAACAGATCACAAGTGCACCTCGCTGGCAGTGTGCATAATTTTGCACATTTTCTTGACGAAATTCGCTCGAAAAGTCGTCGGCAAAAAAACTCAGGGAATCCTCGACCCTCTCAAAGGAATCATGACTCGTTCGATTAGCGTATTTGGACTCGGTTACGTAGGCTCGGTCAGTGCGGCTTGCTTTGCCAAGCAGGGTTTTCCGGTCGTGGGCGTCGACCTGAACCGTGACAAGGTCAACATGATGGCTTCCGGCCGCAGCCCCATCCTGGAACCGGGCATGAGCGACCTCATCGCCGAAGCCCACAAAGCGGGCCTCCTGCACGCTACCATGGATGTGGCCGAAGCCGTTGAAAAGACAGATATTTCCATCCTCTGCGTCGGCACGCCCAGTATGAGGAGCGGGAAGCTCGACCTCGGCCACATTGAGCCGGTTTGCCGCCAAATTGGCGAGGTACTGGCGAAGAAGAATCGATTCCACCTTGTGGTCCTCCGCAGCACGGTTCTCCCAGGAACCGCAGCCACGTTGGTCGTCCCGACCCTCGAAAAGGCCAGCGGCAAGCGCTCCGGCAAGGACTTCGGGGTCTGTTCGAATCCGGAGTTTTTGCGCGAAGGTTCGGCGGTCAAGGACTTCATGGAACCGGCAATGACCGTGATTGGGGCCGCCGATTCGGCCCACAGCGCCTTCTTGCGAGAGATTTACGCTTGGGCTCCCGGGAAGATCTTTGAAACCACGTTCACTACCGCCGAAATGGTGAAATATGTCTGTAATTCCTGGCACGCGCTCAAGGTTGCGTTCGCCAACGAAGTCGGATCCCTGGCCAAAGAACTGCACGTTGATCCGGAAGCTGTCGTGGAAATCTTTTGCACCGACACCAAGCTCAATATCTCTCCTGCGTACCTGAAGCCCGGTTTTGCATTCGGCGGGTCGTGCCTGCCCAAGGATGTGCGTGCTCTGAGCCATCGCGGCCGCGAGATGGATTTGAAACTGCCCCTGTTCGAGTCCATTCTGCCCAGCAATGACCGCCATTTGGATCGCGCCATTGACATGATTCTGCGGACCGGCAAGAAGAAGATCGGACTGCTGGGATTAAGCTTTAAGGCCCACACAGACGACCTGCGCGAGAGCCCGCAAGTGATCCTGGCCAAGCGCCTTTTGGGCGAAGGACGCCAACTTCTCATCTGGGACGAAAACGTCACCATGGGTCGCCTGATCGGTTCGAACCGCCAATATATTGAGGAGGAAATCCCTCATCTGGGCGAGGTTTTGGGGAGTGACCTAGCCAAGGTCGTTGGCGAGTCGGAGGTCATTGTGGTCGCGACACGCGTGGACCGCGACGAGCTGCGGCGCATGCTGCGCCCCGACCAAAAAGTGATCGATCTGGTCAACCTGGACAAGGTTCGGCGTCCCGATGGCGGCGCGTCGTATGAAGGAATCTGCTGGTAGCAGCGGGCACGATCCTGAAGATACTGCCGTGAAAATACTGTCGTGAAAATACTTTGGGTGAAGCCGGGAAAACTGCTGCCGCTCGACAGCGGCGGACAGCTGCGGACTTACAACATTCTGCGCTGCCTTTCCGCCGAGCATGAGCTCACGTATCTGTCCTACTACGGCGGACTGCGGGATGAGGCCTACGAGCGCGACATCGTCCAGCACCTTCCTGGAACGATCACCCTGCACACCGGTGCGCCCGATACGACGCCCCTGGAACGCCGCCTTGACTATGTGCGGCGATTTCCTCAGCTAGCACCCTATCCAGTGACAAAGTTTACCGACCCTCGCGTGCGTCAGATGGTGACTGGGTGGTTCCAGGAACGACGCTTTGATGTGGCCGTTTGCGATTTTCTGGCGTCTTCTTTGAATTTTCCGGAAAACCTGACCATCCCCACCGCGCTATTCCAGCACAACGTCGAAACGATTTTGTGGAAGCGCAAGGCCGAAGTTGAGGTGGAGTGGGTGGAGCGGCTGATCTCGAAGATTGAATACCGCAAGATGCGCCGCTTCGAGCCACAACAGGTGCGCCGCTTCCATCACACCATCGCGGTTTCCGACGTAGACCGGAATGGTATGAGTGGAATGGTCTCCCCGGACCGCATCAGCGTGGTCCCGACAGGCGTGGATTTAAAAATGTTCCAGTACGATCCGAATCTCCGGCCCAGTGGGCTGGACGTGGTTTTCACCGGATCCATGGACTGGGAACCGAATATTGATGGCGTCGAATACTTTTGTCAGGAAGTGTGGCCGCAGGTGCTGGCTCAGATCCCTGGGGCACGCTTCCTGATCGTGGGCCGCCGGCCTAACCAACGGGTGCAGAATCTGGCCAGTAACAGCGTGGAGGTTACTGGAACGGTTCCATCGGTGGTTGACTACCTGCGCAGGGCTTCCGTATTTGTGGTGCCGCTGCGGATCGGTGGAGGAACGCGAATCAAGATTTATGAGGGGATGGCCGTGGGCAAAGCGACCGTCTCAACCACCATTGGTGCCGAGGGCCTAGACGTGACCCACGGCCAGGACATCATTCTGGCCGACGATCCAACGGCCTTTGCCAAGGCGATCATCCTTCTTCTGCAAGACGAAACCGCACGGCGGCGCTACGAAGCGGCAGCGGCGGCGACCGCGCGCAAGTATGATTGGCCGGTGATTACGCGTCAATTTGTGGAAGTTTTGGAAAAAACTCGCCAATCCGCAAAATAAATCGCCAACGCGGCAAAACTGAAAAACCTCTGCAAGCGCGGAATCTAACCATAGGGACATAGGAATCCCCGGCGATTCCCAGCGCCGACCAGCCAGCGATTGGGTGGGCTGCCGCATCCGGGCAAAACCCAGCAATACCTTGAATAGCCTGCTGAGCACGGCATTTAGGCGATAGGCATCTGCCGCTAAACCGCTATTTCCAGAAACAACACCGAAGTAATTAGGTCGTAAACCGATGGTACATGGCCTAACGAAATCCCCCTGCGTGTCCTACTGAGACCTACCCGATTGTGCTATCCGGAAATACAGTCGTTTTCAAGAACTCCTACCGTGAGTTCCCCCAAAAATTCAGTACGGGTAAGGGGAGTGTATGCCTAACGATTTTTCGGCCGGAAACGGTTCCTCCAAGTTCGGCCTAACGGGCTCGCGGGCAAACGGCGTTATCATTGCATCCGTCGTATTCCTCGTGACCTTGGCTACCCTTACCACCGCTTGCGGTCCTTTGAGTCAGGCCCAGTCGGCCAACTCGGCCACGCAAGCCAAGTCGAAGAGTCCGATCACCGTCACCGCGCAGGTAGGCAATGGCACCCAGGGTTCGCGCTATCGCGGGAAAATCACCGCCAGCGGCGGACGCGCTCCCTATCACTTTTTGGTTCGCGTCGGCTCCCTGCCGGTGGGACTGACCCTAAACCAGACGACTGGTGCCATTGAAGGCACTCCGGCACACGCGGGCACCAGCGAATTCACGGTTCGTGCCTCCAATCATGATTGGAGCGGGGGTAGCGAAGTTGGTCTGCGTCTGAAGGTTGAACCGAAGACCGCCGGTGTGGTCGTGACGGTGTCCCCTGCCAGCGCAACGGTGGCCTCGGGCGCTACGCAGCAGCTTTCTGCGGAAGTCCGCGGCAAAAGCAATTCGCAAGTGCGCTGGAGCGCCAGCGCGGGATCCGTTTCCACCAGCGGCCTGTTCACGGCACCGACGGTCGCCAGCAACACCACAGCAACCATCACTGCGACCAGCGCCGCGGCACCAGATGCCTCCGCCTCGGCGACCATCGCCATCGTGGCGGGCACTTCCTCCAAGCTCACGGTTTCCGCCGGCGGTCTGCCTGATGCGGCCCAGGGAGCGGCTTATTCGGCCAGCCTTTCGGCGACTGGCGGTTCTCAGCCTTATCAGTGGAAGCTCACGACCGGAACTCTGCCAGCGGGCTTGTCCATGAATGGGGCCGGGATGCTCAGCGGCACACCTTCGAAAACGGGCTCCTTCAGCTTTAACGCCACGGTAACGGACGCTGCGGCCAACACAGCTTCCGCGACCATGCTCCTGGCGGTGAATACGGCAAATGTCAACGGCAAGTTTGACGGTCCGGCGGAACTGCCGCGAGTCTATGTCCAGAGTGCGTTGGCCAACACCCCCGCCAACGGAAAGAACTGGCCGGTAGCCACTGATTCAACACTCCAAGCGGCCTTGAACTCCGCCGCCTGCGGTGACACCATTAGCCTGAAAGCGGGAACCACCTTTACGGGCGTTTGGTCGTTTCCTGGAAAGCACTGTGACGATCAGCACTGGATCGTCGTTCGCACCTCGGCACCGGATTCCAGTCTGCCGCCCGAAGGAACGCGCATTTCCCCTTGTTTTGCCGGCGTTGCCTCGCTTCCGGGACGCCCAGCACTGAACTGCTCTTCTGTGCAAAATGTGATGGCCAAGTTGGTCATGGGAGTGAAGACCGGCTCCGGTCCAATCGCACTGGCGGCGGGAGCGAACCACTATCGCTTTCTAGGGCTGGAAGTGACGCGGCAGGCGAATGCCGGTGCCATTGGCAACCTGGTATTCCCCACGGCGGGCGCGACGGGCGACCATATTATCTTCGACCGCGTCTGGATCCATGGAACGATGCGAGACGACACGACCCGCGGCATCTACCTGAGCGGCCTGACCTACGTGGCTCTGGTGGATTCCTACCTCAACGATTTCCACTGTGAATCCAGAACCGGCACCTGCACTGACGCGCAGGCCTTGTCGGGCGGCCTGGGTTCGGCACCCGGTGGACCGTATAAGATCGCGAACAACTTCCTGGAGTCTTCGGCCGAAACTATCCTGTTCGGCGGTGGGGCGGCTACGACTACTCCCACGGACATCGAGATTGTACGCAACCATTTCTTCAAACCACTGACCTGGATGGCGGGCCACGCTGGTGTTGTTTTGGGAAACCATGGCAACCCGTTCGCGGTAAAGAACCACATGGAAATGAAGAATGCACAGCGCGTGCTGTTTGAAGCCAATGTGGCGGAAAACTCGTGGGGCGGCTTCTCGCAAAGTGGGTTTAGCGTTGTGTTGACTCCGAAAAACCAATCCTCCCCCAAAGGCAATCTCTGCCCTAGCTGCCAAGTCACCGACGTGACTATCCGATTCAGCACGTTCAGCCACATTGGCGGCGGCTTCCAAATCGCCAATGCCGCGTCGGATACCGGTGGAGCAGCGTTCGCCGGACAGCGCTATAGCATCCACGATGTGGTGCTGGATGACATCGACGACGTGAAGTACAAAGGACAGGGCCAATTGGCGCAGGTCTCGACTGCCCCCGGCTCTCCCCTGCTGGCCAGTGTCCAACTGACCCACATTACCGCGTTCCCTGCGCATATGCTGTTTGATTTGGGCAACGTTACGTCGCCCAAAATGCCGAACTTCGTGTTTTCCAACAGCATTGTGACCACGGGAATCAACCCGATCTGGACAATCGGCGGCGGATCGGCAAACTGCGCTTACAACCCCCGCGTGCCCGCGACTGTGCTGAACAGCTGTTTTAGCAACTACAGCTTCAGCGGGAATACGCTGATCGGCGTGCCGAGCCAATTCCCGGCCTCGTCCTGGCCGAGCGGCAATTCCATGGCGGCGGATGGGAATTCGGTCGGATTCGTAAACTTCAACAATGGCAACGGAGGCGACTACCGATTGAAGGCGGGTTCGGTTCTGAAGAGCGCCGCCTCGGACGGCAAGGACATGGGCGCGGACGTGGCTGGCATCCTGGCTGCGATTCAAGGCGTCTACTAGGCCTTTCCCAGCTGACACACCAAAACGCCAGCCCCTTAGGCTGGCGTTTTTACGTGCCCAGCGCGTGATAGTCTTTTTGCAAGGGTATTGACGCTTATGAAGAGACTCGATCGCGGAAGCTGGCCCAGTTTTCTTGTTATCTCCTTTATTTTCATTGCGTTAAAGACCGCTGTCGGAGCAGATGCCGGAGCCTTTGACGGCCCAGCCGAGTTGCCGCGCGCGAAGGTGAAGAGTTCCCTGCTGGACACGCCAGCACCGGGCAAGTCTAAGACAGTGAAGGCGTCCGATGACCTGCAAAAGGCGCTCAATGACGCCGCCTGCGGGGACACGCTGCAACTGGAAGCTGGAGCTGTGTTTACGGGCCACTTCCTGGTACCGGAGAAGCACTGCGACGATGCCCACTGGATCGTGGTCCGCACCAGCGCACCCAATTCCGCCCTGCCACCGGAAGGTGCCCGCCTGACGCCCTGCTATGCCGGGATTGCGTCGCTACCTGGGCGGCCAGCCTACGCCTGTGCAACGCCGAAAAACGTGCTGGTGCGGATTGAGTTCCCCAAGCGAGGCAAAGGACCCATCGATTTTGCGCCCGGGGCAAACCACTACCGGTTCCTGGGGCTGGAGATCACGCGGACGGCATCGGAGGATCCGGTTTCGAGCCTGATTGCGATTGAGGGCACGGCAACAGTGGCACATCTGGTGTTTGATCGGGTGTGGATCCATGGCACCGCGCAGAGTGAAACAACCCGGGGCATCGGACTGGGCGGAAGTACCGATGTGGCCATTGTGGACTCCTACTTTTCCGACTTCCACTGCATTGCCAGAACCGGCACGTGCACGGATGCGCAGACAATCAGCGGGGGGCTGGGAACGAGCCCGATGGGTCCTTACAAGATTGAGGATAACTTTCTCGAGGCCTCCGGAGAGGTGATCATGTTCGGAGGCGGGGCGGCGACGGTGGTGCCGCATGACATTGAGATCCGCCGGAATCATCTGTTCCGACCGCTGACCTGGATGAAGGAAAATGCGGGGTTTGTGGGCAGCACGGGAGGGTCCCCGTTTATCGTCAAGAATATATTCGAGCTGAAAAGCGCTGAACGCGTGCTGTTTGAAAACAACGTGCTGGAGAACTGCTGGGGCGGCTTTTCTCAGGAGGGCTTTGCCGTGTTGCTCACACCGCGGAACCAAGGCGATAACGCCTGCCCGGATTGCCGGGTGGTGGATGTGACCATACGGAATTCCAGAATTAAAAATGTGGCGGCTGGATTCCAGATGGCGAATGCCAAATCCGACCGGGGATATTTCGCCAAAGATGGTGGACGATATAGCATCCACGATGTGTTGATTGAAGATTTGGATGGCGAAAGGCTGCACGGGAACGGAATTCTGTTTGAGATCTTGTCGACGCATGTGACCGTGCATGACATTTCTTTGGACCACATTACGGGACAGGCCACTCGAGCGCTTTTTTTGCTGGGTGCCCATACGGACGAGCCAAAAATGGCGAACTTTACGCTCACCAACAGCCTGCTGGGAGCGGGGAAACAGCAGATTATGATCACCGGAGGCGGGGCGCAGAATTGCGCTTTCCGGCCAGAAGTGCAGGGGCCAGCGGGAGTGTTTGAAAGTTGCTTTGCCAATTCCAAAGTTACCGGAAACGTCATTCTGGGAGGGAGCAACAAATGGCCCGGAAAGAACGCGCTGGTCAAGAAGATTGGCGATGTTGGGCTGCGCGCGGCGGACCCGGAGCGGGGCATGGACTACCGTTTGCACGCGGATAGCCCGTACCGGAATTTCGGCACTGACCACAAGGATGTAGGAGCGGATGTGGACGCGATTGAGGCTGCGACCAAGGACGTGCGGTAGCCGACAGCGAAATTTTCCCGAATCGACTTGGGTTCGGGCGGGATCGTTCGGGCCCTGATCGTTCGGGCGCTGATCTTTCGGGCGCTGATCTTTCGGGCCCTGATTTTTCGGGCGCTGATCGTTCGGACGTTGAAGCTGCCGCTGGACTAGGCTAGACTGAATGGGTTCTTGGGTTGTGAGTCCAAGACGACAAGCGATCCCGCACGCTTGCGGGCTGCTGCATTTCCCGCCCTGAGTATCCACCCAAATCGCCGCGACACCGTCGCGGACAAGGGAGTATCTACGCGGTGCTGAAAAAAATCACACACGTCGCGAAGTACGTGCTTGGGAAAGACGTAGCCGGGCGCAATTTTTTCGTCCAACCGGACGATACGTTTCTAGTGTCGTACCCGAAGTCTGGCAGCACTTGGGCCAGATTTTTGTTGGCGGCGCTTACGCATCCGAACGACACGGTGGATTTTACGAATATTGACCGGCTGTTGCCTTCGATCTCTTCACGTTCAAAACGGGATTTGAGAAGGCATCCGCGGCCTCGTCTGATTAAGAGCCATGAATACTTCGACGCGCGTTATCGCAAGGTGGTTTATGTCGTGCGGGATCCTCGGGACGTGGTGCTTTCGCAATACCGCTTCTTCCTGAAACGCGGAGCTATCGGCGATGGCTACACGCTGGATGGCTGGGTCAATCGCTTCCTTGCCGGCGAATTGAATACTTACGGCTCGTGGGGAGAAAACGTTGGTAGTTGGCTGGCGGCACGGCAGGGTACTCCGGGTTTTCTGCTGTTGCGCTACGAGGACATGCTCCGCGATACAGAAGCGGCCTTGGCTCGCGTCGCGGGTTTCCTGGGGCTTGTAGTATCCGCGGAACAGTTGGCGCGCTGCGTGGCGCAGGGTTCCGCCGATCGCATGCGAGAACTGGAAAAGAAACAAGGAGACGAGTGGGTGACGACAAAAGGCAAACGTAAAGATATTCCCTTCGTTGGAAGTGCGAAGGCGGGGGGGTGGAAATCCGATTTGTCGGCAAAACATATTGCGCAGATCGAGACGGCCTGGGGCCCGACAATGCGGTATCTAGGCTACGAAACCAATTCGGGGACTGGGGCCGGTACTCCCGCTGGGTCGTACCTGGATGCCGCGCTACCGCGGCCCGCACGATGAGCTCTGGGACGCGCCTTGAGTTTTGCAAGTTCTTAGAATTTTCGCAATCTTTGGATGGAACATTTTTGCTGTCACAACTTATTCCTGAATTTGCGGCTCGCACCTGATGCGTAAGCTCGATATTCTCAAGAACGTTGGCTCCAGTTGGTTCAGTCTTGGAGTCAACATCATCATCGGATTCTTTCTCTCGCCGTTTATTCTCCACCGTCTGGGAGATGCGGCCTTCGGGATTTGGGTCCTCATTTTTTCCATTACGGGATACTACGGGATTTTTGATCTTGGTATCCGTTCTTCGGTAATTCGCTACATCTCCAAGCTGACAGCCGTTGAGGACCGAGAGGGGCTGGCTAAGTTCTTTAATACCAGTCTGGCCACTTACACCGGCATCGGTCTGGTAGCAACTCTGGTCACGCTGGCGGGCAGTCGCTTTGTCGGCTCCATGTTTCGTATCCCGCCGGATTTCCTGCCTGAGGCGCGCTGGCTGTTCCTGATCGTCGGTATCTCCGTAGCCCTTGGATTTCCTTTGGGAATCTTCGCGGGAATCCTGGAGGGCTTGGAGCGGTTCTACCTCCTAAACTTCACCAATGTAGTGGCACTTGTAGTTCGGGCCATCCTCACCATCATGGTGCTGCGACGCGGCTACGGGCTTTTGGCTGTGGGCGCCATCACGGTCGTGCTGCCACTGCTCAGTTCGCTGGCCCGGGCATTTCTGGTGTTTCGCATTCTGCCTATTCCCATCGGCTGGAAATATGTGGACCGTTCCGTATTTCGCGAGATGGCGAACTATAGCGGCGTAACCTTCATTATCCAAATCGCTTATAAATTGCGTTTTAAGACCGATGTGGTGATTATCGGCAAATTTGTCGGCTCCGCGGCGATTACGCAATTTTCTATTGGCGGTCGCCTCGTCGACTATGCCAGTGAAGTCGTCAGCGGTCTGGCGCAGGTCTTCCTGCCCATGTCCAGCCAGTCGGATGCCAAAGGCGACCTTACGCGCCTAAGAAAGATATTTATTGCGGGAAACCGCGCATGCGCGCTCGTTATTTTCCCGGTCACTGCCATCTTAATTATTCTGGGCAAGGCCATCATTGAAGCCTGGGTCGGACGCAAGTACGTCGCCGGCAGTTATCCTGTGCTGCTGGTGGTTCTACTTCCAACAACTCTGATCCTGGCACAAAATGCCACGCCGCGCATTATTTATGGAATGGCCAAACATAAGACTCTGGCTTGGGTCACCTCGATTGAGGGCGTGGCTAACCTGATTTTGAGCGTGGTGCTGGTGCGCCAGATTGGCGTGATTGGTGACGCGATTGGCACGGCGGTGCCCCTCAGCTTTACGGCCCTGTATTTTACGCCGCGTTACCTTTCGCGGTTGCTGGGCGTGCCCGTTTGGACTTTCCTGCGCGAGGCTTACACCTTGCCCTTAGTCCTTTGTGCGCCGCTGGTGGCCGTGCTGCTGGCGATGCACCGCTGGTTTCCGGTGCATCGACTGTTGCCGCTGGCGACCGAGGTAACCATCGCAATGCTGGTGTATGGCGTCGGCTTGTTGTGGGCGGTGAAGACGCGACGCGTCTATGAGGTAGGCGACCTGGCATCTGGAGAATTGGTAGCCGCGGAGACCACGGAATTGGCGGAGAGCCTGACGGACCAAGTATGAACCGATTGGGTATGCCAGCGTGCTGCGCCATGCCGCTCCTTCGTCCGCCCTACCTCTACTCCAGCCAGGACAAATCGCGCGGAACCAGGAAGGGCGCAAAACGGCTTTGACTCTTCAGGAACAGCTTGGCATCGAAATAGGCGCGATAGAGGTTGCGCCGCCAGCGAAGTCTGGCGGGGCTTACGTCGCTCGGGTTCCTGCCAGAAAGCGGATACCCAAGCTCAGCGAGGGCTGGCCCTAAAACCACTCCCAGTTGAGCGATTTGTTCCCCTGACAGCGATTGTTTCCAGCGGCCCAACGGACTGAATTCCTCTTCCGATGTTCCGGGTTCAAACGAAGTATTGGGTTTACTAACGGAGCCGATCCCAGCCTTCAAAATTTCATCGTAGTCCAGTTCCTGGCCCACGAACGAACTCAGCTCGGCCAAGGCCTCGCGCGGCTTCTGCACCAGATCTTCGTAGCGTACTTCCCTATAGTTGGACCCCATTTTCAGGCCAGAGCGGCGACCGCGAAAAACCATCCATTCCCAAAACATTGCCGAAGCCAAAAGCTCTCCCCCCTGATCCCAGGGGAAGGGACGAATCCACTTCTGTTTTTCCGTGGAGAGCGCCACATCGCGACCATCGCGAATGACATGAATTACCAGCGCTTCGGGAATTGTCTGTTGAATTCGCTCCAAATACAGAATATGTTCTGGGGTGCAGTCGGCCCAGCGCTCAACTCCCTGCTGCCGCGCGATCTTTTCCATATAAATTCGCAGAAAGTCGCCGCCGTTGCGGCAATCGGCGAGTACGGCAGACTCAAGGTCCGCCATATCGAGACCGGAACGCTGGAACATCTGGGTGGGCTGCCAGAGTTTGAGCAGTGCGCGGCGGTTCGCAGCCTTGCGCAGGTCTCCCGCTCGCGGCTCTAGCACGTTGAATACGTTGGACTCCATGCGATAAACCGCGAAATTCCCTGCGGAAAGCAGCATGTGATAGAGCCAGGTCGTTCCGGAACGGACACAGCCCAGGACAAACACCGGCGCCTTACTGCGCACCGAGAGTGCCTTCCGGGATTCGACGCTAACCTCAGTGCTAGTCAAGAAAATGCTCCGCGCTGGCTGTGACCGTCACACGCGACCTCCAGCGGTTGTCTCCTGCAAGGGGCTGGATACCGCCCGTTGGCTCGCACCCTGTTCCGCCGGGCAAACAAACGGTAACCCCTCAGGCTGCGGATTGTACCCGCGCGCCTCCAGGAAGTTGCGGTGCCATAGCTCAAACATCAACAGGCACCAAACGGCGCCCGTGCGGGTGCGGCGTCCGCTCAAGTGCTCTTCCACCAGCTTTCGCACGGCCGCAGGATGGAAGTAACCTCGCTGGGTGGTCCGGGGCTCCAGCAAAATTTGCAGCAAGTCATCCTTCAACCCCTGACGCATCCAGTCCACTAGGGGCATCTGGAAGCCCTGCTTTTTGCGATAAATGACTTCAGGAGGAACTCCAACGCGTTCGGCTAGCTTCTTCAGAATGTACTTGCGGCTTCCGTCGCGAAATTTCCATTCCGGGGCGAGACTGGCGGCCCACTCCACAAATTTGTGGTCCAGAAGCGGCGACCGCATTTCCAGCGAGGTCAACATGCTCATGCGGTCCACCTTCACCAGGATATCGCCGTTGAGGTAACCCTTCGTGTCCACATAAAGCATGCGGCTTAGGGGATCGCTGGCGGGGCCGGAATCATGCCACCGCGTGCTCTGCTCCAGGGGATTTGGTAGCTTCGCCGCTGCCCCCGCGAACTCCCGCGAGAAGAGCCCACGCTCGCGATCCAACCCCGGCAAATACGCCATCGAGTCCAGGTAACGCTCCCCGGCGGGCAGCGAACCGTTCCAAAGAAGATTACGTCCATACGCTTGGTCCGGCACCAGGCCATGAATGTGCCTCCGGTAGGCACTCCCCAGCCAGCGGGGAACCCGGTCAAACCCGAGCCGTTTCATGCCCACCAAATAGCGGTCGTACCCGGCGAAAAGCTCGTCGCCACCATCTCCGGAAAGGGCAACGGTCACGTGTTGGCGGGCCATGCGGCATACGTGATAGGTGGGAATCATGGAGGAGTCTCCGAAAGGCTCTTCCAGAGTGCTGGTCAGTTCGCCAATCGTCAGTTCAATGTCGGCCTCGACAACCAGTTCATGATGCTCTGTTCCAAAACGTTGTGCGACGGTGCGGGCGTGCCCAGACTCGCTGAACTTCTCGTTGTTGAAAGCAATGGAAAATGTCTTGACGGGCGAGGAACTCGCGCGGGCCATGAGCGCTACCACAATCGAGGAATCCACTCCGCCGCTGAGAAGGGCACCCAGTGGGACATCGGAAATCAAGCGAATCCGGACCGCCTCTTCCAGCCGCGCTTCCAGTTCCCGTAGGCATTCTTCTTCGCCAGCGGGATGGTAGGTGCCATAGGTCGGGAGATCCCAATACTGCCGGGGAGTCCCCAAGCTACCGCCTCGGAACTCGATCCAGTTTCCTGCTGGCAACTTTCGAATCCTGCGAAACGCGGAGAGCGGGTCAGGCACGTAACCAAAGTAGAAAAAATTGAGTACGCCTTCGGGATCGACTTCCGCCAGCTCCGGTGCTACCGCCAGAATTGTCTTAATCTCTGATCCAAAATAGAGTCGGCCCCCATGCTCGGCGTAGTAGAGAGGCTTCTTACCCAGGCGATCACGCCCTAACAGCAACGTCTTTTTCCGTTCGTCATAGAGAGCGATGGCGAACATACCGCGCAACTTGCTGAAACACTCCGCGCCCATTTCCTCATACAAATGCACGATTACTTCCGTGTCGCTACGGGTGTAGAAGGAATGGCCGCGCGCTTCCAACTCCTGTCGCAGTTCCGGAAAATTGTAGATTTCACCGTTGAACACCACCCATACGCTGTGGTCTTCATTGTGAATGGGTTGGCGTCCGCCGGACAAATCAATAATGCTGAGACGGCGCATCCCCAGGCCAACCGGGCCGCGCGCATAGATGCCTTCGTCGTCAGGCCCGCGATGCACGATGGTCTGGCACATGCGGTGAACTTGCTCGGAATGGACTTGTTCGTCGTGCCGACCGACCATGCCCGCTATCCCGCACATAGGAACACCTCGGCGAGGGGCGAATTGTGAGCGGTATTTAGCATTAGCGCGTCCAGGCGAGCTTCTCGGGTTCCTTGGCGATTTCCGGGAAGCGCGTCCACTTGGACTTCTTGGTCTCCGCCTGGACAGCTCCGAAAGTGGGGTTGTTCCCAATACGATACAGAGCGCAGGTATAGGCAATCACGAAATACGGAAACAGGTTATATTCAGTGGACGAAAATGCGGCACCTGCGACATAGGCCGCAAGACTGGCCCAAAGCGCGTCTGTATAGAGGCGCACGGTTAAATCCTGTTGATATCCCGGCGTCTTTCGCAGATTCCGAATATTGCGGAATGACCCGGTCAAGGCCAGTAAAAACAGGCTCAGACCGGGAATTCCGGCCTCAGCGGCGAACTCGGTGTAGGTATTGTGGGCGACCTGCCAGCCTTCCGTGAACAGTGGGAAATTTCCTGGACCGACCCCGAACAACGGATGTAAAGCGGCTTGCCGCAAGCTTTCCGTCAGCAGTTGCGACCGCTTTTCCAAAGACCCTCGGTCCCCGGATTCCGCAATGTTCCCTTGAAAGAGGCTGGCGACCCGCGCTCGATATGTGGTCGAACCCCCAACGACGCCTAACGCAATCACAGCCAAAAGCCCGGTCCCGATCAAGATTCCGACCCGTCGGCCCTTAATGCCGTAGGCCCAAAAACAGATACACCCCGACATGACCATGGCAATCAACCCGCTGCGCGAGTACGTGGCGTAAACCGCATAGAGCATGCCGAGCAGCGCGAAAGTCCAAAGCGCCTTTTTAAATGCGCCTTTCGTCGACAAGAGGAAAGCCACACATAAGGGAAAGTTGATGGCGATATTGATGGCCAAATCGTTCGGGTTATTCAAAATGCCTTGCTGAATTCCATAGAGACGGTCAAATTTTCCGTGGTTCACAATAATCGAGGCAATCGCCACCGCGGCCACTGAAGCTCCCTGGATGTAGAACAGAGTTCGCAATTGATCGACCGATACAACGATCATGGAGATCAAGACCGCGACGATGACGCCTTTCGAGAACTTGTCGAATGTCGTATCAATCAGCGCGCCTTTGATCCATACGCCAAACAGCGAGGCCAGAATCATCTGCCCGAGCAGCAAAATCAGCACTTTGACCGCTGTAGGCGTTTTGGGCTTATCTTTGGATTGCAGGCTGATCAGCAACCCCACCAGGGCAATTCCTCCGCTGATCTTCCCCAAAGGAATAACAGACAAACCTGGAATGAAATCCTCGGGGCGGGTGTAGTAAAGAAAGGTGAATGCGACCAGCGCGCGATATGCGAGCGTGGATCGATCCACCGTTTTCCCAAACTGCCGCGCCGGAGTGAAAGTCGTCGTCGCCATAGATGGCCTTAGCGGCTCCACGCCGTCTTGCGACCCAGTGCGAAATTGCTGAAAGCGACCAGGGCTGCGGTGTTTAGCAATACAAAGGTCAATGCCGCATCGGCCACGCGGCCAATCACTCCCAATCGGGCCGGAAGCGCCGCCAGCAGACTGAGCGTATAAAAGCAGAGTTGAGCGGTTAAGCAACTCAGGTAGAACGGGCCACCGAGCCAGGCGGAACTTACCAGTAGTCCCGCCAACGCGAATGGGACGAGCAAGCGCAAAAGTTTGTGGCTAACAAAATTCCACAGCGCCGGATTTTCCGAACTCACCAGCCACGGTGCCGCTTCCACCAGCTGATAATTTCCACTGAGCGTGCGCACTTTTCGCCAAAATTCGCGGCCCGCGCCTAGATTAGCCTGGTCCCAGGCTCGGGCGCGAGGATCAAACACAACACGATAGTGCTGCCGAATCACGCTCATCGGCAGAAACACATCATCCAGAATTAAATCGGCGGGCAACTCGGCCAATAAGGTCTTTCTGGCGGCGTACAGAGCGCCCGTCGCGCCGATGGTGGATCCCGACAGCGATTCCAATTCGCGAACCTTCTTCTCCACGCGCCAATATAAGCCCATCCCGCTCGAGCTCTCACCGCCGTGGGGGTCGCCTAACATCAGTTCCCCGCTCACGCAACCAACGCCAGCATCGGCAAAATTCTCGACCAGCAATCGAACAGCTCCGGGTTCGATCGACTGACGTACATCCGTGAACATAACGATCTCACCTTGAGCTTCGGGAATGGCCTGATTTAAGCCCTGCGCCTTGCCGCCATGGTTGGGCAATACGATGGGCTGAATTGCGCCCTGGCTGGCCCATTCCTGCAAGATAGCGTTGGTTCCATCGGTTGAACCGTCGCTCACCACCAAAATCTCCAGCCGGTCGCGCGGATAGTCGAGCGCGGTCAGATTTCTAAGCTTTCCGGGGAGCGCTCCTTCCTCATCACGAACCACCAGGATGATCGAGACGGAAGGCGTAAACGCGCTGCGCCCTACAGGAAGCGCCTTCCAGCGGCTCCGCAGCCATAGCCATACGGGATAGCCCAGGTAGGCGTAAACGACCAGGACGGCGGAAATCCAGAAGATCCACTTCATCGCGCGCCCCGTCCGAACAAAACCG
Source organism: Acidobacteriaceae bacterium (assembly GCA_043782485.1). Lineage (GTDB taxonomy): Bacteria > Acidobacteriota > Terriglobia > Terriglobales > Acidobacteriaceae > JANXUC01. The sequence continues at coordinate 20,691 of JAYWAL010000101.1, read as the reverse complement.
TCTTAATGGTCTGGAACATGACCAGGAAGTCTAAGCCCAGGGATACATTCTTAATATAGAACAAGTCGTACTGCAATTTCTCCTTGGCGTCTTCCACGGTATTTCCGTAGCGGTAGCGCACCTGCGCCCAACCCGTAATACCGGGCCGCACCACATGCCGCACCGGATAGTAGGGAATTTCCTTGGTCAGCCACTCCACAAACTCCGGGCGCTCCGGACGCGGCCCGACGAAAGCCATATCGCCGCGCAAAACGTTCCAGAGTTGCGGTACTTCATCCAGCCGAGCTTTGCGCAGGAATTTTCCGATGCGTGTGATGCGCGGGTCGTCGTCCCCTGCCCAAGTCGGCCCCGTATCGGCTTCGGCATTCGGCCGCATGGTGCGGAATTTATAGCAATAGAACACCAACCCGCCGCGCCCGACGCGTTCCTGCTTGTATAGCAAATCACCCTTCGAATCCAGCTTGATGGCCAAAATCACCAGCGGAATCACCGGCAGAATCAACAAGAGCAGCACCAGAGACGCGGTCAGGGAAAAAATTCGCCGCAATACCATGAACGCGGGACTGAAACGAAATCCGTCGGCATAGATCAGCCAGCTCGGATACAAATGCTCGACTTCAATTTTCCCCGAGATCCGTTCGTTCAGCGAGGTGGCTTCTTCAATCTTCACGCCCTGCAAACGCAGGTGCAAAAGCTCCTTCACCGGCAGATTGCCGCGGCTATCGGCCAGGGCCACAATCACATGGTGAATTTTCTGCTGCCGCACCGCATCCAGCAAGTGCGCGCCCAACGTATCCCGGTTGACCGGACCTTCCATCTCGCCGGTCCAACTCACCACCCGCATGCCCAGATCCGCCCGTTGCCGCAGTCCTTGCACCAGACGCTGCGCACGGTCTCCTATACCTAAAACGTACACGCTGTCTTGCAGCGAATCCCTGCGCACCAACCAGTGGTAAGCCGCCCGCCAACCAAACAGCGAGACGGTTAAGATCACCAGTCCGATCAGGTATGCGTTTTTTCCCAGCATCAACGCCGGGTACAGATATCCAATCACCGCCAGCAGCAAGGCCAGGAGCCCGGGCACCAGCAACAGCCGGAAATACAATTCGCCGCGCTCTTCGAATTGCCCGGGATCGTAGAGGTCAAACCAATAGGAGGCGACGACCACCACCGCGGTGACAGCCAAGATTTTGTAGTATCCGTGTTCAACGTTCAGCGCAAGCCAGCTGTCCGGGCCGTACTGCATCATGGTCGCCAGCAAGAACGAGGTCCAGACGATCAGAGCCTCACCCACCAGCAGGACCAGTGTGCGCACGGGGTAATAGACATTGAAGAGGCGAATCAAGTTTCGGGCCCTTTTCTTGGCTTCTCTACTGAACTTCTTTACTTAACTCTTTTGGACTCGGAGTCTTGTCCGTAAGCGGGGTAGTGGTAGATCGCGTAGGAACTAGCCTTGGGCTCAATGCCATTGAGAACCACGCCTAGTAGCTGTTCCGGGGCAAATTCCAGTCGTGCCCGCCGTGCGGCCTCAGCAGGCGTGGCGTTGCTGCGAACCACCATCAAAACGCCGTCGCAGAAGTTGGCCAGCAAACTTGCATCCGACACCAAAGCTGCGGGCGGCGAATCGACAATAATCCAATCAAACATGGACTCCATGCGGCCCATCAGGGTCTTGAGCTTGCCATTGGCAACGAGTTCGGCCGCGTTCGAGACGGGCTGCCCGCCAGGAATCAGGAAAAGGTTCTCCATTGGGCCTTGCTGAATCACGGAAATTTCGTCCTTTTCCCCCAACAAGTAGTCCGCCAGCCCGGGCTGCACAGAGGTCCCAAGGGACTGATGCAAACGGGGGGCGCGTAGGTCGGCGTCGATCAACAAGGCGCGGCGGCCACGCTGCTGCACTAGTACCTGCGCCAGATTGGCGGCCAGGAATGTCTTGCCTTCCTTGGGCAACGCGCTGGTGATCAAAATTTTCTTGAGCGGCTTGCGTTCCCGCAGTTGGTACAGGCGCGAACGCAAGGTTCTCATCTCTTCCTTGCCCACGGCCTGGTCGGCCCCGCCAAAAAACAACATGGTGGTCGGGTCGGGGTTCCACGGCACGCGCGCGGTTCGCGCTTGCAGGGCTTCAAACGTCATGGGAGCATCGGCGGCGACACCAGTTGCCATCCGTCCCGGCATGGACGGCGGCATCCCGGCATCCACAACCTGGTCCAGACCGACGTGCGTTCCGCGTTCCTGCTCGGCTCGTTTTAGCGCTTCATGAATTCGGCTCATATCTTTCCTTCCTTGGAAAGTTCAGGTTCCGGCCGTCGTAGCCGGTCCGCCAACGTGGCTAAAGTTCGCAGGGCTTCGACCACATCCAGTTTCTCGGAATTGGCCGGGACCACGGCTTGCGTTACCCGGTCCGGACTGCCGCTCTCGTGCAAATCAAAATCACGAGCCACGGCTTCAATCACGCTGGGAGCAACCGTCTTCTGCTGGTCAACAAAACTGCTGACCAGGGCGTGCTCGCACAGCATGTTGACCACTCGAGGAATGCCGCCGGAATAGCGGTAAATCAAATCAATCGATTCCGGCTCAAAAATCATTTGGCCGTTGGAACCGGCAATCTGTAAACGCTGGTTGACGTAGGCCTTGGCCTCGTCCAGCATCAGCGGATGCGTCTTGGCTCGCAGCGTGACGCGTTGCCGGAGTTGCCGCAACTGCGGTTGGCGCAGCTTGGCTTCCAGTTCCGGCTGGCCGACCAGCACAATTTGCAGCAGCTTTTCCGTGAAGGTCTCAAGGTTGGTGAGCAGTCGAATCTCTTCCAGCACTTCGTCGGAGAGGTTCTGCGCTTCGTCCACGATGAGCACCGCGGTTTCGCCCGCGCGGTAGCGATCCAGCAGCCAATTATAAAGCCGCAGCAGCACCTGACTCTTGAGCCGCGACTCGCAGGTGATGCCAAAATCGGCCATCATGAAATCGAGGAACTGCGTGGTGTTCAGCCGGGAATTGAAGATGAACGCCGTCGCCACCTGCTGCACCCGCAGCCACTCCAGCAGCTTGTTGATCAGCGTGGTCTTGCCCGTGCCCACCTCGCCCGTAAGCAGAACAAAGCCCTTGCGGCTTTGAATGCCGTAGGTGAGGCACGCCAACGCTTCTTCCGTGTGCCGCGTCAGGAACAGGTAGCGCGGATCAGGGTTGACGTTGAATGGATTTGCCCGTAGGCCGAAAAATTCTTTATACATAAAATCTCGCTAAACCTCGATTGCCCGCCGAAGTGCTCAGGGCCCTCAAACTCCAACCGTATTTTTTTCCACGTCCGGTTCTTTCGATTTGCGCCAGAATGCCGATCCTCCGGCGCCGTTATTTTTATCGTTCGCCGCGCCAACCCACGGCACCGCGATTAGCGTAGGCAGTTCGAGCACGGCTTCCACGTCCGGCTCAGAACGAATGGAGTCGTCTTTCAACTCAAACAGGAAAGCCAGCGCCAGTCCTAGTCCCAGTCCGGCACCCAAGCCGCCTACCGCAAACAACCAGCGTTTCGGGAAGCTCGGCTCGTCCGGCATTTCGGCTGGACCCAGGCGGTGAAACTGTTCGCCCAGCTGACTCTTCTCCACATCCTGGGTGGTTTCCGAGGCCGATTGTTTCGATTTCAGATCCTGGTAGTTCTTCGACGCCGTGTCGTAGTCGCGGGTCAAAACCTTATATTGCTCCTCGACATTCGGACTGATGGCAACCTTGCCCTGGTAGGAAACAATTTGCTGTTGCAGGCGACTCTGATCCCGTGTCGCGGAGGAAATCACCTGGTCGTACTGGTGAATTTGCAAGCGCAACTGCCGAATCTCTGGTGGCTCTGAGGCACTAGCCTTCTGGGTATCTTCCGTGGTCACGGTGGTAGCATTGGCTTCCTGCATCTTGCGTTTCAATTCCGCCACATCCCGCCGGAGCTTGATCACGTCGGGATGGTCCTGGGTGTAACGGCTCTCCGCCTGGAGCAGTTGACCTTGCAGGGCGGCCATCTGCTGGTCGAGCGCTTGAGGACTGGTCGTATTCAACGACGACTTCCAGGCCGTCAATTGCTGCGCCAGTGTTCCCTCGGCAAACGTCTTGTCCTGCTGCGCCCGGTTGAGCGCTTGCGTGTTGGCGTCCAGCTGCGAGTTCAACCCCATCAGAATACGAAGATTGCTGTCTTCGTCGCCTGGAAGCTGCCCTAAGTATTGCCGCTTGAAGGCCGCCAGCTTCGCATCCATTTGGTCGAGCGTCTGCTTGGCATCATCCAGTTGTTTCGAAAAGAAAGTGGTTTGGCCGGCCGCAGTACTCGCTCGCTGCCGCAAATTTTCTTCGATCAGCATGTTCGTCAGTTCGTCACACACTTTTTGCGCCACGCGAGCATTGCTGGCCGTGTACTGCACGGTAAATCCGGCAAAGTCAGGCGTACCCGGGGACGAGCGTTTCTTACTGGCTGCGGCCGCAGCCGTCTTGGCCAGATCAGCGTCCATGGGCTGGATGACGAGGTTGGCGCGAATATCAGCGACCAGGGCATCCGCATTGTCTCCCTTGGCCAGCTCCAGATGCTCAATCATCGGCTTCAATCGACTTGCGCTGAGAATCTGCTGTTCCATGGTCACAATCCGCTGGAGCAGGTCGGACGTCACGATGGGAGCTACGCCCTGAATCTGCTGTCCCTCCACCAATACCGCCGCGGTGGAGGTGAACTTTGCTGGAATTGCGTAGGACACGAGCAGGCCCAAAACCGGGGCGACGACCGTTGGGATAAGGATCCACCACTTCTGGCGTCGCAACATCCCAAGGTAGTCATCCGCGCCGAGTTGCCGATTCATAATCATCGTCGTTTCTCATTCCCGCTGCCCCAGGCAGCTGCTATCCAAACTTGTCGAGTACCGCGCTCGTACTGGGCTACCAACGAATTAGTCCAGCCGTATCGGCGCCGGACGCCAGCTCAAAGTAATGTCCCCAATGTGCCGATTAAAGTTTTGCCCCGCCGCAATTTGAGGATTGTTCTTGTTAAACAACTCATAGGTGTACTGGTAGTGAAGTTGGAGACTGAGATAGCGGCCGATGCGGCGAGTGAGTCCACCACCGCCAAAACCAGTCTGATAGGAGCCTGCGATCGCACTGCCCGCAGCCGGTTGCAGGGCCGTGTGGTGGGAATAGCCAGCATCAATGCTGCTTGTCCAGAGTCGCGTCAGAGGCCGTCCCAAGGTGGCGCGGACATCGTCGGTCTCCGAGCCCAGCTGAATTCCCGAACCCGCCGTGGTGTGTCGATTGTAGGAAAGCGCCACCGATTCGCGAGGGAATCGATAACGCAGCATCGCGTGAGCGGTAGCGTCAATCTTGTTCGTCGAACCACCCACCAGCGGATGACTAACAATCCATTGCGGTCCCGCCGACAGGATCAGCTGCATGCGACCAGAAACGGCGTGCTCATAAAGAACTTCCACTGTGTGCGAATCAATTTTTCCGGCCGCCACCAAGGGAAACTGGAACTGCTCGAATCCGTATTGGAGGCCGAGCTGGTCAAAGTGATTCAGAACGCGGCTGTAACCGACCTGCGCACTCTCCTGCCGACTATTGGTTGTGCCCAGCGGATTTGTGCTGCTGTTGCGGCCAATGCCCATAAAATCGGTGAACGTATAGCCTACTGCCGCCGTCACCGACGAGCGCGGATTCAAGCTTTCTCGCAAATCGAGAGTCGTGCCGTTGGTTAATCGGGGATTGCTGCCCAGCGAACCGAAACTGCCACCGCCGCCAAAACCTCCGCACCCGGCCCCGCCGCCCAAAGCACCACTGCCACCAGCGCCATTCAAACCGCTGTAGCCAAATGCTCCCTCCGGCAAGTACGTCATGCAGTCGTTCAGCTGCAATTGACCGGTACGCCATACATAGCGTTGCGCCGCCGTCAAAGCGTGAACCTGGGAAGGCTGGCTCCAGCTATCGCTGGCGAACGACGCTCCGCCCACGTAGTCCGCGATGAAGGTGTAACGGCTCCAGATTCGAGTCAGATCCAAACTGCCGAGCAGTCGAGTGATCCCCACCACGCCGCTCTTTCCCAAGTTGCTGTTCACGGATTCGGTTGCATGCACGCCAGGCTGCAAAAAGCTTCTCGCTGCAATGGTCGGCTCCAGTGACATTTCATCCAAAGACGTGACTGGCGGTGCCAGTGTCACTTGCGGCGCTGGCAACTCCTGCCCAAATGCGGGGGCAGGCGTGGCTGGCGTCTCACTCGGAACCCGAGTCTGCGCCGGAACCTGGGTCGCATCCTGCTGACCCAAAGCCGTCACGCTCAACAGCAGCCCCAGCAAGGCAATTTGGATTTTTGGTGGCATTCCTTTCATCCTCATCACCTTACGGCACCACTACCGTATCGCCGGGCTTGAGCAGAATGTTCTGCTCCATATGTTCACCCTTAACGACCGCCTTATAGTTGAAGGGCAGCTTTTCCTGCTTGCCATTTTCCGTCCGTAGAATGTAGATCCCCTTGGTGTTCGCGAACTGGGAGAAGCCCGCCGTCGAAAGCACCTGCAACACCGTCATGTTCGGAATGAGCGGAATCGCGCCGGTATGCAGCACTTCGCCCAGCAAAAATACCTTCTGGCTGTTCATCTGCGTGACCACGACGGTGACTTGCGGCTCCGCGACAAACTTCTTGAGTTTCGCCGTGAGCTGGTCGGCCAGCTGCATCGGCGTCAGACCCGCAGCCTGCACATCGTTGAGCAGGGGCAGAGAAATCTTTCCATCCGGGCGCACGGGCAGGGTCGCCGTTAGATCAGGCTCTTTCCAGACGGAAACATGCAGCGTGTCCTCGGATCCGATCACATAATCGGGTGAAGTTGTGGCGGCCACCGGAGCGCAACCGTTGGCGCACGACGAAATTTCCGCTTTCGGCTTGGCGTCTTCTGGCTTGCTATCCTGCGCTTTGGAATCTTGCGCGAAGACTCCCGCCGTCATGGTCGCTGCCATCACCCACCCCAACCAGAACCTGTTGGTCTTGTTCATTCCCATCTCCTCAATTCCGTGGATTCGATTTTCCACTGGCTAGGCTCCGTACTCTTCACAGCCGATCTGTTTCAACTTGTACAGCAACGCCTTATAACTGATCTGCAATTCCTGCGCGGCACGGCGGCGGTTCCAGCGCGTCTTATTCAGCGCTTTCAGAATTAACTCTTTTTCCGCTTCCCGCGATGCTGCTTTGGATGCCTCCTTGAGCGAAACTGGTGCCGAAGCCCTTCCCCCCGACAACACACTCAAGCCCCGCAGACCGCCCAGAACCAGCGTTTCATCGCCCAACACCACAATCGCCTTGGCCACATCCTGCAACTCCCGCAAGTTTCCCGGCCAGGCGTAATCCTGCAAACGCCGTTCCGCCTCCGCACTTAATGGCGGAAGCTTGCGCCCCAGTTCCGCCGAGTACCGCGCCAAATAGAAACCCACCAACTGCGGAATTTCCTCCCGCCGCTGCCGCAACGGCGGCAGCCGTAAACAAACTCCGCTGATCCGGTAATACAAATCTTCGCGAAACCTGCGCGCCGCCAGCTCCCCTTCCAAGTCTCGCGCCGTGGTGAACACCAGCCGGGCACCCCCGCTGGTTCCATCTTCCAAAGACTTGCCGTGCGAAACCTTGCCGTTTTCCAGCACATCCATCAATTTCGCCTGGCATTCCGCCGTCAGGCTCGCCACTTCCTCCAGCATCACCGTGCCGCGCCGAAACGATGCGGAAACCCCGCTCGCAAGCGCCTCCACCGTCAATGTCGCACAATCCAGGGCCACAAACGGCTGATTCCGCCGCATCGACATCTGATGAATTTTCTGCGCCGCCGTTCGCTTACCCGCTCCAGATTCCGCGCGAATCAGCACCGGCGCATCCCCGGTCGCCAGCTCACGCATCACTTGCTCCACTGAGCGCATCGCCGCACACCCGCCGGGCAAAAATCCAAGCTCCCCCGCTCCGTTCAATTCCGCGCGCGATCCCGCCTGTGATTGCGATATAGACGCTTCGTCAGTTAGCCCGCCTGCCGAAGGAAAGTTGTGATCCGATGTGGACATAGCTGTGGCGCGATCTGCTGGAGGTACCCAGTTTTGAAATGCCTGCGTTTGAGTCATTGGTTGCAACCGGGCTGCCAAGCCAATCGCTCGGCCACACGCCCCCAAACTAGCTCCTATCCCCTTGTTGAGTAACTACTTAGCTCAATCCTGGGGAAAATGTAGCCACACTTCGACCTCTTCATATTTTCCCATGCTTAGGAGCAAAAGTGGAAAACAATTACCCATTCTTTCGTAATCTAGCCCAACTGTGCGACCAGTAACCGCCCTTGACAATCCCCTTAAGCTGATTTTAATCAATCATTTACCTTCCCTCACCCCAAGGTCCATGGCCCAAATGAGTGACTAGGACAGCTCTCCCCCTACCGGCTATAGGATTTCCCCGCAAATTCGCTTATGCTGACACAGCCACAGCCATGAATTCCGCACTCCAGGCAGCGCCTTCCGGGCGGGACATCGCGACGGCTTGGAGCTATCGCACATCCAAGCTGAAGTTTGCCTTGCTGCTGGGCCTGCTGACCGTTCTTTATTGCACAGTCATTCGCCATCTGGCAGCCCAATGGCTTCGGGATCCCAATTTCTCGCACGGCTTTTTTGTGCCTGCGTTTTCTCTCTACCTGCTCTGGGAGCAGCGGGGTCGCGTCGCCCACCTTGCTCCTGAGCCGGCCTGGACGGGTTTTTGCCTCTTGATCCCCGGTTTACTTTGTCTCGTGGTGGGGACTCTGGGGGCGGAGCTGTTTCTTTCCCGCGTTTCACTTGTGCCCGTACTCGGCGGGTTGACCGCTCTCTTCCTGGGATGGCGCTGCTTGCGCGCTGTTGCCTTTCCCTGGCTGTTTTTGCTGCTCATGATTCCCCTGCCCGTGCTGGTTTTCAACCAGATCACCTTTCCGCTGCAATTGCTGGCTTCGCAAATCGCCGCCAATCTACTGCCCTGGATGGGCGTTCCCGTTTTTCGGGAGGGCAATGTGATTCACCTGCCAGCCATGGCGCTGGAAGTCGCCGAAGCCTGTAGCGGCATTCGCTCCTTGATGTCCCTCGTGACGCTGGCGGTGATGTACGGCTATGTCCTCGAGAAGCGCTGGGGCATCCGCACACTCTTGGCCTTGGCGGCTGTTCCCATCGCGGTGCTGGCCAACGGCCTGCGCATCCTGGGAACAGGATTGCTGGTGCAGTACTGGGATCCCGAAAAAGCTGAGGGCTTCTTTCACACGTTCTCAGGATGGATTATTTTCGTTGTCTCGATTCTCCTGCTATTTGCCGTGCGTCGCCTGTTGCATTGGGCTCTCGATCGCAAGACTGTGGATCCTCGAACTATGGATGACTCCCAGCCCGCGCCGACGACCCGGGAGATACCATGATGAACCCGCGCAGCCAGCCTCAATTCCTGCTCGCCGTCTCTCTGCTGGCGGTCACAGCGGGCTTCCTTCACGCCCGCGCCGACGAAGCGACTCCCCGACGCGAGCCTCTCACGGCATTTCCGCGTCTCCTCGGCACCCGCACCGGCATTGATGTCACCATTTCGAAAGAGGTCCTGGAAATTCTCGGCAACGGCGACTTCCTCTTGCGCCTTTATCCGGACACCGCCGGCAGCCCCGACGTCGACCTTTTCGTCGCCTACTTCGCCTCCCAGCGCGCGGGCGACACGCTGCACTCACCCAAGAATTGCCTCCCGGGGGCCGGATGGTTTCCCCTCCAATCTCAAGAACGCGAAATTCGCGCACCCGGCGTGGCTCCGTTTTTCGCCAACGAATACCTCATCGCCAAAGACTCGGACCGCAAACTCGTGCTCTATTGGTACCAGGCCCACAATCGCTCACTAGCCAACGAATATTGGGCCAAGTTTTATCTGGTCGCCGATGCCCTTCGCTACAACCGCAGCGACGGTTCGCTGATTCGCATCACCACCCCGGTCGCGCCGGGAGAACAACTCGACTCCGCGCGGCAGCGCCTACTCGACTTCACCGGACAGGTAGCGCCACAACTGGGACGCTACATCCCGCAATGAATCGCAGCGCCAGATCCAGTTCGGGAGAACGATCGATGACATGCACCTCGCTTTTTCAATCGCTCACCATCACCGCCGTCACTCTCGCCTCACTGCTGTCCGCCTGCAAACGAGACCCCAGCGTGCAAAAGCAAAAGTATTTCGAAAGTGGCCAGCGCTATTTCGAGAATGCCAAGTACCGCGAAGCCGTCATCCAGTTCTCCAACGCGCTCCAGGTCGATCCCCGCTTCGTCGAGGGCCACTACCAACTAGCCCAGGCCTATCTCAAACTCCAGGAATGGAACCCTGCCTACGAACAACTGGCAAAAACAGTCGAACTCCGCCCCGACCACTTCCCCGCCCACATTGATCTCGCCAACCTGTTCATCGCCAGCCGCGCGCTGGACCGCGCCAAGGAACAGCTCGATCTCCTGGCCGCCAAAGACGCCACCGATCCTCAGTTCCATTTCGCGATGGCAAGCTATCTTGCCGCCCAAAACAACCTGACCGCGGCCATCGTCGAAATGCAGAAAGCGGTGGACGGTACCCCCGCCAACGCCGATTCCCTGCTCAATCTGGCGATGCTGCAAGTCCGGACCAATCAGCCGGAGGCCGCCGAAGCCACCTTCCGCAAGGCCGTCGCCCTCCATCCCGACGCCGTAACTCCTCTCATCGCTCTGGGAGGCTTCTTCCAATCCCATTCCCGTTGGGCGGAAGCCGAACAGACTTTCCGCCAGGCCATTTCGGCCCACCCCGCGGACCACGAACCCCGCGCCGCCCTCGCTCGTCTGTATATGGAACAAGGCAAACGTGAAGAAGCCGAAACCTTCCTCCGCCAGACCAGGCAAGATCTCCCCAGCGATCCGGAAGCCTCCAGAATGCTCGGCGATTTTTACTTCGCTTCCGGCGACTTGGACCAAGCCACCGCCGAGTACCAATCTGTCGTTGCGGCCCACCCAAAGGACGAACAAGCCAAAAAGAACTACATCCAGCTTCTCATTCTCAAAGGCCGTCTGGACGAAGCCGCCAAACTTAACGACGAAGTTCTAAAATCGAACACCAAAGACCTCGAAGGCCTCATCTACCGCGCGCAAATTCAGCTCAAGAAAGGCTCCCCGCGCGATGCTGCGGCCACCCTGCAATCCGTTCTAATTGCGAATCCAGAAAACGGGGTCGCTCACTACCATCTCGGCGTCGCCGATGAGGCGCTCGGCAACTTGCAGTCCGCTGAAAGCGAATGGCGTAGCGCCGTCCGGCTCCGTCCCGACCTGGTCGAGGCCCACCACGCCCTGGCCGCCCTCGAACTCCAGCACAACGAATTCTCCGCGCTCGAGGAGTCCGCCAACCAAATCATCCGACTGCAACCGCTCCTGCCGGATGGCTATGTTCTCCGCGCCCTCTCCTGGCAAGGCCGCAAGGATCCCACGCAAGCCGAAGCCGATCTGCGCAAAGCCATGGAAGTCGCGCCGCAAAGCCCCGTCGGTTACATTCACCTCGGCAATCTGCGCATGGAACAGAAAAAATATGCCGAAGCCAACAACCTTTATGAACAAGCCCTGACCCACGATCCCACAGCCGCTGACGCGCTGGTAGGTATCGCCCGCGTGTTCTCCCAGCAGAACCAATGGGATCAGGCCATTGCCCGCATCAACGCCCAGATCGCCAAGGTCCCCAACAACAGCAACTTCTACTACCTGCTGGGCGTGGCTCTCGCGGACAAAAAAGACTTCCCCAACGCCGAAATCGCCATAAGGAAATCCCTGGAACTCAACCCGACCAACACCGATGCCCGAATCAAGCTCGGCCAGGTACAAATCGCCGCGGGGAATGGCGATCAGGCCATCGCCACCTATCAACAGTCCATCCATGACCATCCCGCCGACGCCCGTTTCTGCGTTTTATTAGGAGAAATCTACGAATCCAGGCAGCAGATGCCGCCAGCGAAAGACATGTACCAGAAGGCTCTGCAAGTTCAGCCCGACAACGCTCTCGCTAAAAACAATCTGGCTTATCTCCTGCTCCAGGAGGGCGGCAATGTCGATCAGGCGCTCTCCATGGCCCAGGAAGCCCGCCGCGGCATGCCCACCTCAGCCAACTCGGCCGACACGCTGGGCTGGGCTTTCTATCAGAAGGGCATTTATGACTCCGCCATCAGCATGTTCCAGGAATCAATCAAAAACGCCCACGCCGATGCCCAGCCCGAAGACCCGCTGACGTATTACCACTTAGGCTTGGCCTACCGGAAAAAGGGCCAGCAAGTTCTCGCCAAGACCGCGCTGCAAAAGGCTCTCAAGCTCAACCCAAAATTCCAAGGCGCAGACAGCGCGCGGCAAGCTCTGGCCGAGCTGTAAGAAAGCTGAGTTGTGGAAAACCTGGAAGCGCCCCCTCCCGCACAAGCAAACGGGCGCTCCCCGACAGTACATTTACGGCGTCACCACCTGCGATAGCGTAGCCGCGACACTGGCTTTGCTGTTTCCGTCTCCCACAAACTTCGCCACAATCGGAAACGTTCCGTTTTTGGGAAAAACATGGTTGATGCTCGCGCTCCCAGCAACCACATTTGCCGTGCCCAGCAACGCGCCGTTCTGTTGAAACGTCACCGATCCGGTCGTCTTCCCCGCGTACAAGCCCGCCACGGTGGCCGTCAGTTTCACGGTCTGGCCCACGGCTGCTGGGTTCAGATTCGACGCCGCAATCGTTGTCGTCTTCGTCTTAAAGATGTTCAACAGCACCGTCACCGAGGTAGACGCAACCGGCTGAAAAGTCGTATTCGCCACCACCAGATCCGGCTTGCCGTCCCCGTTCACATCCCCCGCCGCGGCCGAGCGAAAAAACGGCGCCCCTCCCGTGTCATAGGCAACTGGCGCGGCTGGCTGAAAGGTCCCGTCCCCGTGGCCCAGCAAAACGAACACCCTGGGCTTCGTCGGGCACTGAGATTGATTGCAGGAAAGCGCGATCAAATCCAGCGTTCCGTCGCCGTTGACGTCGGCTGCGCTCACGTAGGTTGCCCCTCCGCCCCCCGCAACTTGGAATAGCTGGGCCGCGCCTAACGTACCATCTCCCTTGCCCAGCAACACAGCCACCGCACCGATGGTGCGCCCGGCCAACTGTTCCGCTAACAACACATCTTGCTTACCATCGCCATTCACGTCCGCAACGGCCAGGGATCGCACATGGGGCGAGCTCGAACTGTAAGACACCGGCGCTGTAAACGTGCCATTGCCCTGACCCAGCAGCACGTCCACGGCACCCGTGCAATTGCCAATGTTGCTGGTACACTCCCGCGCCAGCAGCAGGTCCAGCTTCCCGTCTCCGTTCAAGTCCGTCGCAGCCAGGAACGACGTTCCGCTCACCGGATTGATCACGATAGGAGCCAGCGCTTGGAACGTGCCATTGCCGTTCCCTTGGAACACGCCAATCGTTCCGTTTGCGCAGTTCGTCGAACTCACACAGGAGTTCAGAACCAGCAGATCCGTCTTGTGGTCCCCGTTCACATCCCCTAACACCACCGACCGCGCATAGAGTCCACCAGCGCCCATCGGCATCGCTGCGTGGAAGGTTCCGTTCCCATTGCCCAGCAGCACGGCGACCGAGCTGAACGCGCAAGCCGCATCCATACACTGGTTGGTCACTAAAATGTCCGGCTTGCCGTCCCCGTTGACGTCGCCCACGGCCACGGCCACCGGGTTCAAGCCTCCGGAGTCATACTTCGCCACCGATCCAAGCGCTCCGCCGCTGCTCCCCAACATCACGCCCACCGAATTTTCGGAATTGCTCACCACGATGGTATCCAGCTTGCCATCTCCGTTCACGTCGGCCAGCGCAATGCCGCCCAGGTCAGTACCGCCCGGACTATACGAAACGGGCTTGGCAAAAATGACCCCGGTCTGCGGTGAGGAGACCACCGCAGCTCTCGCTTGGAAATGCTTCCCTGGCGCAAAACTGTTCCCTTGCGCCTGTGCTAAAGTCATCGCGGCCAATATCAAAACCAGCACCAGCATTTTCGCCGTCATATACGATTTTCTCTCTTTCGTTCTAAGATCGCAAAATTATGAAACCCGGCTCTACGGCATCACCACCTGCGTTAGCACCGCCGAAGGGCTCTTCAAGTTGTTATGGTCGCCCAGGAACACTGCGGTAAGAGCAAAACTCCCCGGCTTGAAAAAGATGTGGTCCAACTTCGCCTTGCCACCCACCACGGGCACTGTGCCCAACAGCGCGGGACCTTGCTTAAACGACACCGACCCTGTCGTCTTCCCCGCATAAAGCCCGCTCACGGTCGCTGTTAACGTCACCGTAAAGTTCACGGGCGCGGGATTCTGGCTCGAGACCAGCGCGGTCTGCGGTGTCGCTTGGGTGGTGTTCAACCTCACGGACAACGCTGGATTGTTGTGGTTGCCGGAGCAAGGCACTACCATGTCAGGTTTCCCGTCGCCGTTTAGATCCGTCAACGTCACTTCGGCGGGACCGATGCGTCCTGTGTAAAAAGGCAGAGAGGCCTGGAACGTTCCGTCGCCGTTGCCCAGCAGTAGTCCGATCTTGTCATCAATGCAACCGTAAAGGTACGGATTGCACCGCGTAGACACCATCATATCGATCGCGCCGTCACCGTTCACATCTCCAACCGCCAGGTAGCCAATCGTCTGGTTGGCCAATCCCCCAACGCTATACTGCACGACAGGTCGCAACGTTCCGTCGCCGTTACCTAAAAAGACTCCAATGGAAGAATGGACGGGCGTGGAGTCATACGTCGACATCGCCACGTCAGGTTTCTTATCTCCATTGAAGTCGGCCACCCGCAGGCTGACGCCACCCATGCTCACGGCACCGCGTAATACGGCGGCTCGAAATGTGCCGTCGCCATTTCCGAGCAGAACATCCACCCCGCAGAGGGTGAGAAAATCGCAAGACGTAGCCACCACCAAGTCCAGCTTGCCGTCCTTATCCATATCCGCCACCGCCAAATCCTGCGGAGTCCCTCCAGCTGCTGCATAGGTTACCGCTGCCCGAAAGGTGCCGTCGCCGTTACCCAGCAGAACCCCCACCGAGGACGACGAGGAGTTCACCACCAGCAAGTCGAGCTTGCCATCCTTATCTACATCACGGGCAATCACCCGCGTCGCTGTCATTCCGCCTGTGTCGTAGGTGACTGGAGGCTGAAAACTGCCGTCGCCATTACCGATTAGCACAGCCACGTCGCCGTTACCGCAAGTCGTGGCCAGCGCACAGGTGTTCGTGACCATCAAGTCCGCCTTGCCATCACCGTTAACGTCCCCAACCGCCAAGGACTGGGCATTCGGACCGCCCGCGGGATAGTCCACCGGGAGATTGAACGTTCCATCCCCGTTGCCCAGGTATACGGTTACCGCCCCCTGGAGATTTACCACCACCAGATCAGCCTTGCCGTCGCCGTTCACATCCACACTCCTCGCCTCCCTCGCCCTGGAATCGACTGCGTAGAACGCTCGAGTTCCAAATTTCGGGGTCGTCGCGGCGGCGGACACCGTCGAAGCGACCGCGATCACAAGGATCGGAATCAGCATCGCGCGAAATGTCTTGGTGAATAACATGGGCAATTCTCCTGAATTCCTGAATTTGCGACAGTGCGCCGAACCTTGCGCTCCAAAATCTCAAATCCCGAGCGCGACACTTCAGCCCGAAACCGCGCTGGTTCATCAAGAATCACGCCGCGGGCTTTGTTGCATAAACGAAACAAATCGATGACAGACGAAGACAGAGCCGCCACTGCCACGAACCGGGCAAAAAGATTGTGACTAGCCTAGCAGTAAAGTTGAACGCGAAGTGTAAATTTTCTATTCTATCTGTGCAAAACTTACCCGCCCGAGGACCGTCTCAGCTTGATACTTTGTTTATTATGTTGGACTTACAAATTTCCGACTGTCCAGCCTCGCATCCCCCATCAACTCAGCGCGCTCCACAGAAAAACGCGCAAAACCGCCAGCTCTGGGTGCCGCAACACGGCGAGACTTTGAGGGAACTCTTCAAACGGACCGGTCCGGCAGAGCAGGCCTTCGACTCGAATTGCGAATCCAGAACTAGAATTTTTGGCCCCTGCGGGAGGGAGTTGATGAAGGAAGGATGGCTTTTCCAGCAACCACTTCAGGCGCTGAATTTGACACTCCGAGACTCACCACGAGCGACTAGGCGCGACTACGTCGGCGAATCACCCCAGCCAGACACACCAACCCAGCACCCAGCAGGGAAAGCGTCCCCGGCTCCGGCACGGGCAACGCGATATCCACCACCCGCCCCGAAAAGTGCACGCAGGTTTGGCACTTGGGCGCTTCGACCTTCGAATCGCTCCAAGCGCTCGTCGTCAATACAAACTGGCCAAGATCCGTCCCAGAGGTGAGAGGGGCGTGAATGGAAGAACTATTTGAGTAGGAAGATCCGAAACTTCGCGCCGAAACAATGCCACCAAATTCAGCCGTACCCTGAAAACTCTGAAAATCTACGCTGCTACTCGCCCCTGACGCCACAGGCAGTGCAACCAACAGTGCAGCCAGCCAAACAATCCTGCTCATTTCCAACCCTCCCAAAGGGCCAAACACGACGTTCTAGCCTCGCTACGCCTTTGTGAGTTGGCGCATGACGGGCTACCGTCTGAGAGTAACGTGCAATTGGTTACCCGAAACGTTAAATGACTGTTTATTTTTGGAATGAGGGACTTACAGGTAAGCAGGTTGGTTCCTGTGTGCAAACTTCTGCACATTTGTACCAATCCACTGCGCGACTATTCGACGGACCCCACCTGCGTGCCAGCCGGAAGCGGCGTCGGTGGCTGAGTCCGGCGCGTCGGCAACCCGGCGTTGCGGATTTTATACAGCAGCGCGCGGTAGCTGATATTCAACGCCTTCGCCGCCGCTTTGCGATTCCAGTGATGGTGTTGCAGCACGCGCAGGATGATCTTCCGCTCCATCTCCTGCACCGCCTGCCGGGTCAACTTTTTCAACGAGATCGGGCCTTCAATCGAAATCTCTGCCGTAAACAATTCCGGCTCATGCGGCACCAGGTCGCCCGTGATCGCCTCTTCGCTACCGAGGATCACGTAGCGCTTCATCATGTTTTCCAGTTCGCGGATGTTTCCCGGGAAGTGGTACGACTTCAACGTGGCCATCATCTCGCCCGAAAGCGGCTTGGCGCGGCAGTTGAACTTCTGGTTGTAGTGCTCCAGGAAGTAGTCGATCAGGGCTGGCAGGTCGGCCCTGCGCTCGCGCAGCGAGGGCATTTGCAGGTTCACCACAGCAATGCGGTAAAACAGATCCTCGCGGAAAGTGCCGGCCTGGATTTCATCCTCCAGCTTGCGGTTGGTGGCGCAGACAACGCGCACTTCCACCTTTTTATCTTCCTGGGCACCAATGCGGCAAAACTGGCCATCCTGTAGCAATTGCAACAACTTAGCCTGTAAAGACGAGTCCAGCTCGGAAATTTCGTCCAGAAACAGCGTCCCGCGGTGGGCCATCTCAACCCGACCA
The DNA here is from genome assembly GCA_043782485.1 of Acidobacteriaceae bacterium. Lineage (GTDB taxonomy): Bacteria > Acidobacteriota > Terriglobia > Terriglobales > Acidobacteriaceae > JANXUC01. The sequence continues at coordinate 3,171 of JAYWAL010000101.1, read as the reverse complement.
GGCTTGGTCCCGAAGGCACCCGTAAATGCGCCTTTTTCGTAGCCGAACAGTTCGCTCTCGAGCAGGGTGCCAGGGATCGCCGGGCAGTTCACCTTTACGTAAGGCCCTGTGCGCCAGGGAGATAGCTGGTGCACCATGCGCGCAATAATGTCTTTGCCCGTACCGCTTTCACCCTGGATCAGCACCGGGACGTTGGCCCCAGAGATCTTCTCCAGACGTTCGCGAAGGTGGCGCATGGCTTCCGTCTGTCCAAATACAACGGAGTCCGGTGGGATCTCACCGACACTTTGAATCAGAGGACTGCCAGGATTTGTCACTGATGTGCGCATTTTTATGGTCCGCAGTCTAAGTAGAGCACCTGATGCGCCAAAGTTTGCACACACAAGTTCACCCGAGGCAAACAAACGTAACTTGTTTATTTTTATTCGCTTAGGTGGGTATTGTGGGACAAAATTCGGGGCCAGGGCCCTTAGCGCGCTTTCACCCCAGGTTGGGGCAAACAGATGAAAACATTTTCACACTGTGGAGGAGCGCTTCCTAGCCATGGCCTTTTGGGGGGATCGCCGAATCGTCGTCGAAGTCATGGGCCGCTGGAAACGCATGCCGATCAGGTGAAACTCCTCGCCGTGCACTACGCGCACCACTTTCGCTTCCAACTTGCGGGTCGTCTTCGGGGCCTGGGCGGGCAGGGCGAAGGGCGCCACGGGGATCTCCAGAAGGGTACGCAGAGACAGCGGCAGAGCACGCCGCGTTGCCACCAGGATGCCCCCAGCGCTCACGTTGAGGCCGGTGGCGAACTCCAGGGTCTCCCTGCCGTCCGCGCCGACGCTGCGCAGAAAAACGGGGAGGGCTAACGGCAGGCGGTGCCACTTTCGCTTTTCCCGGTTGTGCGTTGGACGTTTCAAGTATTTCCCTCGGCAGGGCCACCCTACGCTTACAACCCGGCATCTTTCTGGCCAAAATAGGGGTACGGCTGAATGAGAAGTACATGCCTGCCCGTTTTGGCGTCTACTTTTGAGAGAGGCGAGCTACCATCAGGGTTGTGCCGCACCCCGACCTCCGCGTTTGCCCCGGTTTTCTCCGACTTTCGTACCGATTCCTCCGGTTTTTGCGCTCGGCCAGGGTCAATAGTGTGCAATGTTTTTCAGTTTCTAGGGAAATTTCTGTCAGTTTTGCGTTGACATAGGCACGCGGGTCGCCCTACCATCAACTTAATCCAGCTCACCCCCAATGCTGTGATTTTGCAGTTCCTCCCCTCGTTCGACTGTTGCCCAAAACCATGTCTCCGACGCCCAAGAATGCCGTTTCTTCCGCTGACTCCGCGACGGCGAAGACTGCCGCCCGTCAGCAGCCCGTCGCTCCCGGCGTCACCAAGGACTCTCCCGCCGACATTCTTGAGCAGTTTGAGCGCCTGCGGGAACGCTACCAGCGTTGCACCACGTCCCTGGCCTCGGCGGCGCACGACTTGAAGACGCCGCTCTCGATCATTTCCGGATACGTTGGCGTCTTGCAGGGCGAGAAACTGGGCGCGCTCAACGACCGCCAACGCGAAGTACTGGGCGACATGGCCTCCAGCTGCAAGCGTTTGCAGAATTTTATCCAGGACTTCCTCACCTACAGCGTTTTAGAAACCGGCGAAATGCAACTCCGCTTCGAGATGGGCGATCTGAACGAAAGCCTGGGTGAAGTCTGTAGTCTGTGGTCGCCGCGTTTTCAGGAAAAGGGCCTGGCCCTCTACTTTCTGGCCAACGAAAAGATCGGCACGTTTCCTTTCGACGCGCCCAAAGTCCAGCGCGTAATTTCCAACCTGTTGGACAACGCCTGCAAGTTCACGCCAACGGGCGGAACGGTCTGGCTGCATGCCGACCCCTACATGTGGGACCGCCGTTCAACGCAGCCTTCCAGCTTTCCCAACGACCGGCGGCAAAGGTCGCTTTCCGCGCCCAACGCCGTCAAGGTGAGCGTGGCGGACACTGGCCCGGGCATTGGACCGGAATTCCATTTGGAAGTGTTCGATGATTTTTTCCGTATTCCGAAAAACGGCGTGGAAATCGAAGGCACGGGACTCGGCTTGGCCATCGTGCGCCGTTTTGTGAGTGCGTTTGGCGGCAAGGTTTGGGTGGAGAGCGATGCTGGAACTGGCTGCAAGTTCAGCTTCCTGATTCCCCTGGCCCCATCCAGTCCGTTGGATTTACGACGCAACCCCAACCAAGATTCGAACCGCGATCTGAATAGAGGACCCAAGCAATGAAGCAAGCCAAAAAGATTCTGCTGGTCGATGACGAACCAGGCATGCTGCGGTATATCAAGACCTTGCTTGAACTCGACGAGTTCAACGTGGAAACGGCCTGCACCGGCGAGGAAGCCATTGAACTGCTGAAGGCTGGCTCGGAGCCGGACCTGGTTTTGCTCGACTTGCTGATGCCCGGGATCGACGGCCTACAAACTTTGGAACAAGTGCGGCACCTGCGCCCCAGCGTGAAAGTCATCATGCTCTCCTGCGTCACCGATACCCGCAAAGTGGTGCAGGCGATGCGCCTCGGCGCCAGCGACTACCTGACCAAACCCTTCCAGAAGGCCGAGCTCGACGCTGTCATCGAAAAGTGCATTGAGCCGAAAAAGATGGCGTATGCCGGTGAAGTGGAAGAGCTTTGCGATGACGTGTTCTTCGTCGCCGCCAGCCCGGCCATGAAGAAGATTCGCGCCCAAGCCGCCTTGGTCGCAAACGTGGATATTCCCGTCCTGATGCTGGGCGAAAGCGGCACCGGCAAGGAAGTGTTGGCGCGGCTGGTGCACAAGCTGTCTCCGCGCTCGCATCGCACGTTCCTAAAAGTGAACTGCGCCGCGGTTCCCGGAGATTTGCTGGAAAGCGAACTGTTTGGCTACGAAGCGGGAGCCTTCACCGGCGCGACCCATCCCAAGCCCGGCAAATTCGAGCTCTGTAACCGGGGCACGATTCTGCTCGACGAAATTGGCGAAATGCCGCCGCAATTACAGGCCAAGCTCCTGCACGTGCTGCAAGACCAGCAATTCTCTCGGCTGGGCAGCCGCACCGTGATCAAGGTGGACGTTCGCATTCTGGCCGCGACCAACATCAACATTCCCGAAGCGCTGGCCAACAAGATGCTGCGCGAAGACCTTTACTACCGCTTGAACGCCTTCACGCTCTCG
>JAYWAL010000100.1:0-11629 GCA_043782485.1 Acidobacteriaceae bacterium | reverse complement strand
GACTGACGGCGTCGAGGCGCTGACCGGCGAGGGGGCCGTTGGCGATTTTGCAGTGGTCGCCGGTGAGCCAAGCTTCTCCGATTTTTTCCTTGCATTGGTGGGCGGGATAGATGGGGCTGAGGTCGAGGGTGCCCCAGGGGCGGGGGTCGAACTCGGGGATCATGCGGAGTGGGTAGAGAGGGTTCATATTTGGTTCAGAGTTGGCATTATCCTAAAAGCGATGAGATGAGTTGAGTTCGCGGCCTCCACCCTAATTTTTCGCAAAGAACGCGAAAAATTAGAGTGGAGCACCCGGCTTAGAGGGTGGCAAAGAAGGTGCGCATGCGATCGATGCCGCGGTCTAGTTCTTTGACCGTTGTGGCGTAGGAGACGCGGATGTGTTCTGTGGTGCCGAAGCCTTCGCCGGGAACGGTCGCTACGTGAGCTTCGCGCAGGAGTTTGCCGGCTACGTCGGAGGCGGACTGGGTGCCGCCGCGACCGATGAAGGCGGAGATGTTCGGGTAGGCGTAGAACGCGCCCTCGGGCATGGTGCAGGTAATTCCTGGTATGGAACGCAAGCCAGCGACGCAGTGGTCGCGCAGGCGAATGTATTCGGCGCGCATGGTGGCGACGCAATCCTGCGGGCCTTTGAGGGCAGCGACGGCCGCCTTTTGCACGATGGACGTTGGGTTTGACGTGGACTGGCTTTGCAGCTTGTTCATGGCGGCGATTACGGGCGCTGGTCCGAGAGCGTAGCCCAAGCGCCAGCCGGTCATGGCGTAGGTTTTGGAAAGTGAGCCGATGACGAGCAGGCGCTCGCGGTATTCCTGCAACGAGCCGACGGAAAATTCCAAGCCAGTGTAGTTGAGGTAGACGTAGCATTCGTCGGAGAGCAGCCAGATGCCGCGTTCGGCGGCGAGACGGGCGATGGCGGTTTGATCTTCCGGCGACATGACCGCGCCGGAGGGATTACTGGGCGAGTTCAAGATGATCATTTTGGTGCGCGGCGTGATCAGCTTCTCCACCATGGCGGCGGTAACGCGGAAGTTTTCTTTTTCATTGGCATTGAGCAGAACGGGGTTGCCACCCGCATAACGGATGATGTCCTTGAAAGATACCCAATATGGAACAGGCAGGATGACTTCGTCGCCGTGATCGACCAGGACGGAGACGGCGTTGAAGATAGCGTGCTTGCCGCCGACGTTGGCGATGCACTCTTCGCGGCGGTAGCCGGAACGGAAATCGATGGCGTGGCGCTGGATGATGGCGTCGCGAAGTTCAATGGTGCCGCCGACGGCGGTGTATTTGCTAAAGTCGCCCTGGATGGCGGCAATGGCGGCATCTTTGACGTGCTGCGGCGTGGTGAAGTGGGGCTCTCCTGCGCCAAAGTAGACGACGTCGATGCCCTGCTGGGCCAGCTTGTCGGCTTCGGCGACGACGGCCATGGTGGCGGAGACTTCAATGCGCTGGATGCGGCCGGTGAGTTGGGTGGCGGGGGCTTGGGTGGTGGTGCTCATGATTGGGTGTTCCTCTTTCTGCTGGGTTGGCTCTTTCTCAGTTGGCTGTTACGGGGCGCTTTTGATGACGATTTTTTTGCGGGGCCGGCGTTCTTGAACTTGGCGCGGAGGCGCTGCTCGATGAGGCCGGGGACGAGCGCGCCGACGGGTCCGCCCATGGCGGCGATTTCGCGGACCAGGCGGGAGCTGACGTAGGAATAGTGCTCGGCGGGCATCATGAAAACGGTTTCCAGGGTGGGCTGGAGTTTGCGGTTCATGAGAGCCATTTGCAGCTCGTATTCGTAGTCGCTGATGGCGCGGATGCCGCGGAGGACGGCGGTGGCGCGGAGGCGGGTGGCGTAATCGACGGTGAGGCCTTCGAAGGTATCGACGCGGACGTTTTTGTAGCCGGAGGTGAGGAGTTCGATCATTTCCTTGCGCTCTTCGACGGAAAAGAGCGGGGTTTTTTCGGGATTGCGGAGGATGGCGACGACGAGTTCGTCGAAGATGCGGCTGCCGCGGGCGATGAGGTCCAGATGCCCCTTGGTGGGGGGATCGAAGGAGCCCGGATAAATGGCCATTTTGCGCGACACGGCGCCTCCCACGGGAGTAGGTACTGGTTGATTCTAAAGCCGGGAGAGGCTTGCGGCAATGCGGCGAGGCATTGAATTTGCGATTTGGGGGTGCGGGATTGCTGGAATTTGGCTGGGAAAGGTGGTGGGGGCGGTCAACGCGGGAGGAAAATTGAGCATCTATGTGCCAGAAGCCCAAAAAGTCCTTTATGCTAGCGGGTGAGGAGTATACGAGTGAATCGATTCGGGATAGGTGTGGCCGCCCTGGGGGCGATGCTGATTTGCGTGGGGTGCGGGACTACGACTGCGTCGTCCAAAGTAACGGAGCTGCGGATGGTGAATGTTGCGCCGACCGCGCCGACGCTGGACCTGCTGATTGATAACAAGACGGTGTTTTCGGCGATGGCGTATGGAGTGCCGACGGCGTTTGCCAATGTGGCGGCGACGAGTCACGACTTTAAGCTGTTTGATCCGGCGGCGGCGACGGACGTTTTGGATATTCCGAAGGAGACATTTGTTGCGGGGACGTCGTATACGTATTTGATGGTTGGGGACGCGAATTCGGCGACGGGGATTCGGGTGAACCAGTTGGTTGACGACCATACGGTGGCCGATAAGGGGAACTTTAAACTGCGAGTGGTGAATGGGTCGCCGAATGCTGGGGCGGTGAATGTTTATATTGTGGGAACTTCGGCGGTGACGACCATTACGGGTATCGCGTCGAACACTGCGTCGGCGTATCAGAGCGTGGCTTCTGGGGGCTACCCGATTTACATTTCCCAGGGAGATCACAACACTTGTTTGGACACGCCGTTGCCGGTTAGCTGTTTGGTGCGGCTGGATGGGCTGAACGGCAGAGGACTGCTGTCGTTTCAGGCGGGGCAGAATCGGACGCTGATTATGGTGAACCAGATTCCGGGTGGGGGGACGTTTACGACTTTGCCGATGTTGGCGGATTTGAACTAGCTGGTGGGTGAAAGTTAAAGTGGGCGAGCCTAAGGCTCGCCCATTTTGCGTTTAGGAGGACTGAACTTCGTCGGACGTGAGTCCGGCTGGCGTTTCGTCTTCAAAACCCAGCATCATGTCGTTGGTGCCCATTTCGGGGCCGGAACCTGGTTCGCGCTTTTCCGTCTTGCGCTGGTCGCGACGTTCGAGCTTGTCTTTTTGCTTTTGTTGACGGGTGTGTTCCTTTTGGCGTTTGGTGAAGGTGGTGCGGCTTCGGGTTGAAATAAGCGCCTCCGTGGGACGTTTCTCGCTGCCGGCAGGGGCAGCGGCCTGGTACTGGATTCAGCGAAAGGTGGCTACTTGGCGGCTTCTTTGCGCGCGGCTGGGGCTGGAGCCTTGGCGCTGGCGGCCAGTTCTTCGCGCAGGGCGCGGTTCTTGACGCGAAGCTTTTCGCGGTGTTTGCGTTGACGGTCGTTGCGGGCTTTATCCCCGTTGATTCGTGACATAAATGCGTCTTCCTGAAATGGACTCTCAATCGCGAAGGGGCAGGGAGGGTTGGTTGGCGGTGATTTTTGCTTGGTGCTGTCTCTGCGTTCGACTTCGAGGTTAAGGCCCTTCTAGTATACGCGAGGAACGGCGAGAGCGCAGCTTGTTAGGCTACGCTCTGGTGGCACATTTGTGCGTATCCGCTGTATTGCGCGCTACTATGTAGCGCGCTACTTACGTGCGGCCGTGGATTTACCTTCGGGGACACTGGGCATTTGCGTGACACGGGCTACGGTGCCACCGCCGTCGGTGCCCGTCCTGGCTTCTGGCAGGTCAGGGACCAAGCCGACCGCTTTGCGGACCTCGGCTTCAATTTTGGCCGTAGTATCTTTGTTTTCTTTGAGATACGTGCGGACGTTTTCGCGGCCCTGGCCAATGCGTTCGGTCTTGTAGCTAAACCAAGACCCGGACTTTTCGATAACGTTGTTGGCGACGGCCAGATCGATCAGATCGCCCTCGCGGGAGATGCCTTCGCCGTAGAGGATGTCGAATTCGGACTCGCGGAAGGGGGAAGCGACCTTGTTCTTTACGACCTTAACGCGGGTGCGGGAGCCAGTAACGACATCGCCTTCTTTGATGGCGGCGATGCGGCGGATATCGATGCGCACGGACGAATAGAACTTGAGAGCGCGGCCACCGGTGGTGGTTTCCGGGTTGCCGAACATAACGCCGATTTTTTCGCGAATCTGGTTGATGAAGATGAGGCAGGTGCCGGACTTCGACACGGTGCCGGTGAGCTTACGCAGGGCTTGCGACATAAGGCGCGCTTGCAGACCCATGTGGCTGTCGCCCATTTCGCCGTCGAGTTCGGCCTTGGGGACGAGGGCGGCTACAGAGTCTACGACCAGAACGTCCAGAGCGCCGGAACGGACGAGGGCTTCAACAATTTCCAGGGCCTGTTCGCCGTAGTCGGGCTGGGAAACGAGGAGGTTGTCCACGTCGACGCCCAGCTTTTTGGCATATTTTGGGTCCAGCGCATGCTCGGCATCGACGAACGCGGCCATGCCGCCGGTTTTCTGGGCTTCGGCGATGACCTGGAGCGCGATGGTGGTTTTACCCGAAGACTCAGGGCCAAAGATCTCAACTACGCGGCCGCGGGGGAACCCGCCCACGCCGAGGGCGGCGTCAAACGAGATGCAGCCCGTGGGAATGACGGAAATGGGGACGATGGCTTCTTTCGACCCCAGCCGCATGATGGAACCCTTACCAAACTGCTTTTCGATCTGCGATAACGCCAGCTCAATTGCCTTGCCCCGCTCGTCGGCCATGAACGCTCCTTCTGAATGTTTGCCAAAAATGTGTCGAAACTGAAGCGAATTATATACACAGATGATGGCGAAGAAAAGGCGAATTTGCAAAAAGGGGTGTCTACTTTGGTGGAAAACCCGCAAGTAGGTATTCGTTAAATGGACCTCGGCCAATAATTTCCGGTTGTATATGCAATTTATGCTCGTATATACTTAAAGAATGCCGCTCAGTATCCGTAGCGCCGAAGTGGAGAAGCTCGCTCGAACCTTGTCCCGCCTTACCGGCGAGAACATGACCGAGACCATTCTGGAGTCCCTCCGGGAACGCTATCAGCGGGTGCGCGCGGGACGGGCTAGCCAGCGGCTGATCGAGGATCTCGGCGCCATTGCCAGCCGCACGGCCGCACTGCCTAAGCTGGACCAACGGAGCGCTGAAGAAATTCTGGGTTACGACCGGGACGGATTGCCCCGGTGATGCTCCCCCAGCGGGTATTGAAAGAGTCATTTTTTCAAATTAACCCCTTACCTAGGGGGCTGAAGCCCATTCTTTATGAGGGACTCATCGCAGCACTGAAGTGCTGTGCCGCCCAAAAGCTGAGGCCAAAGCGGCTGTTTCAGCAGTCAGTCCATATGGCCCGCACATGGTGATCGACAGTTCGGCCTTGGTGGCTATTCTGGAACAAGAACTTGGCAGCGAGGCGTTACTCAAGAGGCTGGCGGAAGCCGGAGTACGGCGCATTTCCGCAGCCACCCTTCTGGAAACCGCAATTGTGCTGGAGGCGAAATCCGGGGAAGCCGCTGGAGAACAACTCGACTTATTTTTGGCGCGCTCTTCCGCCAAGGTAGAAGCGGTCACAGCCGAGCACCTACAAATCGCTCGCAAAGCTTGGCGGCGCTATGGCAAGGGCAGAGGCCATGCCGCGACGCTGAATTTTGGGGATTGCTTCAGCTACGCACTGGCCAAGGCGTGCGGCGAGGAGCTGCTGTTCAAGGGTGGAGACTTCGGGGAAACGGATGTGAACCAATGAAGGGAGACGTTAAAAGAAAGCTGGAGGGAGTCGGACCGCTCTCGGCAGCCTGGGGATTTCTCGCTTCGCTTGGAAATGACAATTTCAAAAAAATACTTGTTCCGAATTTCCCAATGAAACGCTGATTCAGTATTCGTCCAGTCAAAAGCAGGTCCCTCCACTTCGGGGAATCGCCTGAACACCGGCGATTCCGCTCCGGCCGGGATGACAAATTGAATTTAGCGGGATTTAACGGGATGATAAATTCAAGTTAATCAGAGCTTCCTTACCGCTTCAGCAAGTCCACCGGCTCCCGAACATCATGCACGCGGAAATATCGCGCCAGCGCTGGATATTTCTTGGCTACAGCTTCGTACATGGCGTAAGCCACGCGGCGGTAGGAGGTGTGTCCGGCTGGGGTGGTTCTCAGTTCGGAAATGTAGAGGGCTTCGGCGAAATCCATTTTGAACAGCGTGCGTTTGCGGTAGGCGAGTGGGATGGCGTATTGGGCCGACTCGGCGGCTTCGTTTTGGGCACTGTCGGTGCCGCTTTGGCCGAGTTTTGCGACCGCTGTCGCCACGCGCTGCATGGTGGCCATGTAGCGGCTGGTTAAGCCGGCGGCATCGAGTTCTTCCGGAGCTTCGTAACCGTGGACCGTGGTGAAGTCCTGGATGATTTGCGTGCAGCGGCGGTGGCGGTGCATGTCGCGGAAGCCGCCGATGTCCATGAGGATGTCAAAGCGGAAGCGTTGCCCGGATGAGTAGGCGCGCAGAAGTTCGTCGTGCTTGCCGCGATGGCGCATGCCGAGATCGATGATTTCATTGCGGCGAACCGCTCCGGCGGCTTCGACGGCTTCGCGGAGTTGGCGGTAGGGGTAGTGACAGTGCTCGTAGAGGAGGGTGGTGGCTAGCTCGACTTCAACCGGTTCGTCGTCTAGAAGTTCTACCGGTTCGGTTTGGGCGAGAGCAGCGCCCTTCATGAATTCGGCGGCGGCCTGGCGCAGCTCGCGGCGCGTTTCGATTTCGTATACGTTCGGATCGGCGTATTTGACCAGCGTGGGAGCGACGCGCACGTCTTTTAGCAGTTCCCGGGCGGCGTGTTCGCCGAGTTCAGCGTTGACTTCGCGAATCTTTTCCACCAGCTCGCGGTGGGAATCGTGGTTCACGTTGTAGGCCGGTTCCAGGGCCGCCTTCTTTAGCAGCTCGCCGAGGTGCCGTACTTCCGCATGCGTGTGCGAAAGCAAGTGCGAGACCTGAACCTCCAGCGTGCGGGCGTTGACGATTTCGCCTAGCGAAGTATTGGTGGCCAGCGGCAGCAGGTAGCGGGAAATGTCGAAGGCGCGGGCACGGAGCGTGCGCTCGTAGGCGTCCTGCTTCATGTCTTCGGGGCGGGGTGTGCGGCTCATCAGATGCTGGAACATTTGCTCGGAGAGGGCTTCATATTCCGAGAAGAGAAAATTCAAGGTTTCGCGGTAGAGAGCGCAGGAATCATCGTCGACAAAGTGCGGCGTGAAGTAGCCGCCCTTGCGGAAATCCTGATAGCGGGTGGAGCGTTCCTGGCCATCCCAACGCTGCTCGTCGGCAAGGGCGATCGCCGCAAGGATTGAGAGCCGCTCCACCGCCAACGTGATGTGCGCCAAGTCAGCAATGGAGCGGTGGCCGTATTGGAAATAGAAGGTGTTAAGAAACTTTTCGGCCTTCTGCGAACTAATTTCGCGCAGAGAGTCCTTCATGGACAAGGCTGAGCGAGAATACTTGGCCATGGCGTAGGCCTGGATTTCGGGCTCGGCACCGTGGATGGCGAAGACTTCCACGGTTGGCTGGGGGGTGACGGATTTGGGCTGGGAGCCGGTGGGGGGAATTGGAGGGGTGAGTGACATGGGCGAACCTCATGGTACCGGGAAATGGGGACTCCAGGAAGTCATGGGCGGTGAATAACGAGTGCGACTTTTTCTTTCGGGGAGAATCTTATATAAACGTAAGGTTACAAACTACATATGCGGTCTTATCATTTAGCTTTAGCCTTTGTTTTGTTGAGCTTGAGTGGAACCGGTCTAGGGCAGGCGGCAAGTCCCGCGGTGCTCGTTCCGGAGGTCTTGTCGCCCGACGACATGGCTGAGATGGATAACGTCCTGAATTCCATCCTATCGGCGGACGATTCCCAGGCTCCCCAGCTGACGCCCCCGGCGATGTTGCCGCTGATGTCGCCCGAGCTGGCGCTGCAAACCTACCAGGCACGCGCGACGCAGCAGGCCGCGGGGCTGACTTCTTACACCTCGACCAGCGTAATTCGCGCGGAACTTCCCGAGAGCAAGCAGCTAGGCGAGTACGAGGTGAAGCGGCAGTATTCCGCTCCGAAGTCGCTGCTGTTTACGGGCCTGCATTTTTCCGGCGACACGTTTGTGAAGGCGAACGTGATTGCGCGGCTAATGCAGTCGGAAGTGGAGCAGGTACAGAAGGACGATTCGTCGGCAATGGCGTTTACGGCGGCGAACTATAAGTTTTCCTACAAGGGATTGCAGAGCGTGGATGGACGGGCGCTGCACGAATTTCAGGTGAAGCCGCGGAAGCGGCGGGTGGGTTTGCTGAAGGGCAGCCTTTTTCTGGATGCGCGCACGGGAAGTCTGGTGCATTTGGATGGCGTGCCGGCGAAGTCTCCGTCGGTGTTTTTGTCGAAGATTCGTGTGAGTCAGGACTTTGCGGACTTTGGGGCGTTTACGCTGCCTGTGCATTTGCATTCGGAGGCGAAAGCTCGCATTGTGGGGCGCACGATTGTGGATGTCTATCAGCGTGACTATCAGGTGGTGCCGGGTATGGCGCAGATTGCTCGCGGTGCGGTGCCTACCGAGTAAGAGATCCACCGCGGACTTTGCGCCGCTTGGGCAGGCGGGGGCGCCTGCCCCTACGCGAGCCAAGCCATATAATCCTCGCCAGTTCGTTTAAGGAGCTTTGGAATGACTTTGTCTGGACGCGTCGCGTTGGTGACGGGTGCTTCACAGGGGATAGGACGGGCGTGCGCGTTGCGTCTGGCGCAATTGGGAGCAACGGTTGCCGTGGCGGCGCGTAACCGGGAGAAGCTGGATGGAGTGGTCGCAGAGATCACCGCGGCGGGCGGGCGGGCGGCGGCCTTTGCGCTGGATGTTGCGGATGAAGAACAGATCAAAGCCGTATTTAAGGCGGTGATTGCTGAGTTCGGCAAGATCGACATTTTGGTGAACAATGCTGGCATTACGCGGGACCAGCTTGTGATGCGCATGAAGCGCGCGGATTGGGATGCGGTGATTCAGACGAACCTGACATCGGCGTATTTGTGCACGCAGCAGGTCACGAGTTCGATGCTGAAGCAGCGCTGGGGGCGGATTATCAACGTGGCCAGCGTGTTTGGGCAGATGGGTCAGGCGGGGCAGGCGAATTATGCGGCGTCGAAGGCGGGGCTGATTGGTCTGACGATGGCGATTGCGCGCGAGTTGGCCTCGCGGAGTATTACCTGCAACGCAGTTGCGCCGGGATTTATTGAAACGGCGATGACAGAGGTGCTAAGTGGAGAGTTCAAAGAGGGCGCGGTGAAGATGATTCCGCTGGGACGGACGGGAACGCCGGAGGAAGTGGCTCATGCGGTTGCGTTTCTGGCTTCGGAAGAGGCGGGGTATATTACTGGACACGTGCTGAATGTGAATGGTGGGTTGTTGATGGGGTAGCGCAGCCGTCGGCGATCAGCTCTTGATGGCTTCGGCCACCGTGATCATGAGTGTCATCGGGTCGACGAGGGACGGAATGAAGCCGCATCTCTCGTAAAAATGTATTTCGTTTCACCCGTCCGGGAGCGCCGCTGTGGGCTACCGCGCCAACAGCTAGAGCGTAATAGCCGACGACGCGGTTCCCTACGAAGTTTTTGTGGCGCGCTGACCGGCTGGTCGCGGTTCGTCATCTAGTAAATCTATTTCTACTTCATTTATCCTAAGGCGCTTTGGTCTTGAGCAATCGCGCCAAGCGAGGATTGCTTACTGGAGGCTTATCGAGCAGGGCGGTGAAGCGCTTGAAGTCTTCGGGGGGTAGAGAGAAATAACGCCGATCCAAATGGCGCTCCGACGGTGCCAGCGGCTCCATGGAATCGAGCTATACTGACCCCGTGGTAAAGCCATGACTGTCACCTTACATCTCAAACCGGAAGTTGAAGAGGGACTTCTGGCGCAAGCCCATGCCAGCGGGATGACTCTCGAGGAGTATCTTCTGTCCATGGTGGAGGGAGCGGTGATTCCACACTCACAACAAGCATTGACGCCAGAAGGTCGAGCGGCGGCGTTTGAAGCCTGGTCCGCCAGTCATCGCCCCACGCCCGAGCTATCCGATTGTGCAGTCAGCCGGGAGTCCCTGTATGACGGTAGCGACCGCTGATGCGTGTCCTGGTGGACACGAACGTTCTACTCCGCAGCGCCCAGCCTAGCCATCCGCTCTTCTCTCAAGCCACACAGGCTGTTTCCCGGTTGATTCGTAAAGACGCAGGCGTATTTTACTGTGCCCAAAACATCGCCGAATTCTGGAACGTCGCAACCCGCCCATTGGACAAGAACGGAATGGGGTTGTCCCACGAGGAGGCGCTGCGGGAAGTGCTCGGTATCGAGAGGTCGTTAACCCTGCTGCCCGACGTTCCTGCGATCTACTCCGCCTGGTAGCAGATCGTAAAGGACCACAGAGTACAGCGTCTAAAAGTGAGTGTATGATGCGCGGCTGGCTGCGATCATGAGTGTGTATATGGTGGAAAGTGTACTCACGTTCAATACGGACGACTTCAACCGCTACAACAAGATCACGGCGCTTCACCCTTCCGCAGTGCTCGCATAGCAGACGTCGTGCTGTACGCATTGCTTTTTGCGGGCGAGGGTGCCCGCGCCACACAGGGTCGCCGCACGCCTCGCTTCCATTTAGAATCAACTGCAGATGAGCACGCACGTATCCCTCCTGGAAAAACTGAATCCGCAGCAACGCGAGGCGGTGGAAACTGCCGAAGGCCCGGTGCTGATCCTGGCTGGGGCTGGGAGTGGAAAGACGCGCGTCATTACTTACCGGATTGCGCATTTGATTGAGGCCATGGGCGTGATGCCGGAATCGATTCTGGCGGTTACGTTTACCAACAAGGCTGCGGCGGAGATGGGTGAGCGCGTGGCTAAGCTTACTGGCGGGATGTCGATTGCCAAGCCGGTGCTGGCGACCTTCCATTCGTTTTGCGTGCGGGTGTTGCGGCGGGACATTGAGCATTTGCGGATTGCTTCGGCGGCGGGGACGCCGATTGGGCATAGTAAAAGTTTTGTGATCTATGACGAAAACGACCAGCAGGCGCTGGTGAAGGCCGCAATGCGGCGGCTGGGACTCGACGACAAGCAGCTCACGCCGCGCAACGTGCTGGGACGGATTTCCTGGGCCAAGAATCACATGCTGGATCCGCAGGAGGTTTATCTTAACTCCAACGATCCAAAGACGGAACGCATCGCGCATATTTATGAGATTTACCGGAAAGAGCTGCTGAAGGCGAACGCGCTCGATTTCGACGACCTGCTGCTTGAAACCGTGCGGCTGCTGAAATCGGTCTCCGAGGTCCGTGACTACTACAACCGGCGGTTTCGCTACGTGCTGGTCGATGAATATCAGGACACCAACCGTCCGCAATATGAGTTGATGCGGCTGCTGGGCCAGAGTCACCAGAATGTGTGCGCTGTGGGCGATGAGGACCAATCGATTTACTCCTGGCGCGGGGCGGACATCCGCAATATTCTGGAATTCGAACAAGATTTCCCGAACGCCAAGATCGTCCGCCTGGAGCAAAACTACCGCTCGACGCAG
>JAYWAL010000099.1:0-11713 GCA_043782485.1 Acidobacteriaceae bacterium | reverse complement strand
GGGGCTTCGCCTCACAATGGCATCCACCCCTGGGCGGCTTGGTCCTGGCCGTCACCGCGCTCCTTTTAACGGGAGCCGCTTTTGCCCTCCGCGCCTCGGGACGCTGCTCCAACACAGCCCCCAGAATCCTCCTCCCCGGCCTTACCCTCGTCGCATGGGGACTCGTCGCCTCGCACCTCTCGCGTCTAAATTTGGAACGTGCTTCCCTGGGCCTGCTCGCCATTGTTCTGGCCATGACGCTCATCGCGCTCAAACTCCAGGTGCCAGCCACCACTCGCATCGCCATCGCCCTCAGCTTCGCCGTCACCGCCGTCTCCTTCACCGCGCTCCACAGCGAACAACTAGCCGGCTCCTGGGCACCGCTCCTGGTCTTGCTGCTGGTCAGCAGCGTTCTCACCTTCACCCGCGCTTACACGCAGTCGCTCGCCTCCAGCTTCCTAATCCACGTCGGCTACAACGGCACCCTCTTCGGCGCAGCCTACCTGGCCACCGACCACTTTCGACATCTGGAACACCTGTCCCGCTAGCCCACATAAGAAAATGCCGGGTGCCCCATCCTGATTTTTCGCGCCCTTTGCGAAAAATTAGGGTGGGAAGCGATACCGCCGGCTCAACGCTTTAACAAGACAAGCCCCCGCTTGGCCGACCGTTCCCCCGTGTTACCCTAACTCTTCATGTCCCCCACCCGCCAAAAACTTCTAACCCTCCTCGCCCAAAAGTCCTTCCGCCTGGGCGAATTCAAGCTCTCCTCCGGCGGCACCAGCGACTACTACATCGACTGCCGCACCACCACGCTAGACGCCCAAGGCGCGCGCCTCACCGGAGAAGTCTTTCTCGAAGAAATCGCCAACCAAGCCTGGCTCCCGCAAGCCATCGGAGGCCTCACCATGGGTGCCGACCCCATCGTCGTAGCCGCCAGTATCGCCGCCAACCACGCCGGTCAGGAACTCCACGGCTTCCTGGTTCGTAAAATGGAAAAACAGCACGGCACCGGCCAACGCATCGAAGGCTACCGCGACAGGGGCGCAAGAGTCGTCATCGTCGACGATGTCTGCACCACCGGCGCTTCCACCATCCAGGGCATCCAAACCGCCCGCGAATTCGGCTTCGAAGTAGTCGGCGCAATCTGCCTGGTAGAACGCGAAGAAGCCAAAGGACGACCAAGTGTCGAAGCCGCCGCCGCCCCCTCAAAATTCATCACCATCTTCACCTCCGCCGAAGTCCGCGCCGAACACAAAAAGCTGTTGCAGAATGCGTGGAGTTCATAGGCTTTGAAAGGGCACGGCTTCAGCCGTGCCGAAAAATCCCAATACAACTGGGGGCTTTAGCCCCCGAGGAAATCCTGGAATCCATGATCATCACCCTCGAATGGACTGAATCCGGCATCCGCTTCATTGACCAAACCAAACTCCCCACCGTAGAAACCTACATCACCGCCACCACCTACCAACAGGTCGCTGACATCATCACCACCATGGTCGTCCGCGGCGCTCCCGCCATCGGCGTTGCCGCCGCCATGGGCGTCGCCATCGGCGTCCAGAAATCCGAAGCGAAAAATCTCCCCACCCTCCGCGCCGATCTCGCCACCATCTCCCAGGTCCTAGCCGCCACCCGCCCCACCGCCGTCAACCTTTTCTGGGCCATTGACCGCATGAACCGCCGCTTCAACGAACTCGCCCACCTTCCCATCCCAGAAATCAAAGCCTCTTTGATTGAAGAAGCGCAAAAAATGCACGTCGAAGACATCGCCTCCAACCAGGCCATGGGTCGCCACGGCGCTGTCCTCCTCCCCTCCACCGGCAATGTCCTCACCCACTGCAACGCCGGAGCCTTAGCCACCGCCGGATATGGAACAGCCCTTGGCGTCATCCGCGCAGCCGTCGAAAGCGGCAAAAAAATCGAAGTCTTCGCCGACGAAACTCGCCCCTTTCTCCAGGGCGCGCGCCTCACCGCCTGGGAACTCCTCAAAGATGGCATCCCCACCACCGTCATCCCCGATAACGCCGCAGGCAGCCTCATGCGCGCCGGCAAAATCGGAGCCGTCGTCGTCGGTGCCGACCGCATCGCCGCCAATGGCGACACCGCCAACAAAATTGGCACCTATCAGGTGGCTGTTCTAGCCAAGGAAAATAATGTTCCTTTCTACGTTGCCGCCCCCTTCTCCACCATCGACCTCAACACCCCCGACGGCAACGGCATCCCCATCGAGCAGCGCAACGCCCGCGAAATGACCCACTTCTCCGGCCACCAAATCACTCCCGATGGCGCGGGCATCGGCAACCCCGCCTTCGACGTCACCCCCAACAAGTACGTCACCGCCATCATCACCGAACGCGGCGTAGCCCGCTCCCCCTACCTCGCATCCCTCAAGGATCTCGTCGACCACCCGCTCAAGTTTAGTTAATCAGAACTTGCTTCTCACTCCGTTTACGAACTACTGTTTTTTGAAACGGCACGGCTTTAGCCGTGCCGTTAAGACCCAATAGAAACAGGGGCTTCAGCCCCGAACTACTGGAATCACGAAACTCAAACCGTATGCCCACCGAACTCCAACTCTCCTTCCTCAGCGGCGGCAAAACCATCGCCCTCGATTGTTTCCTTCCTGAAACAAAACCTCACCCTGCCATTCTCGCCCTCCACGGCTCCGGCGGCGGCCACGATACCCTGGCCGAAACCGCCCGCCCTCTCGCCCATCTCGGCTTCGCCGTCTACATCCCCCACTATTTCGACCGCACCGGCACCACTGAAGCGCAAATGCCCGAAATGTTCCTCAACTTCCCTCTCTGGATGAAAACCCTCTGGGACGCCGTCAGCCTCATCGCCCAGCAGCCCACCGTCGACCCCCAAAAAATCGGCGCTCTCGGCTTTTCTCTCGGCGCTTACCTCGCCCTCTCCCTCGGCGGCATCGACAAGCGCATCAAGGCCGTCGCCGAATACTTCGGCGGCCTCCCCAAGGAAATCCGCCCCTTCCTCCGCCAACTCCCACCCACCCTAATCCTCCACGGTGATGCCGACCCTGTCGTTCCAGTAGCGGAAGCCTACAGCCTGCAAAAACTCCTCCAGGACCGCAACGTCCCCCACGAAATCGAAATCTTCCCCAACGAAACCCACCACTTTACCAGCCGAATCCGCGCCGAAGCCGACGCCCGCATGCAAGCCTTCTTCAAAACCCACCTCATGGCCGTCGCAGCACTGGACAGACTGCTTTAGAACTCCTTGCCAATGCCAGACTCGGTAGCACCGGGCTTCAGCCCCCGCGCTAACGGGTTGATCTAGGAACGGGTTGATCTAGGAAGGATGACTTTTTCAGCACAGCCGCCTTAGGCCCCCCCAGGGAACTTTCCCCTTCCACCCTCCGTATCTAAAACCATGCGAACCTTCCTCCTCTGGTGCATACTTTTCTTCTTCTGTTGGCCCCTGGCCCTGCTGGCGCTGGTCCTCTACCCCATTCTCTGGCTCCTGCTGATCCCCTTCCGCATCCTCGGCATCGCCGTCGACGGCGTCTTGGCCCTCCTCCTGCTCCCCGTTCGTCTGCTCTCCGCTCCCCGTAAAATCTGAAAAATGGAACATTCTTTCCCAAAATGTGCAACACTTTGCACTTCGCCCTCCCACCCCAAAAACCTTGTCAAGCCCCCCTAACCACCCTTTTCCCCGTAAGTCATTCATTCCAAAAAGAAAAAAGTCCAAAGAAAAAGTATAATCCACCCCTCTTGACATGATATTCTGAATATAGAAGGTAAAGTTCTAGCAATCTCCTTAGGGCCGTGACGCGGTTTCCCCGCCTCCCGGCCCTTTTTGCGTCCCGAAACGACGCCAGAATCGAGAACACCATGCCCAAGCAACGCCGCAACAACTTCAAGCGCCAGGGCGAAATGGCGCAACTTTTCTTCCGCGCCATCGCTGCCGCCGCCGGCCTCCAGATCCTCGATCCCTACGGCGACTCCGCCCCCTACGATGTCGCCGTCGAGAACCGCTCCGGCCACATCCTCAAAATCCAGGTCAAGTCCACCACCCGTCCGCGCAAAGGCTCCGCCTCCTTCCGCGTCGAACTCATCGGCCCCAACAGCAAGCCCTATACCCATCGCCAAATCGACTTCGTCGCCGTCTTCCTGGTCTCCGCGCGCGTCTGGTATATCTTCCCCTTCGCCGCCATCCGCCGCGGCCGCTATACCCGCCGCTATCTCCAAATCCACCACTTCAGCACAAAACACAACCAATGGCTCCCCTACAAAAACGCCCTCCATCTCCTAAGCCAAAGTCCCAAACACGCAGAATCCAAAACAATCCAACACCTAACTCTAAAAATCAAACAACTGAAAGCTGACAGCTGATAGCTGATAGCTGACACAAGAGGTGACACCATGACTCACTCCGCCAGCTGGGCGCTGTTCCTGCTCGGCTTCGCCATGCACTTTCTTCTGCAAGCCAAAGCCAGCGTCAAAAGCCAATCCAACGGCCTCAAGACCATCCGCGAATGGCTCGTCATCACTTGGCCCATCGCCCTGGTTCGCCTGTTCCTCTGCGCCATCGCCTTCGGCTTCTGGCTCGATACCCCCGAAGCCTTCACCAAAGCCCTGACCACCATCACCGGCGGCACGCTCACCCACCCACTGCCTTTCAACCGTGAAACCATTGCCCTATTCGGCTATGTCGCCGATTCGCTCCTCGACAAAGCCGTTTCAATCCTGGGCTTCGGCATCGAGGTCCCCCGCCTGGCACCTCCCAACTAGGCCAAGCGGAAGCCTCCATCAAGGGACAACGCGAACCTGGCAGCCCGCGGTGAAAGCAAGATTCGTATCAGTGCCTGAGAACTCCTTGCCAATGCCAGACACGCTAGCACCGGGCTTCAGCCCGGTGACACAGCCTCAAAAACTGAGGGGCTTCAGCCCCAGGCGTAAGGGGCTGCTGCCGAAGGGCCCTCCTGCGGGAGCAGCCAACAGCTCTACCACATCCCACCGGTACTCACGCTCAACGCGCTCAACGCCAATTCGAGCTTGTTCAGCGCCTGTTCCAACTCAGGATGCCGGTTCAAAATACCCAGCCTCTCCCGCAAAGACGTCAACTGCTGGTGAGCTTCGGTAACATGTTCCAACGCCTGCGCCGCGCTGGGCGCCTTGGACTCAGGGTTGGCTGGCGGATCGCTGCTGGGCATGGACGTCTCCGTGAACAGCCTTAGTCTACGCCTCGTCCCGACCTGTGCGTCGATACTGGCACCCACTGCTCTCGATCCTGGCCCCACTCACCTACCCGCAAAAATCTACCTGGCCATGGCCCCCACCCGTCCACGCAGCGTATGACCACGACGACCCACAACTCTCACTCGAGGAATTTACAGACCAAAGCTACCGTCCCTAACAAATAAAAAATCTTCTTGACAGCCGCCAACGCCCGGACTAAAGTCCTTGCTCATAAGAAGCAAAACGAAAGTAACCATAAGCAATACATACGTAACCCGTAAGTATTCGATCACCCCCAAAGGAGACTCAACCATGCCCGCTCCCCGCCCTTCCGCCCTCACCTGCGCCGCCTTCCTCCTCACACTCGTGGCCTGCCAGTCCGCTTTCCCGCAAACCACCTCCACACTCCTACCTTCGTCCTACGCCACCACCAGCGGCACCACCGGCGGGCAGCCCGTCGCCAGCTCCATTGATCTCCTCGATGAATCCGGCACCACCAACACCTGGGCCAAGTATGTCGAGTTCCAAACCACGGCCACCGCCAACTATGCCGGATACCAGGTCTTCACCCTCCCCACCACCATCGCGCCCAGCGCCGTCACCGCCATTCAGCTCAAAGCCAACTACCAGGGACCCGCCGCTGCCACGCAGACCTGGACCTGGCAGCTCTACAATTGGAACACCGCCTCTTATGTAACCGTCGGCAACAACGCCGCCGCCCCCAGCTGGGGAGCCTGGACCATTCTCACCTTCAATGCCACCGGAACCCTCGCCAACTTCGTCCGCGCCAGCGACGGCCAAATGCGCGTGCAGCTCGTCTCCAACAACCACGCCGATAATTGCGATATCGACTACGAAGCGCTCGTCGTCACCAGCGGCCCGGCCGCCGTAGCCGTATCCCTCAGCCCCACAGCCGTGTCCGTCCAAACCGGCGCAACGCAGCAATTCACCGCCACCGTCACCGGCTCCAGCAATACGGCGGTCAACTGGCAGGTCAACGGCGTCGCCGGAGGAAGTTCCACCACCGGAACCATCTCCGCGGCCGGCCTCTTCACCGCGCCAGCCACCGTCCCCAGCCCCGCCGCCGTAACCGTCAAAGCCATTTCCCAGGCCGACACCACCAAGTCCGCCACAGCCACCGTCACCGTCACCGCCCCGGCAGCCGTCAGCGTCGCGGTCTCTCCCACCGCCGCCACCGTCCAAACCACATTCACACAGCAATTCACCGCCACCGTCACCGGCTCCAGCAACACCGCCGTCACCTGGCAGGTCAACGGCGTCACCGGAGGTTCTTCCACCACCGGAACAGTAACCGCCGCCGGACTCTACGCCGCTCCCTCAGTCGTTCCCAGCCCTGCCACCGTTTCCGTCACCGCCATTTCCCAGGCTGATACCAGCAAATCCGCAACCGCCACGGTCACCGTCACCACCGCCAGCAGCTCTCCAGCCTTCTACGTTTCTCCCACCGGCAATGATGCCAACGCCGGAACCATCTCCGCGCCCTGGCGCACGTTCCAGCACGCCGCCAACGTCGCGCATCCCGGCGACACCATCAACCTCCGCGCCGGAACCTACACCGAATCCGTTACCATCAACGTCTCCGGCTCAGCCGCCGCTGGCTTCATCACCTTCCAAAACTATCCCGGAGAAGTCGCCGTCCTCGATGGCACCGGCCTCACCGTCACCGGCGAAACCGGCCTCCTCAACATCATCGATCACAACTACATCAAGATCATCGGCCTCGAAATCCGCAACTACTCCACCACCAGCACCGCTAACGTTCCCGTCGGCATCTGGATCACCGGCGCCGATGACAATATCCAAATCCGCAACAACCGCATTCACGATATCAAGAACAGCGCCTCCGGCTGCAACGCCAACGCTCTGGGCCTCGCCGCCTACGGCAACAACGCCACCACCGCCATCTCCAACCTCATCATCGATGGCAACCAGCTCGACCACCTCACCCTCGGCTGTAGCGAAACGCTCACCGTCGATGGCAACGTGCAGTTCTGGGCCATCACCAACAACGTCATCCACGACAACAACAACATCGGCATCGATGCCATCGGCTTCGAGAAAGTTTCTTCCAACACCGCCACCGATCAAGCCCGCGATGGCAACATCAGCGGCAACACGCTCTACAACATCTCATCCTTCGGCAATCCGGCCTACGGCAATGCCTACGCCGCCGACGGCATCTACTGCGATGGCTGTACCCGCGTCACCATCGAACGCAACATCATCCACAACACCGACTTCGCCATCGAAATCGCCAGCGAGTGGCCCGGCAAGCTCAGCAGCTTCGTCACCGTGCGCAGCAATCTGGTCTACAACAACAACGCCTCCGGCCTCACCATCGGCGGCTACGACAACAAACGCGGAGGCACCGACAACTGCACCTTCGTCAACAATTCCTTCTACAACAACGACACCAAAAATACCGGGGAAGGCGAGTTCCAAATCCAGTACTTCGCCACCAACAACGTTTTCAAAAATAATATCGTCTACGCGGGCGCGCAGAACCTGTTCATCTACAGCTACACCAGCTCTTCCGCCAACCCCGTCGATGCCGACTACAACGTCTACTACTCCAACGGAGGCGCAGCCGCCAGTTCCTGGACCTGGAACGCCACAGCCCGCACCGGGTTCGCCGCCTACCAAACCGCTTCCGGCAAAGACGCGCACTCACTCTTCGTAAACCCGCAGTACCTCAACCTGACCACGCCCAACTTCCACGTAGCCGCAGCCTCACCAGCGGTCAATACAGGCATCAACCTGGGCACAACGGCAGAAGGCACAACCGACTTCGCCGGCAACGCCCGCGTCCAAGGCACCAACATCGATATCGGCGCCTACGAACAATAAATAAATATATAAATAGAGAACTCCGGGTGCCCCGTCCTTGTCGCGTTCCTCAGCGACAGAGCCTGCCCTGAGCGAAGTCGAAGCGGCCGGGACTTCCCCGACAGACATAGAACTACAATCACCGGGCCACGGCACTAGAGTCGACTCAAAAATGGTCGTTGGACGCCCAGAGCCGCAGATAAAACGGGGCAACCAAGTAAATCGCGATGGGCCACAATCAGCACAATGGAGGCACGGGCGTCCCCGCCCGTGCGCACCAAAGCCCCGCGTTAGAACAAAACCAGTTTTTGAGTGGCGATGCACTTCCTTGCTGCAATGATTTGACTCATCCACTGGGATGAGAAGCGCTTAAAGAAGGAGTTCCTGCCATTGATCTATAAACCCTAATGAAAAATACTGACTTTGGGAGATTCGATGGTGCGATGCGAAAGATTTTTTCGGTTTCCTCGGTTTCCATCGAAGCATCGACGGTATTTCAGCCTCACCAGCGCTGCCAACAAAATAGCCCCCAACGTCCATACCACTTATGGGCTATAATTCGGAAATTCGGGAAACGCCGAAGCCCGGAACTTTTGCATCGCCCCAGTCGACGTTCCCCACGCTTTGCCCTTCCCCCCAGGAGGAGTCTTACTCATGTCGTCCCGGCTGTACTCGGCCCCGTTCTCCAACCCAGGCGGTGCCATGGATATTGAAACCACGCTGCGCAATCAGACGCAGGATTTGTGCTTGGCCTTCAATACTGGCAACTACGACCAGTCGGCCATTCTGTTCGCCGCCGATGGCGTCTTCATGTGCGCCAACCGCCTCCCCGTCCAGACCACCAAACTCATCGAACGTAGCCTCCAGCAAATGGCCGAGGCCGGTTACCAGGACCTGCGCCTAGAAACCACCCGTGTGGAAAACTCGGGCGATATGGCCATGGAACTCGGCCGCTACCGCCTCACCATCCACACCGCCGAAGGCACCCACACCACCGACGAAGGCAAGTACCTCACCACCTGGCGTCGCATGGGAGCCTGGCGCATCCTGGCCACCTGCTGGAGCAGCAACCAGCCAGCCGCCGCAACCCACCAGTCCGCCGCTTAGATCAGCTTCCAGACATATCAGCTATCAGCGCCCAGATGCACCCACCCTGGCATACAATCGAAATAGGCCGACAGCAACCGCAGGAAACCCGAAAACTAATAACCGACAGCTGACGGCTGATGGCTGACAGCCGATCTCAAGGAGCAATCATGGAACGCAAAGGTAGCGCAGTCTGGAAGGGCGGACTCAAAGACGGCAAAGGCACCGTCTCCACCGCCAGCGGAATTCTCTCCAATACACCCTACAACTTCGCCCAACGCTTCGATAGCGCACCCGGCACCAACCCCGAAGAACTCATCGGCGCGGCCCACGCCGCCTGCTTCTCCATGGCCCTCAGCGGCCAGCTCGGCGCAGCCCAACTCACCGCCGAGAGCATTGAAACCACCAGCACCATCACCCTCGAGAAACTGGACAGCGGCTTCACCATCACCTCCGCCCACCTCGACGTCAAAGCCCGCGTTCCAAATGCCGACCAGGCCGCCTTCCTCAAAGCCGCCCAAGCCGCCGAAACCGGCTGCCCCATCAGCAAAGTCCTCAACGCCAAAATCACCATGTCCGCCACCCTGCTACAATAAAGGTTTGTGCCATCGTGGCGGAATTGGCAGACGCGCGTGGTTCAGGTCCACGTACTCGCAAGGGTGTGGGGGTTCGAGTCCCTCCGATGGCACCATTTTCTCTGGTTTTAAGGCTGGTTTTAAGGCTGGTTTTAAGGAGGCGTCCGCTTGCGGGCGTCTTTTTTTTGGAGGAATGATGATGATGCGGTGGATTTTGGTTTTGGTTTTGGGTGGGGTGGGGTGGGGGCAGAAGGTTGCGATTACGCTGGATGATTTGCCTTTGAATGGGGAATTGCCGGTGGGGGTTTCGCGGGTGGGGATTGCAGGGGATGTGGTGAAGCTGTTTCGGAAGCGGCATTTGCCGGCGGTGTATGGGTTTATCAATGCGGGGAAGCTGGAGGGGAATGCCGATGCGGCCGAGGGGTTGAAGGTTTGGGCTGCGGCCGAGCCGGTGGGGAATCATACGTATACGCACATGAATCTGTCTGAGAATGCGGTGGAGCCGTTTGAGCGGAATCTTGAGCAGAACGAGCCCGCGCTGGAGTTGCTGGCGCATGGCGATTGGCATTGGTTTCGGTATCCGTATTTGAATGAAGGCGATACGGTGGAGAAGCGGCGGGCGGTGCGGGAAATCTTGGCGAAACGCGGCTACAGGATTGCTGAGGTCACGATGGACTGGGAAGATTATTTATGGAACACGGCGTATGCCCGGTGCGTGGACAAGAAAGATGCCAAGGCGATGGAGTATTTGCACGGCAGCTATTTGAGCACGGCATCGACATACATTGACTATGACCGGGAGCTGGCGAAGTTGGTTTATGGGCATGACATCAACCATGTGCTTTTGCTGCATTTGGGGGCTTATAGCAGCACGATTTTGCCGGAGGTTTTCGACTTGCTGAAGAGCAAGGGATTGCGGGTGGTGACGCTCGAGGAAGCGGAGAGCGATGCGGTGTATGGGGGGGATCCGGATGTGGGGTTGAAGGATGGCGGATCGTTGGTGGATCAGATGATGGTGGCGAAGAAGACCGCGTTTCCTGAGGTTACTCCGAAGCCTTATAAGGAGCTAGAAGCGATCTGCAAGTGAGGTGGGCCGCACTTTGGGGATCCGCCCTGCGGGTGGGGACGGTGGAGTGGGAATGGCGGCGATTGAAATGCCCCACTCAAGCCAAAAGAAGGCTTGAATGGGCCACCCCGGCTTGTGTGGGCCACCAGCCTCTCAATTTGAGGTATTTCCAGAAAGAGAACTCTTGCGGTGGAAAAACTGGGGAACGTCCCGTCTGTCCCCGGGTTTGTCCCGGGGAACGTCCCGTCTGTCCCCGGGTTTGTCCAGGGATGGAATATCGTGGTTCAATAAGGATCCAAACGCAGGTAGTAATGAAGAATGTGGCTGCAAGGACAAGAATTCAAAATGAAGATCTTTGCGGGCCACGAGGCGCACGGCTTCATCGGCGTGAGGATTAGGTCAATATGGCTATTGTGAATTGGTTTCGCGGGGTTTATTTGTTGCCGTTTCTGCATGTGTGCGCCTGCGTGGTAACTGTTCTTGCAAATCCAGAATCTGGATGGAAGTACCTAGGCTTGGTGGACTTTCCTGTTTCAATCGCGGAGGTAGGACTTTCGATGCGATTCGACGTGCCCCCATTTTTGTTCTTCGTAATTATTGGAACGATTTGGTGGTATCTAGTCAGCCTCGTGATCCTAGCGTTGCTCCGCAAGCTCAGGTCTGGCAGCTGAAGTGGTGCTCTACTGGAATAGTAAGCTCAAGAAAATCGAAGAAGTTCAAACCGGAGATTAAGGCCAGGAGTTTTTTCTTTAGTTGCTGATCCCATCGCTAGGGCTGTGCAGATGTGAGGCGCGGCGCTTGCCGTTTTGCTCTTTGACGTGAACCCCTGAAACCGCACAGGAGCGAGTATGATTTCGCACTGTGGAAAGGGGAAGAGGTTATGTCGAAAAGTCAGCACACGGAAGCGCAGATGATTGGGGCGTTGAAGCAGTTGGAGGCGGGGCGGAAGGCGGAAGACATCG
>JAYWAL010000098.1:0-11795 GCA_043782485.1 Acidobacteriaceae bacterium | reverse complement strand
CGAAACGGCGGTCTTGTCTTCCGCTGCTTTTACTTCCGCTGCTTTTACTTCAGCGACCTTGTCTTCCGCCCCTTTTTGTAGCGCCGCCAGCGCGTCAGACTCAGCTTTTAACGCAGCCGCTTTCTGTTCCGCGGCGGTGGCCTCGGCCAACTTCGCGTCGGCAGCAGCCTTCTCTTGATCTTGCGCGACCTTGTCTTGCGCGACCTTGTCTTGCGCGGCCTTGTCCTGCGCGGCCTTGTCTTGCGCGGCCTTGTCCTGCGCGGCCTTGTCCTGCACAGCCTTTTCGTCCGCCACTCTCAGCTCCGCGGCTTTGGCTTCGGCTAACTTGTCAGCCTCAACTTTGTCAGCTGCAGCTTTCTTTTCTGCAGCTTTGGCCTCGGCTAATTTGTCAGCCTCCAGCTTGTCAGCCGCTACTTTCTCTTCTGCAGCTTTGGCCTCAGCTAATTTGTCAGCCGCCAGCCTGTCAGCCGCCAGCCTGTCAGCCGCTACTTTCTCTTCCGCAGCTTTGGCATCCGGCGCCGCCGCGGCATCGCCCACACCCTTGGCATCAAAAGTCGTATCTCCAACTTCCCCCTGATTGGTGGTCGGAGTCCCAGCCGTCGCCGCCGGAAATCCAGAAACCGCCACTTCACCACCAGGGTGCCCGACTCCTCCAGGCACAACCGTGGTCGAAAACGTCGGCAATGTGCCAGACTGCGGCTGCGTCGTACTCTTGGCGGAAGGTACCGACACCGTGCCGGTTGCCACCACAACAGGGGCCGAGGAACCGGCCGGACTAGCCGTAAAAGGCGGCAAAGCGGGCGGAGGAACTGGATTCGCCGGCACCCGGTCCGCCGTCATCGGCGGCGCCGTCGGCGGCTTTTTCCGGAACAAGCCCGTCAAACCACCCGACATGGCCGGAGCCGGAGCACCGCCCGTGTGCGGAATCTTGCTGGCATTCTCCACCGGAGCCACCATCACGATGATCCGATTGCCTTCCACTTTCATGGTGTAGGGATGGGCTTGATCTAAATCGAGAACAATGCGGGTGACCGGAGGCGCGGCGCTGTGCTGGCCGGTGCGAACCCGCCGCACGCCGTTCGTATTGACCTCAACTTTAGGAGTTTCCCCGCTCACCGTACCCGGAAAATCCAGAAGAATGCGGTCCGGATTAACCGCTGTCTCAATCGATGGCTGCACCGGCGAAGTGAGTAAAATTTCCACCCGCAGGTCCGTTCCCTCGTGCGTCACTGCCACTTTGCGCACGCTCGCAGGCCCCGCCGCGACCTGCGCAAAAGCACAGGAAGCCACGTAAGACACTAAGAGCATTAGGGTTACGAGATGTTTGCTCACTGCCGTCATGGTTTCTCAGCACTCGCTAGCGCTCCGCCCTTTTTCCGCGTGGCCGCTTACCTTACCACTTGCACATCGGTCGCCAGTACCCCGTGACCCATGACACAGTAGTTCATCGTCCGTCGGTTGGTACTCCCAAGGTTCGTAATTCCCAGTTCAACCTACGACTCGGCCCGACCTGCTGACTCCTGGCGATCGCTATCCGCCCGAGTGGCACTGATAACAATTCACGCTGTTGTAAACGTATCCGTTCACCTGCGGGTGGTTGAAGTTATTCGGATTGTCTCCGCCATGGCAGCGCGTGCACTGGAAGATCGAGTAGTCGTTCGAGTTCGTATGGCACGTTGCGCACACGCCGTTCGCGTTGCCGTGGCCAGTCGAGAACCGTGTGTACTGCGTGTGATTGAAGACCGCGGGCAGCCATGCCGTCGTGTTATGGCAGGTCGAACACTGCGCCGAAGGAAAGAATGTCGGCTGCGCCGCATGTCCCGGATTCGTCGTGTTGTTATAGGTCGTCAAGTGGCAGCCGATGCAGGTCAGCGGCAACGTGGTGTAGTTGTTGTTCACGTGGCAGGAAGCGCAAGGAGTCGTCGCGTGGAATCCGGTCAACGGGAACGGCGTGTTGTTGTGATTGAACGTCGCATCCGTCCAGTGAATCGTATCGTGGCACAGCTCACAGGTCGTCGGGAAGCCCGTGTGCGGAACCGGGGACGTCGCCCCATTAAAGTCCGTCTGGTGGCACGAAATACAGGTGGTGACCGTGATGTTGTAGTTGTTGTTCTTGTGGCAAGAAGCGCACGGTGTGGTTAGATGCGTGCCAATCAGCGGCCATCCTGTCGCAGCGTGGTCAAACTTTCCATTCGTCCACACTGTGGTGTCATGGCACTGTTCACACGTCTGCGGAAAGCCCGTATGATCCACGGGCGTCTTGGCCGTTTGATAAGCAGCCAAGTGGCAGGAAACGCAAGCCGTAACCGTGATGTTGTAGTTATTGTTGACGTGGCATAGAGCGCACGCGGTCGTCACGTGCGTACCAGTCAGAGGCCAACCGGTGGTTGCATGGTCGAACTTGGCCGGCTGCCATGCCGTCGTATTGTGACAAAGCTCACATGTCTGCGGGAATGCGCCAGCCACGTGGTCTGGAGCCTTGGCACCCTGGTAGTTCGCCAGATGGCAGGAAACGCAAGTCGTAACCGTGATGTTGTAGTTATTGTTCGTATGGCAAAGGGCACAGGACGTGGTCAGGTGGAATCCGGTAAGCGGCCAGCCTGTCGTTGCGTGGTCAAACGTTGCTGGCTGCCAGGCCGTCGTATTGTGGCAAAGCTCGCAGGTTTGCGGGAACCCTCCAGCCACGTGGTCCGGAGCTTTTGCGCCCTGATAATTCGGCAGGTGACAGGAAACGCACGTCGTCACCGTAATGTTGTAGTTGTTGTTGACGTGGCAAAGCGCGCAGGCCGTGGTTTGGTGGAACCCGGTGAGCGGCCAACCCGTGGTCGCGTGGTCAAACTTGGCGGGCTGCCACGCGGACGTGTTGTGGCAAAGCTCGCACGTCGTTGGGATCCCGCCGGCCACGTGATCCGGGGCCTTCGCCGTCTGATATTTATCCAGATGGCAGGAAACGCACGTCGTTACCGAAAGGTTGTAATTGTTGTTCGTATGGCAAGATGCGCACGGAGTCGCCGTATGCGCGCCAGTCAGAGGCCAGCCCGTAGTCGCGTGGTCAAATAACGCTGGTTGCCAAGCGGTTGTGTTGTGGCAGCTTTCGCAAGTCTGCGAGAACTTCGATGCCACGTGATCCGGAGCTTTCGCGCTCTGGTACTTGTCCAGATGGCACGAAACGCACGTCGTCACCGTGAGGTTGTAGTTGTTATTCGTATGGCAGGATCCGCAAGGGGTCGCTGTATGGGCCCCAGTCAACGGCCAGCCCGTAGTCGCGTGGTCAAAGCTCGCTGGCTGCCAAGCAGTGGTGTTGTGGCAAGCTTCGCAAGTCTGTGGGTACCCGCCCGCCACGTGATCCGGGGCTTTGGCGGCCTGGTATTTGTCGAGATGGCAGGAAACGCAGGTGATCACCGTGATCTGGTAGTTGTTATTAACGTGGCACAGAGCACACGCGGTCGCTGCATGCGCTCCTGTGAGCGGGAATGCGGACTTCGAGTGGTCAAAGGAAGCTGGCTGCCACGCAGTAGTGTTGTGGCAGATTTCACACGTTTGGGCAAAGCCACCCGCCACGTGATCCGGATTCTTCGCGCTCTGGAATTTATCCAGATGGCACGACACGCACGTCGTTACGGTGATGTTGTAGTTATTGTTCGTGTGGCACAGGGCGCAGGTCGTGGTTGTATGCGCACCCGTCAACGGAAAGCCCGTGGTCGCGTGATCGAAGGTCGCTGGCTGCCAGGCTCCGGTGTTGTGGCAGAGTTCGCAGTTCTGCGGGAACCCTCCAGCAACGTGGTCGGGAGCTTTCGCTGCCTGGTATTTGTCCAGATGACACGAAACGCAAGTCGTCACCGTGATGTTGTAGTTGTTGTTGACGTGGCACGAGGCACATGCCGTCGAAGCATGGGCCCCAGTCAGCGCCCAACCCGTCGTCGCGTGATCAAACTTGGCTGGCTGCCATGCTCCCGTGTTATGGCAGAGTTCGCAAGTCTGCGAAATCCCGCCAGCCACATGGTCGGGCGCCTTGGCGGCCTTGTATTTGTCCAAGTGACAAGAAACGCAAGTCGTCACCGTGATGTTGTAGTTGTTGTTGACGTGGCAAGAGGCACATGCCGTCGAAGTATGGGCCCCAGTCAGCGCCCAACCCGTCGTCGCGTGATCAAACTTGGCTGGCTGCCAGGCTCCCGTGTTGTGGCAGAGCTCGCAAGTCTGCGGGATCCCTCCAGCCACGTGGTCGGGCGCCTTGGCGGCTTTGTACTTGTCCAAGTGACAGGAAACGCAGGTCGTCACTGTGATTTGGTAATTGTTATTGACGTGGCAACTGGCGCAAGGAGTTGAAGTATGCGCCCCGGTCAAAGGAAATGCGGTCTTGGAATGGTCAAAGGTGGCCGGCTGCCAGGCAACCGTCGTGTGGCAGGTTTCGCACGTCTGCGCGAAGTGTCCGGCGACGTGATCTGGATTCTTCGCCCCGGTAAACTGCGGCATATGACAGCCGACGCATGCCGTCGGTCCCAGATTGTAATTGTTATTGACGTGGCATCCTTCGCAGGTCGCTGGCGGTACGGCGTGTCCGCCCGTCAGCAGGAAGCCTGTTGCGGAGTGATCAAACTTTGCGCCCTGCCAATTATCCGTTGAGTGGCAACTTTCGCAAGGTGCCTGGAACGCCACTCCACCGGCGACGTGATTCGGGTTCGTCGTGCCCTTGAAGTCCTTCATGTGGCACGACAGGCAGTTCGTGGACATGGTCTGGAACTTGCTGTTGCCCGCGTTCTTGTGGCAGGCATCGCAATCCACCGCGGCGTGCGCGCCGGTCAGCGGGAAGCGGTTGTTGTGAGCTTGAATATCTTTGATAGCCACGTTCCAGCCGCGGACCGAGTGGCACTGCTCGCAATTCGCCCCCAGCGTGCGCTTGTGAATATCGGCATGGCAGTCCTGGCACTTCTTTCCAACATTGGAAAACACCGGCTTTACGTGGCAGGAGACGCAGGCCACGGCGATGTGCATGCCGCGCAGCGGATAGCTTGTGGTGTTGTGATCAAATTCCGGAACAGCTCGAATCGGCTTCCATCCCTGCGCCGTGTGGCAGTTCTGGCAGGGAATGTTCAGGTTGCCGTGAGGACTTTGCGACGTGGCAATGCCTGGCTTTTGTCCGCCCGAAAACGAGGCGACCAATAGCAATAGGGTGATGCTCAGCCCGGCGAGTCGTCTCATTATCACCATTCGTAGTCTGCGTGGACTCGGCTATCCAACGTATACAACCGAATAGACGAGGAATTATAACCCTGCAATCCGTCGTCCACGTAGACTATCTTTCGGAATAATGTAGGAAAAGTTACGTTAGTACATCGTTCCTAGGACTCTGATGACTCCCCGGGTTCGGCTGTGGAAATGATGTACTTCCGAATCGAGTAACTTCTTCAAGCCTGGGTGGAGTTAATTACCTGGAAAGTGTGCAAAACTTTGCACACCCAACCTCCCAAACCCGCTCAGGACGGCTTGTTTGGCGGAAGCGTTCCAGGCGCGTGGCAGCCTTCGCACTCTCTGGGAGTGTGCTGATAGAAGAGGACGTTCTTGCCATCCACGTCACGATTATCTTTGTGGCACCCTTCGCATTTCACATTCTGGTGCAAGCCTTGGAGCGCGAACTTCGTCCGCTTATCGTGGTCGAAATCTGCGGGCTTCCACTTAGCCGTGTTATGACAATCAACGCAGGAAGTTACTCCCTCTTTTTCAAACTGTTTGCCGTGGGCATCGTCGTGGCAGCCTTCGCACTTGCGCGGAGCGGCGGTAAAGTCGGCCTTGACTAGCTTGGTTTCCATGTCCGGAGGCTTGTGGCAGTCAATGCACGCCGTCGCTTTATGCGCGCCGGTCAGCGGGAAGTCGGTTTTCGCATGGTCGAAGCGCTGCACATCGCTCCACTTCTTGGTGGAGTGGCAGGCTTCGCAACCCGCCGGAGTACCGTCCGCGCGCAGCTCTTTCATGCGTTTTGCAAACTGCCCCTTATGCACATCTTCATGGCAGGTTTCGCAGTCCAGATCTTTCCAGTGATAGGCCACAACCGGCTTGGGCTTGACCTCGGGATGCTCCGGCTCCTTGTGGCAGTCGGCGCAGGGGATGGCCACGTGGCCCCCGGTTAGAACAAAGCGCGTATCTTTGTGGCGCTTGAGCGTAAAAGTAGACGGCTTGAAACCATCAACCGTATGGCAGTTTTCGCACTGGTTCAGATTCGGGGCCGCGGCGAACTGCCCGTCGTGCCCGTCCTCGTGGCAGTCCGTACACTTGGCGAACTTAATCTTGTACTGCGTCTCTTTCCCTTTATCGATGTGGCACTTGGCGCATTCGACCGTGAAGTGCTTGCCCTTCAGCGGATAGTCGCTGGTGTCGTGGTCTTTGGCTTTGAACGTCGAGGGCTTAAACCCGTCCACCGTGTGGCAGGAAGAGCATTCAATGCCCAGCGGGCGCCTGGTGAACTGCCCACTGTGCGGGTCGGGCAGGTGGCAATCAGTACACTTGGCGAAAGGAATTTCCTTCTTGAAGTCGCCGCCTTTGTGGCATGCGGCGCAGTCGACGGAGACATGTTTGCCCAGTAGCGGGTATTTCGTCTTCGAGTGGTCGAAGTTGCGATCGACGCCAGCAATCGACACTTTCTTCCAACCCCCCGTGTTATGGCAGGCTTCGCAGCCCTGCGGGAAACTGCCGTGGTGGAAGTCCGCGTGGCAATCCGCGCACTTGCCAAACGGGAACCCGGTATAACGCGGCTTGCCGTCAGCGCCAGCCGTGTGGCACTTTTCGCACTTCACCTGGGCGTGCTGCCCGGTCAGTGGATAGCGCGTCTTAGTATGATCGAACTTGCCCACAGTGACATTTTTCCAGTCGGTGTAGTTGTGACATTGCAGGCAATCGGCTCCTAAGCGGCCCTGGTGCTTGTCCTCGTGGCAGGTGGTGCACGTCTGGGGAATACCGAGAAACGTCCGGCCCAGGTTCTTGATCTTGATCATGGTGCGCGCCACCGGACCAACGTGCTCCGCCGTGTGGCACTTGTTACAGGCTACGCCTTGATGTTTTCCTTCCAGAACGTAGCCGGTCAGCTTGTGATCGAAGGTTTTGGTATCCCACTTAATGAGCGCGAAGTCTTCGCCGTTGTGCTCGGAATGGCACTTGGAACAGGCTTTGTCGTCGCCTTTGGGCAGATTGTATGTGGCATGCAGACCCTTGCCCGCGCCCAGGCGTCCGGCAATTTCGGTATGACACGCGAGGCACTTTAAGGTAGCCGCAGAGCCTACTTTGTGGCAGTCGGTGCAGTGCAATGCGCCGTTAAGAGATTGGTGCGCCCTGGAAAGGGGACCGGGAGAAATCTGGGCGGAAGCCGGCGCGGAAGTGACAACCAAAGCCGCCACGCACAGAGCGACAACTCTAACGACGTTGCCGAGCCGCAGCACTGAGCCGCAGTGGACAAGTAGCCACTTGGTTTGATTCTGGGCTGCTCTAGCCATCCGGTTCTCGGGCGCGCTCACGTCACTCCTAGGCAGGAGTCTAGCATTCTAAGAGCAGCCCGGGAGTCACCAAAGGTGCACCCCCAATCCGGACGAGTTCCTCAACCCAGCGCCTGGCAACCGGGTTCCGGATTGACCCTGGTTGGGAGCGATTCAATGGGTGCTTTTTATTACTTAAAAGATAATAACTAATTCATTAATATCACAGTTGCAATTTCTACGACGACCGATTCGGCCGCGCTTGCACGCGCAACGTCAATTCCCCGCTCTCCCCCACCAGCTCAAGATCCAGGCAATTTTGCACCACCCAGTCCGCTCCTGCCCGGTAGAGCTCCTCCTCTGGCGCGGTCGTCCGAAGCGCAATCACTCGCGCGCCCGACGCCTTGCCCGCCCGAATTCCCGCCGGGGCGTCCTCCACAACGATGCAGTCGGCAGCGGCAAAGCCGAGACTCGCCGCCGCTTTCACAAACGGCTCGGGATCGGGCTTTCCATGCACCACGTCGCTCGCCGTCACCAAGCGCTCGGGAATGGGGAGTCCCGCGGCACGCAGACGAACCTCGGCTAATGATCGCGTACACGACGTAGCGATCGTCCAACGCCCCGGCGGCAGGCTGCCCAGCAGCTCTCGCGCGCCGGGCAGAAACACGACGCCATCCACATCTTCAATCTCGCGTCGCTCGACCTCGCGATTCTCCGCCCCGTGGTCGGCGTGGGGAAGATACTCGCGAACCGTCGTCATGCTGGGCCGCCCGTGGGCGCGGGCCACCACTTCCTCCGGATCGAAGCCATGTTCCAACGCCCACTGGTGCCAGACGCGCGCCACCGCTGGCGTCGAATCGATCAGTACCCCATCCATATCAAACAGAAGAGCGTTGCAGCGGATCTCAATCATCCATCTATTATCTATCGCTTATCTATCGCTTCTACTTTCCTACACCCTAATAAATGCGCCGGCACCCGCACCGAGCCGGAATGGCCCCCGACCAGCCACAAACGGGACCTTCGCCGAAGCGAGACCGCGTCGCATTGCAGTCCGGCGCTGGACACGATACCATAAAGAGCGCAGTTGGCGACCCGATGCTGTGCAGCCGTGAAGTTCCTCAAACACCGACTCAGCTAAGCTATTGAATACACGTCATTTAAGAATTGCGGAAGTGGTGGAATTGGCAGACACACCATCTTGAGGTGGTGGCGCCGCAAGGCGTGGGGGTTCAAATCCCCCCTTCCGCACCAAATTTTTTGGCTAGAAAGAAGCATTTTGCGCTTATGACAGCTCTTTATTACTTCACGATGTTCGTTCACGTTGTGGTTTGCCTGTTTCTGATCATTGTCGTCCTGCTCCAGAGCGGCAAGGGTTCCGACATTGCGGCGGCATTTAGCGGACAGGGCAGCCAGACCGCATTCGGTCCTCGCGGGGCCGCCACGGCACTTTCGCGGGCCACCACCTGGTCGGCAATCTTGTTCATGGTCACGTCGTTGTCGTTGGGCGTCATGGCTTTGCGACAGGGGCCGAAGTCGATTTTCCAGAACGATAAAGCTCCAGTATCGTCGGCGCCTCCACTGCCGGTGGTGCCTGCCGCGCCTGCGAAATAGTTTCGCTTCCAGCAAGAGTCTTTCCAAGAGCCTCCAACACGAGGCTCTTTTGTTTTGGCCGTTCACGAGAGTCTTTAGCCGTTCACGAGGGCATTGATGATTCACGAAATTCTTCCAGTTGGCCCGCTGCGCTGCA
The DNA here is from genome assembly GCA_043782485.1 of Acidobacteriaceae bacterium. Classification (GTDB taxonomy): domain Bacteria; phylum Acidobacteriota; class Terriglobia; order Terriglobales; family Acidobacteriaceae; genus JANXUC01. The sequence goes on along the minus strand of JAYWAL010000098.1, from coordinate 2,585 downwards.
ATTGCTCGGTCATCGGCGATGAGACCACTCACGAGGCCATGGTGGTGGATCCGGGAGACGATATCTCCCAAATCGTTGCGCTCTTGGAAAAGCACGCGCTCAAAGTGAAACAGATCGTGATTACCCACGCCCACATTGACCACGTCGGCGGAGCCATGAAGCTGCGCGCTTTGACCGGAGCGCCAATTCTTTTGAACGAGAATGACTACGCGCTTCTGAAGATGCTGGACGTGCAGGCGACGTGGCTCGGCATGGCACCGCCCGACGCCGTGCAGATTGATGGAAGTCCGGCTGACGGCGATTTGGTGCAAGCCGGCTCGCTGGTGGCCACCGTGCTGCACACGCCGGGACATACCGAGGGCAGCATCTGCCTCTACTTCCCTGCTGAAAAAAAACTCATTGCCGGGGATACGCTTTTCGCCGGAAGCATTGGGCGAACGGATTTGCCCGGAGGATCGTTCGAGAAAATTCTCGTGTCACTGAAGGGAAAGCTGCTGGAGTTGCCGGACGAAACGCTGGTGGTGCCCGGTCATGGCGCGTTGACAACAATCGGCACTGAGCGGGAATCGAATCCGTATTTGCAGAGGTAACCAGTTCGATGAAGGCACGGGCGGCGACGCCCGTGCCCCCATTGTTTGGAGCTGGTTAGCCTTGCAAGTTTGCTAACACGCGCTGCACGCCCTTGCGGAAGTCTTCGCGTGTGGGCAACAGGCTGATGACAAGATATCCGTCGCCAGGAAAATCATAAAAGTGCCCGGGATGCACCAGCACCGACTGCTTTTCCAAAAGCTCAATAGCGAGATCCTCATCCGAGCGCGTCGCCGGAACGCGCAGAGGCACATACCAGCCGCCGTCCACTTGCAGACGCTCAATCAGAGTTTGTTTCGCCAGTTGGCTGTCCAGTTCCTTCAAGTTGGCGCGCAGACGAACCCGCAACTGCTGCTGGAACGCGCCGCTTAGCGCCAGGAGAGTGGGCAAAGCGTGCTGGATCGGCGCGTTCATGGATAGGAACGTGTCGGCAATCACTTCCAGGCGCGCCATCGCCTGCCCGGCCAGCACTTCCGGACCGCCGGTGACGAGCCATGCCACCTTCATTTGCGGCAAGCCCGCCAGCTTCGAAAGTCCGCTCAGGGTAAAGGTGAGCGCGCGGGCGTTAGCGACAAAACTAGCGCTGGGCGCGCCATCCAGTGAGTAGTCGAGAAATACCTCATCCGACACAATCGCCATGCGGCGCCGCGCGCACAGCCAGCTCAGCATCCGCATTTCCTTGGGCCGAACGTAAGAGCCAGTCGGATTGTTGGGATGGACCACCAACACAGCGCGCGATCGCTCAGTAAGTTTTTTCTCCAGACCCCGCATATCGATCTGCCAGCCATGATCATAGATGAGCTGATACGGAACCAGCTTTACATCCTGCAAGTCAGCCAGGAATTGGAACAGTGGGTAACTGGGAGCTGGAACCAGAACTTCGTCGCCCGGATCGCAGAGAAGCCGGAAGACGAACGAGTAAGCCTCGCTGGTGCTGGTAGTCAGTAGAATGCGCTCCGCGGAAATACCGCACGCACGCGACTGGTAGTAGCCCGCGACCGCTTGGCGGGCGCTCAGCAGACCTTTGGCATCGGGCTGGTAACGAAGCGACTCCGGCGCTGCCAATGACTTGAGGATGGCGGTTTCATCATAGGCCAGATTGACGCGGGTCGGGTTTGAGGCCGTCAGGTCGAGCGCAACCTTGCCCTGAGCGCGGAAGCGCTCGCACGCTTCGGTGTAGCGATTGGGGGCGAGCTTCCAGTCGGTGCGTTGGGAAAACATAAGGCCTAGCTTGATGCTAAAGGGTTATCGGTCTGTCGGGGAGACTTTGTGAGGAACGGAGGGCGTATCACACACGAACAGGGCTACGCTGCCTGGTCCCTGCCCCGGCGCGGACTGATCTTTCCCTACGCAGACTCTGAATAAGTCATAAAATATTCAATTTTTGTCATTCTGAGCAGCGAAGAATCCCCAGACTGACGGCGGCATCTTGGTGCCAACCAGCTTTCTGGCTGGAAATTCGCGGCCTGAAAGCTCGCAATGGTAATTCTTAAATACAGAGAGTAGGGATTCTTCGCTGCGCTCAGAATTGCAGACCTCGAAGATGTTCAAGAGGTTGAAGAGGTTGAAGAGGTTGAAGATGTTGAAGATGTTGGACTGAATCAGAGTCTCCCGAGGCGAAGCGAATGGCAACTCCAGCGCTTTCTCCGTGTCTCCGTGTCTCCGTGGTGAATTGCTCCTAATCACGGACGCCTCCCACCTTCCGTCAGAACTGCCAGATATTCGGCACCGCCACCAGTCTGAAACCCCCGCCCAGCAGGCTATTCCGCCGAAAATACCCAAAATAGTTCTTGACTTAGAATCATTCCACTAAGAGAATTGTATTCAAGATGTGGGACGCGCGTTCCGCATTCGTTCTGAACTTCTTGCCGCGAAACGGTAGGTTCAGGTGCTGTACTGATGCGTCATTGCCCCCCTTAGGGTTCTGTAACCGGAGATCTTGCTCGGCGTACTACCCCAGACTCTGGAGCCCAGTCCCTGTAGCTTGGAAAGCGGAC
>JAYWAL010000097.1:0-31031 GCA_043782485.1 Acidobacteriaceae bacterium | reverse complement strand
AGACGTACAGCAGCTCTCGCCGCACTATACGCAACCTGGGTTTCATAGCATTTTCTGAACTAGAACTCAAAGCGCACACCCATCTGGATGCGGCGCGGGAAAGTATTCGGCAGTGTCGTCGTCACCCTGCCAAAGCTACTGTCTCCCTGGATCGAGGACGGCGTCGAGAACCGCGGGGTGTTGGTGAAGTTCAAAAACTCCCCACGAATTTCCGCTTTCATCCCTTCCTTGATACGGAAGGCTTTGAAAATGCCGAGATCGAGGCTACGGATGCCGGGACCACGCACGCTGTCGGAAAAACGCGGAGCATTTCCTGCGGCCTGATCCGCTGGACCAAGCCCATCTGGATCGCCGGGACCTTTGACGCAGTTAGCGTTGAAGTAGCTTGCGTTGGGATCGGTCGAAAGCGCGATGTCGTGCACACTGTGTCCGGTGTTGGGATTGCACACGATGTTCGGGCGCTGCACTCCGTCGGTGAGCTGCGGTGACGACTCTCCGAACGGAACTGGTTGGCCTGACTGCAGAGTTAACAGCGCATTGACCGACCAGCCGCCTGCAATTCCGTCAAAGAGCCGACTCATGTTTGCGCCCATCGCTCGGCCTTGACCGAATGGCAAATCATAGACAGCCGCCAGTACAAACCGATGGCGTGTATCGTTGGCGCCAACAGAGTGTTCGGCGGCCAGATTGTTCAAATCTTGTGGAAATCCCAGCCCTGAACCACCAAAGAAGATAAAGCTGTTGGCTCCATAGGAGGAGTTGTCCGTGGCCTTGGCCCAGGTATAACTGCCTTCCAAGCTGAGCCCATGGCTCTGGCGTTTTTGGAAACGCACCAAAAGCGCGTTGTACCAGGAACTGGCGGTCAGAAGCGGAAGTCCTTCGAAGTTGCTGTCAAACTGAGGGTACGGTCGCAACAGATTCACCAGTGGAAGTGTGGGCTGGCTATAACGGGAATCCGGTTCGTTGAAGATCGCCGAGGGCCCGGTAAACAGAGACAGGAACGGATTCGCGACCTGCGTGTTCTGGCAGGTGGTGTCGCAGGCAAGCCGGGCCGCCGTCGAGAGGAAGTTTCGATTGCGGGTAAACCCCCCAAAAGGAAGATGCGTACTACGGTTGGCGGAATAGTCGGCGGAAATCACGACGCCCGAGGGGAGCAACTGCTGCAGACCCAGATTCCACTGATAGATTTCGGGGTTTCGGTCTTCTGTCGTGCCCAGGTCGTTCTGGTTCACGAATCCCCATTGGGCTAAAGCACCATACTGCCTGCCCTGAGCATGAGGCAGTTCTCCGGGAGCAAGATTCGGGAACAGATTTGTCAGCGTCGCGCCTTGAGTAATGCCGCCATTATCGGTGAAGTGAATCGGCGCATCGCGGCGGAACGCCGTCCCGGCATACTGGAAATTCGTCGCCGATCCAAAACCGTAAAAGACACCCAGCCCGCCTCGGAGGACGGTGTTCTCGAAAATGCGGTAGGCAAAGCCCAGCCGCGGACCAAAATTGTTGCGGTCGACCGGTACGTGACGGTGGCTTGAGGTCGGAAACCGGGTAACTCCTTTCAGATTTGTAACCCCAAGCCCGAGTCCTGAAAGATCGACCGTATTGCCGTTATCATCGACAATCGAATTGCCTTTGTCGTCCACGGTTGGGGCTGTGAGGTCGACGGAAACTCCGCTGCTGGCGTTGAAATCGCTGAACTCGATGCGGTTGTGCCGTTCGGTATAGGGCGTGCTCCACTCGTAGCGCAGCCCAAGATTGACGGTCAGCCGCTGCGTGACCTTCCAATCGTCTTGTATATAAAACGCCGTTTCTTTCGACTTGTTGGCGACCGCCGATTTGATGTTGAGCTGGCCATTTTCGGGAAAGCCCAATAGCAGAGATGCCAGACCCGTTCCCTGCTCCGCCAGATTGCCTCCTGCCGGGTCCGAGGCCGTAATCGCCTTGCTGAAGTTGAAAATTCCGGTCGCGTAATCAGGCTGATAGAAATTGTTGAAGAACTGCCGTCCCTCGCCGCCAAACTTTACTACGTGTTTGCCTCGCACCCAATCCATGGAAGACGCGAAAACATACTGCGTGTGGCCGTTGGTCGTATCTACACAACACTGCTCCGAGCCGGATTGGTCGCTATTGAGCGTAATGTAATTCTCCACATCGACGACGGGCATGCGCGTAATGCCGTTCGCCTGGGCAAGCAAGGCCGGCAGGCCGAATTGTGTCGGATCTACTCGGGTCGAACTACTCTTTTGATAGTAGCGATCGAGTCCAAACCGACTGGTTAGCAACACCGTAGGACTCAGATTCCAGGTGTGTTCCACTACGATGTTGCGCGTCGTCTGCTTCCCCACCGCAGCACCATAGAAAAAACTGGGAAAGTCGGAAGATGCGCTTTGCTGGCTGTAGCGGCCCGACATCCGCATTCTTTCGTTGAGCTGGTGATCGAGCTTGGCGTCGAATTGCGTATAGGGACTTTTGTTCACCACTCCTTTAGTGAAGTTGTTTCCCGTAGGCGAGTCCCCAAGCAGCGTTGGCTCGGGGTAGGCATTGGCTAGAGCCTGCCCAACGGTATCAATTCGATTCAAGGGGATGATGTTGTTGGTAAACTGCGAACGGATTTGGCCAGCCCCGTTGACGCTCTTGGGATCGAAAATTTGTACGGGCACAAGGTTGCCGTTGTCGTCCTGCACAAGAGTTTGCGAAAAGTCGCCGCTGCGTTCTCTGTCCGTTGGTACACGTCCGGAAACGACTCCTTTATCGTTCTGCCGTTCCCTCTCGAGATCGAACAGAAAAAACGTTTTACCCTTGATGACGGGGCCGAGCAGGGAAAAGCCGTACTGATCGCGCGTGGAGTCAGCGCGCGGGACGCCAAATCGATTGGAGAAAAAGTCGTTGGCGTTTAAGGCGGTCCGGCGTCCGTACCACCAGCCACTACCGTGGAACTGATTGGCACCCGACTTCATCAGCACGTTGACTACGGTGCCGCCGTTGCTTCCATACTCAGCGGAGAAACTGTTGTTCTGGACCTTAAACTCTTGGATCACTTCCGCCGATGGCACATAGCTAAGGTTGCTGGTTGCCCCTTCCCCCTGCTCGGGCCCTGTGGCTAAAGCGCCGTCGAGACGAAATTCGGCCGAACCATACCGCTGACCGTTAGAGGAAAAGTCTGTTCCGACCGGGTAGCCAATCCCATTGTTCAGTTCCGTGACGCCCGCCGACAAATACACCAACTTGGTTACATCGCGGTTTGCCAGCGGCATCCGGCTGATAAATTCATTCGTCACGTCCGTTCCCAGAGAAGCCCCCGTAGTGTCCAACAACGGCGCGGTATCCGTGACCGTCATGGTCACACTGGCACCTACTGGCTTCATCACGAAATCCAGGGAGGCCGACTGAGCTACCGCTAAAACAACGTTCTTCTGCACCGACTCCTGAAACCCAGCCGACTCGGCCTTGAGGGTGTAGGTCGCCGGACGGATTCCGTTGAATACGTACTGGCCGTGGCCATCCGCTGTGGCAGTACCGGAGATGTTGGTGCCATCATTGGTCAAGGTGACTTTGGCGCCGGGCACGACGGCGCCACTCTGGTCGGTGACCGTGCCGCGGACCTGGGCGGTGTAGCTGGCTTGTCCCCAGGCTCCCGTTACAGTCAGAACCATGAGCAAAACGACCAAACTGGCGAAACAACCCCGCGTCACCAGACCCACACGCATTTTGTAGCCTCCACGAACTTTCTTATTCTTTCGAGTTAATACTTCTATTTTCGTTTGAGGGGAAAGTCAAGAGTAAATCAAGCGTAAAGCCAAACATTCCGCCAACGGGCACCCGTCACTTCCGCCGAACTCGCATCCGACGAATCAATTTCCCGCAGCCAGCTGAAATCTTCTGCCGTTACAATGCTCCGACAGGCGATTTGGCATGCATACTCTGGCGATTCATTCGGTTGAGCACACTCTCATACTCTTACTGGTGCTCGTTGTCTGTTTCGGGGTTTTAGCGCAAAAGCTCAAAACTCCCTACCCGATTATTTTGGTGATTGCCGGGGTAGTTTTGGGCCTGCTGCCCGCAATGCCGCGGATTTCACTGAATCCGGATTTGTTCTTTCTCGGCTTTCTCCCGCCTCTGGTTTTTGCGGCAGCGTTCGCGACCTCCTGGCGCGAATTTCAGCACAATTTGGTCAGCATTTGCTTTTTGGCTTTTGGTTTGGTGGGATTCACTGTGGTCGGGGTGGCGGTGGCCGCACACTGGTTACTTCCTGGATTCGATTGGAAAAGCGGCCTAGTTTTGGGGGCCGTGCTCTCGACCACCGATCCGGTTGCCGCTACCACGATTGGCCGCAACGTGGGCTTGCCGAAAGCCATTATTGACATCCTTGAAGGCGAAAGCCTGGTTAACGACGCCAGCGGACTGCTGGCGCTGCAATTTGCGGTTGCCCTGATCGTCAGCGGCCAAGTGCCGACGGTTTGGGGCGGGATTCAACAACTGCTCTACCTGGTGGTTGGCGGAATCGTGATCGGTCTGCTGCTGGGCTTGTTGGTAACGTGGCTGGAACAACGTATCGATGATGCTCCCATCGAAATCACGATCAGCCTGGTAACGCCGTTTGTTGCCTATCTGGCAGCGGAGAGCGTGCACTCGTCAGGGGTGATGGCCACAGTGGCCTGCGGACTCTTTCTGGGGCGGCGTGGCGCGCGGTCTCTTTCGCTAAGCGCGCGGCTCGAGGGCCGAGCCGTATGGCGCACCCTCACCTTTGTGTTAAACGGAATCCTGTTCGTACTGCTGGGACTGCAACTACCTTGGATTCTGGCCAGCATTCGGGGCCTCAGCCATGGTGACCTGATTCTGAGCGGAGCGGTATGCACGGCGCTGGTCATCGGCTTGCGCCTCGTATGGATTTTCCCCGGCACCTATCTCGCCCGATACCTTCGACGCATACTACTTGGGCACACCGAACCCATGCCGCCAGCACGCGGGATATTTGTCGTGGGCTGGACGGGCATGCGAGGTGCCGTAGCCCTGGCAGCAGCCATTTCTTTGCCCGAAACTCTGGACAATGGCTCGCCTTTCCCGCAGCGCAGTGTGATCCTATTTTTAACCTTCTGCGTGATTTTTGTGACTCTCGTGCTCCAGGGGCTGACTCTTCCCATGGTGATTCGCAGGCTGGGTCTGGCCGGCACGGCCGAAGATCAAGAGGAAGAGGATCAGGCTCGCCGCGCCATGAGCGAGGCAGCTTTGCAGCACCTGCAAGCCATCAGTGAGCGAGAGGGAGACCAGTTCCGTCATCTTTATGAAGATGTCGCCCAGCACTATCAGCGCCGACTGGCAACGATGTCTGGCTCCGAGAACACGACAGAAGAAGTCGGCTTTGACGACCACCGGCGGTATCGAAAGCTCAACGAAGAACTGCGGAAGATTGAATTTGATACCGCGCTCGCTTTACGCGATCAAAATCGAATCAATGACGAACTCTTGCGAAAACTGCAACGGGAACTCGATTTTGCCGAGGCTAGGACCAAGAGCGCTTAATACCTTCCCAATCGCGTGCTAGAATTCGCAGCGACTGCCCTTAATTTCTTTATGACTGTCTCACTTTTGGTTCGCAATTTGGCACGATTCGCACTCCTGCTGTGGTGCGCGGCTTCTGCATTTTCCCAGGAGATTTCCCCGTCGCTGGAACTTTCCCGCCCCGACCGGCCTTGGGAGTTTCTCTCGGCCACGGGCCAACATGCTGGCCTTCTAGGCAACGAAGCCGGGCACATGGAGGCCTGGGTGTACCCTCTCAAAATTCTGCGCGACTTCCACTTGCGCTTCCATGTGGGTGGCCGGGATCTCCCCGCCGAAGCGCTGGCGCGCACCCTCACCGTCCGACCCGAGTCGAGTTCCATCCTCTACTCCAGCGACACGTTCAGCGTGCGGGAGACCTTCTTTGTGCCGGTACACGAAGCGGGCGCCGTCCTTGTGATCGACGTCGACACCTCGGAACCAGTTGAAGTGGAAGCGGCCTTCCATCGCGATTTTCAGTTGGAATGGCCCGCGGCGTTGGGCGGGACCTACATGAGTTGGAGCGCGGAACAGCGCGCCTTCGTGCTGGGCGAAGAACAGAAGAAGTTCGTCGCTTTGGTTGGCTCGCCCACGGCGGACGCCCCACAGGCTGAGTATCAAACGAACTACTCGGCCACGACCGAAACCTCGTTCCGTTTGGGTGCGACAGCGAAGGGCCACGAGACCAAGATCGTGGTGATTGCCGCGTCACTCAAAGACCGCGCCGAAGCCGATGCCGAGTATCAGAATCTGTCCTCATCTTACGAGAGACTGTTGCGTGAATCAGCCGAATACTATCGCGCCTACCTGGATCGCACGGTCAAGCTAAAGCTGCCGGACGCTGACCTCCAGCGCGCTTACGATTGGTCTCGGGTCAGCATGGTGCAAGGCCTGGTCGACAATCCTCTCCTGGGCCAAGGCCTGATTGCTGGTTACCGAACTTCGGGCGATAGTCAGCGGCCTGGGTTTGCCTGGTACTTTGGTCGCGACTCGGAATGGACGGAACTAGGCCTCGACGCCATCGGCGACTACGCCACCACGCGGACCGGCCTGGAGTTTCTGAGCCAATTCCAGCGCGAAGACGGTAAAGTTCCGCATGAGATTGCGCAGTCCGCCAAGCTCGTGCCTTGGTTTAAGGATTATCCGTATGCTTTTGCCAGCGCAGATGCTACCCCTCTGTTCATAGTCGCCATGGAAGACTATGTTCGGCATAGCGGGGATGTTGAATTCGCCAAAGCGCAATGGGGCCATCTGGAAAGCGCGTACAACTTCTTGCGATCTACTTACGATGCCCGTGGCCTTCCAAAAAACCTTGGCGTCGGGCACGGTTGGATTGAAGGTGGACCGCTCCTCCCCGTCAAAACGGAACTGTACCAAAGCGGAGTGGGAGCACAAGCTCTGCTAGCTCTGTCCCATTTGGCGCGCGCAGTCGGCAAGAACGAACTGAGTGACGATCTGGCTCGCCAGTTCGAACACCAGAAAGCCCTGGTCAACGAAGCTTTTTGGTCCCCGGAACAAAATGCCTTTGCGTTTGCCATTGATAGTGACGACCACGTGATGCCAGTGACCAGCGTGCTCTCAACGGTGCCAATGTGGTTCGGCCTGCTCGACGAAGGCAAAGCCGAATCCACAATCACACAACTGGCCGCGCCCGAACACCAGGCTGACTGGGGCATGCGCATCATCTCGAAGCAGAATCCGAAGTACGGCCCGGACGGCTATCATTTTGGAGCGGTCTGGCCCCTGTTCACTGGATGGGCCGCAACGGGCGAGTACCGCTACCATCGGGCATTCCCTGCTTATAACAACCTCAGAGCCAATGCGCTGCTGGCGCTGGATGGTTCCCTCGGACACGTCACCGAAGTCCTCTCTGGCGATTACTACCAGCCCACGGTCACCAGTTCGCCGCACCAGATTTGGTCGGCGGCGATGGTCGTCAACCCGCTAGTACGAGGATTGCTGGGCCTGGATGTGGATGCAGCGGCTCATCTCCTTACTTTTGCGCCGCATGTGCCAGCTGGGTGGAGTTCGTTTTCCATCGCACGGCTGCGGGTAGGTGAAGCGGCTCTCGACCTGAAGTACGAGCGAACCGCTGACAGCGTTACATTGGAATCCAATCCTGCTGGCATCGGCGAATGCACGCTGGCATTCGCCCCCGCGGTGAGTCTACGAGCACAGGTAGTCAGCGCGGAAATGAATGGAAAAGCCATTGCCTTTCAGCTGCAAACCAACACGATCGACCAGCACGTGGCCGTTTCCTTCCCGGCGTGTGCCGGGCCAAACAAGTTGGTGGTCCGCCTGCGAAATGACTTCGCCGTGAGCTTCGACTCCCGGCTCCCGGCTCTCGGAGCCACCAGTGAAGGGCTGCATGTGCTTGCGGAGACATGGTCGCCTGCGCGAGACCTCTACACGCTGGATGTCGCTGGGACTTCAGGCCATCAATATGACCTCGCCGTGCTTGACGCCAGCCAGATCAGCTCAATCGATGGCGCGGAGCTGATGAAGGGCGGCGACGGCAAGAGCCAGTTGCGCGTTCGTTTTCCGGCCGGTGACGCCAGTACTTCCGCGCGCCGCCCCATTACATTCCATTTCGTTCCGACCAAACGAGGCCGTTGAAAACCCTGACTCCGGGCCTGCAGCCTGCCGAAAAATGGGGGCCATGTTCCAAAATATCGCGACTGCGATCAACCGCAGAGGGAACCCGTTAGGCGATCTTTAGAAATGGAATGCATGCGCCAGACGTCGAGGCTATCCACTTGCCCATCGCCGTCGAAGCTCACTTGTAGCGGCCACTTGGGGACCGTGTACACCCGAGCGGTCAATGCGGTGGTTCCGCTGGCGATCACTTCCAACACCGAACCATCGAGAAATACCTCCAGCCGGATCGGCAAGGCACCAGAACCGTGCAACGGAGCGGCCACATCGTTCACTTTAAGCAGTCGTTTCCCGGAGTTCTCGACACAGGAGATCGCGGCGAAGCGCTCACCATCTTCAGAACGCAGGTGCAAAGTGAAAGGCTGATCGGTCTTCAAATGGAATTCCGCGCTAATCTCCGCGGATAAATCTTCGATGCGGATCGAGTCCAGAGCTTTGCGTAGCGCGTCAGGGCCGTCTTGACTCTTGAATCCGGTGTGACCGTGCCGCAGTTTGCGCAGGGCCGGGACCACTTCCATCTGGAGCTCTCCGTCGGAATTGATCGAAAGCAAGCGCGGCAGCGACATCACACCGGCCCAACCGGCGGCGTTGTGCTCGGCTTCGGGTCGCTTTTCCGGAATCCATCCCCACAGAATGCGCTCGTCGTCCTCATTGACCATCGACTTTGCCGCATAAAATGCGCCCCAGTCGGCAACCCCTTCTTTCTCGGGACTGAACCTACGATCCTTATAGGTTCCCACACGCCAGTGAACTTTGCCCTCGGTAGAAACCAGCAACACGTGCTTTCCATCGAGAGGAAAGAAGTCGGGGCACTCCCACATATCGCCCACATCTTTTTTCGGAACGCCTTCGAACAACGGATGCAGATAGGTCCAGTGCCGCAGGTCGGAAGACTCGTACAGCAATATCGCACCTGCTTTTCCGCGAATGCCGGAGCCGAGTGCCAGCAGCCAGGAGTTGCCTTCGCGCCACGCGGAAGGATCACGAAAACCAGTAATCTCCATGCCCTCCGGTGGCGCTGCAATCGCGGGCTCGGCGACTTTCTCCCAAGTCCGCAGGTCGGGATCATGCGAAACTGCGAGACATTGCACTTCGCGCCATTGATGTTGGTCGTCACGCAGCGTAATTTCGGCGTCGGAGGCGGGCGGCATCACTCCCGTATAGATCATCGTGGGCAAACCGCGATCTAGAATAGCGCTTCCACTGAAGACCCCCAGGCTATCGAAGCCCTTGGGCGAAGGCGAAGGCGAAATCGCGATCGGCTCATGACGCCAATACACCATGTCTGAACTCGAGGAGTGCGCCCAATTCATATTTCCCCACACCGCGCCCTTGGGGTTGTACTGATAAAACATGTGGTAACGACCGCGAAAATAAATGGGGCCGTTGGGATCGTTCATCCAGTTGGAGGCGGGCAGAAGATGGTATTGCGGGCGCAGAGGATCAGCGGCAAGTTTTTGGCAAAGCGCGCTGGGTTCTTTTCTTTCCGCGAGTGAAACGTTACGCAACAGCGGAATCGCAGTTGCCGCGCCGGAAAGCTGCAAGAATCGCCTGCGTGTAAAGGTCATGGTTGATGGCCTTTTCTGGACCAAAATTTGACGAACTCCTCTGGCCTAACTCAGTGCTTCGCCTTGACGCAGCACCGGAATCGTTTGGTATTCCGTTTGATCCAGTCTGTTGAGAAGCTCCCGCGTAGGATCGAAGATCCAGTTTATCAAGGAACCGAGACATAGGAGTGCAGCAAAGCCAGTCGCCAGGACAAAGCCATATTTAGGCTGTCCAAAAAAATCGCTGATGGCACCCATGGCGAGTGGTCCCAACGCGGCTGCGCCGCACGTGAAGAACAGAATGAGTCCGGCGACAGCACCGTGCTGCGTCTTGGGAAAACAGCTAATACCTTTCGAATTGATGGTGGGATAGATGACCGACATGAAAAGGCCTGAGATGGGCAAGAGGAATACGGCCGCACTCAGCCCAATCCAGACGCTTCCGACGAAGCAAAGCAGGATTGCCGAACAGAACAGCGCCAGCACAGTAGTCCACCGGAAACGCGCCAGCACCCAAGCACCAATAAACCTTCCCGCCGCCCGCAGAACGAAAAAGATGGAAATGGAATAGGTAGCAAAGAAAATGGCGTTGCCGTGGTAGCTGGCGAACAGTGTAGGCATCCAAACGTAAATGGCACACTCGACGGCAACGTATAGGAATATCCCGAATGAGAAGGCCATGGCAAAGGGATCGCCGATCATCTTCAGCGTCCGTTTCAAGTCAACCGGTTCGTCAGTTGGCTTCATAGTCTCCGGGTAGCGGACGCGCAAAGCGGTAAGGATTAGCAATACGCAAACCGATCCAGCGATTACGTAGAGCCACTTCCACGAAACGCCGATACCAAGAAGATGCGCCACAATGGCAGGGCCAATAATGGCGCCGACACCGAAGAACCCTTCCACGTTGTTCATCATGGTGGTGTGGTCGTTGGTGGAAGTGGAGATGTCACCGATCAGAGCCAGTGCGCCCGTCTTGAAAATTCCGATCGAGAAGCCGGAAATGGCCAGTAGCACCAAAAAGAAAGCGAACGAATTCCCCACGGCAAACAAGTACGAGTTCAGCGCAAACAGAACCAGCCCGAGCACGATGACCTTTTTACGCCCCAGCCGGTCGGCGAGAAAGCCCAGCGAAATGCCGGCAATGGCGATGGCGGACATGGTGACGTAGTGAAAAGCGCCAGCCGCCGTCATGCTCAAGTGAAATTGCTTGATCACCTGGGGGATGATGACGCCGACGGAATCCGTGGTCATGGCGAACATCATGAACATGAGGAATGTAAGACCTTTGATGACCGTCATGTTGCTGGCACCGGCGGTTGTCATCGATTGCTGGCTCATAGCCGCGCTCCTTCAATTTGCCGCGCCTCTTCGATTTGCCACGCTCCTTCAATTTGCGGGGAAATTGCTTTGCGTTGTGACCCGCTTGGCGCGGAGAAGTCGATGAATGCCGAAGGCTCGGCCAGATCCACAGAGAGTTTTGCCCACTCCGCGCCGTGTTTCCAAATAATAATTAAGGATCGATCGGAAGACGTTTCCAGAGCAAACTCTCCGGCAAAAGCGGGGTGAGAATTCCGGAAACGAATGAGATCGAGGAGTGCCTGCACCATGGGCTTGGCCAACGACGACGTGACTTCCGCTGGCGTGTAGTAGTGACGATTGATATCTCGGCCAACCCCCGTGCGGGCCAGCAAGTCCATGTCATTGGTGCCGCCCAGCAAGCCAACGTAATACACCTGTGGGATACCTGGCGCGAAAAATTGAATGGCGCGGGCGATTAAATACTCCGTGTCGCGGCAGCCGAGCGCATCGTAAAACGTGCAGTTCACCTGGTACAGATCCAGATTGCTCGCGGCTGCGCCCGTGGCCTGACGGCTTTGGCCGTTGCTGCGGGCGTGGATCGTCTCCACTAGATCGTCAATTTCCTTGGGATCAAGCAGGCCGGGGCGAGCCTGCGGATCGGCGGCGTCCGCGCCAACGTCGATTACGCCGATACCATCGTGCGTATCCAACACAGTCACAGCGTTGCGCGGGCTGATTGCCAACCACTTCTTGAGATACCGAGAATCGCCCTTGAACAGCGCATGCAACACGAGTGGCGGCAACGCAAAGTCATAGACGCGGTCCACCCGCTTCGCAATTTCCACTTGCTGCAAATAGTGGCTGTGAATTTCGACTAAGGCCTCAATGCCGCGAGAACGGGCTTGTTCCGCCAGCTCGGTGATAAAGGCGAACGTCTCTGGAATCATGAAGCAACTGGTGCCTCGCTTCTTGATGGCATAACCCGCCGCGTCCAGGCGAATCGCTTTCACTCCCGCGTTCTGGAATCGATTTAGTATGGCCTCAAGATAAGCGCGGCCACGTGGATGTTGCACGTCAATATCGACTTGCTGCGGAGTAAACGTAGTCCACAGCAGACGCGACTCACCGTTGCGCAAAGTAACTCCGGAAAATGGCAGGCCTGGGCGGGGGCGGTAGATTCGCAGCAAATCTGCCTCGGTGGCTCCGCCCGGGAACACCCGATCCAGGGTTAAAAACATTCCAGCGTAGGGAGACTGAACGCCGTGCTCCAGAAAATCCTGAAACTGCGGCGAGTCACGGGAGACGTGGTTCACGATCAGGTCCGCCATCAGCTCCACAACTCCGCCCAAGGCGCGGAGACTATCCCAATTCCCTAAACGCGGGTCCACTTGCGTGTGGTCGATCGGATCAAAGCCAGCATCCGCTCCATCAATCGGATGGAAAAACGGCAGCAGATGCGCTCCGCCGAAAACATTCATTGGCCCGTCCAGGAGCGCTTGCAGCTCGTTCAGTCCGCCGGACGACAGGCGATCCACATACGTAATGAGCTGGACCTGATTCCTCATGCTCTCTGTTTCCAATTCATTGCCCCACCTCCGCCACGTACACGCCAAAGGGTTCCAGCAAAACTTTCAACGGGGCCTTGCTTTTTTGCACCTTGCTGGCAGTGTGCACTAAATCGCGGACCTGGTCGTTGGAAAGCCCCTGCTTCGTTAAATCCAGACTCGACTCCTGGGCGCTTGCCGACATATTTAGAACCACGAGCACGGCCTTGCCCTGATACTTGCGCAAATATGCCAGGACGTTAGCATCGCCATCATTCAGCGGGATGTACTTCCCTTCCACCAGTGCTTCATTCTTGTGCCGCAGCGCCAAGACCTGCTTATAGAAATTCAGCACGGACGCTGAATCTTTCAATTCAGTGGCGACATTGTGCGTCTTGTAGGAATCCGGCACCGGCAGCCAAGGCTTTGCCGCCGAGAAGCCGGCGTTCGGAGCGTCGCTCCATTGCATCGGCGTCCGTTCACCGTCGCGGCCTTTTTGCTCCGGCCACCCGCGCTGCCCGATGGGATCGCGGACATCCTCCTTGCGGGTTGGCGTGTTGTTTTCCATCCCCAATTCCTCGCCGTAGTACATAATCGGCGTTCCGCGCAACGTCAGATACAGACCCGCTATCAGCTTGGCAATCGCGTCGTTGTGTTTGCCGTCACCGTAACGGTTGTAAGACCGTTCAATATCGTGATTGCTGATGACCCAAACCGGCCACTGTCCGGTCGACTCGGCTGATGCAATTTGGCTACGAAACGCTGGTGCCGACACCTGATTCACTTCCGTGAAAAGGAAGTTCATCGGCATCTGAATCTCGTCGTTCTTTTCGCCGTAATATTCCTTGAGCTCCGCGATGTTATCCGTCCAGGTCTCCCCGATCAGCACCGCCCCATACTCATCCGCCACCTTGCGCAGCCCGCGCAGCACGTCGTGCACTTCCGGAAGCTTCTTATTGTATTTTTCGTCCGTAATGGGGTCGCCATAAGCATTCTTCCCTTCCAGCACCCCGTTATCCCGCAAGTCCGGCACTTCAAACAGAGTGTCCACAGCATCCAGCCGAAAGCCCGACACCCCGCGCTTGTACCAAAACCGAGTTGCGTCGAACATCGCCGTCCGCACTTCCGGATTCCGCCAATTCAAATCCGGCTGCTCCGCGTAAAAGTAGTGATAATAAAACTGGCCGGTGCGGGGATCCAGCTTCCAGGCTGAACCGGCAAACGTCGACATCCAGTTGTTGGGCGGAGCGCCATCGGCTTTGCCTTCGCGCCAGACGTACCAATCCCGCTTCGGATTCGTCTTCGACGCGCTCGACTCCACAAACCACGGATGCTTGTCCGAGCTATGGTTCACGACAAAATCGAAAATAATCCGTACGCCTTTCTTCTTGCCCTCGGCGGCCATCGCGTCGAAGTCCTTCAGCGTCCCATACATCGGATCGATATTCTCGTAATCCGATACGTCATAGCCAAAGTCCACCTGCGGCGACGGGAAGCACGGTGAAATCCAAATTGCGTCAACCCCCAAGTCGTGCAGGTATCCCATCTTCGACTCAATACCCTTCAAGTCGCCAATGCCATCGTTATTGCTGTCGGCAAAGCTGCGCGGGTAGAGCTCATAGAAAACGGCGCGCTTCCACCACTCCTGGCTCATTGGCTTCTGCGCAAACGCAAACGTGGCACTCAGCAAAACCAAAGCAAAAACTCTCAAGCAACGCGTCATGGCGATCCATCTCCTAAAATGTCCAGCACCGTACCCGACCACTGAGCGGTCAATTCGGTACTCTACTCCGCTTCGCGTTCAATCAGCAACGCGTCGTGTAATGACATTTCTCTGCGCCAGCTCGTGTGCGACCTTCAGTTAAGATGGAAAAGTCGGCGGTTGTAACCGCGTGCAACGGCAAGTTCAACTCTCAATGTTCTCACGCCGGAAGTTTCTCAAATCGCTCAGCCACTCGGCGCTGGTCCTGCCGCTGGCGGATGTCCTCGCCGTCGCCCTTCCCGCGGCCGCGATCGAGACATCTCCCAAGTCCGACCTCGGCATCCACTTTGAAAACATCGCCCACGCCGCCGGACTCACTGAAAAAACCATCTACGGCGGCGAGCACAAGAACAAATATCTCCTCGAAACCACCGGCTGTGGCATCGCCTTCTACGACTACGACAACGATGGCTGGCTCGACATCTTCATCGTCAACGGTTGGCGGCTGGAAGGCTTCCCTGCCGGGCAAGAACCGCACTCGCACCTCTTCAAGAACAACCGCGACGGGACATTCACGGATGTAACCGCGAAGTCCGGGCTAACCCGCACCGGCTGGGGCCAGGGACTCTGCGTCGGCGACTACGACAACGACGGCTGGGACGACCTCTTCGTCACGTACTACGGAAAAACCAACGCCCTATACAAAAATAACGGCGACGGAACCTTCACGGACGTAACCGAAAAAGCCGGCCTGGGCGGCAAAGCCATGCGCTGGAGCACCGGTTGCGCCTTCGTCGACTACGACCGCGACGGCAAACTCGACCTCTTTGTCGCCAACTACATCGATCTCGACCTAGCTACCGCCCCTGTTCCAGAATCTGGACCATGTCTTTACAAAAGCATCATGGTCGCCTGCGGCCCGCCCGGTCTCAAAGGCGGCAAGAATATCCTCTATCACAACAACGGCGATGGAACTTTCACCGACGTTTCGGAAGTCTCAGGCGTTACCAGCGCCAACGGCACTTTCGGCCTCGGCGTGCTCGTCGCTGATTTCGACAACGATGGCTGGCCCGACATCTACGTTGCCAACGATTCCACCCCGAGCGCTCTGTATAAGAATCTAAAAAACGGAAAGTTCATCGACGTGGCCATCGAAGCCGGATGTGCCCTCAGCTCAGACGGCAAGCCACAAGCCGGAATGGGCATCTCCACCGCCGATTACAACCTCGACGGCAGCCTCGATCTGGTCAAAACAAATTTCGCCGGAGACACGCCCTCGCTCTACCGCAATCTCGGCAACGGCACCTTCGACGACGCCACCTTCGAAGCCGGCCTCGGCCTGACCACGCGCTACCTCGGTTGGGGCTGCGGCTTCTTCGACTTCGACAACGACGGCTGGCCCGACATCCTGCTCTGCAACGGCCACGTCTATCCAGAAGTGGAACAGCTCAAGACGGAAGCCGGCTACGCACAGCGCAAAATCCTCTACCGCAACCAGCGCAACGGCCATTTTCTCGACGTTTCCGAAAGCGCTGGCCCCGGCATCATGGACCCAGTCGCCGCCCGCGGCTGCGCCTTCGGCGACTTCGACAACGATGGCGACCTCGACGTCATCGTCAACACGATCAACGACTACCCGCAACTCCTGCGCTGCAACTCCTCTACGAAGAACAACTGGATCAAGATCAAGGCAATCGGCACCAAGTCGAACCGCAGCGGTATCGGTGCCAGAATCAAGTGCGTCACGCAGAATCCCGGCGAACTCAAACTCCACCAGCAAATCGACGAAGTCCGCAGCGGCGGCGGCTACTTTTCGCAGAACGACCTGCGCGTCCATTTCGGCCTGGGGCAGGCACAAAAAGCGGATATAGAAATCCGCTGGCCCAGCGGCCAAGCCGATACGCTCAGGAATATCGAAGCCAATCAGGTGATTTTCGTAAAAGAAGGCGAAGGAATTTCTAAGGCGATGAAATTTCCGCCCCAATCGAAACCCGCTAAGTAATTCACCCGAGCCGCTGCGCCCATTGTTTCCAAAAGACCAAAATTCCCTCGTCTTTTGCTTGCCAAGAAAACCATCTACCCCATTCCAGTTTTCCACACCTGAAAGCTGTTTTTTCTACATCTACAACCTTACGACGCACGTATTTCATCAAGGAAGTAAACAACAGCTGACGGGCCCGCCCGGCTAGCAAAACCCGGTCGCGGATGGATCGCGATCAAACTCTCCCCCATGGGGCAAACCAAACTGGAGCAATATTTATGTCTAAACTTTTACGAATTCCCACCCTCGCTGCGTTCGCATTGATTGCGGGCGTTACCCTCTTCACGGCTGGCTGCGGCACCGATCACGGACGTGTTCGCGTCGTGCATGCCTCACCGGATGCTCCGAACGTTGATGTACTGGTGGACGGCAGAAAAGTCCTAACCAACGTCGCGTATGAAACCGCATCGCCCTACCTGACTCTCGAAACCGGATCGCGTAAGGTGGAAGTGCGCGCCACAGGAACCACCACCGACGCCATCACGGCCACGGCAACCGTTGCGTCGCACAAGGACTACACGATTCTCGCAGTGGGCAAATTAGCCGCCATCTCGGCACTTGTCCTGCAAGATGACAACTCCGCGCCAGCCGCCGGTCAAATTAAACTGCGCGTCATTCACGCCTCGCCCAGCGCTGGCAATGTGGATGTCTATGTCGTAGCTCCCGGAACAGATCTCACCACCGTCACACCGACGCTTTCCAACATCGCTTTCAAGACAGCTTCGGCGTACCTCAGCGTCGCTGCCGGCAGCTATGAAGTTTTTGTTACCCCGACGGGCTCGAAGACCGCAGTCATTGATAGCGGTAGCCTCACTTTTACCGCCGGTCAAATCCGAACCGTGGTCGCTTTGGATGCGGACGCAACTGGCACCAGCTTCACCGCCATTGTCCTCAACGACCGAAACTAGAACAACCCGACGGGTGCCCCGTCCTTGTCACGAAGCGACAGGGCGGGGCTTTGCCCCAGTGGGTCTTTTAACGGTTGTCATAACGGCGTGTTTCAGATCACATCCCGAACTCGTTTCAAAACAAAGCCTTGTGTCAGGGCACGGCTTCAGCCGTGTCGAACAGCGCCGGAGCTTTGCGGCTTTAGCCGCTGCATCAACGAGGTCAGGCTCTCGCGAGTCGCACCCTACTTAGGAGCCGCCGACGCGCCCTTGTCACTCGCCACCGCAACACCACCACTTTCAGTCACCGTGTTGACACTGTCCACCTTCAGCGCAAACCGTTCCGAATTCCCATTCGGCCACCGCACTTCCATGGAATCCACGTTCGCGTTACTACCCAACCCAAAATGCACCCGCAAATCGCTCTGCGAATCGTAACTTGACCCGCTCCGCACCTCATCCACCAGAGTCCGCTTCCCTACCTTCAACGTAATCCTGGCCCCAATTCCGTCGCGATTCGATTTCGTCCCCACCGTCTTGATCGCCACCCAGTGGTTCCCATTCCGCACATCATTCACCAGCAAACTCGGCCGCGCATTCATGTTACTCACCACCGCCGAAATTCGCCCGTCGTTCCACAAATCCCCAACCGCCAGCCCGCGCGCCGACGTCCGCGCTGTAATCCCCGTTCCCGCCAACTCGGAAATATCCGTAAACGTTCCATTCCCGTTATTCCGGTACAGAATCCTTGGCTCCTCGTAGTCCGCCCCCAGGCGGTGCTTGTCCACCTCGGGATATACATGCCCGTTTACCAGTAAAATATCCGGCCAAGTATCGTTATCCATGTCGAAGAACATCGTGCCCCAGCCCAAATACTTCGTCCGCAGCCCCAATCCGGCGCTGAACGTCATATCCGTAAAAGTTCCGTCACCGTTGTTCCGGTACAAGGTCGCCGTGTCATCGGAAAAGTTTGTCTTGAAAATGTCCAACCGGCCATCACCGTCGTAGTCGGCAATGGTCGAACCCATCCCCGCCTGCTCGCGCCCGTCTTCATTGAACGCCGCACCCGCCACCACCGCCACATCGGTAAACGTTCCGTCATGGTTGTTGTGGTAAAGAATGCTAGGCCGACTGTCACACGCCACATAAATATCCGGCCACCCATCGTTGTCGTAGTCGAAAGTGGAAACGCTCAGCGAATAGAACCCATCCGCCTTGGCAATCCCAGCCTTCACCGACACATCCTCAAATGTTCCATCCCCGCGGTTGTGGTAAAGCGTATTCGTGGCCTTTTTTAAACCCGCCGGTCCGCACATCACCGGAATCCCCTTCCAAACACAGGTCGTTCCTGTCCCAGGCAGCGGTGCCGTCGAAACATCAAAGTCCACGTAGTTCGCCACCATCAGATCCAACTTGCCGTCGCGATCATAGTCCACAAATGCGCAGCCGGAGCCCCACGCCTGCTTCGCTCCCGCAACGCCAGCCTTCTCACTCACATCCTTGAAAACACCGCGTTCATTATGGAACAAACGGTTGTGCCCATAGTAAGTAACGTAGAGATCATCCCAGCCGTCGTTGTCGTAGTCGCCAACGCAAACACCCTGTCCCCACCCGGTCGCTTCCAGTCCCACAGCCTTGGTCACATCCGTAAACGAGCCGTCATGGTTGTTGCGATAGAGATGGTTCGTCGGCATTTTTTCGCCCGTGGAACTCTCTAGTGTCGTCCCGTTTACCAGAAAAATATCCGGCCACCCGTCGTTGTCGTAATCGAAAATTGCGGCGCCCGTCCCGGTTGTTTCAATAATGTATTTCTTCGTCTCCTTCCCGCCGAAGACATTCAACGAAAGCAACCCAGCCTTCTCCGCCTGATCCGTAAAATTCACAATCGGCGCAGACTTCGATTGGCCCAGACACACGGCAGCAAGCATGACAACAGCAACCAACCCAATCCACAATCCTCTCTTTCGCTGGTCATCCCCTTTTTTTACTCTGTCATCCTGAGCGTAGCGGTGACCTTCGCTCGCGAAGGTCACCGCGGAGTCGAAGGACCCCTGCCCCGCCCGCATCCCGTCCATCACCCAACCGTTTCTCACTAGACCCTCACCTTGCAAACCGGGCAAGTCCATCCACGCCGCTAGCTATAATGCAAACATAGATTCGAGCCAACCATTGCCTCGCCTACTCCACATTGCCGCCGCATTCGCTCTTACCAGCAGCCTAGCACGCGCTCAAGCCCCCGCGCCTCCTGCTGCGGTCGCATTCCAACGCGGTCAGGAAGCCCTTCGCAAGGGCGACCTCCCCACCGCTCGTGAAGCCTTCGAAAAAGCCGTCCGCCTCGCTCCCAACAGCTCGAATCTGCAAGCTTCGCTGGGATGGGTCCTGGCGCGCCAAGGCGAACTCGACGCGGCCGCCACGCACTTGAATGCTGCCATCAAGCTCAAGCCTTCTCTTGCCGAAGCCCGCATTACGCTCGCAGGAGTACTAACCCAACAGCAACACGCTCCAGAAGCGGAACAGCAACTGCGCGCCGCTCTCGGAACCGACCCCGCCAACGCTGAAGCCCATCGCATGTTGGGCCGAGTCCTCACGCTCCGCGACGCCCGCGACCAAGCCACTGCCGAATTCCGCCGCGCCGCCGAACTCTCCCCTGCACGCGCCGATCTCCAAGACGACCTCGGCTCCATCCTCGCCCAGCAAGACCACCTTCCAGACGCAGCCATCGCCTTCACTGAAGCCATCCGCTTGCAACCCAGCTTCGCCCAAGCGCACTTTCATCTCGGTGCCCTCCGGTTCCAGCAGCGCAACTACGACGAAGCTGCAACGGAACTCACAAAATCCATCGAACTGGCTCCCGAAGACGCCACGTCCCATTTCTTTCTTTCCAAAACTCTCGCCGCCCAGGCAAGACCGACCGAAGCGCTTGCCGAACTGCGCAAAACGGCAGAACTCAAGCCCGACTGGTTCGAAGCGCAAATTGCGCTCGGCCTGGCCTGCCAACGCGCTCCCGACGTGGACTGCGCCGTCAATGCGTTCACAGCCGCCACAAAACTCCATCCCCAAGACCCGGAAGCCTTCAACGACCTTGGCTTAGCGTTGATCCAAAAAGGGGACGCCGAAAAGTCCGTGCCGATGTTCCGCACCGCGGCCCAGCTTCGCCCGGAAGACGGCAGCTTCCGCGAAAACCTCGGCATTGCCTTCATGCAGCGCGCCGACTTCGATGCCGCGATCACCGAACTCAATGACGCCATCACACTGGAACCCGAAAGTCCCTCCGCCCACTACAATCTCGGCCTCGCCTACAAGCTCAAAGACCAACTCGAAAAAGCAGTGGCCGAACTCCTCAAAGCCATCGAACTCAAGCCCGCCCTCGCCGACGCCCACTACACGCTCGGCGTTCTGTATTGGCAACAGGGAGAATTTGATCAAGCTGCCGACCAGCTCCGTTCCGCCATCCAACACGAACCCAACTACGCCGAGGCCCACTACACGCTCGGCACGGTCCTGAAACAACAGAACAAACTCCCCGAAGCCGTCGCTTCCCTGCGCGAAGCTCTCCGCCTCCAACCCGACTTCGCCGGTGCCCACACTACCCTCGCCGCCGTTCTCCGGCTCCAGGGCGACACCGCCGGAGCCGCCGAGGAAGCCAAATCCGCTGCCACCATCAGCGCCAAAACCACCAGCCTCCAGGCAGCCGAATTCTCCACCAACTCAGGCAAGCGACTTTTGGACTCGGGTGACCTGGATGGTGCCATCGCCCAGTTCCGTGCCGCCATCCAGTCCTCTCCGGACTATGCCCCCGCACACTTCAAGCTGGCCCAAGCCCTCAAAAGCCAACACCACGCCGAGGAAGCCGCCCGCGAATTGCAGCGCGCCAACGAACTGCAGACACTACACAAGGAGTGAATGTAAACGTTGTCTTCTTCCTTACATTTCTTACAATTTTTGGTAGAAATGTACTCACTCCCCCTATCTCTTTTTTCATAGACCACATTTTCCCCTTTACAAACATGGCGTTATAAATGTAATGTCAGCTACGGTATTTTGGATAACACACCATGGGTCAACCTAAGCATGCGCAAATCTGCGACGAGATCCGTCGCGCCATCACCTCAGGTCGCTATGAGGAGGGTCAACGTTTACCCACCGAGGCTGAACTGGTCAAGCAGTACGACACCTCCCGCCCCACCGTCGCCCGCGCCCTGCGCGACTTGCAATATGAGGGTCTCATTGCCCGCCGCGCCGGTTCTGGCACCTTCGTCCGCCGCGCTGGCTCCGACCACGGCCACGTTTTTGGCCTGGTAATCCCCGGCCTGGGCGACACCGAGATTTTTGAGCCCATCTGTCGAGAAATGGCAAGGTCGTCCCAGGAAGCCCACCACGCGCTGCTGTGGGCCTCTACAACCCAGAGCGCCTACAGTGACATTGCCGAGCAGGCCTGGCAGTCCGCGCAGCAGTGCATCTCCCGCAAGGTAGCTGGCGTCTTCTTTGCGCCGCTCGAGCTGACCAACGATGGCAATACGACCAATGAACGCATCGTCCAGGCCCTGGATGCCGCCAAGGTACCTATCGTGTTGCTGGATCGCGACTTATACCGGCGACCCCGGCGTAGCCGCTACGACCGCGTTGGCATCGACAACCGCATGGCCGGGTACACGCTCGCCGACCACCTGATTCGCCTCGGATGCCGCAAGATTGGCTTCCTGAGCCGCCCGCAGTCGGCGGAGACGGTGGCTAGCCGTTTAGCGGGATATCGCGAGGCGCTCCACCACCACGCGATAACTCCTTTGCCTACATGGATTTCCGAAGGTGAGCCCGCCGACTCGGCTTTCGTCAGCGAGTATTTGCAGGAATCCGGAATCGAAGCGGTGGTCTGCGCCAATGACATCACCGCCGCCCACCTCATGCGCACACTCGACCTGCTGGGCATCAAGACTCCGCAAAACGTGCGCATCGTCGGCGTTGACGACGTGAAGTACGCCAGTTTGCTGCGTGTGCCGCTGACAACGTTACACCAGCCCTGCCAACATATCGGCTCGGCCGCCGTGCGCGCCCTGAGTGAGCGCATCGCCAACCCCGATCTGCCTCCCAGGGACATTCTGTTCCAGTGCCAGCTCGTAATCCGGGAAAGTTGTGGAGCCGCCATGAATGGCTCCAAATCATCCCGCCCGCGCGTCTAGAACGCTCGAAATTTCCTGAACAATGCCGCTACGTAACCGATAACGGTGTCGGCAGCGCGCCTTTTGCTCGCCAGGAATCATTCGCCGCCGGTTTGACCTGATATTACATCGCCGCTGAAAACGCTTAACATTTCTCTTGACACCCCTAGTTGTTTCGCACTATAAAATTGGACCGGGACGCTGTGCATCTTTTTGCAGCTTGTTAACCAGTTGTGTTCGCGGACCCCAACGACGATCTTGGACCTCTGAGACGAGCCCAAGATTTGTGAAAGATCAGGACACGTGAAAAATTTTGCAAGTGAAGCAATGAAGGAGCCTCAAATGGTTCGATCCAAGTTGATCTGTCTGGCAGTGCTACTGCTGGCGGTATCCGTAGTAACGATGCAGTCGGCCTCCGCACAGGCCGTCTACGGCAGCATCCTCGGCACAGTCACCGACGCGCAAGGCGCGGTGGTAGCAGGCGCGAAGGTTACAGTAACGTCGTTGGGCAAGAACACGACGTCAACCGCCACTACCAACGAGAGCGGCAACTACTCGATCACCCACTTGCTTCCGGACGCTTATAAGGTTCGATTCGAGTCAGCCGGCTTCAAGGCTGTGGAACAGACGAGCATAGCCGTAAGCGCCGATGCTGGCTCCCGCTTGGACGTACAGTTGGCCGTCGGTGGAGCATCTGAGACAGTAGAAGTGACGGCCGAAGCGCCGCAGCTCAAAACCGACCGCTCTGACGTGGCCGTTGAATTTTCAGCCAAGCAGTTGACCGAGCTCCCCATCTACAATCGCAGCTTTCAGGCTTTGGAGCTGCTCACGCCTGGGACGCAGGTCATTACGGGATGGGCCCACGCCGCGACAGAAAACCCCCAAGGCAGCAAGCAGATTTTTGTCAACGGCCAGCACTTCTCCGGCACCGGATATGAACTGGACGGCACCGACAACCAGGATCCCATTCTGGGCATCATCATCGTGAACCCGAGTCTCGATTCCGTCACAGAGACCAAGATGACGACCCAAAATTACGACGCGGAATTCGGCAAGGCGGTTGCAGGCATCATGACCGCTCAAACGAAATCCGGCAGCAACAAGTTTCACGGTAGCGGCTACTTCTATGACCTGGACCCGAAGGGTCCGGCCAAGAATCCTTTCACCGGCACAGCAGCTGCGGTCAACTGGAAGCAGTACGGCGGCGGCGTTGGCGGACCAATCATCAAAGACAAACTGTTCTTCTTCGGTAACTACGAGACCACGCGCCGAAAATCAGGCACCAACCTGCTCGTCTCCGTTCCAACGACAAAGGTACGCAACACCTGCCTCACCGCGGGCAGTTTGAACTGCGACCTCAGCGAATACCTGAGTGCCAGCCTAGGAGGGGGCGCCGGTCAGGTTTACAACCCTTACGAAGACCAGGGCTCACGAACGGCGTACGCGGGAAACATTATTCCCATGAGCGTTCTACAGACCTACGATCCTACCGGCGTTGCCGAGAAGGTGCTGAACCTGCTTCCCGCGCCGAACGCTCCTGGTATCAATAACGGAACGGTGAACAACTATTCAGCCAGCGGCTCCGGCAGTTTCAACGACTACCAGTACACTGGCCGCGTCGACTATTTTGCCAGCCCGAAGATGCAGGTTTTCGGTCGCTACACACACTCGAATTACAAGTTGTCTGGTGGGCCTGTATTCGGCAGCGCAATCGGCGGTCCGGGCCTTGGACCTCTGGGACTCGCGGGCCAGTCGCTGATCAACAATTACAGCGCGGCTGCCGGTTTTAACTACACGCTCAGCAGCACCCTGCTAATGGATTTCCGTTTCGGATACTTCCGGTATAACCCCCACTCTACAAAGTTTCCGACTGCGGCCGATGCGGCGTCGCAGCTCGGTTTCGTTGGCTTGAACACTTCTGATCCAACTACGGCAGGCTTGCCACACCTTCTGTTCGATCAGACCATCGGCAACAGCACGAATGGCGGCGGCTCCAGCGGCTTGGGCCAGGGTCTCGACGTCAGTCGCTGCAACTGCCCCCTGATCGAAAAGGAACAAGGCGAACAATACGCAGTCAACCTCACGAAGATCCGGGGAAATCATCAAATCAAGTTTGGCGTCGATCTGCGTCATGCGACCAATCTTCGAGTGCCCTCGGATGCGAATCGCACAGGCATTCTGCGGTTCAACCATTTAGGCACGTCGGACAATGTCGGCGTTGCTGGGGCCACCGTTGGTGGGTTGGATCTTGCGACCTTCCTCTTCGGTGAAGTTACTAACGCCAATCGCTATGTGGGCTCTTCCCTGGAAACCAATGCGGTGGAAACACAGAACCGTTACTTCTTCTACGGACAGGACACTTGGCGCATAACGCACAAGCTAACGCTGAACTACGGCTTGCGCTGGGAGTTCTACTCGCCGGAAAAGGTGAACACAAAAGGAGCCGGCGGCTTCGCGGTTCTCCCACAGGGCGTGATTCGGGTCGCCGGGTATGGCAGCAATAGCCTGAACGGCAGCACCGCAGCCAACTATCATCTCATCGCTCCGCGAATTGGGGTCACGTACGAAATCGACCCCAAGACAGTGGTGCGTATGGGTTACGGACGTAGCTATGACATCGGCGTGTTCGGTTCGTTGTTCGGGCATACGGTTACGCAAAACCTCCCTGTCCTGGCGAACCAATCCCTGACTGATCCGACCAACGACAATAAGACGGCGGCATTCAACTTCACGGGACAGTGCCTGCCCAATAGCCCCACTGTCTGCGGACCAGTTGCCAACAAGTTCCCTGTGATCCCAAGCAATGGAATCCTCCCTCTGTTTGGTCCCGACGGAAATGTTTCCCCACATATTCGCCCTGATCATCTCGTGGCGCCCACGGTGGACGCGTGGAACGTTACAGTGCAGCGGCAAATCACGAAAAACGCTAGCCTTGAGGTCGCTTACGTGGCGAACCACGGAAGCAGCACTTTTAAAGGAAATGGTCCTTCCTACAATCTGAATCAGGCGACGATTGTGGGCTTCGGACAGATCAATCCGGCAACCGGCCAAAACTTCACGTACAACGAGAGGTCGCCGTACAACACAGCGTTCTCGACTCCCTATACCGATGAAAATGGCACGAAAACCGTGGTTTGCTGCTCTGGGCAGGGTTTTGACTACCGCGGTAACGACGGAACCAACTCCTACAAGGCGTTGCAGATCACGTTCAACCAACGCACCGGAGGCGGTCTTACGCTGCTCGCCCACTACACCTACTCCCGCGCCTACGACAATGACGGCGGCTACAATGCTGATCAGAAGGTGAACTATGGTCGGCAGGACTTTAACCGCGACAGCGAATTTGTTTTGAGTGCGCTCTACGAATTGCCGATTGGCCGTGGCAAACGATTCGCTGGTAACATCGGTCGGGCTGCGGACATTCTGATCGGTGGGTGGCAATGGAACTCAACGCTCACCATCGCAAGCGGGCTACCATTTACTCCCAGCTACGATAGTTGTAACGCGGAAAGGGACACAGGACCCTGCCGACCCAGCCACGGAGGCGCTTTCCACCTCGGGGCCGGAAAATTCAATGCTGCGGGTCGTAATGTCACGTATTTCAATCCCGTGGTACACGCGGTGCCCGATCCGAATGACCCGGCTAAGACCATTTTGGTGTCGAATCTGACTGCGCCCGGAGTCTGCTCGAACGGCTTCTGCCGACCCCAGATAGCCACCTTCGGCAACGTCCAGCGCAACAGCTTCACCGGGCCGGGAGAGATCATGTCCGACATGTCAATCTTCAAGAACTTTGCCATCACGGAAACGGTCAAGGCTCAGTTCCAGGCGCAGTTCTTTAACGTATTCAACCACCCTGTGTACGACCTTCCGGGTAACAAATGCATCGATTGTGGCGGTGCCGGTGTTATCAGTGGTCTACAAGGTGACGTGCGTATGCGGGAGTTTCAAGTGGGCGTGAGGTTGAACTTCTAGCCTTCAAGAGAACCGCAGTTAAAATTAAACAGGGGAGCCTTCAGGCTCCCCTGATTTTTATCCATCGCGAGATGAATCGGCGCTCCATCAGATTTGTACGGCTTACTCCCTTCGTGGCCCCCTGCCCTGATATGAGGCGTTTTGTGAAGCAAGCTTTGGCAATCCTGGTGTTGCTGGTCAGCGGCGTTGCTGGCTTGAACGCGCAGACCACCGCGATGGACCTGGACGGCAAGCCGTTTGATCCGCTCAGCGCTTCCCCGTCGAAAACTACTGTCCTGGTATTTGTCCGCAAGGATTGTCCGATTTCTGCCCGCTATGCGCCAGAGATTGAGCGTCTCAGTGAGCAATACAGAAAGAACGCTCAGTTCTATTTGGTTTTCCCAGACAAGACCGAGTCCGCCGCAGAAATTCACAAATATCTTCATGATTTTGCGTATACCGTCCCTGCCCTGCGCGATCCTGGCCATGCGCTGGTGCATCGAGCAAGTGCGCAGGTAACGCCGGAGGCGGCGGTGTTCGATGCCAAGGGCGCACTGGTGTACCACGGCCGGATCGACAATTTGTATCAAGACATTGCGCGGAAGCGTCCCCAGGCAACGACGCACGAACTGGACGACGCCCTGCGCTCCGCGACACAAGGTGTACCCCTGTTGGCTAGGGAGACTCGTGCTGTGGGATGCTGTATCTCGGATCTCCCATGATGCGTTGGTTTCCCTTTCGGAGTGGGCGTGGCGCGGAGATGGTGGTGACACTGGCCCTGATCGCGTCTGGCTGGTGTGGTGAAGCCCAGGATTGCACGGGCGGGGACGCCCGCGCCTCCACGGTTGCGCCTAATGCTGTCAGCTTCAACAAGGACATTGCCCCAATTGTGTATCGCTCTTGCGCGAGCTGCCACCGTCCGGGAGAGGCTGGACCATTTCCGTTGCTGACTTATAACAACGTGAAAGCACACGCGCGGCAGATCGTTACGGTGACGGAGAAGCGGATCATGCCGCCGTGGCTGCCAGACCCGCAGGCAGCGCGATTTGCCGACGACCTGCGGATGGACGACCACGAGATTGAATTGTTCCGGAAATGGGTGGAGCAGGGAGAAGTCGAGGGCAACGCCACCGACCTACCCACGCCGCCGAAGTTTGCGCCGGGATGGCAACTGGGTCAGCCGGATTTAGTTTTGCAAGCCGAGAAAGCGTTTGACCTACCCCCCAGCGGCAGTGACGTTTACTGGAATTTCATTTTTCGCCTGCCGGTGACGGCGACGCGGTGGGCGCGTGCGGTGGAGATTCGTCCCGGCGACAAGCGCTTTGTCCACCATGCCAACATCCTGGTGGATCGAACCCATTCGGCGCGCAGCCGGGAAGCCACGCCGGGCGCTGGTTTTGGCGGAATGGAGATCCGGATGGAGTCGCAGAGTTTTGATCCGGATAGTCATTTTCTATTTTGGAAGCCAGGAACCATTGCTTCGGAGGAGCCCGCCGGAATGCCGGTGCGGCTGGACCCCGGCACGGATTTGGTATTGAACACGCACTTGCTGCCCTCAGGCAAACCGGAGTCTATTCAGCCCAGCATTGGGATTTATTTCACAGACCACCCAGCCACGCTCTTTCCGATGCTGGTCCAGCTGGAGAACGATGCCAAACTCGACATTCCCGCCGGAGACGCTTCGTTTTCCGTAGGTGACGACTTCCGGCTGCCGGTGGATGTTTCCCTGCTGGCGATTTATCCCCATGCGCACTATCTGGGCAAAGACCTGCTGGCCGAGGCCAAGCTGCCCGATGGGACCACGAAGACACTCATTCACATTCCGCGCTGGGACCTGAATTGGCAAGCGGTGTATCGTTACGCGGAGCCGCTGGCGCTGCCGAAAGGCACCGTCGTGTCCATGCGCTACAGCTACGACAATTCCGACGCGAACTACGCGAACCCGAGGCATCCGCCAGTGCGCGTCAAAAGCGGGAACCGGTCGAGCGATGAGATGGCGCATTTGTGGCTGCAAGTGCTCCCGCGCGCGGCGGACTCTGGGGATCCGCGCATGGTGCTGCAAGAGGCACTGGCGCGGCACAACGTGGACAAGAACCCGAACGACTTTGAGGCTCACTATAACCTGGCGGCGATGTTGCAAGCGCGGGATCAATTGAAACTGGCGATTCCGGAATACGAACGCGCGGTTGAGATTCAGCCTGACGACGCCACGGCGAACAACGCGCTGGGCGAGGCGCTCCTGCTGGACGGGAAGAGCGAGAGCGCGGTGCGGCACTTTCAGGCAGCGCTGACGGCTCGACCGGAGTACTTTGATGCCACATATAACCTGGGTATTGCACTGGCTGGGAAGGGCGATTTTGCTGGGGCTGCCGCGCAGTTCCAAAATGCGGTCCGACTGAACTCACTAGACGCCGACGCCCAGGCGAATTTGGGCGGAGCGTTGGCGGCGCTCGGGAAGAATGCGGATGCTCGCGCGCACCTGGAACGCGCGCTGGAGCTGAACCCTTCGCATCGCCTGGCGCGAGAGAATCTGGAACAACTGCGGCAGCCCGGTGGAGACCAATGAGACGTTTGGCTCTCTGGATCGCTCTCTGTGGCGTGGCGTTCGGGCAGTCCGCGGATTCGCCGTTCGCCACCGCGCGGCGCCTCTCGCAGGAAGGCAAGCATGACGCGGCTTTGGCGGAATTGCAGAAGCAGCCGCCTGCGCTGAAGGGTCTCGACCACGAATTCGGCGTTGCCTACTACAAGAAGGGTGACTATTCGCAGGCTATCGTGGCATTAAAAAAGGCGCTCGAGGCCGACCCCAAAGACGGCGAGGCTACGCAGCTGCTTGGACTCTCGTACTACCTTACGGGCCACGCGGCGGAGGCTGCCCCGCTATTGGAACAAGTGCAAAGCTGGATGCCACGGGCGAACGTCGATGCCAGCTATATTCTGGGCGTGTGTTATATCCAGGCGAAGGATTACGACCATGCTCGCAAGGCGTTTGCCACCATGTACGACGTAGGCCCGGATTCGGCGGCGGCGTATTTGTTTACCGCGCGGGTGCTGGTGCGGCAGGAATTTGATCCAATTGCGGAAGAATACGCGCTAAAGGCCGTGGCTTTGGACCCGAAATTGCCCCTCGCGCATTATCTGCTGGGCGAACTGTATTTGTACAAATCGCGCCTGCCGGAGGCGGTCGCCGAGTTTCAAAAAGAACTAACACTGAATCCCGGCCACGCTGGAACTTACTATAAATTGGGCGACGCGTATTCACGGCAGCAAAACTGGGATGAAGCAGAGCGCCTGCTGCAACGCTCGATTTGGCTGGATGCGACGTCGACCGGTCCCTATATTTTACTGGGCAAAGTGCTGCTGAAAAAGGGCGAAACAGAACTTGCCGTACGGGCGCTGCGCCGAGCGGAAACCATGGACCCCAGCAACGCCATGCCGCACCAGCTTCTTGGCCAAGCTTACCGCGAGTTAGGGCAAACGGAAGCTGCCGAACGCGAACTTCGCATGGCGAGTGAAGCTCATGCCGATGCTACACAGGACGCAAAATAGAAATCTAATTTAGAGTGTTGGATCGCGCAGGCGGGCATTAATGGAGAACATGGCAAAACCGGCAACCATCGTAGGCTTGGGCGAAGTTCTGTGGGATCTGCTGCCCTCGGGCAAACAGCTAGGCGGAGCACCCGCGAATTTCGCCTACATGGCCAATGTATTGGGTGACCGCGGCGTGGTGGCAAGCCGCGTTGGCGACGATGCCCTCGGCCACGAGGCGCGACGCGCCATGGAAGCGCTGGGCCTCACCACCGACCACGTTCAGCAGGATTCGTTTCGCCCAACCGGCACCGTAGAGGTTCGCGTGGACGCAGCTGGCCAGCCCGAATTTACAATTGCGGAATCCGTCGCCTGGGATGCGCTTGAGTGGACGCCACCATGGGCGGAACTTGCGCTGCAAGCAAGCTGCATCTGTTTTGGATCGCTGGCGCAGCGCGCACCCGCTTCGCGCGCCACGATTCGGCGATTTCTCGAAGCCGCGCCCGCTGCCACTTTGCGCGTGTATGACGTCAACCTGCGGCACACGTTTTTCACGAAAGAAGTGCTGCATGAGTCTCTGCAATTGGCGCACGTAGTGAAATTGAATGACCAGGAGCTTCCCCGCATCGCGGACTTGCTGTCGGTGGGCGGCTCGGGCGAATGTGACCGCGCGCAGCACTTGCGCGACGCCTACCAGTTGCGCATGGTCTGCATCACACGCGGCGACCGGGGCAGCCTATTGGTGGCCAACGGTCAAATTGCCACGCACCGCGGCTTTAAGGTGAAGGTAGCGGACGCGGTGGGCGCGGGCGATGCTTTTACGGCCTGCCTGGCGCACCATTTTCTTCGCGGCAAATCGCTTGACGAAATCAACGAGTGCGCCAACAGGTTGGCCGCTTGGGTTGCCACCAATGTAGGGGCCACGCCTTCCACGGGTGGCCGTCCTCTGGGTGAAATTCTTGCCGCCATCGGCCATTAGCCCTATGCGTGTGTTCCATATACTTATCGCTCTGGTGTTGTCCGGGTTGGCGGCGGCCCAGTCCTACCAGTCGGCCGGAACTCGCAAGATGGCAGCGCTCCTGCAAAAGATTTACCAGGAGCAGGATTGGAAGACCGACCCCAACAAAGACGCGGAGCGCGCCCACTACTTCCAGCTAGACCTAGCCGCCAAGCCGAGCTTGA
Source organism: Acidobacteriaceae bacterium (assembly GCA_043782485.1). Lineage (GTDB taxonomy): Bacteria > Acidobacteriota > Terriglobia > Terriglobales > Acidobacteriaceae > JANXUC01. The sequence goes on along the minus strand of JAYWAL010000097.1, from coordinate 7 downwards.
AGGATGA
>JAYWAL010000096.1:0-32170 GCA_043782485.1 Acidobacteriaceae bacterium | reverse complement strand
GTCGGCAAGGAAGCGAAAGAAATGCTGGGCCGCACACCCGGCAACATCGTGGCCATCAAGCCCATGAAGGACGGCGTCATCGCCGACTTCAAGGTCACGGAAAAGATGCTGACTTACTTCATTCAGAAGGCGCATAACCGGAAAATGCTGGTGCATCCGCGCATCGTCATCGGCGTGCCTTCGGAGATTACGCAGGTGGAAAAGCGCGCCGTCATGGACTCGGCCTATCGCGCGAAAGCCAGCGAAGTTCACTTGGTGGAACAGGCGATGGTCGCTGCCATCGGTGCCGGGCTGCCCATCACGGAACCCAGCGGCAACATGGTGGTGGATATTGGCGGCGGAACGACGGACATTGCCGTCATTTCGCTGAGCGGCATTGTCTATTCGCGTTCCGTGCGCATGGCAGGCAACCAGATTGACGAAGCCATCATGAACTATTTGAAGCGGAAATATAACCTGCTGGTTGGGGAACGAACGGCCGAGCAGATCAAGATGGAAATCGGGTCCGCCTACACCCTCGATAAGCCGCTGACCATGGAGATTAAGGGCCGCAACCTGATTGAAGGCGTGCCCAAGACCATTACCGTGGATGACAGCGAAATTCGCGAGGCCTTGAGCGAGTGCGTATCGACCATCATGAATGCGATTCGCGTGGCTTTGGAACGTACGCCGCCCGAGCTTTCGGCGGACATTAGTGACCGCGGGATTGTGCTGACCGGGGGCGGGGCGCTGCTGAAGAATCTCGATAAGCGTATTCGCGAGGAAACGGGGTTGCCGGTTTCGATTGCGGATGATCCTTTGGCTAGCGTGGTGCTGGGGACGGGGAAGATGCTGAGTGACTTTAAGTTGTTGCGGAAGATTTCGATTGAGTAGCAGCGGCCAGTTGTCAGCAAGTGCAGCAAGGGCAGTGGTCAGTTGCCAGTTGCCAGTGATATGCGGTCCCACGACTGGAAACTGAAGGCTGGCGTTGCTGCAGCGGCTGAAGCCGTGCCCTGATGCGAGGCGTTTATGAAATACGCTCTAGTACCGTGACGGGGTGATTCTGTCGTCCCATTTCTTCGTGGAAACGTACCCGCCCTGTCGCTGGGGAACGCGACAAGGACGGGGGCCCCGGAGTTTGAATATGGCAGTTTTCACGCGGTCGCAGTACTAGGGACTGTACTTCGGGGGCTAAACCTCCGGGTTATTTGCGGCTCTGGTGTCACGGCTAAAGCCGTGGCCTGACAAAGACTATCCAAGCAACCCGTGGTGAAAGCGGGAATTCAAAATCCAGCGCCTGAAGGCGCAGTCAAAGCAAAGCACTTGCGCCACCGCTGAAGCGGTGGCCTGATACGAATCTTACTTGCGCCAGAGGCTGCTAGGGCCGATTCTGGCAACTGTACTTGCTGACAACTGCACTCGCTGACAACTGCACTCGCTGACAACTGTACTTGCTGACAACTGTACGTGCTCACTGACCTCTTATGGAAAACCTGCTCACGCGCCACCGTAATCTTTCTGTTCTGGCGGCGGTTTTGTTTGTTCAGGTGTTTGGTCTGGCTGTGCAGGTGAAGCGTAGTAATGATCCGCAGCAGACCCGGCTCATTCGTTATTGGGCGGTTACCGCCATCACGCCGTTCGAGCGGGCCATCGTACATACGCAGGGTGCGGTGTATGGGGTTTGGCATAACTATCTGTACTTGCGCGGGGTGCGGCAGGAAAATCGCGACCTGAAGGCGCAGATTGAGCAGCTTCGTCTGGAGCAGGTTCGCCTCAGCCAGGACGCCAGTCAAGCGCGGCGGTTGCAAGTGCTGCTTGGTTTTAAAGAGCAATCCATTCTGGAAACCATGCCAGCGCAGGTGGTGGGTTCGAGCGGCAGTGAACAGTCGCGCTCGCTGTTTCTCGACAAGGGCGGCGACGACGGCCTGAAGAAGAATATGGCGGTCATCACTTCAGACGGCGTGGTGGGCAAGGTTTTTCAGGTGTATCCGCATACGGCGCAGGTGCTGTTGATCAACGACCAGACCAGCGGTCTTGGCGCGATTGTGGAACGGCTGCGTTTGCAGGGTATTGTGCGCGGCAGCCCGAACGGCGAAACCATGCTGGAAAAGGTGATGGCCGATGAGGAAGTGCAGGCTGGGGATAAGGTCATCACCACCGGGGGCGATGGAATTTTTCCCAAGGGCTTGCCCGTGGGCAGCATTGTGAAAGTATCGTCTTCCGATCTTTTCCTGAAAATCCGGCTGCGTCCGGCGGCCGACCTGAGCCGTTTGGAGGAAGTGCTGGTCATCACCAAGATGCAGGATGTGGCTCCGGCGGCGGGCGATGTGGCCGGTTCGCAGCGCGCCGTGGATATTCTGGCGGCCCGGTTGCCGGGCGTGCCGGAGAAGACGGAAACCAACAAGGATGGAAGCACGGGTAACGCGGCGGCGGGCGGGGTGCCCAACGCGGCCTTGCCGAAATCGACACCTCAATCGGCACCCCAAGCGCCACACCAGTTAGCACCTCAACCCGCGCCGCGGAATGCCGCGAAGAAGCCGGGCAACGAGTCGTTGCCGAAGTTGTTGCCGCATTCGTTGCCTCACTCTGGGGACCCGCAAGCCAAGCCTGCCAAGAGTTTGCAGCCGCCACCCGCCCTTAAGCCTGTTTCTTTTTCAGTTAGCGATCGGAAACCCTAGCGTGCGCCTTTCCCAAACATCTCCTGAGCAAGTTGAGGTCTACCGCTTTCCCTGGCTGGCGGCTGCGCTGATTCCGGCGCTGGCGATTTTTTTCCAGGCATTTCTTCCGGCGCACCTGCCGTTTCTGTCGATCTTCGATGTGCCGCTGCTGGTCACGATCTTTCTTGGCGTCACGCGGCGCAACCCGGTGACGGGATTGCTGACGGGCTGCGTGATTGGGCTGATTCAAGACAGCCTGACGCATCATCCACTGGGCGTGTATGGCATTGCCAAGACGGTGGTGGGTTTTGGAGCGTCGTCGCTGGGCGTGAAGCTGGACGTGGAGAATGCGGCGTCGAGGTTTCTGGTGACTTATGGGTTTTATCTGCTGCACCAGTTCTTGTATTTCACGGTGCAGCGTGGTCTGGTGGGGCAAGCGCTGGGTTGGGCTTGGGGCCATGAGTTGCTGGCCGCGCTGGCCAATGCGACGGCGGCGGTGGCGCTGTTCGCGGTGTTGGATCGGTTTAAGCAGAGGAATTAGGAAGGGCGGCTGTCGGCTATCAGCTATCAGCTGCCAGCTGCCAGCTGGAAACAGGGAAAGCTGGCTGAGAGCCGAGAGCCGAAAGCCGAGAGCCGAACTTATGCTGGGGCGCGAAGAGAAAATTTCGGCGGGGCGGTTGACTGGGGTGCAGTATGGCATTCTGGCGCTGTTTCTCGTGCTCGGGTATGGGTTGTGGCGACTGCAGGTTTCGCAGACGACTTACTATGCCTCGCAGGCGGAGAATAACCGTGTGCGCAAGGTGCCGATTCTTGCCCCGCGGGGCAAGATCATTGACCGCGAAGGCCGCATTATTGTCGACAACTACCCATCGTTTACCGCGTTGATGATGCGCGACTCCACTCGCGATATGGCCGGGGATGCGGCATTGATCGCGCAGGGTCTGCACATGAAAGAAGAAGTGGTGCGGGACAAGATTCGCCACTTCGCGGGCATGCCGCAGTACGCTCCCATTTATCTAAAGGAAGACATCACGCCCGACGAGCTGGCGTTTGTCGAGTCGCACCGCAATGAGTTGCCGGAACTCGATACGATCATGGCGCACCGGCGGTTGTATCCGCGCAACGGGTTTCTGGCGCATTTGGTTGGGTATGTGGGCGAGGTAAGCGAGGACATGCTGAGCCTGCCGCAGTGGGAGCTTTACAGTCCCGGCGACGTGGTGGGCAAGTCAGGCGTGGAACTTCAGTACAACCAGTTGCTGATGGGGAAGAATGGTTCGCGGCAGGCCATTGTGAACAGCAAGGGCAAGGAAATTCAGCAGTTGGGCGAGACTCCGGCGGAGCCTGGCAAACCGTTGAAGTTGACGGTGGATTTGGATGTGCAGGTGGCGGCCGAGGAGGCTTTGGAAGGCAAGAACGGGGCGATTGTGGCCATGGACCCGCGGACGGGGGAGATTCTGGCCATGGTGAGTCGTCCGACATTTGATCCGAATGACTTTGCCGTGCGGATTTCCAACGCCGAGTGGAAGCAGTTGGTGACGGATAAGGCGAAACCGCTGTTGAATAAGGCGATTCAGGCGCAATTGGCTCCGGGTTCGACGTTCAAGATTTTGATGTCGGTGGCGGGCTGGCAGGAGAATATTGCGCAGACATTGAATATCCATTGCAACGGTGGGGCCGTGTTCTATGGTCGGCGGTTTGGCTGCTGGGTGAAGGGTGGTCACGGGGCGGTGGACCTGACCAAGGCGATTTACCAGTCGTGCGATGTGTTTTTTTATACGCTGGCGGAGAAGCTGGGGATTGGGCGGATTTCGAAATATGCGCAGGCCTTTGGGCTTGGGCAGAAGACGGGGATTGACTTGCCGCAGGAAGTGACGGGCGTGATGCCGTCGGAAGAGTGGAAGATCCGGAACTACAAGCAGAAGTGGTTTGCCGGGGAGACGATTTCGGTGGGCATTGGGCAGGGCGCGGTGGCGATTACGCCGGTGCAACTGATGCGGGCGATTGCGGCGATCTCCATGGATGGAAGGATGGTGGTGCCGCATGTGGTCAATCCGACACAGCTTCCGGCGAGTTACGTGGAAGTGAAGCGGCTTGAAGAGGTGAAGAGTATTCCGGTGGATGCAGGCGGGTGGAACGTGATTACCGACGCCATGAGCCGGGTGTTGCTGCCGGAAGGGACGGCGCCGTCGGCGCATATTGCGGGGATTGATATTGCGGGGAAGACGGGGTCGGCGCAGATCGTGTCTTTGGCGATGAGAGCCAAGCACACGAAGAATGACGATTTCGCGCAAAACGGTTGGTTTGTTGGGTTTACGCCGCGGCGGAATCCGGAGATTATCGTGGTGGTGCTGTTTGAGGGTGGGGAGCACGGGAAATTGGCGGCGCGGCTGGCTACGCAGGTGATTAAGGCGTATGTGGAGAAGAAGAAGCGGCAGCCGAATCAGGTGGTGGAGAACGGGGCCCAGGCCGATCCCGGAGGGCCGAGGGCGGCCGTCCCCATGCAAGTCCTTGCTCCAGAAACCGGCGCGGAGATGGCGTCGCTGTGGACGGAGCCTGGGGCGGGCGAAAACGGCGATTTAAGCCTTCGATCGGGCCGTTTTCGCCTGGGGCGGGTTTCCGGGCGTTTGCGGCGCGCGGACGCGGCACCGGGGCTGGAAACGCCGGGAAAGGGCATTCAGAGAGCAGTCCCCAGCGTCCAGTTTCCAGCTCCCAGAACACGTCCCACTGGCAACTGGCAACCGGGAGCTGGCAACTAGGTCGCTATGGCGCGTTTTGTCTCATTTCGAGATTTTGATTGGACTTTGCTGTTCCTGGTGCTGCTGATTTGCGGCTTGGGAGTGGTGGAGATTCATAGCGCGACGCTGCATTCGAAGTTTGCCGGGGCGCACTTGAAGCAGGTGTACTGGATTCTGGGCGGGATGGTGATGATGTTTGCTTTGAGCGTCATCAACTACCACGTTTTGCTGGAGCGGGTGCACTGGATGTATATCGCGTCGATTGGCTCGTTGCTCCTGGTGTATGCCGTGGGGCAGACGTACCTGGGGGCCAAGCGGTGGATCAAGATGCCGGGGGGGCAACACTTTCAGCCGTCGGAGTGGGTGAAGCTGATTTTGATTCTGGCGATGGCGAAGTATTTCTCCGAGATGCGGCAGAAAGAGCTGAGTTGGGAGGACTTTCTGAAGGCGGCGGCGATTGTGGGCGTGCCCATGTTGATGGTGCTGAAGCAGCCGGATATGGGGACGGCGCTGACGTATATCCCAATTTTGGCGATGGCGTTGTTTCTAGGGGGGATGCGGGCGCGGCAGACGCTGGTGGTGATGCTGCTGGGGGCGGCGCTGGTGCCGGTGGCCTGGTACAAGATGAAGGACTACCAGAAACAGCGGCTGACTAGCTTTTTGTCACCGGAGGAGAATCGGCAGGGATCGGGGTATCAGGTGAACCAGTCGCTGATCGCGGTGGGGTCGGGGGGGCTGTGGGGGAGTTCGACGCAGGGGTCGCAGACTCACTACGGTTACTTGCCAGTTCCTCAGACAGACTTTATCTTTGCGGCGTGGTCGGAGGAGCGGGGATTTGTGGGTGCCCTGTTTCTTCTGCTGCTATACTTCATGGTATTGATGCGTTTGACCCAGAACGCGCAAACAGCGCCGGACCGCGCTGGGGCGTTCATTGTGATGGGTGTGGTGGCGGTGATGGCCTTCCACATTCTGGTCAACGTAGGGATGGTGGTTGGCTTTATGCCGGTCACCGGGATTCCGCTGCCGCTGATGAGTTATGGCGGAAGTTCGGTATTATTTATGTTTTTGGCGCTGGGAATTGTGATGAATGTGCGGATGCGCCGGTTTGTGAATTGAGAGGCACCCAAAATTCGTAGTTTCGACATTCGTAACTCGCAACAGAGGCCGGGCCAGGAGGGCGCGGCGAGGTAACCGAAGCACAGCAAAGCAGTTAGCAGGACGTAGTTAGGACGATGTAGTTAGGACGACCAAAAAATTACGCTACCCTCGCGTGAAGAGGGCAAAATCACCGGCCGAAGTCAGAGATTCAAGTAGGACCAGGGCCGGGCGGAATTCAGAAGATCTTTCAGAATCAAGATCTTAAGGTCTTGAGAAATTAAAATCTTAAGGTCTTGAGAAATTAAAGATTGGCGCGAACCGGCGTTGGTAACGGCCCCCTCGAAGTTGAGAGAGCGGTCACAAAACGGGGAAGCGCAGCAAAGCGATGCGGTGAAGACAAAGTATTTGTTCAAACCAGAGAAGAACTCCAGAAGCGGACCGCCAAGCGGGCGGGCCGGTGTGTCTGGTACGAGCTCGGTCGCGGCGATGAATTCAGCCTGTGTTTTGTTCTGAAATTGGTCTTGAGCTTGTGCTCCGGCGGTGAAGCGGCTTCCGCAAAGCGGAAGGGCGCACGGAGCAACGAATGAATAAGGAATTGTTTGTAACATCCACTCCCCACGAGACCAAGGTGGGGCTGGTCGAAGACGACCAACTGGCGGAAATCTACCTGGAGCGCGAAGGGGAATATACCCTGGCCGGCTCCATCTATAAGGGCCGCGTAACGCGCGTGCTACCGGGCATGCAATCGGCATTTGTGGACATTGGCCTGGAGCGCGATGCCTTTCTGTACGTTTCCGATTTTCTGGAATTAGATGACGCTGGCGACGGCGATGAAGAAACCGTGCCGGCGCGCCCCATGCCAGCGGATGGCGAAGTGGGTGAGGACTCGGCTGAGGGCTTTGCGGCAGAAGGTGGCGAGCCGCGGGCGCAGCGAACGGGTTCGGGCGAGTCACGCTCGAGAGAATCACGGTCTGGAGAAGCGGGGCGGGATCGTGGATATGGCGGGCGGAGTTCGCGGGGCGGCAGGCGGCGCAGTGGGCGACGGGACGGGGCGTCCTCCTCTTCCTTGCGGGAGTCAACCTCGCGGGAGTCAACGCGCGCAGGCTCGCGCACGGGTGCCGGGGCATCGTCCACGATGGAGCCTCGGGATACGGAGCCGAGAACGCCGGAAACGCCGATTGGCGAATTCAACGATGGAGCGGAGCCGACATTCACGGAAACAACGCAGACGGCGGAGTTCCGGAGTTCCGAGAGGACTTCGGAATCTAGATCAGACCGTGGTTCCGATTCGCGGCGCTCGGACTCGCGACGTTCCGGTTCGCGATCTTCCGGATCGCGATCTTCCGGTTCCGGCGACTCCAGAGGGTCGGGTTCGCGCGGGTTTAGCTCAAGAGATTCGAGTCCGCGAGAGTTTGGCACGCGCGATTCCAGTTTTCGAGATTCTGGCTCACGGGCTTCCGGTGGTCACGATTCTGGGGATCAGGAATTTGGACCTCCAGCGGGATACCAGCCCATTGTGTTGCCGGGCGAGTCGCTTTCGAAGTACCGCAATCGTCCGGCGGCGGCGTTCCCGCCCGCTGCAAAAGCGGAGGAGTCGGCGGCGCTGTCGCGGCGGTTTCCGGATGACGAGCCTAGTTTTGCCGTGCCGGAGGGGCATTCCCAGTTAGCGTCGGAAACAAAGCTAGCGTCGGAGACAGAAGAGCACCCTCGTGCGGAAGCGTCGGTACGGTCGGCAGACATGGCGGCGTACAACCAGCCTTCCGCAGGGTTTGAAGTGGAAGAGGAAGAAGACGAACGCGACTTCGAGAGCGAAGGTGAAGACGAGGGAGAAGAAGACGAAGAGCGGGAAGTCGACGAAGAAGAAGACGACGACGAAGACGGCGTTGAGGTCGAGGAACAGCAAGAGGAAGAACAGGAAGAAGATCACCAACACGTCGCAGCTCAACAACCTCACTCGGTTGAAACACACCAGCACGAGGTTTTAGCGGCGATTCCAGCGGTGTCCTCTGGAGCGCGCGAAACGGCGCAGCAGCCCGTGGTGACCGGTGAAATTCAGGAAGACGAAATTCAGGAAGAAGAGGCGTTTGAGGAAACCGAAGTTGCTCCCACACACGCGCGTGCTGAATACGAGCGGCCACGCCTGGAGCACCATGCCGCGGAAGAACATTCTCCGGCGCGGCATACTTCGGTAGAAGCGTTTGACTCTGCGAGTTCCACTCAAGAAACAACTCGCGAAGCCAAGCAAGAAGAGACCGAGGCTTTAGCGCCGTTGTCGTTCTACTCCGGCAGTTCGGCGGGAGTGGTGGAAGAGGAAGTGATCGACGAGGAAGAGGCCGACATGGCCGCCTACGGCGAGAGCGTTTCCGAGCACGGGCAGTATGAGGAATTGGAAGAAGAAGTTCGTGAGCAGGGTTACAGCGCGAACGGGGCGGCCAACGGAGCGTTAAATGGAGCCCTGGACGAGGAATTGAAGGAACGCCCCATGGCTCCCGAGGAACTCGCCGAAGAGTTCCAAATGGAACAGCAACAGGACGCCGAACTCGAGGCGATTCAGGAAGAGGCGGAACTCGAAGCCGATGGCGCGGTGACGAATGGCGGCGCGCACATGGAAGTACACGCTCCTGCCCTGGCGCAACAGCGCACGCAGCGGCGGACGGGATTTGACCGGCAGCGTGGCGGGCGGCGCGGCAACAACAGTGGCGGTGGCGGACGTTTTCGCCGCAGAGATGCGGGGCCGGTGCCGTTGATTTCCGAGCTGTTGAAGCCGGGTCAGGAAGTTTTGATCCAAATTGCGAAAGAGCCGATTGCCAAGAAGGGCGCGCGCATTACCAGCCACATTGCGCTGCCGGGGCGGTTTTTGGTGTATATGCCGACCGTGAACCACGTGGGCGTTTCGCGCAAGATTGAGTCGGATGAAGAGCGGATGCGGTTGAAGCGCATCGTCGTTAGCGAGCGCGAAAACGGCGTAGGCGGATTTATTGTGCGCACGGCGGCGGGCGGCGCGGCGGAAGATGAGTTGCGCGCGGATATCCGCTTCCTGAAGAGCCTGTGGCACGAAATCAAGGGCCGCGCGGAAACGTCGAAGGCTCCGGCGCTGATTTACCACGATCTCAACGTTGTGGAGCGCGTGCTGCGCGACCAGGTCACGTCGGACTTCTCGCAAATCTGGGTGGACAACGAAGCGGAGTACGAGCGCGTGCTGCGGTTCGCGCAACGCTTCCAGCCCTCGCTGATGAAGCGGATCAAGCTGTATTCGAAAGATATTCCGCTATTCGAACAGTTCGGCTTGCAGGAAGAAATGAATAAGGCTCTGAAGTCGAAAGTGTGGCTGAAGAGCGGTGGCTACATCGTCATTAACCAGACGGAAGCGCTGGTGGCGATTGACGTGAACACCGGCAAATACGTGGGCAAAACGGCGAAGCTCGAAGACACGATTGTGAAGACGAACGTCGACGCGATCAAGGAGATTGTCCGGCAGATCCGGCTGCGCGACCTGGGCGGGATCATCATTATCGACTTCATTGACATGGACGAGCGGCGCAACCGGCAAAAAGTCATGGTGGCGCTTGAAGACGAACTGCGTGGCGACCGGGCGCCGTCGAAGGTGCTGGCATTCAACGACTTCGGCCTGGTGGCGATTACGCGTAAACGCGTGAAGCAATCTTTGGAACGGACGATTGGCGCGCCTTGCCCGTATTGCACTTCGACGGGATATGTGAAGTCGGCGACCACCGTTTGCAACGAAATCTACGTGGAGATGCGGAAGATTTCCGGCAAGCCCGTGGAGCGGACTGATGCCATGCTGCGGGTGAATCCCGAAGTGGCCAAGGTGCTGAAGGGCGACAACGGGAAGTGGCTGCTGGAGATGGAAGAGCTGCTGAAGAAGACGATTATTGTGAAGTCGGATGCTAGTTTGCATCAGGAGCAGTTTGATTTGAACTAGGGGCGGGGGGGGGGCGGCGCGATAGCATCGCCCCAGCGCCTGAAGTGGCTGTTGAAAAAGTCGTATTTCCTAGATCAACGCCTGACCGCAGGGGCTGAAGCCCACTCATTACAAGGAATTTACCGCAGCACTGAAGTGCTGCGCCGCCCAAAGGCTGAGGCTGAATCGATTTTTTCGGCAGCGCCTAAAGGCGTTCTCTTTCTGCAACGTTTTCGGCACGCCTGAAGGCATGCCCTGACACGAATCTTCTTTTGCCTGCCTCCACGTGGGTGTTGGCTGGGACGGTTTTTCGCAGGCAGGAGTGCCCGCGCCACACCAGCCCATTTTTGGGGGGAAGACCGCTGCGGAGCTTCGCTCCGCTTGAACGGCCGAGGCGGCCGTTCCCACGTGATTTTGGTAAGTTACAAGGGGCTTGACAAAACGAAATTTGGGTATAGACTCATCTTCACGTGGCGATTTAGGCAACTTGCTCCACGCTAAAAACTGCTAAACAGTGTGCGGTCAACTCAAAGATATTTGAGTCCTCCGAATGCTTTGGCAGGGGGGCTTTTTTATTTGCCCTCCGAGCGAGATTTCTACTTTTCCACGGACAATCTATTTGCTGAAATTTGGCGGTCTTCGCTGAATTTTGGTGCCGCCCTTAGAGGCAGGAGTCCCGTGATGAGTAGCTCGACAAGTCCCTCCCCCGTTGCAACATCTTCTACTCTGCATTTTGAGTTGCGCTGCCGCGAGTGCGGCAAGCGCACGCCGAATGCGCCCCGATCGTTCTGCGAAGAGTGTTTTTCTCCCGTCGAGGTGGTGTATGACCTGGACCGCGTGCGGCGGACGTTCACGCCGGAAAATATCGCCCAGCGCCCGACCAACATGTGGCGCTACTCCGAGCTGCTGCCGGTGCCTGAGGGCTACCAGAGCACGCTGGCGACTGGATTTACTCCGTTGGTGGCGGCTCGGAAATTGGGAGCGAAGCTGGGGCTGGATCGTCTGTATGTGAAGAACGACGCGGTGTGCTTTCCCACGTTGTCGTTCAAAGACCGCGTGGTTTCGACGGCGGTGGCGGCGGCGAAGCGGTTTGGGCTGGAGACGATTGGGTGTTCCTCGACTGGGAACCTGGCCAACGCAGTGGCGGCCCAGGCGGCGCGCGAGGGGTTGAAGGCGTGGGTGTTTATCCCGGAGGATTTGGAACCGGCGAAGATTCTGGGCACGCGCGTTTATGGCGCGAATGTGGTCAAGATCAAGGGCAATTACGATCAGGTGAACCGGCTGTGTTCGCAGATTGCGGAGAAGCTGCCATGGGGATTTGTAAACGTGAATCTGCGGCCGTATTACGCTGAGGGATCGAAGACAGTGGGCTACGAAATTGCCGAGCAGTTGGGATGGCGGCTGCCGGATAACGTGATCGTGCCCATGGCGGGCGGGTCGCTGATTGGGAAGATTCAAAAGGCATTTGCGGAGCTTTGCGCGCTGGGTGTGGTGGAGCCGAAGCCGGTGAAGTTCTTTGGGGCGCAGGCGACGGGATGCTCGCCGATTTCGACGGCGGTGAAGGCGGGGCAGGAGACGATTCAGCCGCAGAAGCCTTCGACGATTGTGCGGTCGCTGGCGATTGGCAATCCGGCGGATGGGTTTTATGCGATTCGAGGGATTCGCGAAAGCGGCGGCTGGGCGGAAGACGTTTCCGATAACGAAACGATTGCCGGGATTCGTCTGCTGGCCGAGACGGAAGGCATTTTCACCGAAACGGCAGGCGGCGTAACGACCGCCGTAACCCGCAAGCTGGTGGAGCAGGGCAGGATTCGCGCTGAGGAGACGACCGTGGCTTGCATTACGGGGAACGGCTTGAAGACCCTGGACGCGCTGGCGGGCGAGGTGTTCGACGACGTGGTCATTGAGCCGAAGCTGGCGGCTTTTGAGGCTTGTTTGGAAGAGGCTGCCGTCGCCCTGGTGTAGGGAAAATTCTGGATTGAGGAAACAATGAAAGTGACAGTGGAAATACCGAGCGCGCTGCGCAGGTTTACAGATGGTACCGGAAAAATCGAATGCGAGGGCGCGAACTTGCCTGGATTGCTGGAAGACCTGGGAACCAAGTATCCGGCCATTACCCAGCATTTGCGCGATGAAAGCGGGCAGGTGCGGCGCTTCATTAACATTTACATCAACGACGAAGACGTTCGTTTTCTTGGCGGCGATGCCTACCAGTTCCGCGACGGCGATCAAGTTCTGATCGTGCCGTCAATCGCCGGCGGATAGTGGTCTAAAAACGGAATGCCAGACCGGTGGAGAGCCGGACGTTGTTCTGCGTGCTGCTGAAAAAGCTGGTGCGCAGGTAGTCCACTTGGTTGCGCCATGCGACCGGACCCGTTAGCCGGTAATCCAGGCCTCCGCCCACCGCTTGGGCAAACGATGTATCCGATCCGCCAATCGCGGCGAAGTGTCCCACGCCAAAAAGAATCTGTCCAAACGGGCGAAACCTCCCCAGGTCTGCGGAAACGCGCGGCCCCAACAGAAAATTCTGTTGGTGGATGCTGTTGTTGCCGTAATAGCCGCTGTAGTCAGCGACCAAACCGAGGAATGGCAGGACTTGTCCTTCTCCGGAAAACTCATACCCGTTGGTATTGCGGGTCACGCCTTGACCAAAGTCCAGGTGATTGTAGGAGTAGCCCAGGAAAACATTGGCTCTGGGCAGGAAGGCTTGTGCCCGCAGGGCTGGAGAAACGGCAAGTAGCAGTAAGGCTAGGCGATAGAATTTAGGCACGGGAAACTCCTCCAAACAAACTTCATCCAAACTATGTTCGATGCTCCGGAGAGAGGGCGTGTTGCTGGAGCCTTTTCCGATCTGACAAATCTTTACAAGTATTTATGCGTCTTGCTCAAAAGAGAAGGCAACGCGCGGCTGCACCCCACGCATCTGTGCAGACTCTGGCAGTCAAATATCTTGCGGGAGTCCTCATGCTTCGCGCGTCAAAACTTCGTTGTTCCTATCTCCTACTGGCCCTGGCTTTGCCGATTTTTGCGGTCGGTTGCGGTTCCAACAACAGCAGCAGCAGTTCCGGCACCCGGATTCGTTTCGTCAACGCCTCCCCCGACCAACTGACGGTTAACGTCTTGATTGACGGCACCTCGGTAGCCACAGCCCTCGCGAATGGCGGCGGAGCCACTGCTTACCTGACGGTCAAAGCCGGTGCGCGGCGAATCCAAGTGCAAGATCCCGCAACCGCCACCAACCTGATCGACACAACGCCCACCATCAGTGCTGGAACGACCACGACGTTCATCTTGCAAGGCTTCATTCAACCTACGAACACTCCTTTGATCCTCACGGATGACAATTCCGCGCCAACCTCGGGTTCGTTCAAGGTCCGAGCGCTCAACCTTGCGCCGAATCTCAACAGCGGAGCCGATGTCTACGTGGAAACGGGCACCACCACCAGCCTCAGCGGTTTGGCCCCAACGCTCAGCGGGTTGCCCTATCCGGCTTCCACCGCCTCCGGGTACGTTACAAATACCGCGGGGAGTTGGGCCGTCTTCTTTACCGCGGCCGGGGACCAGAGCCAGATTTGGGGAGGCACACCCACTACGTTTGCGGCGGGTCAGGTGGATACCGCAATTCTGGTGGAAGTTCCGAACGGGTCTGCCTTCGACTACCGGGTGGTACTGCTGACGGATGTGAAATAGCCGGGATTTACAGCCCAGCGGGCGCGGTGGAGGGTTTCGCCGCGCCGGTTCCCCGCAATAAATTCGCGCCGCATTGCTTGAGGATGGTTGGTAGGCTGGCGCCAACCCGCTGGCGCAGGTCGGTATAGCCTTGCGAGCCAGCAAACAGGTCGCGCAAAATCCCGCGCATTTCCTCGCTGTACGCCGCCATCTGCACCATGCGGTCGAGCAGGGCACCACCGCAAAATGACCCATGATAAAAGCGGTTAGCGTAGCTGGCCGCGGTGATCAGTTCGGGTAGGAAATCGACGCGCACGGAACTCTCATAGTTTTCCGGATGGTGTGTGAGGATTGCATCCGCCAGCAGATCGGCCGAGCGCAAGGCGTAATGCAGGCCCTCTCCGGTCACTGGATCCACAAATCCGGCGGCATCACCCAGCATGGCCCAGCCCACACCCGAAAATCTATAGTTGTGGAACGACGCCCCGCTCAAGTTGGGAAGCACGTGAGCATAAAACGGGGACCTCTCGTATTCCAGGCCTTCTTCGCGAATCAGTTTTTCTAAGAGCTTGCGCAAATCGGCCGTGGTTTGTAATTCCAGCTTGCCGCAGATCCCGGCCGAGTAGTGATCGGCGCGAGGGAAAATCCAGAAATATCCTTCAAAGTCGGGCAGGAAACGAACGCTGGCCACGCGATTGGTTCCAGGAATGTAATAGCCGATGGCGGTCATCAGGTCTCCAGGCCGCCAAGGCTCCGTGAATTGAGCGCGGAACGGGTTGCGCGCTCCGGTGGCAAAAACCAGGAAGTCTGCGGCTTGCCCGCCTTCTCGCGTGGCCAGTTGCCAGGCGCCCGGCTTGCCCGTAATGGAGGTGACACGCTGGTTGGCAATTTCCGCGCCTGCAGCTTGAGCGCGTTCCCGCAACAGGTTGTTGAGAATTCGCCGTGAAAAAATGGCGATGGGACGATCCAGCTCCAGCGAGATGCGGCGACCGCTTGGACTCACCAGTTCGCAGGTTTGGATCCAGTTGCGCTCGACTACGGCTTCGGCCAAAAAAGGATATTCCGTCAGAGCCTTATCAGTTACGCCGCCGCCGCAGGGCTTTTCCCAAGCAAGCTTTTCCTCGAAGATGCGCACACGGTGGCCTGCGCGAGCAAGCCTCTCTCCGGCGCGCGCGCCAGCAGGGCCTCCGCCAATAATCGCGATTGTGTTGGGCGTCGTGCTCACAGAGTTTTGACGTGGTGTTTCGACTGGCATTTTCATTCTACTTCGTCTTTACTGGGTCGCAGTACACTACCCAATATTGCGCTAGCAGCCCGTGGCGCGAGCGGTTTCGTATCAGGCCACCGCTTCAGCAGTGGCGTAAGTGCCTTGTTTTGAGCGCGCCTTCAGACGCTGGATTTTGCATTCCAACTTTCACCACGGGCTGCCAGGGTAACTCTGGATAAGTATTATTTGTTGAAGCTGTCATTCCGAAGCGAAGCGAGGAATCCCTGGGGTGCCGGAGTCGTCCGGCACTGTCTAACTTTCTTACGAGCACGCCGCGCAGCGAGAAAGCTGGCGAGAGTTATGTCGATTCGAGGGGGTAGGGATTTCTCGCTTCGCTTCGGAATGACATCTTAGAAACAACATCTTAAAAAACGGCTCAAGCCAGAAACTTATGTCGATCCTCCGGAGCCGGCATCCGACACTCGTTCCTCTTAGCGAATACGCGATAGCGGTTTCGCGCCACAAAGTCGTAGCCAAGATCGCGGAAAGCCCTTGGCAAAAGACTTGCAATGCGAGCCATTTCCCAAATTCCCCCCAGGCCGTTTGCGATTTGCAGGGCCGCGTCGGACTTGGTGTAAATCCGCTCGTTCGCGGAATCGTAGTCTTCAATGACGCAAATCGTCTCAAGCTTTGTTGGATCAAGACCGTGTCGCGCCAGAATCTGCCGCGCCACATCGCTTTGCTGCGGCGCAAAGCGAAACGCGTCTTTGTGGTCGTGCCGCAAAAGGAACTGGACGACCCCATCGCACATCCCGCACAAACCGTCGTAGAGCACGATCCGTCGATCTTTCGCGTCGGTTGGTTGCGGCATCATCAGAGTGGCTCTACTCGCTATAATAGCGGCAAGAGGTAACGGGTGGTGAAGCCGCCGCATCTGATTGACATGCGCATGAGATTGTCCCGTGGAGTTGTTCGGATTGTCGTACTCGCCGCATTCCTGGTGAGTTCGTGCCTGTTGCTTGCGACGCAAAATGCGACGCAAGATGCGGCGCAAGATGTGACGCCCGTACCGGCGGCCACACCGACTTCTGTAGCAACCGCAACGATTCCAGCCACATCCGTTGCCAAACTCTCCCACGAACTGGATCTGGCCGCTACCCAGGCATGGACCGATACCGGAATCGACTTAACCGTCGGCGATCGCGTGGTCGTCGAGTCCTCCGGGAAGGTCAAGTATCAGGCTCAATTCGCCGGGCCGGAAGGCCTGAAGCGTTCTTGGATGGATTTGACGCGGTCGTTGCCGGTGAATGGCGCGGGCGCGGGCAGCGTAGTGGGCCGCATCGGAGATGGTGATGGTGCCATTCCGTTTGCCGTCGGTGTCCGCAAAGAAGTAGTGGCGCGTCGGGCTGGCCACCTTTTTCTTGGTTTGAATCAAGCGGCCAATGAAGCTGGCGAAGGCAGTTTCCAAGCAAAAGTTCAGGTCTTTGCCGCCGGGCCTGCCGCGGCTATTACGGCCGCAAAGGTTGGTCCAGAGGTTCTCCAGCAGATTCCCCGGCGCATCGGTGATCTGCAAGGCAATCCCGGCGACATGGTCAACTTCATGATCCTTGGAACGCAAGAAGCTCTGGCCAAGACCTACGCGGATGCTGGCTGGATGTTGGCCGACAAGGACAAGAAGCAAGCCATTTTTCATGCGCTCACAGCAACACTTGAGAAAGACGCGTACCTGGCCATGCCGATGAGCCCGCTGTATCTTTTCGGGCGCGTCCAGGATTTCGGATACGAGCACGCCGAACCGGTGCAGATGGTGCAGCAGCGCCACCACCTGCGCATCTGGAAGGCTCCGTTCCAGATTGAGGGGCAAACCGTTTGGGTGGGCGCGGCTACGCACGACATCGGCTTCGAAAAGGACCAGCGCAACAACGGCCTAACCCACAAAATTGATCCTGAAATTGATAAAGAGCGCGAGTACATGGGCGAAACCCTCGACGCTACGGGTGAAGTCGCCGCGCTCAGCCACGTCCTGCCTTCTGATCCCCTGAAGGAAGCCCACACCGCCACAGGCGGTACGTTCCATTCCGACGGCCAGCTCCTAGTGATCCAACTCAGGTAGCAACCGACTTATAAGCATGTCATCTAAGCATGTCATCCTGAGCGGAGCATTTTCATCCGCTTGGGGACGGCGATGCGGAGTCGAAGGATCCCTGCTCGCTACCACAATGCCGCCGCTTTCTCGCGAGCAGCCAACCCAACCGCTCGGTCGGTTGCCTCCCCCATTCCAGCTCCTCTATCATCGACCAGAACCTGAAGCTGCTTTTCAAAACCAGGGAGCGCCCATTGCCGGACCGCAAGCCCGACCAACCCGTCGCCGAAAGCCCCATCGCGGATGTTTTTGAAGGCCGCCGCCCCTCCGAGGGAGAAAAATCCTGGGCCGAAAAAGTACTAGCTCCCACGCTGGCCAAGAACCCGGAGAAGCCCATCGGCGCGGCTTCCGGGGTCAACCTGGACGAGCAGGGCCACGCGCGTTTCAGCACCATCTCCAACGAACCCATTCGCCGCCTCTATACCGAAGCCGACTTGCCCGAAGATTTTGCCACCGAAGAAGGCTACGAAAAATATCTGAACCACCCCGGCCAGCCGCCGTATACACGCGGCATTCACGCCAGCGGCTATCGCGGCAAAATGTGGACCATGCGTATGTTTTCCGGCTTCGCCTCGCCGGAGGAAACCAACCAGCGCTATAAATATCTTTTGGAACATGGCGGCGGCGGCTTAAGTGTGGCGTTCGATTTGCCCACGCTCATGGGCTACGACTCCGACCACCCGGCCAGCGAGGGCGAAGTAGGGAAGTGCGGCGTCGCCATCGATTCGCTGGAAGACATGGAAGTTCTTTTCAGCGGAATTGATTTGGAAAAGACTTCCGTCTCCATGACCATTAACTCGCCCGCATCAATCTTGTGGGCCATGTATCTGGTGGTGGCTGAGCAGCAGGGAGCGAACTGGAAGAACCTTTCTGGAACGCTGCAAAACGACATTCTGAAGGAATACATCGCGCAGAAGGAATACATTTACCCGCCAGCGCCTTCGATGCGTTTGGTGATCGATACGTTTGAATTCGGTGCCAAGGCCACCCCGAAGTTCAACACCGTTTCCATCAGCGGTTATCACATTCGCGAGGCCGGTTCCACGGCCCTGCAAGAGCTGGCATTCACCCTCTACGACGGCGTGGAGTACGTGGAATGGGCTCAGCGCCGAGGACTGGACGTGGACGACTTCGGCCCGCGCTTGAGCTTCTTCTTCAATGCCCATAACGACTTCTTCGAGGAAATCGCCAAATACCGCGCCGCTCGCAAAATCTGGTATCGCGTGATGAAAGACCGCTTCGGAGCGAAGAACGCCCGCACCCACCTGATGCGCTTCCACACGCAGACGGCTGGCGTTTCGCTTCCGGCACAGCAGCCCATGAACAATATTGCCCGCGTGGCGTTGCAGGCTCTGGCTGCGGTTTTGGGCGGCACGCAGTCATTGCATACCGATTCTTACGACGAAGCCCTGGCCTTGCCCACGGAAGACGCCGCCCGCATCGCCCTGCGCACCCAGCAAATCATCGCCTACGAAAGCGGCGTGGCCCAGACAGTTGACCCGCTCGGCGGGTCTTATTTTCTGGAACGCTTGACGCTTGATATGGAAAAGGGCGCATTCGACTACTTCGAAAAAATGGATGCCATGGGCGGAATGGTCAAGGCCATTGAGCGTGGTTATCCGCAAAAAGAAATCGCTGAAGCTAGTTACCAGTACCAGCGCTCCGTCGAAGCGAAAGAGCGCGTCATCGTAGGCGTGAACGACTTTGTCATCAAGGAAGAGTCTCCGAAGACTCTTTATATCGACGATTCGGTCGCCAAGCGCCAAACCGATAAGCTAGTAAAGCTTCGCGCACGCCGTTCCAATGAAGACGTAAAGCGCCGCCTATACGCCTTGAAAAAGGCCGCGGCGCAGGAGCCCAAGCTGCCCGCCAACGGCATCTCCGAAGCCAATACCATGCCCTATATCATCGACGCCGTCCGCGCCTACGCCACAGTCGGCGAAATCTGCGAAGCCCTCCGCGAAGTCTTCGGCACCTACACCGAAGTCAGCGTCACTTAGCGTTCCAGCATCTTGGTCGCCGACGAACGCGTCGGTTTGAAACGCGTTTCTAGCTTCCCATCGTCAGCACCACGCGGAACCTAACCTTGCTGCTGATCATGCGCTCGTAACCTTCTGCCGCCTTTTCCAAGGGGAAGCGCTCGATCATGGGGCGCACGCCCGTCCTCGCGGAGAAGCGGACCGTATCTTCGGAATCCACGGCTGTGCCCGAAGACCAGCCTTGCACGGCGCGGCGGCCCATGATGAGTGTGATGGGGCTGACTTGCATGGCATCGCCGGGGGCGGCCACGACGAGCAGCTTGCCGTTGATGCTTAGCCCGTCAACCATGGAAGCGATGGCTTTGCTGTCGGGCGCGGTCGCCAGAATCACACGGGCGCCGCCCAGCTTCTGCAGTTGTCGGGCCGCATTTCCGGCGTCGGAGTCAATGTATAGGTCCGCGCCTAGCTGTTTCGCCAGCGGCTCCTTGTCGGCACCGCGAGCGATGGCGACGGTGTGAAAGCCCATTTTGCTGGCAAATTGCACGCCCAGATGGCCGAGGCCGCCCAAACCATGGATCGCCACCACGTCTCCGGAACGCGCGCCCGCGTTACGCAGGGCGTTAAACGTGGTGATTCCGGCGCAAAGCAGCGGAGCTGCTTCGTCGGCTGAAATGGCGTCCGGCAGCGCCGCGACCGCCTCTTCCGGCGCGATCATGAATTCCTGATAGCCGCCGTCGTAGGAAATGCCGCAGATTTTTTCGTTCTTGCACATGTTGAAGTCGCCGCGTCGGCAGGGATCACACTTGAAGCAATGCCCGCCGTGCCAGCCCACGCCGACGCGCTGACCCTGCTTCCAGGTGGTCACGCCCACGCCGATAGCGTCGATCAGGCCTGCAACCTCGTGTCCAGGGACGCGAGGATATTTAATTCCCGGCCAATGGCCTTCTTTTACCAACGAATCGCTATGGCAAACGCCGCAGGCTTCCACTTTCACGCGCACTTGTCCTGGGCCAGGTTCTGGAATTTCGCGCTCGACCATCTCGAAATCGCCGCCTGCTTTGGAGATCTGGACTGCTTTCATCTTGGCCATACGTCCTCTTTCGTTTTTAAGAGCGGAGTCTAAGAGCGATTCACCACGGAGACACTGAGACACGGAGAGAGTCTGGCATGCCGCAAAATGAACTATATGGGGCAAATAATGTTATTTGCCGCACATAGCCGAAAATGACACCGAAAACGAACATGCTGCCAGCATGTTTTTGTGCTGGCAGCATGGTGCGGCGGAGCACAGATGCTTTCGAATGGTTTCTCCGTGGCTCCGTGGTGAATCGGGTTTGCGTTGGTGGAAATTACTTCTGAGAAGTCGCGGGCACCTGATTTTCTCCCACTTGTTGCCGCCACATGGCGTAATAGAGGCCCTTGTTTTCAACGAGTTCGTCGTGCCGCCCGGCTTCGGCAATGCGGCCCTTTTCCAAAACGAAAATTCGGTCAGCGTGCATGATGGTGGAAAGACGGTGCGCGATCAGGATCGTGATGCCTTCCTGGGCGCGCGCCACGTCGCGAATCGTGCGGCTGACTTCTTCTTCCGTGAGCGAATCGAGCGAGGAAGTTGCCTCATCAAAAACGAGCAATTGCGGCTGCCGCAGCAGCGCCCGGGCGATGGAAAGCCGCTGTTTTTCGCCGCCGGAAAGCTTCACGCCGCCCTCGCCAATCACCGTATCCAGACCACGATCGGCGCGGTCGAGCAGACTGTGTACCGACGCTTTATGGAGGACGTCGAGGCATTCCGCGTCACTCGCTCCCGGCTTCACGAACAGCAAATTCTCACGAATCGAGCCGGAAAACAGCTGCGAATCCTGGGTCACGAAGCCAATGCGCTCGCGGAATAAATCCAAATCAATGCGGTTTCCGGAAACGCCGTTGTAAAGAATCTGCCCGTGCTGCGGCGGATAAAGCCCGACTAACAATTTCACCAGCGTCGATTTGCCCGCGCCAGAAGGCCCCACAAACGCAATCGTGTCCCCGCGTGCCGCGCTAAACGAAATCGCCGAGAGCGCTGGTTGCGTCGCCGTCGGATGGGTAAACGTCACCTCGTCAAACTGCAAGGTCAGCAGGTCGTCCAGCGGCACAGGATTCTCCGGCTTGGGATCCTTGGGTGTACTCATGATCGTCTGGAAGTTCTTCAGCGACACTTCCGTCTCGCGATAGGTCGCAATAATCGAGCCCAATTCCTGCAACGGGGCAAAGATAAAGAACGAATAAAACATCAGGGAAAAATACTGTCCGACCGTGATTTCATGCCGGAAAATCAGGTACAGCATTAGAAAGAGCAGGGAAGTCCGTAGGGCGTTTACAACCGTTCCCTGCACGAAGCTCAAGCTCCTCAGATAGCGGACTTTGCGCAGCTCCAGTTGCAGAATTTTTCCGGTGGTTTTGTTCAGCCGGGAAATCTCCTGCTGCGCCAGGCCCAAGCTCTTGACGAGCTCAATATTGCGCAGCGATTCAGTGGTCGCCCCCGCCAGCGCTGTGGTCTCGCCGACAATCGTCTTCTGAACTTTCTTAATCCGCTTGCTGAGCATGGAACTGATCCACCCCAGCAGCGGCACGGCCACCAGAAACGCGGGCATGATCGCCCAATGCGTCTTCAGCGCGTAGACCATCACGAAAATCACGCCAATCAGGGAGGTAAACAGCGTATTCACACCGGCCGTGATGAACTTCTCCACATCCGAGCGCACGCGCTGAAGTTTGCCGAGCGTCTCACCGCTGCGCTGGTCTTCAAAAACCGAATAAGGCAGTTCCAGCGAATGCCGCAGCCCGTCGGAATACATCTCGGCACCCACGCGCTGCGTGATCACGTTGACGAAGTAATCCTGAAAGTTCTTCGCCACCCGTGAAACGAATGCCACCCCGACCGCCAGCGCCAGCAGGAAGCCCACGCCGTGGAAGAAAACGGAAAAGTCCGACGGAGGATGCACCGCGTAGCCGTCAATCAGATGCTTGGCAATCAGCGGGTCGAGCAGCGAAAAGATCTGGTTCGTCGCCGCCAAAACCAGGGCCACCACCACCAGCTTCCAATAGCGTTTCAGGTAATTCAGGAGGACATTCATAGACAGCCGAGGGACCCGTTGGGTGAAATCAGGATCTCTTCCTTGTAGAAGATGAGACGAAGCCAGCGCTTGATGCATTGAATTTCACCCAGACGGCCCGGCAAAACCCGATAACGCCGCTGGCGTGGCCTTCCGCAAGGCCAGAGCTATCAATCACTTAGCGACCTCCGCGCTTGTCGTAGAACCTTGGTACCGTCTCTAGTACCTTAGTTACTTTCATTAGGGTAGGAGTCCGACATGTGTCTGCCACCTACAACCTGTAGTGGACTTAGCTCACCAACCACAACTAATAGATCAGCTTCGCATCCGTGACGAAAGTTATCTGCCGAAAAACCCAGCAAAACCCGATAAAACCCAAAGATTCGCCATACCATAGGCCATTTTCGGCTTGCGCTAGACTCGGAACCGAAGTTAACCATCGCGCTGGTGAAAGTAGCAGCGCGAATCTGCTTCCCGTTCTGAAGGCGTGGGGCAGAGAGGATACAACCGGTGAAAGAAACGCAACTTAACACGGACGCACGCGAAGTGATGAACATCCGCCAGGCCAGTGACTACCTGGGCGTGAGTCCGGACACGTTGTACAAGTACGTGGGGGAAAACAAGATTCCCGCGTTCAAGCTGGGCAACCGCTGGCGCTTCAAGAAGTCCAAGCTCGACGAGTGGATGGAAGAGCAGTCCAGTGAAGCGGACGGACAGACGAAGCGGAAAGCAAAAGCGCGGGCAGCTGCGCACTAATAAAAGGCGGACAAACATGTTTGGATTTGGCGCAAAGTCGATTGTGGGTCTGGATGTAGGTTCTTCCAGCATCAAGGCTGTGGAACTGAAAAAGACTCGTACGGGAATTGAAGCGGTGCACGTGGCCCTGGAACCGCTGGGTCCGGACATGGTGGTGGACTCGATGATCGTCGATTCCGGCACCGTCTCGGCCGCCATCTCCAAGATTTTCAACGATGGCCAGATCAAGTCTAAGGCCGTGGCCACGGCGGTCAGCGGCCACTCGGTGATCGTGAAAAAGATTTCTCTGCCTGCGATGAGCGACGACGAGCTTGCCGACACCATCCAGAAGGAAGCGGCGCAGCACATTCCTTTCGACCTGGCCGACGTGAACCTGGATTATCAAATCCTCTCCGACGACACGGGCAGCCCGACCATGGATGTTCTGCTGGTCGCGGTCAAGAAGGACAAGATTCTGAACTACACCAACGTACTCTCGATGGCCGGGCGAACTCCCGCTATTGTGGACATCGATGCGCTGGCTCTGCAAAATTGTTACGAATACAACTACGAGCCGGCCCCCAACCAGGTGGTTGCCTTGTTGAACCTGGGCGCGAGCGTGATGAACATCAACATCGTCAAGGGCACGACGCCCTTGTTTCCGCGGGATGTGAGCGTGGGCGGGCACCAGTACACCGATTCGCTCCAGAAGGAACTGGACCTCAGCTTTGAAGATGCCGAAGCGCTGAAGCTGGGCCAGAAGGTGGGCACGGTGAGCGAAGACGCCAAGCTGCCGATTCTGCAACAGGTGACGGAAATCATCGTTCTGGAAATTCAGAAGACGTTTGACTTCTTCCGAGCCAGCACCTCGGGCGAACACATTGAAAAGATTTATCTGGCGGGTGGTTCGGCAAAAATCCCTGGACTGCTGGAAGCATTGCGCCAGGAGTTTTCTCTGCCGGTGGAAGTTCTGAATCCGTTCCAGCGAATTGCGCCGCCCGCGAATGGTTCGGCGGCTGGAATGGTGGAAGAGAATGCGGGCCAGATGGCAGTGGCCGTGGGCTTGGCCCTGAGGAGCTTTGAAACCCTATGATCCGAATTAATCTGCTCGGAGTTGCAAAATCGAAGGGCAAGCGCGGCTCCCCAGCCGCGACGGCATCGCCCATGATGGGGGACAGCGGCTCGGTTCTGGTCAAGGCGGTTGCCGCCATGATCGCTGTGGCCGTCTTCGCCGGCGGCTACTGGTTCATTCTCGACAAGCAGAAGCGCGAGATTACCGCGCAGATGTCGATTGCCGAGCGCAAGAACCGCGAACTCTCCGACGTGAAGGCGCGCTACATGGAACGCCAGCGCGAAGCGGAAAACTACAAACGACGCGTGGATGTGATCGATCAGCTGCGCGCTGGGCAGTCCGGCCCGGTCAACCTGATGAACACCGTGGGTGACACGGTCAACAAGACCGAAGCGGTGTGGCTGAACACGATGAAGGATGCGGGAGCGTCCATCGACATTGAAGGCTACGCGTTGAGTTCCGACGCGGTGGCCACGTTGATCGCCAATTTGCAGAAGACGGGCTACTTCAAGAACGTCGAGATCAAGGAAACCGCGCAGGATGCGTCCATCAAGGAAATGCAGGCGTTCCTGTTCACGCTGACCTGTGAAAAGGGCGGCGCCACCAGCAGCAGCGCGGGCGAGAAATCCGGCGCGAAGTTAAAGTCCTAACCAGTTTGAGGTAATCGAGGCGGCCTATGGCGAATTTTGGAGAAATGACCGGAGAGAAGCAGTGGTTGATGGCGGTGGGCGGAGCGTTGCTGCTCTGCACGGCGCTGCACTTCACGATGTTTCGCAACATGCGGGAAGCCAATGCGGTGTCGCAAAAGACGCTCGACACCAAGGTGGCGGAGAACACCCAGTTGGAGCAGTATCGTCCCAAGCTGGCCGACATGGAACGTCAACTTGCGAATTTGAAACAGCAGCTGGAAATCGAGCGCAAGATTGTGCCCGACAACAAGGAAGTGGAGCAGTTTATCAAAATGGTGGATGCCGAAGCCGTCAAAGCGGGAATCGAAATTCGCCGCTATACGGCCAAGCCAGTCAGCTCCAAGGACTTCTATTCCGAGATGCCGTTTGAAATGGAAATCGACGGGCCATACTTCGCGGTGCTCAACTTCTTTGATCGCCTGGGCAAGACGGAGCGCATTGTCAACATCTCCGACTTGCTGATGGCCAACACCAAACGCTCCACCGAAGCCAAGGCCAAAGCCACGTATCAGTACGCGGCGGGCGAGAGCGTGGTGGCGACTTGCGTGGCGACAACGTTCTTCAGCCATGACCTGACGCCGCCAGCGGGCGCGGTCGCGAAACCAGGAACTCCTGCCGCGGCGGGCGCACGATGAGGAACTCTATGAAACTGAAAACGGGGAAACTGAAAACGGGGAACCTGAAAACCGGGAACCTGAAAACCGGAATTCTGCTGGTAACCTTGTGCGCCGGGAGCGCTCTGGCGCAAATCTCGAACGCAGTGCCGCACGTGAAGGACAAGATCAACGGCGCGCAGCAGCAGATCCAAGCCGCCAGCGATGCCGCCCTGAAGGGTTCGGCGACGGCCAGCGGAACGACCAAGGCCCCGGCGGGCAAGGCTTCAGCGGGCAAGCCGAGCATCGCGCCGGTGGCCAAGCTCGCCAGCGTGGTTGCGCAGAAGTCTTCGGCCAGTGTGGCTCCGGCCAAGCAGGCTGTGGCCAAGTCCGCGGCAGCACCGGCGAAAGCCACGGCGATTCCAGCCGCTGCCAAGCCAGCGGTTACAGCGACGGTCGCCGCCACTAAGAAACAAGATCCGTTTGCGAAAGCAGCTGCGCCGAAAGTCGCCGCCGCGAAGGCGCCCGCAATCGCCGCCAAGAAGGCGGAAGCCAAGCCAGCAGAAATCAAAAAGGCGGATGCCAAGCCTGCCGACACCAAAGCTGACGCCAAAGCCGATTCCAAAGAAGAGGCCAAGGACGACAGCGCCGACAAGAAGAAAGAAGGCTTCATCACCGCCGGAAGCCGTCGGGACCCGTTCGTCAGCCCGATTGTTCAGCACATGGCGGGCACGGGTTGCAGCACCGGCAAGCGTTGCCTGGCGATTGACCAGATTGCGCTACGCGGCATCGTGAAGTCCGACGCGGGCATGATCGCCGTCGTCGTCAACAGCCTGGATAAGGCCTATTTTCTGCGGGAGAACGATCCCGTATTCAACGGGTACGTATTGAAGATCAGCGGCGATACGGTGGTCTTTAAGGAAACTGTGCAAGACAAGCTCGGCCACCTCAGCACGCGTGAAGTGGTTAAGAAGATTACGACCCCGGCAGTGTAACGGGATTGCAGATTTCGGATTGCGGAATTATGAAAGTTGCATGGCAGAGGGCGAGTTTTTACTTCTGCAATCTGACTTCCAACTTCTGCAATGAGAAGCAACAGATTCTTGGTACGAAGAACACCCGGCCAGACCCGGGTGTAGGGAGAAGCGAGATGCGGAAGCAATTTCTGGCCATAACTTTGACGCTGCTGCTGACCAACCAGTTGGCGCTAGCGGGAACCTTAGATGACACCAACGCGCGTGTGAACCTGAAGCACGTGCAGGTGGCAGGTACGCCGGAAGGTCTCCAGGTGGAACTCACCGCGAGCGAACCGGTGGTGCCCAAGGTCAGCACCCTGGCGGGTCCGCCGCGACTCGTCCTCGACTTGCCCAATACCGCACTGGCCACGAGCCAGCGCCGCATCGCCGTCGACCATGATGGCGTGAAGGCCGTCCGCCTGGGAGATACCGCACGCGCCACGCGCGTCGTCATCGACCTGGCCGAGACGCGCGAATATCAGGTCACGGCCGACGGCAACCGGCTGCTGGTCACGTTCAAGAGCAAGAACGGCGATGCCGCTGCGAGCGAAGCTGCTCCCAGCGAAGCGATCGCTGCTCCGGCTGTTCCGGTTTCCAGTTTGCGGCCAGCCAGCTCTTCTTCGCCGTTCGCCGCGAAGGACAGCTCGCCTGTGGCGAAGTCGGTTCACGCCAAAGCGGTTTCCGCGCCGGTGAAAACTCTCGTGGCCAAGGTCGCACCTGCCAAGATCGCACCGAACATGATCGCCCCAAGGGTCGCGCCTGACGTGATTGCCCCGGACACCGTCTTCATGGAGCCCGTTGGCACGACCGAAGTTTCCGCCAAGGTTCCCGATGCCACGCTGGAAGCCGCCCCCGTGCGCGCTCTGGATGCGGCCGCTAAGTTCGCTGAAAAGCCGCTGGATGGCTTTACCGCCACTCCGAGCGCAGCCATGAAGCCAGCCGACCCGAAGTCAGCCGAAGCAATGAGCGACGCCAAGGCAGACGATTCGCAAGCCGCCAGCACCGCGCCCAAGGCTAGCGAGACGGCCGTGAATCTGGCCGCGGAACAGAAAACGCAGCGCGCGCAACAGCCCGCCGCGGTCGGCGCCAAATATACCGGTGAGCCGATTTCCGTCAACTTGAAGGATGTGGACCTGAAAGACTTCTTCCGCTTGATTCATGAAATCAGCGGCCTCAACGTGGTTCTGGATCCGGCGGTGAAGGGCAACCTCACCTTGGTTCTCGACGACGTGCCGTGGGATCAGGCGCTGGACATCGTGCTGAAGAACAACGATCTTGACCGCAAACTGGAAGGCAATGTGCTTCGCGTGGCCACCATTGATACGCTGGAGAAGGAAGCGAAAGCCCGCCGGTCCCAGCAGGAAGCGGAAACGCTGGCCGTGGAAAAAGTTACGGTTACACGTTTCCTGAGCTATGCGCGTTCCAAAGATGTGGTCGCCACCGCGAAGAAGCTGTTGAGCGTTCGCGGCGATGTGATCGCGGATGATCGCACCAATGCCTTGATCGTGCAGGATATTCCGGCGGTGATCCCGAACATTGATCGCCTGCTGGCCCAGCTTGACCGCAAAACGCAGGAAGTGGAAATCGAAGCCCGCGTCGTAGCCGCTACCCGCAGCTTTGCACGCGATATCGGCACGCAGTTTGGCTTTGGTTGGGGTAACGGTAGCAATGCGGTCGGTGGAGCTACTGGTGCGGCTACCAACGGATCCGGAATTAGTGCTTTCCCGGGTGCGCCACTCTATCAGACAATCGGTGGTGCGGCCGGAAAGCCTGGGGGCGGAATTCCTCTGTTCTCAGACTTGGCCGCGACCAGCCCGACCAGCGGCTTGAGCTTCATCAACGTAACCAACAACGTCCGCATCGATGCCGTGCTCACCATGGCGGAGTCGCGCGGCCTTCTGAAGATTTTGTCCCGTCCGCGTGTGGTTACGCAGAACAACATCCAGGCGCTGGTCAAGCAGGGTGTGCGTGTTCCGATTGTGACCTTGGGCCAGTTGGGTGGTCCTCCGACCGTGACCTACGTTGACGCATTCCTGCGCTTGACGGTTACGCCGCAGATCACTTCCGAAGGCACCATCTTTCTGAACGTGGATGTGGAAAACACGACGCCGGATTTTGGACGCGTCGTAAATGGAAACCCAACGCTGATTACCCAGCAAGCCACCACCCAAGTGTTAGTTACGGACGGTGGAACGGTTGTCATCGGCGGCGTCATCCAAACCCAGAACAACTTGAACGTGCAGCAGGTTCCGTTGCTGGGCAACGTTCCTTACCTGGGCAACCTGTTCAAGCGTCGCTCGGTTTCGACTGCCACACAGGAGCTGATTTTCTTCATCACTCCGCACATCATCCAGACCTAAGAAGCCAATGTGATGGAGGCACGGGCGTCCTCGCCCGTGCTTTCTTCTTTCAAACACCTTGAGCAATTTTCAACGACGTTAAGGAGCGTACCTGCTGGCGTCTCCGGTTTTGTCCGGGGCGCTGGTGGGGATCGCAAAGCTTCCCGAGCACCCGCCCACGAAACGCTCCCGCCTGACGTAGAATCTTTCCTGGCCAAGCATGAGCTTTTCCTCCCGTCTGCTAACCCTCCGTCTACCAACCCTTGTCGCAGTCCTGCCCAAACTGGGCTTAGATTGGCTACTCGTCACGCACCTACCGAACATCCGCTACCTGTGTGGATTTACGGGAAGCGCGGGGGCGTTGCTGGTGGGAGGTCCAGAGCCGGTGTTTTTCACGGATGGACGTTACACCGAGCAGGCGCATGAGGAAGTTCGCGGTGCGCGGGTTTGGATCGAGAAGAAGTCACCCATGGCCGCTGCCGCCGCCTGGTTGAGACAGAGTCGAGCCGGAAAGCGCCTCGGCATCGAAGCCGACCACCTGACCGTCGCCGCCGAAGCTCGCCTGCGTTCGCTGTTGCCCAGAGGTTGGCGGTTCCGCCCAACTTCTGGCACCGTCGAGCGGCAGCGCATGCTCAAAGACTTGGCCGAGATCGCGCTGCTGCGTCAGGCCGTCAATCTGGGTTCCAGCCTCTTCGCCCCGATGCTGAAGACCATCCGCCCAGGTGTGCCGGAGACTACCGTGGCCGCTAAACTGGAATACGCCGCCCGTCAGGCTGGCGCGGCGGGCATGGCCTTCGATACCATCGTCGCCGCTGGCCCCCGTTCAGCACTTCCCCACGGGCGCGCCTCGGCCTCGCCAATCTCCGGCAGGGGGTTCATTGTGCTCGACTTCGGTGTTATACTCGCGGGTTATTGTTCGGACATGACGCGGACTGTGGCGGTGGGTCGGCCAAGCTCGAAAGAGCGCGGCTGGTACGATGCGGTATTGGACGCGCAGCTAGCGGGAATCGCCGCCGTGCGGCCCGGCGTAACCGCTGGGGAGGTCGATGAGGCTTCCCGTAAAGTGCTGAAACGAAATAAGTTAGGGAAGTATTTTACGCATTCCACCGGACACGGTGTCGGCCTGGAGATTCACGAGCCGCCCCGCTTGGCTGCCGGAGAAGCAACGGTTTTAGAAGCTGGAATGGTGCTGACCATCGAGCCGGGCGTCTACATTCCGGGCGAAGGCGGCGTCCGCATTGAAGACATGATTGTGGTGACGAAAATCGGGTGCGAAATTCTGACGCCCACGACGAAAGAGTTGATTACGATTTCCAAAAGTGCGTGACTCGAGGGCTGTTCCGGCATGCTGTAAGCTGTAACGGCTGCGTTGGCGGGGCGCAGGACGAAGCTAACTGAATGAATCTAAAAGAGATACGCGAACTCATTGAGTTCCTCAAAGAACAAGATATCGCCGAATTTGAGCTGGAACGTGGCGATGTCAAAGTCCGAGTTAAGCGCGGGGCAGAGGCTGTTGCCAGCACCCATGAAACCCGCTATGTGACTGTGCCGTCAGCAGTTACACCAGCTTACTTGGAGACGTCGCCAGCAGCTACGGAATCCGCCAAGCCAGCCGAAAAGAAGCCCGAGGCCGTGCCGGAAGAGAACTTGCACGTAGTGAAGTCGCCGATTGTGGGAACGTTCTATGAGTCGCCCTCGCCGGGAGCGCCGCCGTTTGTGAAGCCTGGGGACAAGGTCGCGCTCGGACAGGTCATTTGTATTGTGGAAGCGATGAAGTTGATGAACGAGATCGAATCGGACGTGGCGGGCGAAATCGTGAAGATGCTGGTCGCGAACAATCAGCCCATCGAATACGGTCAGCCGCTGTATGCCATCCGGCCTAACTCCTAAGACATGTTTCGAAAAATCCTAGTTGCGAACCGTGGGGAAATTGCCCTGCGCGTGATTTGCGCCTGCAAGGAACTCGGCATCCGCGCCGTGGCGATTTACAGCGAGGCGGACCGGAACTCGCTGCACGTGCGCTTTGCCGATGAGGCCATCTGCATTGGGCCGCCGCCAACAGGGAAGAGCTACCTGAACATTCCAGCGGTGATTAGCGCCGCGGAAATTGCGAACGTGGATGCGATTCATCCGGGCTACGGGTTGCTTTCCGAAAACGCCAACTTCGCCGAGGTCTGCGAGACCAGCGGGATTAAGTTTATTGGCCCGCCTCCGGCACTGATTCGATTGATGGGCGAAAAGGAAAAAGCCCGCGAGGCCATGAAAAAGGCGGGCGTGCCAATGCTGCCGGGGTCGGACGGGATTATTAGCTCTCCGGAAGAAGCCGTGGAGTGGGCGCGAACGATTGGCTTGCCGGTGATTATTAAGGCCTCAGCGGGCGGCGGCGGGCGCGGCATGCGCATCGTTCGCAAAGAAGAAGATGTGATGCCGCTCTTCAAAGCGGCCGAGGCGGAAGCGGCGGCGGCGTTTGGCAATGGCAGCCTGTACATGGAGAAGTTTGTCGAGCACCCGCGGCATATTGAGTTCCAGGTGCTGGGCGACATGTACGGCAACGTTGTCAGCCTGGGCGAGCGTGAGTGCAGCATCCAGCGGCGGCATCAGAAGCTATTGGAAGAATCGCCCTCAACGCAGATGACGCCCGAGCTACGCGAGCGTATTGGCGGGATTCTGAGCAAGACTCTTTCCGGTCTCGGCTATACCAATGCTGGAACAGTCGAATTCCTCATGAACGAGACGGGTGAGCTTTACTTCATCGAAATGAATACCCGCATTCAGGTGGAGCACCCGGTCACAGAAATGGTGACGGATGTGGATCTGGTGAAGAGCCAGCTGCTTCTTGCTGCCGGTGAGCGCATGGAGACGGTGCTGAACGGCCCAGTGCTGCATCGCGGCCACGCCATCGAGTGCCGCATCAACGCCGAAAACCCGGAGACGTTTGTGCCGTCGGCGGGGAAGATCAAGGTGTTTCAACCCCCGGGGGGCACGGGCGTCCGCCTTGATACTGCTGCGTATGCCGAAGGCGTGATTCCTCCGTATTACGATTCGCTGATTGCGAAGCTGATCGTGCGCGGCAAAGACCGCAACGAAGCCATCTCGCGCATGTCACGGGCGCTGGAGATGTTCATCATCGAAGGAATTTTTACGACGATTCCTCTGCATAAGCGCATTCTGGCGGACCCGGATTTTCGGGCGGGGCGGTTTGATACTACGTTTATTGAGAGGTTTTTGGCTAAGGGGAAAGAGAAGTA
>JAYWAL010000095.1:0-12493 GCA_043782485.1 Acidobacteriaceae bacterium | reverse complement strand
CATATTTGCTGTGGGCAATCTTGTCCACCAGCAAGCCCACCGCGTAGTCGTTGTCGGCCGCTTGCAGTTCCGGAGTGTTGACTCCGTAGATGGCCCGGCCAAAGGTACCAAAGTGGTCGTGCGGCAGGCGAACGGTTTCCAAGGCTGGGAAGCTGTTTGTCTTCACGAAGTTATCGAACTCGCGAGCCCACTCTTTTACGCGGAAGAAATCCGGAAAAGCGTTATCGTATCCGCGGAAGCAGAGATCCGTTCTCGGAACCAGAGAAACCTGCGCCGGAAAGGATACCTGGATGGGCGGATTGGAAGCGCAGGGATCGGTAATGCTGGCTGGCACTCCGAATCCGGCGCCCAAGTCGGAGAAGAAGCCATAGTTGCGCACCGAGAGGTGAGCGCGGATGGCCGCATCCCAGAGATAGCCGAGGCCCGGCTCGCCTTCCGGCCCGTCCGGCGCTACTTCGTTGGCCGTTCCGGGAAGAAGATTAGGATCATTGGGGTAGGCTGGCTGCCAGGCTTTGCGCTCAGCCACCGAAGCCAGACCCACGTTGATGTTGCGCGAGGTGCCTTCAGAATCGTAGTTGGAACCACCCTTGCCGTAGTTAACCACCTGGCTCTTCTCGTTGAGATCGAGAGCTCGGGCCGCGGTGGACCACTGCCATCCTTCCATGCTGGCGCTGCCGCTGTCATAGAAGTTGTCGAAGTCGACGAAGTTTGTAGCCAGCGCGTGAAGATTCGGCGTGACCGACTGCGGGAACTGCGTGAGCGAGGGATCTCCGTTACCGACTGGCAAGTCGCCGAGGATTTGGTCGTAGGTGCGGTTCTCTTTCACGATGTATACGACGTGCTTGATGTGCTGGCGTAGGAAGCGCATGGTCGAGCGATCCTGCTCGGAGAGTTGCAGGTTGAATCCGTTGTTTTCCGCGACCTGATCGGTCAACTGGGACAGATCGTTGGCACTGGGTGTGGGAATCACGAGCAGAGTTGCATGCATTCCCTGCCAGGCGTACTGATTGGCTGAACCGTTTTGCGCGGAAACACTCTGGCATCCGGAACCGTAGTTGCCGCCCGCGTTGATGAAGCGGCAATTTAACAAATCCGGGCCCGTGTTGCTGCGTCCGTTCACTACGTAAAGCGTGGAAGCATCTTGGCTCAGGCTGACCGAGTTAGGCTGCCAACCTGTGGGGATGAGGGCAGTGACGACTGGACGCCTTCCAGCGAGGCTGATGACAGCAACACTGTTGGTGCCGCCATTGGTTACGTATGCGGTCTTCTCGTCTGGCGAAAGCGTGACGCTGTTTGGGTTGCTGCCCTTGGGAACGCTCTCTTCGCCACCCAACCGGCCGCGTGGCGCGCTGGTGTTCACGCGGGCAAGGACTTCGTTCTCTTCGGTATCGATTACGAAGAGCGAGTCTGCGTTGTCGGATGTCACAAACAGTTTGCTTTGGGCGCGATTCAGCACCATTCGATTCGGGTTGCCCGAGACGCGGATGCGCCGCGTCAGTTGCAATGCTCCGCCGTTTAGCCGCAGAACATCAATCTCGCGGTCGCGCGCGCTGGAAACGTAAACGGTGCGGTTGCCCTTGATGGCAACGCCGACTGGGAGTTCTCCTCCGGCCACGCCAGTTTGCGCCGGATTGATGACGCCCGGACGTAAATCGTATTCGCTGAGTATTTTGCCTTGCAGGACATCCACGGCGGTTACGGAATCCGTCTCGTAGTTCGCGACTACGACGGTACTGCCGTCGGCGGTGATGCCGATGCCCGCAGCGGTGGGTCCGACGAAAGTTTCGCGGCTCATGACGTCGCCGGCATGGCCGAGTGAAATCGGGGTTCCGCTTTCAGCCCACGATCCGTTGCTGAGCGCATACGTGTGGACATTGTCGTCCACGCCGCCAGCCACATAGAACTTGCTTCCATCCGGGCTCCAGACCAATCCGCTGAACGCATTCGGCACTAGTACCACTTGTTTTAGAACCGGAAGGCTGGGCGAGGAAATGTCTTCGATGAAGACGAACTCGCTGGAGTCTTGGGGTTGCGCGCTACCCGCGCCATTCAGCAAGTAGTTATATCCGCTGGTCAGGACCAGTAACGTCCTGCCATCGGGGCTCACGGCAGTCGCTTCAGCACTGTCAGGCCCATAGTTCGAGTAATCCGGCAGGGACACCGTTAACGGCTGTAAGAAAGAGCCAGGTGCTGCGTCAGGAGTAATGTTGGCACCGGTGGGTAAGGTTACCGGCTGCGAAATGGCAATTGCGGCGGCGTCGAAGACCAGAGTCATGGCGGCGAGAGCAGCCGTGGCGCCGGCTCGGCGAACGAGAGTTTGTAGCTTCATTGCGATCCTCCAGGGATGGTTCGAACCGGGTGTACGAACACCAGTCGATTCAAGATGAGCGTGGGCAAACCGGACCGGGCGCACGCCTGTTGACGGACTCGTCACAGACTCACGAGCGGCTACGCGAATAGCGGTGTCTCATGCGGAACTAGAACACTCGAGGATGAAAGGAAGTTCACGGTAGCGTGAATTTCAAATGAAAGGACTGGCAGCTTGTGGAAATTTTGCCCGCCAAAGAAAAAACCGCGGGCAGTTGAGCCGCCCGCGGTTGTCTTTGCCATTGAGGTATAGCTATCGCAAGCTGCCCTTCAGCGAAGTAGCCTGCGCATCCAGCGCACTCAGTGGGGCTAGGCCGAAACGGTCTTCGATCGTCTTCAGAATTGAAGACGTGTCGTACGGCGTGTGATCCACGAACCCGCGCTTGGCCAGAGGTCCGATGATGATGGCTGGAACACGCTCGCCATCGCCCCAGATGCTGGTGACGGGAGGCGAAACGTGATCCCATCGCCCACCATGCTCGTCATAGGTCACGATGATGAGCGTGTCTTCCCAGTAATCGCTGTTCTTCACGGCAGTTACCAGATCCGCGACGTGCTGCTGGCCCTGCAACAAGCCAGCGTATCCCGGATGCTCGTTGTCGGGTCCCAGCGCTTTAATAAAGCTAACCTTCGGCAGACGCTCGCTCTTCAAATCCGCAAAGAAGTTGTTTTCATCCTGGAGGTGCGCCGCGGAAACCGGGTTGCGGACGCCATTCTTGAACGGAGCGAAGTTATCGTAGTAGGCGAAGGGCTGGTGGTGCCATTGGAACAGGGGGTTGACCGGTGCCGGAACGGGAACGACGCCGTTGTTTGCGGGATTGCTGACGGTGCTGGCAAGGGCATTGTCCCAGCCTCCGGAGTACCACTTCCAGCTCACTTTGGCCGCGCTGAGGCGGTCGCCGATGGTTGGCTGGTAGGGGCGAGTTGGATCGTTGGCGTCGCTGTCATTGAGGCTTGGCAGCAATGCCGGGCTTCCGGCTACCGAAAATGTGGGTACGAGGTTGGCCGAGAAGATGGTGTTGACGGCGTAGTTCTTGTCAAAGAACGTTCCGGGAACGGTGAAAGACTGTCCACCGATGGGAGTGACGTTGCCGTCGTGCACGATCTTGCCGGTTAACGGGTCAACCAGGAGTTGACCATCGGAATCGAGAACTGCCTGGTAGGCTGCCGGGGCATTGGGATAGACCGGGGCCGCGGCGGAAATCAGGAACTGGTGATTCAGGAACGATCCGCCGAAGGCTGAGTGGAAGAAGTTGTCTGCCATGGTGTACTTCTGGGCGAGCAGACCTTCGGGCATATTGGTGGCGTCAAAGTAGCTCATGGTCAAACCCGGGTTGTCGCTCCAGGCGACGAACCAGTCCATGGCACCATGGTCGATTTGTGATTGCTCATGCCAGTAGCGGTGAACGAGGTCGCCGGTGGTGTCGTTGGCAAGAAGGGTGGAGTTGGCAGGCGACAGAACGTCGTAGGGAAGCAGAGAATTAAGTCCAGCGGTGAAGCGCGTATCAATCCTTCCCGCATTGATCGGTTGTGGCGGAGTGGTCAGAACCGCTGAGCCTGAGACGAGCGGGAAAGTTGACCCTGCGACAAAAGCATTGTCGAAGCGATCGGTCTGATTGAGGGAAGCAGCGGAGGAGTTGGCGATTCCGTTGGCGCCCGGGAACAGACCATACAAGGAGTCGAAGCTCCAGTTCTCCTGGTAAATCACGACGATGTGCTTGATGGGGCGAAGTTTGGGATCTACACGGGCTCCCCGTTCCTGAGCGAACGTAGGAGCGAAAGTCACGCAAAGAGAAACAATCAGAAAAACCAAGCGCCACGACGCCAGGCGGGAGCCTTTCGGTCCTGCTGTGTACCTTTCCATTGCATCTGCCTCCAGTGATAGGGTCATTCGACCTGAGAGAGTCGGATGCAGGAAGGCTATGGACACCTTGTTACTCAAGCGTTTCGCGAATATAAATATCCTGTGAAATTGCTTGGCCGAGTGCCAACCAAAAATTCCACCCGACCCCACGCCACCATCCGCTTCCATGATCTTGCGTGTGTTAATGGCGGCTAAACCTGCTTTTACTTGAACTCTGCCGCTCGGTACGTTTCGTTTCCGCCCATCACCGTGAATAAGACCTTGGTTTTCAGAATTTGCGGCGGCGGGATCTTCAGAATGTCTTCGGAAAGAACTACGAAATCCGCCAACTTGCCCACGCTGAGCGTTCCTCGCACCGTCTCGTCGAAGTTGGCGTAAGCGCCGTCGCGGGTGAAGTGGCGTAGAGCCGCTTCGACTGAAATATTGCCTTTGGGATACCATCCGCCAGCGGGCGTGCCTTGCGAGGTCATGCGCGTGACGGCGCAATAGATTGCCGGAAGAACTTCATCGGAAAAGACGGGCCAGTCGCTGCCGAATGCCTGTACCGCGCCGGCATCGTCGTAGAGCTTGAAGGAATCGGCGTGTTCCGCTCGTTCCGGTCCCAGGTTCTTGGCGAAGTTGCCCAGCGTTGTAGCGTCGGGATTGGCGAACATGGCCTGTGTCGAGGCAATCACACCGAGCTGCTTGAATCGAGGAAAGTCGGCCAGGGATGGTACTTCGGCGTGCTCTACTCGGTGGCGACGGCCGTTGGTGCCGTTGGTCTTTTCGGCGTATTCGAACGCATCCAGGGCCATGTGGATCGCTTTGTCGCCAATGGCGTGCAGCATGACCTGGAAGCCCTCGCGGTCATAGAGGGCGACCGTTTGGTTCAGGTCGTCTTGTTCCCAGAAAGGAATCCCTGTCCCGCCGCCGATGTAAGGCTCGAACATGGCAGCCGTTTTTGCGTCCACCGTCCCGTCCAGCATCCCTTTGATGGCGCCGAATTCGATGAGCGGCCCTCGGAAGGTCTCGCGCAACTCGCGATAAGTGGCGAGGTCTTCCGTCTTGAGTGGCGTCTTCAGTTTGTGGCCCTCCGGCGCCATGCCCTGGTTGGGCAGGATTTCCGGAGCCATGTGGAACCGCACCTTCAACTGCCCAGCGGCCAGCGCCCGCAGCACTAGACGCTGCAAGTCGGGCCCCCAACCGGCCTGGGTTGCGGCGGTGATTCCGTAAGAAGCGGCCTCGCCCATATGCTGCACCAGCGCCTCGTAGCGCTCCTCGTCAGTGTGTTCGGGAACTTTATCGAACACCAGGCCCTGCGCGGCTTCTTGCAATTCGCCGGTAGGTTCGCCATCGCTTTCTCGTTGAATGCGACCGTTCGGAGGATCGACCGTCGCTTTGCTCACACCGCCAAGCGCCAGCGCCTTCGAGTTTGCCAGTCCCATGTGTCCGTCGCGTTCCACCACATAGACGGGCTTGTCGGAGACCACGGCGTCCAGATATTTTTTATCCGGCTTGCCGCCGGGGAAAACCGAGTAGCCCCAGCCGTTGCCGACGATGAAGGTCACTGTCGGATGCGACTTGGCAAACTCGGCGATGCGGTGCTGGAATTCCTCGAGCGTATCCACGCCCGCCAAACTCACCCTATCCACTGGCGGGCCAGGGAAGTGCAGATGGGAATCCTCAAAGCCGGGCACGACGCGATGGCCATGAAGGTCGACGACGGAGGTCTCCGGCCCAGCGATGGCGCGGATTTCCGCATTGGAACCCACCGCCACCAGCTTGTCACCGCGCACGGCAAAGGCCTCGGCTTCGGGTCGCGCTTCATCGGCTGTCCAGACCTTGGCGTTGACGAAAATTCGTTCGGGCCGCTCTTGCGCCGCAACGGCAGCAGCACACGCGAGGAGGGCGAAAGACAGCAACAAGGACTTGCAAGACATGGTGTGGAATCCTTTCGAAGCAGCCGCTAGGGCCGGGCATTTCGTTTCTACCACGCCTGTCCGACGTGACTGCGATTCTAAACCTGGTCTCACCACGGAGACACTGAGACACGGAGAGAGCGCTCAGGGGGGCGGTCATGGTCGCAGTTGTTTTCGTCGGGACAAAACTGGGATTTGGTTCCGAGGTAGGGAAGGCGGCTAATACCAATTGCAACCAGACTTGCAAATGGTAGTACGATAAGCCGCGAGATTTTCACGGCCAACAAATTTACCGGTCCCTGTGAGGTAAGCCACACCACGATTGCGAACTATCTCAAAGTCCTCGAGGCGACGTTTGTGGCGCACGTAATTCGCCCGTTCAGTACCCACCGCGCGACGGCAATTGTGGCTGCTCCCAAAGTCTACGGCTTCGATACCGGATTTGTTTCCTACTACCGCGGATGGCAGGAACTTCGGCAGGAGGACATGGGCGTTCGGTGGGAGCATTTTGTTCTCAACGAAATCATGGGCCACCAGCAGACTCGCGAGATTTCCTACTGGCGCGACAAGGCTGGCCATGAAGTGGATTTCGTGCTGGCCGGACGGCGGAACAAGCCCCTAGCCGTGGAATGCAAATGGTCGGCCTCGGACTTCGATGCCAGCAACCTGAAAGTTTCCGTCAACACTATCCGCATGGCGAGAACGTGGTGGTGGCTCAGGATGTGGACCGAGCTTTCCACCGGAAGTTTGGAGAGATTACGGTGAGGCGTGAGAGTCTGGAAGGGTTTGTGCGGGAGAACGCCGTCGGCGAGTAGTCTGCGGCGTCCGTAAGATTCGTATCCCGCATCAGTGTCTTCAGGGCCGGATCTTCGAAAATCAGATTCTGACCTCGGAGATACAGAGAAAAGCTTGCCCGTGCCCCGACCTTGTCGGGCTCCTCGGCGACAGGGTGGGCGATCAACCAACAAGCTTCTCGAAATCGTACTTCTTGTAATTCCTCTTAAGCTGGACCAGAGCAAATGGGTTTTGTGGCATATTTCTCAATTGCTCATGGCGATCAGCAAAACGCTAGGTCTCCGAGTAACGGCGACGGCAAAACTCGATCTCGCCGCTGAGCGCGGAGAATTTCCAGAGTCTGCGGGCGAGTAGTTACGCCGTAGCCTTCTCCTGCAATTCCGCCTTTAAGGCCTTCCGCAATTTTTCCATCGCCAGCGCGGAAAGCTTCTGTCCGCCCGACGTTAGGTAAAACACGTCAATCGCCATCTGCCCTTCGGTGTCGATCAGCGCGATCTCAATGTTGCATTTCTGCTCGGCAAGTTCCGAACCGATGGCGTAGAGCAGTCCGGGACGATCCTGGGCGATGACTTCCAGTAGTGTGCTGTGGCTGGAACATTCGTTGTCAAACTCCACGCGCGTGGCAATCTGCACTTTCTGGATGCGGCTTTTGTCGATGCGCTTGCGATCCCGCATCAGTTTTTCCAGCGGCTCTTCTCCGGCGAGCACGTCGAGCAGGCTGCGCTGGAATCGCTCCCATTCTTGCATATTGAGTTCCAGAGTGCGAAAGGGATCCGTGAAGGAAAGCGTATCCACCACCACGCCCGCGGCGTTGGAAAATGCGCTGGCCTTGACGATGTTCATGCCCCAGCCCGCTAGCACGCCAGCGATTGTCGCGAACAGCGCGGGCCGATCCTTGGTGACGACGTTCAGTTCGTACCACTGCCGCCCGCGTTCGGCGCGGATCTGGACTGGGTACTGAGTCAACTTCCCGACCATTTCCACGTGGCGCAAGACGGCTTCTGCGGAAAAAGTCCGCAGGTAGCGTTCCGGCAATCCATCCAGGAAATCTTTCAGGCGCTTGCCCAAAGTCGGTGCCAGCAGTCGAATTCGGGCGAGCTGGTCCTCGCTGGTGTTGGTATCAGTTCCCAGGCGGCGGTCGGCCGACTTGCTGAGATAGTTGGCCGCGCCGATGTAGAGCTGGTAAATATTCTCCGTCTTCCACGGCGTCAAAGCTTCGGGATTCACCGACTTGATATCGGCGTAGGTCATCAGGCACAGCATTTTCAGGCGTTCCGGTGTGCCCATTTTGTCGGCGAAGACTTGCACGGTTTGCGGATCGAACACGTCGCGGCGGAGCGCGGCGGACATGTCCAGGTGAGCGCCGATGAGAAACAGAACGGCTTCCTGGTCAGCAGGCTCCAGGTCCAGGCGGGTGAGGCAGGTGGCGGCCGCTTGCAGACTGGTGACCACGTGGCTGATGCCCGGAATGCCCTTGCCGGTGTCATGCAGCAAGAGCGCCAGATATAGCAGTTCCGGTTGTTCCAGTTCCGTTAGTATGGTGGCAAAGTGCTTGTCCCACGTGCCCTGGGCGCGTTCCAGGTTGTGCAGGTTCTCGATGGTCAGGAACGAATGTTCGTCCACGGTGTAGCGGTGGTAGAAGTCGCGAATGACGAGCGCATCAATCAGGTCGAACTCCGGCACCAGCACAGTCAGCAGGCGCAGGGAGTGCATGGCGCGCAGCGCGGAGGCTGCGTAAGGTTCCACCAAAATATCGCGCAGCTGGCGCCAGATCGCCGCCCCTTGTGGTGGAGACATGGCCAACTGGGGCAACACTTGTTCAATGCGCCGCGCGGTGGTGGCACTCAAGCGTAACCCGTGGTGCGCCATGAATTGGAACACTCGCAGCACAAAGTCCACATCCTGTAGGGCCGAGGGCTGTTGCAAGTAGATGAGCCCATCAACCACGGAAAAGTCGGAGTTGGAAACGCGGGCGCGCCAGCTTTGGAACTGCCGAAGCAGGGAAGACCTGGCGGCGGGAATTTCATCTAGCAGCTGCGTGGCCATGCCGTGAATGGAGCGGGCATGACGGAAGTAAATCCGCATCCACTCGGACGGTGTGACGGACTCGGCGTGCTCCAGGCCAATGCCGCGTTTGGCTGCCTCTTCCTGCGCCTCCCAGGACAGCGTGTTGTCGTCCCGGTTATGGCGGAAGTGCAGAAAGCAACGGACGGACAGCAGAAATTCGTAAGCCTGCTCAAACGGACCCCGCATTTGCGGCGGCAGCAAGGCCTGTTCCTCGGGCCAGCGCCGGAGCTGATCCATGGTCGAGATCAGCGCCAGCCAATGCACCAGGTTGTAGTCGCGGAGGCCCCCGGGGCCTTCTTTCATGTTTGGCTCGAGGTGGAAAACGGTGTTGCCGAACTTGCCGTAGCGGGCTCGCGTGATCTCGGAGAGCCGCTCCACCAATGGCTGGTACTCGCGCATGATGAGCTTGGGGACCAGTTTTTCGCGCAGTTTTTCGAATAAGTCGCGGTCACCCGCCATGTAACGGCAGTCCAGCAGGGAGATGGGGAACTCTGGGTTGTCGCGGTCAAACTTCTCGCACTCCGCCAGGGTTCGCGTGGTGGGGCTTAGGCGCAGGCGGAGGTCCCAGATTTCCTGCGAGAATTGGCGGATTTTGTCGCGATACTCGCCTTCCGACCAAGCGCCATCGTGCAGAAAGAGCAGGTCCACGTCCGACTGAGGCAACAGCGTGCCGCGGCCGTAGCCGCCGAGCGCCACTAGGGTAAATTTTTCAGGGCCGCCTAAGCTGTTGGAAATAAACTCTTTCCAGAGCCGAAGGCAGATGCCGTCCACCAGTTTCGCCCGTCCCTTGGCCGCCGCCACGCCGTCCCGCGAGGCGGCAAACTCCGACTGGAGGCGCGCCGAACCGTCCGAGTACAGCGACCGCAGTTCTCCGCTAAGAGTCGGTAGTGAACTCACAGTTGTCATCCTAAATCGCCTCTTCAGGCTTGGGTTTGAGGGAGAGAACAGTGCAGCCTGGATTTAATCTACGGCGCGCCGCCGCTTAAGGGAAATTGAAACAATTTATGGGTGGCATCAGGGGATACGATGCGGAAGGAAGGAATCCGCAACTCATTGCAATCATTGGGCGATACGGTGGGAGAGTACTCGGCCTGTGGGTTCTCACACTGGCATGAAGCGCGTGAGGATTGAAGCCTGCTTCGGCAGCTATGAGCCAGTTTTTCCCGATTTGCCGTTCTACAAGACAGACGGCTCGAAACTTGTGGAACTAAGCGCCAGCACGTTCAGGTCCCCGGCTTCCACCGGACCGTCAAACTGATCTGGAGGAAACAAATTATGTCTCGATGGATGACTTGCGTGCGGCATACGACTTCTCTGTTCGTTTTCGTCCTGGCCACAATGCTTTCGCAGTCCTTGCTGGCACAAACCAACACCAACCAGATAGCGACGCTGCGGTGGTATCCCGCAATTACGTCTTTGTCGTTTTCGGTCCCAGGCCTTCCCTACGGAGTAGCCTTTGACGGCGCCAACCTCTGGGTGGCGGGCCAGTACGGTACCGTCACTAAGATGCGTGCGAACGATGGTCAAATCCTGATGACAGTCTCGCTACCGGGCGGCGCAAACGGGGTCGCTTTTGATGGCGCTAACGTGTGGGTAACCTCTTACCCTTCGAACACAGTGGCGAAGGTACGCGCCAGTGATGGCACGGTTTTGGGCAACTTCACCGCAGGCAACGGCTCCAGCGGCATAGCCTTTGACGGGGCGAACCTCTGGGTTGCCAACAGTTACGACAACACGATCAGCAAGCTCCGCGCGAGCGACGGAGTGAATCTGGGTAATTTCGCCGTCGGTACCTGGCCTGCTTCCGTGGTTTTTGACGGAACCAGCATCTGGGTTTCCAACTACAGCAGCAGCTCGGTGACGAAAATACACCCCAGAGGGCGCATCCTGGCCACTTATACGGTTCCCAATCCTGAGGGCTTGGTGTTTGACGGCGCTAACATCTGGGCGGCCAACTACATTGCCGGTACCGTCACCAAGATGCAGGCTTCCACGGGCGTGATTCTCGGCACATATGCCGTGGGTTCGGGACCTTTTGGCTTGGTTTTTGACGGCGCAAACATTTGGGCGGCCAACTTTAACAGTAATTACGTTAGCAAGTTGCGGGCGTCCGATGGAGTTCTTCTGACGAATATTTCTGTCCAAACTAACCCGCTCTTTCTGGCTTTTGACGGGGACAACGTTTGGGTCACGAACCTGAACAGCGCCTCGATTAGCAAGATGTAGAAAGTACGGGAGTTAGGGCTCCTGAAATCAACTCCGTCCCAGTTCAACAAAGCGGCATCATCCCTTGGGGTGGGCCGCTGTTCTAAGGGCCGGTTGTGTCACTCGTTGCCCGAGTGTTTCCCATCACTCGCCCAGGGCACCAGATCGCGCCGCTTGACGGGGGAGGATAGGACCACTGACGTTGAGGTAGTGCCATACGGCGTCAGTCGATCAATGAGCGACTCCAGGTGCTGTACAGAGC
The DNA here is from genome assembly GCA_043782485.1 of Acidobacteriaceae bacterium. Lineage (GTDB taxonomy): Bacteria > Acidobacteriota > Terriglobia > Terriglobales > Acidobacteriaceae > JANXUC01. Next base: position 1,035 of record JAYWAL010000095.1, on the reverse strand, counting down.
GCACCGCGACCTTCATGATGAAGGAGTCGCCGCCTGTACCTCGATGACATTCCAGGACTTCCGGGGAGTCCTTGACTACCGCGGCTACTTTGGCGAAGACATCGCCCACGACACTCATGCGGATTAGGGCCAGCACGGGCAGCCCCATTTTCGTGGCGCTAACCTCAGCGTGGTAGCCGAGGATTATTCCGGCATCTTCGAGCTTGCGGACGCGCTCGATTACCGCGGGTGTCGTCAGGCGAACGCGACGTGCTAGCTCGGCAAAGCTGAGACGGCCATGTTGTTGCAAATGCTGGAGGAGCTTCCGGTCGGTGGCGTCGAGCGTGAATTCTCTTTGTAATGTCTTCGGCATAGTTTACTTAATAATCTATGGAAATTATCGTTATGAGCTTACTTTAGCTCTTTCCGTAGGGTGAAATCCACGCGAAAATGAAGAATCCCACCAAAAAGGCGGCACGCGATGGAAAACCCCCTCAAGCTGAAGCGGATTCACCACATCGAACTCTGGGTTGGCAACGCCAAGCAGGCGGCGTTTTACTACCGCAAGGCGTTTGGCTTTTCGCAGGTGGGCTACGCGGGGCTGGAGACGGGGGAGCGGGCGCAGACTTCGTACGCGATGTCGCAAGGCAAAGCAAACATGGTACTTACGTCGCCGTTGACGCTGGACCACGCGGCTGTGGAGTTCATGAAGAAGCATGGCGACGGCGTGCGGGACATCGCGCTCGAGGTGCCGGACGCGGAGGCGGCGTTCCATGAAGCTGTCCGGCGGGGGGCAAAGCCGTTCCACGAGCCCAGGATTGTGGAAGACGAGCACGGCAAGATTTGCCGGGCCGCGGTGCACACCTATGGAGATGTGATTCATTCGCTGATTTCCTTCCAGGACTACAAAGGTCCGTTTCTGCCGGGCTATGGGGCGACTACGCTGGCGGCGGAGAGTGCTGGGATTCTGCGCATCGACCATATTGTGGGGAATGTGGAACTGGGCAAGATGCGGGACTGGGCGGACTGGTATTCCGACGTGTTTGGGTTCCAGCG
>JAYWAL010000094.1:0-33050 GCA_043782485.1 Acidobacteriaceae bacterium | reverse complement strand
GGCTGCAGGATTTGCGCTTCCGAGTTACGAAGTGGGCCAGTTCCTGTTTTTGTCGTTTTTGTCCAAAATCGATTGGGTTGAATTTTTTGCACGTTCTTAGTCCATTCTTACGAGGTTGGCTGTAGCAAACTCCGTGGATATTGATGCGTTAAGACGAGGAAAGCACGCTAAGGGCCCTGTCATGGGCAAGTGCGCTGGTTGAGAGGCAAGGCGGCCTGCGGGGTTTGGTTGAAATCAAACCCATCGGTCATGTCGTTGGCGGCAGCATCGCGACTGGTCAGCGCCTTCAGATGGAAACGCTTCTCCACAAATGCCAGGAACGAGGAGAACTCATACTGCGAATGGCTCACGAAACCTCGCTTGGCATAAGGAGAAATCATGAGCAGCGGGACGCGAGGACCGAGGCCGAATTGATCCAGCCCAGGAGGCGGGACGTGATCATAAAATCCGCCAAAGTCGTCCCAGGTTACGAAGATGGCGGTGGTATTCCAATCGGGTCCCTGCATGACGGCGTTGATCTGTTGCACGGTCCAGTTTTCCCCGACGCAGGTGCTATCGGGGGGATGCTCGCTGTCGTGGCCGGTGACCACCCAACTGACGGCGGGCAGGTTTCCGTTTTGCGCGTCGATGGCAAACTGACTGTCAGCAACCACATTTCTAGCCCACAGAGCACCATTGCGAATGTGGTTGATGGCATCCAGCACCGACCGCGCATAACCATTCTGGCCGAAGGTGGGGGCATAGTAGCGCCAGGGAATGGCCGCAGCCTGAAGGCTATCAGCGATTGTCTCAAAATCGAAACATGGGAACTGTTGTGTAACTTTGCCTGCCGTATCCATCACCGAAACGACGGTGCCAGGATCCGCGTCGCAGCCCCAGATGACCTTGCTCCCGGTGGGGTTGCCGATGACGCCTCCGGACTGCGAGGCTACGGTGAAAAGGTGGTTGGGAAAACTGGGTCCTTCGACGGAGGAAAACATATGATCCCCGAGGACGAATTGGTGGGCATAGGCAAAGTAGTTGGGAATGTCCGACTGACGCATCTGCGTATAGCCGAGCAGGTCGGAACCCATGGCAACCTTGTCGAAGCCGTTCATTTGGCCCCCGTTGACGGCGATGTGGGCGTCGGCCCACTCATGCCCCAAATCGTGGGACAGCCTGTCGGGAGTTTGGCCCAAGGGTATGGTCTTGCCCGTGGAGGTCTTGCCTGTGGTGACGCCGTCGGCACCAGGGAAAGTGCCAAAATACTGATCGAAACTGCGGTTTTCCTTCACGATGAAAACGATGTGTTGGATCTTGCCAATGCCAGCAGACGGTGGCGGATTCCCAGCTCTGCTACCACCGCAAGCTGACCATGCAGCGATCACAGCGGTTGAAGCCAGGAGCAAGGAATTTTTTGGGATCGTGTTCATGTTAAGGGCCCCTCGTTCTGCGCGCTGGTGACGGTGAAAATGCAAGCGCGCAATAAAAAGGTTAGGTTTTGAGAAAAGAGATGCGGTCCGCTGGCCTTGAGTTGCCCAAAGCAATTTACCTTTCTGAAAAATAAGGCAAAACCTGTACCACTGAGTTTTTTCGGAACTAACAAACGCTCGCAGAGCGGCATTTCGCGCAGGCAGTTCTCAGTCAGCCGCCAAGAACGCGAAGCCGCAGACGCCCCCGCCTGCGGGGTTTTGCTCGACCTAAATTCACCACGGAGACACGGGGACACAGAGAAAACAGAAACCCAGCCTAAAACACCAGCTTCGCGGCCAATTGCAGCACTCGCGGTCCGCCGCCGCCCAGCCCCGGGTTGCCTTGCGCTACGTCGGGAGTTGCGGAGATCACGCCCGCCGGTCCCGATCCCACTGAACCATTCGGCAACGCGAAGTTCGGATGGTTGAACACATTGAAGAACTCAGCGCGCAATTGCAGCTTCATCCGCTCCACAATCTGCGTGTTCTTGGTGATGGAGAAATCGAGGTTGCGGTATCCCGGCCCGAAGACCGAGTTGCGTCCCAGGTTGCCAAAGGTGCCGTCGGCGGGTTGAAGAAATGCATCGGGATTCAAGTAGCCGGTCACCGGGTTCCAATGCGACCGAATTGGATTCACGCCCGGATTCACATTCGGGCGCTGGTTGAAGTAGAAGCGGTTCGAGTTGTCGTTGGAAGTAACAATCGGAATTGGACGACCACTCTGCACGCTGGCAATCCAGTTCAACTGCCATCCTGATCCCAACTTGCCCGCCGCATGCCAAGTCGGCAGGTCATAGTTGAGCGCCGCGGTAAATCGATGCCGCGTATCGAATGTGGAAGGTCCGCGTTCCGCGCGTAGGTTGGTGGAATCCTGCGGAAACGCCGCGCCAGCAGTGAAATCAATACCATCCGAGGCGTCATCCAACGACTTTCCCCAGGTGTAGGTGGCGAAGCCGGAAAAACCATGCTGATTTTGCAGCCGCAGCGTTGTTTGCAACGCGTGGTAGACGGAGCCGCTGATCGGTGCCAAAGTGTCAACGGTGAAGAAGTTGGGATTGGGATTGTTAAAGTTGGCGTCGGGTTGATTGGCGTCGTAGAGGCGCACCAGCTTGGTCCCCTTGCTGCCCACGTACCCAATTTCCAGGGAAGTGTTTGGCGCCAGCCGCTGCTGCACGTTCAAGTTCCAGTTTTGCACATACGGCGTGGCAAACTTGCGCGGTGTGGCGAAGATGTTGAAGGGTCCCGAGGTAACGGGCGTTAGAATGGGAGCGCCCGGGTTGGATCCGTTGAAAGCCGTGCCATCAAAGCTCAACGGATTGACCGCGGACGGACCAATCGGGTTCGTTGCGATACCGGCTGAGGACGTGAAGCTGGCTATGAACAGATCCTGCGGCACGTAGTCGTAATAGAAACCGTAGCCGCCGCGGATGACGGTGTTGTTTCGGGCATTCCATGCGAATCCGACGCGCGGCGCGAAGTTGTTCAGGTCGCGCTGGTAGGCACCTTTCAGGCCGTCGGTGCCCACCATGGCAAGCTGGCCGTCAGTTCCGATGTTGGAAAGCAGGTTGTGCTTTTCGCTGATGGGGCCAAAATACTCCCAGCGGACGCCGAGATTCAAAGTGAATTTGGAAGCCACGCGGAAGTCATCCTGGGCGAAAAACGCTAGACCGTTGTTGTAGGTTGTGCGGTGTGTATCGCCGGTCAAAGCCGAGACAAACGCATTGCCCAGGTAGAAGTTCGCGAGGGAGAGCACGGTTTCATCCGTGCAAAATGCTGGCGGGGAAGGAACACTGCAGGCCGGAATCGCGGACGGGTCCGGACTGAAGGAAAAGATTCCGCGCTCGAGATTGTCGTTGAAGTTCTCCACCGCGGCGCGGCGGAATTCCCCACCGAACTTGACCGTATGTTTGCCTCTTACCCAGGTGAAGTTGTCCAGATATTGCAACGTCTGGCTGGTACGACCGCGGGGGACGCTGAAGCCTTGGGCGCCCAAATTTTCCAGCGAAGAGGTGGAAAAGTCGAACTCGGGCAGGCCCAACTTTCCATTTCCCAGGTTCAGCCCCAGCGTCGCCGGATCAAACTTCGCGTCCAGCGAGCTGAACGACGTGCGATAGCGGCTATAGCCGAAGCGGATTTCGTTCACTTTGTTCGAACTCAGGGTCGAGAGCAAGCTCAAGGAGACGAGTTGCGTCCGCGTCGGAGATGTCTGCGAAAACGGCGCAAGACGGGAGCCTTTGCCGAATCCGCCATTCAATCCCAACGGGAAAATTTGGTAGCTCTTGCCAAAAGCATAGCGTCCCGTCAGCAGTTCGTTGTGCGAAAAATTGTGATCGATCTTCGCGATGAAGCCGTCAAGGTTATTCTTGTCGCGCACGGCGGAATCAATCACGCCCGTGGTGCTAGCGGGATAAAAACCCAGCACATTGGTCAGCGCAGGATTGATCTGCGTTATCTGCCCGGTGCTGAGGGCTACCGCTTGCGCCTGCGCGATCTTGGCCTGGGTTGGAACAAAAATTCTAAAGTCTGATCCGTTATTCTCCCGCTGTCCTTCATAGGCTCCGAAGAAGAAGGTCTTGTCGTGAATGACCGGGCCGCCAACGGACGCTCCAAATTGGCTGTTCTGGAAAACGGTCTTACGTGGCTCGGTGTTGAAGTAGTTACGAGCGTCCAAAGCACTGTTGCGCAGGAATCCGAAGGCCGTGCCGTGCAGTTGGTTTGAGCCGGAACGCGTAATGATATTGACCACCGATCCGCTATTTCGCCCGTACTCCGCGCCAAAGTGCGATTGCAGGTTGAATTCTTCGATGGCGTCAATGGGCAGCAGCGTGGCCGGCGCACCCGTGATGCCGACCTGGTTCAGCGCGGAGTTGTTGAAGTACGGATCGTTGTTATCCGTGCCATCCAGCAAATAGTTGTTGGAACGGTCGCGGTTGCCGTTGATGTTGAACTGTCCAAAGCCAAATTGCGTGCCCGCCACGCCGGAAGGCTCGACGGTAGCACCTGGGGAAAGCGCCACGAGTTTGGTAAAGTCGCGCCCGTTGAGGGGGAGTTCGTTCACAAGTTTTTCGTCGACGACTTGGGCGAGAACATCGCGGGTGGTTTCGATCAGCGGCGCGTCGGCGGTAATGGTGATGACCTCGCGCCCCCTCAGCACGAGCTGGACGTCTCCCGTGGTGTCCACTCCGACCTGAACTTCAATCCGTTGGGTAGCCTTTTCGAAGCCACTGACCGTGACCGCGACTTCGTAGGTTCCCACGGATAGCTCCGGCAACACGTAGCCGCCATCTGCCGCGCTGTCGGTCTCGCGTGTTTGTCCGTTGGCGATATTGCGCGCGCTTACGTGCGCGTTTGCGACCACGGCACCGCTCGGATCGGTAACCGTTCCGCGAATCGACCCGCGAAAACTCTGCGCCGTGGCGAGCGCGGACGCAAGAATGACCGCCAGCAAAAGAACAAATCCTAGAATGCGTGAATGAATCCGCAAGTTGCTCATCGAAAAATTCCCCTTATTTTGCATGCACGTGCTCTCCCGCCCGCGTCGGCGGGTCGGGGATCTATTTCCAAAATCTTATTGCTTCGGTCGCGGGATCAGAATCGGCTCAGGAGGTTGGATGTGGTAGATGGCCGCAAAGCTTCCGAGATTCACCGCCAGCCCTACATGCCCGCGCGAGTCGATGTACAACAGCGGCTTGTGGCGCGCGACATCGCTGAACGTTCGCACAAAGGGCAGAGCGAGCGCCGCCTTGCCAATGGTGATGTGAACCATTTGCCCACGCTGGTAGCCGAGCTTCACGAAATCGTCGCCGCTGAGGTTGGTGACGAGGTTGCCGTACGGGCCGTCCAGCGCCAGAACTTCGCCGGTAAGGCCGTGTTCGTCGAGCTTCGAAGGCGTCAGTTTGAGCCGCACCAGCTGATCGACCGACACTTCGGGTCCGACCTGCGTCCAATCGTCCCCGCGCGCCACATGCGCGCCAACCGGGGAAAAAATGTCGCGACCATGGAATGTGGACGACAACGCCGCGCCGATCATCCAGTCGCGGTTCGTGATCTCCCGCGCCGACTCAATGCCATCGCGATCCTGCACCAGCGTCATCAGACCGTTATCGGGCAGCACAAAGTACTGCCCTCGCTTGGTTTTGACGACGACCGCTTTCCGCGTACTGCCCACGCCCGGGTCGATGACGGTGACAAAAACCGTCCCCGCCGGAAAGTGTGGGCTAGCCCCGGCAAGAAAGCGTGCTCCATCCAGAATTGAGAAAGCCGTGACCTGATGGGTTAGGTCGACGATGCGCAGCTCGGGAGCGACGGAATACATGACGCCTTTACAAAGCGCGACGGAATCATCGATAACACCGAAATCGGTCATAAAGACGACCGTGGGGATGGGCTTGGAGGCCGCATCTTCGGCCCAGCCAGCCGCGCACAGAAGGAAACCGGCCGCGGCCAACAGCAATACCCGACGCAGAATCGATGACGCTCTAGCACCCTTCATTGGCGGATCCTCCCAGGAACCGAAGTCCTTATCATAAAGGAATCGGTTCGCTGGGAAGGAATCGCGGGCTGGGAAACCTCTAGACAGCCTTTTCAATTTCCCAGACTGTCATTCCGAAGCGAAGCGAGAGCTTGCCGAAGGGAATCCCCAGGGTGCCCAGAGTCGCCCGACACTTTCCAGCTTTCTTACCCGGACGCCGCGCACAGAGAAAGCTGGCGAGAATGTTGACGAATCAGGAGCGTAAGGATTCCTCGCTTCCCTTTGGAATGACAATTCCAACAACGGGCGAGTTTCCCTAGAAGCGGTGGTTGGGCGCGGACACCGTTTTCAAAGCTGGCTCGGCGGGCGCGACGGCCGGAAGTGTCTTGACGGAGGCTACCACTTCATCGCCGCGGAAGTAGTCTTTGTGGTGGGCGGCGACTTCCGTCATGGCCGCGTAAGGCTTGCCGTAATCGTTTTGCGCGTTCCATAATAAGAAGCCGATGCCGCCCTTCTCGCGAGCGACTTTCACCTGCGTAAGAATGTATTGCGGCGAATAGGTGTGGGTGCGCCAGGCGAAGGCTTGCAGCCACGGGCGCAGGACCACGCCGCTGCCCTTTGTGATGAGTTCAAAACGCTGCATGGATTCGCCGATGAAGTGTTCCGGAGCATCCCCGGGGCGCTGGATGCCGTCCATGCCGAAAAAGTGCGACGGGTAGATCATGGGCGAAAGCACGTCGCAGTGTTGCGCCATTTTTACGATGTCCTGCCCGGTGTGGGCCAGGTCAACGTTGCGCTGCCACGCCATGATGCCGAAAACATCCAGTGAGAGCAGCACGCCGGTGGGATGCAGTTCGGCGTAGGCGCGCTGGAGGAAGTCGGCAATGACATCGGAGCGCTGCCATTTCGGATGTTCTTTCTGGAAATAGAACTCGGCGTCTTTCTGGTTGCCTTCGGCGGGAAAGCGTACATAATCAAACTGGATTTCATCGGCACCACTCTCGGCGGCCCGCTTGGCCAGGGCAATGTCATAGGCTTGGACTTTGGGCTGCGAAGGGTCCGTCCAAACAAGTTTGCCGTTCTCACGCCAGGGCTGACCGGAGGCGCGGGACCTCACCGCCAGCTCGGGATGCGTCTTGACCAGATGCTCATCACGAAACATGGCTACGCGGGCGATGGCGTGGAGGCCCAGCGAATGCACATAGCGGGTAAATTTTGGTAGTTCCGGAATTGGATGCGACTTCTGGCCTCCGGCAAGTTCGTGGTCGAACGGAATCGAAAGCAGTCCATCACTGTCTTTAATATCGAAGACGACGGAGTTGCCGCCCACGTCGCGCCAGTGCCGCATGATTTTGCGCCCACGGTCGCTGCCAGCCATCAGGCCAGTCAGGTAAATCGCGCGCACTTCAAACTCGCGCGCCACCGGCACAGACTTCTCCACGATTGGCTCGGAGAGCGCGCCAGGAATGACCACCGTCTCGCCAACCTTCAGAGAAATCCCCTTGCGGTCGCCGTTGGCGTGGCGGATCGCGTCGCCCAACTCGGCGGATGTCAGAAACCACGTCTTTGCGAGATAATGGCGGGCTACTAACGGAATGCTATCGCCGCGCTGCGCTGTGTAAGTCAGCTCCGAGGCACCGGCCGGTGCGGTGACAAACGCCAGGATAAAGGTCAGCAGGAAGAGCAGGACAATGCCAAGAATGAATGGGGCCCTACGACTTGGAAAATGCACAGGAATTCAGCCTCTCCGGTAAATTCAGCCGCTCCGCCGAGCGTAACCTTGAGGGCATTACCGAGCTAGTTACCGGAGTGGGCGTCCATTCGTTCCGGATGGGCTGGAGTGCTCAGATGCGCCCAGAAGTTTCCCGGAGAGTGCAAAGTCTTTCGCATTCCTTCCCTAAAGCCGCCGCCCTAAGAGAGGCGTTTTGCCCGAAAAAGGCCTGTAACCCTATTAAATTCGCCGCGTTAGGCAAACCGTGCCTATGGCCAAAGGTTTGCTTTTAACTATGCCGTCACCGACGCCGCCAGATCTTGGCCAGCCCAGGGACGACCGCAGGGGTAACCAATCCCCCCTCAGGAAAGGCAACCTAATGAAGACCGGTTTAAGCCTCGCTCTCGACCCCAACCGCCGCAGCACGGAAGCCCGCGAATTCGATGCCAACCTGCGCCGCAAAATCGTAGGTCAGGACACGGCGGTGGAAAAAGTCTCCGAAATTTACCAGATGTTTCTGGCGGGCTTGAATGCTCCGGGTCGGCCGGTGGGGAATCTGCTGTTTCTGGGACCAACGGGATCGGGCAAAACGCGCGTGGTCGAAGCCATGGCGGAGACTCTGTTTGGCGATGCCCGGGCCTGCATCAAGATTGACTGCGCCGAATTCCAGCACTCGCATGAGATTGCCAAACTGATTGGCTCGCCTCCGGGATACCTGGGCCATCGCGAAACGCATCCGATGCTCACGCAGGAAGCACTGAACCAATGGCACACCGAGAAGCTGAAACTTTCAATTTTGCTGTTTGACGAAATTGAAAAGGCTTCAGACTCGCTGTGGCAGTTGCTGCTGGGAATTCTCGACAAAGGCACGCTGACGCTGGGCGATAACCGGCGCGTGGACATGACGCAGTGCATCATCATTATGACGTCGAACCTGGGCGCCGCGGAAATGAACGACATGATTACAGGAGGCTTCGGCTTTTCGCGGACAGCTACCGCGATCGACGACCGTTTCGACGACAAGGTCGACCGCACGGCTGTCGAAGCGGCGCGGCGGAAGTTTTCTCCGGAGTTCATGAACCGCATCGACAAGGTCGTTGTGTTCAAGATGCTGCGCCCAGATGACATGAAGAATATTCTGGATATCGAACTCGGCATGGTGCAGCAGCGCGTGCTGATGGCCGCCGGAGCGAACCAGTTCGTGTTTACCTGCACGCAGGGTGTGAAGGACTACCTGTTGCGGGAAGGCACCGATGCCAAATACGGCGCGCGCCATTTGAAACGGGCCATTGAGCGGCATCTGGTGTTTCCGCTGGCGAATCTGGTGGCTACGGGGCAGGTGCGATTGGGGGATTTCGTCCGCATCGATACCACGCCCGAGGGGATCATGACCTTCACCAAGGAAGCCGAAGGCACGGCGTTACCAGGATTCGCGGATCGATATGGCACGGCGGCAAACGCGGCTGCACAGGCGGCGCGCATGGGACGCCCAGTGGCGGGACGGCGCGAGATCAGCGCGAACGGACCGATTCTGGATACGAAATAGCTTTTCTCTCTCTCTTCTCTCTCTACTCTCTACGGGCGCCGGGTTCATTCCGGCGCCTCTTTTTTGTTGAAAAGCTATTTCACCACTTTGTTCAAAGCAATTCACCACGGAGACACGGAGGCACGGAGAAAATCGAGAAATGGAGAATACCTTCAGGATCGAAAAATCTCTCTCCGTGTCTCCGTGGTGAATTGCCCTGGACAAGTTGGTGGAATCACCGAACTCTGGTAACTTTTTCTAATCTGGGGAATTGCCCGTCTGCACCTCGAAAGTAGTTCGGAGGAAGTATGAACGCTCACAGCCGTGCCGCTAAGTCTTTGGCCGTATTGCTCGCAGTCACGCTGGCAGCACCGCTCCAGGTCTTCGCCCGCTACCAGCCCACCCGCGGTGCCAACGCGTTTTCGCGCGACCAGGAAATTGAGGCGGGACAGCAAGCGTCGGCGGACGTGCTAAAGAAAATGCCCGTGCTTCCGGAAAATGATCCGGTCACGCTGTACGTGCAAAAACTCGGCGCGCAGCTGACGACACATGCTCCGGGCGAACAGTGGCCCTATCACTTCCGCGTGGTCAATCAGAAAGAGATCAATGCCTTTGCTCTGCCCGGCGGACCGATCTTCATCAACATGGGGACGATTCAAGCGGCGGACAACGAGGCCCAACTCGCTGGCGTGATGGCGCACGAAATTTCCCACGTGGTGCAACGCCATGCCACGCGCGCAGCGACGAAGCAAATGAAAGTGCAAATGCCGCTACAAATTCTGGGCGCTCTGCTGGGACGCAGCAGTCTGGGACAACTGGCGGCGGCCGGAATTTCCTTCGGCGCAGGGTCGTACTTCATGAAAAACTCGCGCCAGAATGAGTCGGAAGCCGACCTGATTGGCACCGATATCATGTATGACTCCGGCTACAATCCGCAGGCCATGGCAGATTTCTTTACGAAATTGGAAAAGGAAGGCGGAGCCAACGGGCCGCAATTCTTTAGCGACCATCCCAATCCAGGCAACCGCGCCGGCGCGGTGGAGAAAGAGGTTCACTCCCTCCCCGCCAGGGGCTTCCGCGCCAGCGGCACGGAGTTCGCGCAGGTCAAGCAAAAAGTCGCCAATATCAAACCTCTAACGGCGCAGGAAATCGCAGCGCAACAGCAGAAAGATGCGCTCACGGTGAAGGGTCGCCTGCCCGCCGCCGAATACCCCTCGCGCGATACGCAGACCTTCAATCACGACCTATATCAAGTTTCGTATCCGAAGAACTGGCAGGTATTCGGCGATAAGACGTCCACCGTGAACATCGCTCCGCCCAGCGGAGTTTCTGAAAGCGCCATTGCCTATGGTGTGCTCATCAGCGATTTCCAACCGGAAAACGCCAACACTCCCCTCGATCAAGCCACGCACGATTTGCTCAACTCTCTTCGCCAGTCGAATGCCGACATGAAGCAGGTCGGCAACGATGAAGACATTCGCGTGGCCGGAGTGAAAGCGAAGTCGGTGGACCTGATTGCGACCTCTCCCGTGCAGGATGCCAGCGGCCATGCGCAGCGCGAGCGCGACTGGCTGGTAGCGGTGCCGGGACGCAACGGGAATTTAACCTACCTCGTCTTTATTGCGCCGGACGCGGACTTCAACACTCTCCGTCCCACGTTTGAGCAGATGCTGCGAACGCTGCGGGTGAAGTGAGTTCGTGCGCCTGAACATGTCCTCGGTGTGAAACTGCGTTGCTGTGAATTGATTCGGAGTTTTTCAGATGACTGCCATCGATCAAGCACTCGCCGCCAACACGCGCTTTGCCGTCAACTACGATCCCGACCAGATTTCGCCTCGGCCGCGCCTGGCGTTGGCGGTGCTCACCTGCATGGACACGCGCCTCTCCCTGCCCGCTCTGGGCCTTCGGCCACAGGACGCCCACGTGATTCGCAATGCGGGCGGGATTGTGACCGACGATGCTCTGCGCTCGCTCCTGATCTCCCATTACGTTCTTGGAACGAAAGAAGTGATGGTGGTGAACCACACCGACTGTGGCTTGATGAAAGATACCGAAGAGGCTCTGCATGAGCGGATTGAGCGCCAGGCTGGGCTTCCCCCGAATTCGCCAGTACGATTCCACGCCTTCACCGATCCCGACGACAACGTGCGCCTCCAGCTGGCGCGTCTTGATGCTCATTCCTGGATTCACAGCGAACTGACGATTCGCGGCTTTGTGTTTGACGTGCGCACAGCCCATTTGCGCGAAGTCCTACTCTAAAATCTACCCGCCCGTGGTGAAAGTAACATTTGTATCAGGGCATGGCTTTAGCCGTGCCGTAAGTGCTGTATTTTCAGTAGCCTTTAGGCGCTGCGATCTGGAAATTTGACTTTCACCACGGGCTGCTAAGCCGCGCACAGCGTTCCCGTCAAATCCATTTAGAATAAACGGAGTGTTCGACATTCACTCCCACATCCTCCCCCAAGTGGACGACGGTGCCAAATCCTGGGACATGACCCTGGAAATGTGTCGCATGGCGCAAGCCGACGGCATTCAGCACATGGTGGCCACGCCCCACGCCAACGAGCGTTACGCCTTTGATCGCGAAGCCCATGAACAGCGCCTGGCGGAGTTAAGGAGTCGTTTTGGAAGTGGAATGGAGTTCAGCCTCGGCTGTGACTTCCACATGTCGTATGAAAATCTGCAAGACCTCCAGCTTCACCCCAGGCGCTATTCCATCGCCGCCGACCGGTACATGCTCGTCGAATTCAGCAACTACAGCATTCCGCCCCAGGTTGAGGAGGCCATGCTGAAATTCAGCGACCTCGGCCTGACGCCCGTAGTTACCCATCCGGAACGCAATCCCATCCTTCAGGAAAATCTGGCCCGCGTGCTGGGCTGGGCCGAGCGCGGATGCGCCATCCAGGTCACCGCCTCCGCCCTGACCGGGCGTTGGGGGGAGCGTCCGCAACAGGCCGCCCTGCTGCTCCTGCGGCACCAAGCCGTCCACGTAATTTCCACCGATGCCCATGACACCGAACGCCGGCCTCCCGTGCTCTCCACCGCGCGCGCCGTGGCCGCGGAGTTGTTCGGAGACGAACTGGCCCGGGCTTTGGTCTTGCACAATCCAGAAGCGATTGTTCGCGGACGCGACCTACCCTATTTCCCGCGTCCGCTCAAGAAAGCTTAAAGACCCGATGCCGCCCTACGGGTTGCTGATCGGCGCCCCAGCAATCTTCCAGGAAAACATCAGCATCGAAGATGCCGTCAGGTCAATCGCCGGTTCCACGGTGCTGTAGGACTGCACGTTGTCTTTGTACTTGGCGCCATTGCCATTAAAAACCTTGAACGCATCACCGCCCCCCGCCGGACAGGTGACCATTCCATCCAACAAGCCGGAACTACTGACGCTGTTCGGCCCTTCCACCACCGCTCCCGCCAACACCGGAAACGTTCCATTCGTGGATCCCAGCAAGTTGGCCGGTTGCAGTTGCATACAAAACGGGAACGTCGTTCCTGTTCCAGAGATAAACGACGACCCCCAGGCGTTCGCCCCGACCAGATTCCCAATCCACCGCCGCGAATGCAAAGCGTAGTTGGCGTCCCCCGTCAGGTAGTAGTACTCGCTCGCCATCACCGACATGCCCGCCACGTGCGAGGCCGTGTCACTCTGCTTCCACGCATATCCAGAGCCAAAAGGATCGCCCGCCCCGCTCATCGAGGTCGTCATCTGCCCCAAAAGATCGTTAGTCAAATCGGCCTGCGTAACCGCCAACGCCGGAGTTCCCGCCAGCGTCATCGCTCTATACAAATCGAAATGCGCCAGCCCACTAACGTCGTAAAGGTTCAGCGTATCGGTTTGATCGCCCGGCCCGTGGATATACGCTGAAGCCCAGTTCGCGGCCTTGGTCAAATAAAAACTTGGATTCGTATGTGGCAGGCCCAGAGGCAGGCCGCCCGAGCGAATCGCCAAATACAATTCCGTAGCCCCTAGTTCCAAATCATCGCGATACTCCGTCTCCGGATAAAAATCGAAGGGTGCCACCGTGAGCAAAGTCGTGGGTGCGGTATCAGCCAAATCAAAAATATGCTCGGCTGAGAGTAAACACTGGTTCGCATAGGCCGTGTCCGTAGCCTGGAACACGCGGTAGCAAAGCGCAAAGTCCGCCGCTAGCCTACCCGCCAAATTGGGGCTGATTTTCGCGCCCGCCGCGCCCGCCACAAACACAGGACGATTGCGAATGTATTGATAGTTGGGATCGGTCCCTCCCGAAGTATCATCAGCCTGCGGTAAGCGCCACAGGTCGTGATCACTCAAATAGGGGAAGCTGACAAAATCCGTGCCGATACCCACCTGGTAGTAAAGCGTTTTCGTGTTGTCGTTCCACATCTTCTGTAGCCAGCTAAGCCCGAACTTCGCTTCACTGGTAAAGTTCGAAGTGGAGGATCCGCCACCCATTTGGTTGGGAAAATCACGCACGCCCGCCAGCATCATGGCGACCGTATAGCTGGTGGTCTGCACAAACTTCAGGTAGTCGCCCGCATCGGCCCATCCGCCACCGGCGTCAATAGCCGCCCCCGTAGGCGCAAGGCTACCCACGATCAGGTCATTCGTGTTGAACTTCGGCGTGGTGTAGACCAGCGCGGAATGGTCATTCAGGTGCGCCCCAGCGCTACGGAATGGCGACGCAATATAGTTCGCCCCATCGCGCTCGTTCTGGAAAAAACTCAGCGTATTCGCCAAAGCGGGCAGGTAGAGGTTCCCCGCCGTATCAATCGGGAAACCGGGCGAGGTGGCGGAAACCGCCCCACTTACCGACATCGTGTACGCCCCGTGCGCGGACACGGAAAAATCAATTGGGTACACTTGGAACGTTCCCCATACCCCAAGCTTGGCCCCAACCATGCCCGAGGCGACAATCGCGCCTCCAGAGTTCTTAACCGCGTAGCTGACTCCGCTCACCGCGCTCGATGTCATCAGGTAGGCACGCGACGAACCCGGGATATACCCAATCTGGCTCACACGCACATACGCTGAGGCCCAAGCGCATGCCGACAATGTGAGGAGCAATGCCACAACCGCCAAAAGACGAGGCCAGCAATTGCGAGAGGATGCCGTCATACGGTGTTCTCCTTAGAGGTAAGACTAGAGACACTCTCATAAATAGTCTTTGCTAGGTCACGGCTTTAGCCGTGACACCAAGAGCCATCAATGGCTCGGGGCTTTAGCCCCAGAGGTAGGGGCTTCCAATCCGCGAATGATTTATGAGACCAGTTCTAGCAATTCCGTAATAGAGCCCGATTAAAACGTTTTAATGAACGCCGGAATCTTAGCCTCCCTCATTTTGACTGTCAAGAAGAATTGCAGCGAATTTCGCTCCGCCACGGATCGACAGTCGAACCAGCCGGTGCTAAATTCATCTTTCCGCTATTCAAGGCTGACTAACGAATGATCGGAGCCATCCCATGCACGCAACCAATGTCTATTTAACTTTCGACGGCGACTGCCGACTGGCCATCACGTTTTACGCCAAGTGTCTCGGCGCGGAAGCAAACTTCACCACCTTCGCGCAAGGTCCGCCCGAAGTGGCCGCCGCCGCGAAGGATGCCGCCGACCGCATTTTGCACGCCGAGCTGCATAGCGGTCCGGTCGTGCTCATGGCCTCGGACACCATGCCCGGCATGGCTTTCCATCGCGGCAATAACTTCTCCATTTCCATCACCTGCGACACGCTGGCCGAAATGGAACGCCTGTTTGCCGCCCTGAGCGAACAAGGCACCATCACCATGGCCATGCACGATGCCTTCTGGGGCGGGCGCTTTGGCATGTTGACCGATCAGTTCGGCATCAACTGGATGTTGAGCTTCCGTGAACCAGGACAGCATTCCTGACAGGTTTCCGAAGCCAGAGCTTGCACGAAAGTTTGCTCTCCCCTTTGCCCCCTGCATTGACGGGCCAGAACGCGTGATAAATTGTTGTCAGAGTTGCTGATTGCACCGCTTCGCTCCCAACTTTGCCGCCACGTATGACTTTCTCGGATCCAGGCCTTCCATCCTCAGCCCTCCCATCGAAATACACCTCGCCCCCCTCCGCCCAGATCCACCGCGATGACCTGCCCGCGGTTTTCCTGATGACCAACAATTTTGATACCGGTGGCAGCGAGCGCCAGTTTGTAACCTTGGCCAGCGCGCTCGACCGCCAGTCGTTCGACGTTCATCTCGGGTGCATTCGACGAGCCGGGCCATTTCTGACTGGATTCGAAGCGACCCCCGAGTTCCCTTTGCGCGGTAATCTGTACGGAATCGGTTCCTGGAAAGCTCGCCACCACCTGGGAAATCACCTCAAGGCGAACCGCATCGCCATTGCCCATGCTTTCGATTTTTATACCAACCTGATGTTGCTGCCCGCGGCGCGGATGGCACGCGTTCCCATTCTGCTTGGCAGTCAAAGGCAATTGGGCGATCTGCTCAGTCCCGCCAAAGAGCGTATGCAGCGCATGGTGTTCCGCCTGTGTGATCGCCTGATTTGCAACTCCTCAGCTGCGGCGGAACGCCTTGTGGGTCAGGGCTACCCGCGCGAACGGGTTGTGGTGATCGGCAATGGTCTGCCCCTCTCCGCTTTTGCTCCCACTGCCCCAGCTTTCGAGAAAAAGGCTGGCGTCCTGCGTGTCGGCATGGTAGCGCGCATGAACACCACGTCCAAAAATCACGAACTGTTTGTCCGGGCGGCCGCCCGGGTCGCCTCGCGATTTCCGCAGGCGGAATTTGTTCTGGTGGGCGACGGCCCTCTCCGCAAGGCTCTGCAGCAACAGGCTCAAAGCCTGGGTCTCGGTGCGCAAGCGATTTTCCTCGGGGATCGCCGCGATATCCCTGCCCTCCTGCGCTCGTTCGACGTGACCGTGCTCCCCTCGGATTCCGAAAGCCTGTCCAATGCGATTCTGGAATCCATGGCGGCGGGCGTTCCCGTGATCGCCAGCGACGTTGGCGGCAACCCGGAATTGCTGCGCGACCGCCGCGGACTCTTGATCGCCCCCATGGCCGAAGAAGCCTGGGCAGATGCCATTGCCACGTTGCTGTCCGATGCCGACCAGCGCTCCGCCTTGGCCGCCAAATCCCAAGCCTACGCCAGCGCGAATTTCACAATCGAAACCATGCGCCGACGGCACGAAGATTTATATTCGGAACTGCTGGAGAAAAAGCACTGGCTCCCGGCAAAGACTTTCGGATCCCCGCTTCCATCCCTGCCATCCCCAACCAAGACCCGAGTGGCCATCGTAGCCGCCTCCCTCCGCTACGTGGGAGGCCAGTCCGTCCAAGCCGACTTGCTGATTAAGAATTGGCGGAATGATCCCGCGGTCGAAGCCCGACTCATTCCCATCGATCCGCCCTTTCCCCGCGGCTTGCGCTGGGCGGAACGCCTGCCGGGGGTGCGAACCCTGATTCGCGAACCGCTCTATGTCTGGCAACTCTGGAAGGGTTTTCGGGATATCGACATCGCACACATTTTTTCCGCTTCCTTCTGGTCCTTCCTAATCGCCCCCGTTCCCGCTTGGGCGGTGGCCCGGTTGCGGGGTAAGCGCGTCCTCATCCACTACCACAGCGGGGAAGCTCGCAATCATCTGCGCCGTTTTCGTAGTGCCCGTCCCGTGCTCGCCCGCGTGGATCGACTGGTTGTTCCCAGCGGCTATTTGGTCGATGTGTTCCACGAGTTCGGGCTTTCCGCGCACCCCGTCGCCAATATCATTGACCTGGCTCAGTTTTCTTACCGGAAGCGCGATCCTCTGCGTCCTCACCTGGTCTGCACCCGTGGCTTTCATCCTTACTATGCCGTGGATGTCGTCGTGCGGGCGTTTGCTGAAGTCGTGCGCTCGTATCCGGAAGCTCAACTGGATCTCGTCGGCCATGGCCCCGAAGAAGCAAAAATTCGCGCCCTTGTGCAGGAGCTTCAACTATCCGGAGTCCGCTTCACCGGCGTCGCTTCCCGTGAGCAGATCGGCGCGTTCTATAACGCCGCTGATATTTTCGTCAATGCCTCACTCCTCGACAACATGCCAGTCTCCGTACTGGAAGCATTCGCTTCAGGCACTCCCGTGGTGAGCACCGCGCCCGAAGGCATGCGGCATTTGGTCGAGGACGGACGTACAGGCCTGCTCTCCGAACCCGGCGACGCCATGGCATTGGCAAACAACGTTTTGCGCGTGCTAAGAGAACCCGAGCTTGCAGCACGACTAGCCGAAAATGCGCACCAGCAATCAAAACTCTACGAATGGACCGCCGTGCGGGAGCAATGGCTCGAAGTTTACCGGGCGCTACGCTCGACCCCACAACCCTGGAACCGGTCTCATAAATAGTCTTTGGGCAGGTCACGGCTTTAGCCGTGACATCAAGAGCAATAATTAAATAGTCTTTGAACAGGTCACGGCTTTAGCCGTGACATCAAGAGCAATAATGACCTGGGGCTTTAGCCCCAGAACCGCCAGTGGTTCTCGCTTCTGCAATCGCCTGGGTTTGGACCGACGGTCTTATAAATGGTCTTAGGTAGGTCACGGCCTTACAGGCTGATGGAAAAATCGAGTGAGCCATCGCTTTTGGGCGGCGCAGCACTTCAGTGCTGCGATAAGTCCGTTGTAATGAGGGGGCTTCAGCCCCTGCGGCAGCGGCTTCTCACGTCGCAAACGATTTACGAGACCAACCCTAGCCATCTCAACGGCTACTGCTGCAACGCGTAGTACCCCTTGCGCGCCTGAATCTTCAGATCCGGCTTGGACCGAATTTCCAATTTCCGAAAACCACCATCCGCATTGGTATTCGTGGGCGTATATCCCAGGCTGTATTGGCTGCGCAGCTCCTGCGCAATCTGGTCAAAGGCGTCGCGCAGTTTCTCCGGCTTATTGCCAACATCAATCATGCGACCGCCGGTTTCGCTGGTCATCTTCTGCATATCTCCAGCACCGGAGTACATGCCGCCGTAGAAGCCCCGGTCGGCGGCCAAAATCACGTAACAGATCACGTCAGCCTTTTGCGCAATCTCAATCGCTTCGCGGATCTTGATTCGGCTGCCCTGATCCTCGCCATCTGTCAGCAAAATCAGAGCCTTACGTCCTGCTTCCTTGTACAGCATGTCGTGAGCGCTCAGGTAGACAGCGTCATATAGCAACGTGCCCTTCGGTCCGCTCGAACTGCACGGTATTGGACCGCCGCCCATCCCGGGCAGGCCGCCACAACTTCCTGCACCGGTGTTGATCCGCGTCTTTTCCAAGGCGTCTTTCAGCAGCTTCTTCGAATTGGTGAAGTCCTGCCCCAACTCAACGTTAATGTCAAAATTGATCAGAAACGCCTGGTCCTTGTCCCGCAAGATTCGGTTCAGGAACAGCGCTCCCATTTCCTTTTCCATCCCCAGGACATTTTCCTGACTACCGCTGGTATCCACCAGAATACCCAGCGTAAGAGGCTGGTCGGCTTCAGCGGCAAAATACTTCACGGTCTGCTGTTTACCGTCTTCGAACACCTGAAAATCGTCCTTCACCAACCCCGGAATCAGCGCTCCATGCTTGTCTTTGACGTTAAAAAACAATTGCACCACGTTGACGCGCGACTTGATCACGGCGTCCGACTGCTCTGGGGCCTGCGCATCCTGGGGCGTATCCGAAGCCGGAGGCGGAGTATTGATGACACCATCCTGAGCGCGAAGCCCGGGAACGAGCGACGCGACCAACAGCAAAAACAAGGCGAACACGGGGCGAAAAACGCGAAAACGCATATTGGGGGCATCCCAGGAGGTGATTTGTTAGTCTATTTCTACCAGTTGGATGCATCTAAAGAAACCGAAGCTATCCTGCCGAGTGAAAAAGTTCGGCTGGCTCTGGCATGGATTTTCCAAGGGACGCTGACGTTCGGTCGCCATCCATGTTGCTGAAAAAAGCGGGTGAGAACTCCTCGCCACGCTAAGCACGGGAGAGCGTTGGGCTTCAGAGAGTGCTTGAGAATCCCTCTGTTTTGAAAGGGCACGGCTTCAGCCGTGCCGTCGCAGTCCAACAAAATCAGGGGCTTCAGCCCCCGAGACAAAGGGTTGATCTGGAAAAGATGACCGTTTCAGCGACCACCAGCAACGCTACTTAGGAGACGTCTAACGTGGTTTCGATGCATGGCATTCGCGGTTTTGGAGTCGCTCTCACACTCGCCGGAGCCGCTCTCTGGGCGCAATCCCCCACCCAACAGCTCCCGGACGCCCCTTCCGCCAAGCGCACCCCGCAACAACTCCCAGCCCAACCACCCATCAATACCGCCCCGCTACCCCCCAACGACGAGCCACCCGCTTCCGATGGAGGTTCCTCCTCCAGCCAGGACGAAAAGCCCAGCAAACCCGAAGCCGCACGCCCCAAGGTCGCTCCCACCGACAACCCGTTTCCCGAACCCGGCACCCCTGGCAACCCAGGCACGCCAGCCACCCCGTCCGTTCCCGCCCCTCCGCCGGGCTACCAGCCCCCCGCCCCGCAATCCAAGTCGCAGGAAGACCTCTATCGGCTCAGGGTCAACGTCAACTTCGTCGCTGTACCCGTAACCGTCAAAGACGACTCCGGACGCTTGGTCAGCGGCCTATTGCCAAAGGATTTCCAGCTGTTCGAAGGCGGGGCCAAGCAGGACCTGAAGTACTTCACCAGCGACCCCTTCGCCATCTCGGCCGCCATCATTTTCGATCAGGGCATGCCCGACGTGGCCGTCCGCAAGCTGAACCAGACCTTCCCTGCCCTGGAAGGAGCATTCTCCATTTACGACGAGGTGGCCATCTACACCTACAGCAGCGCCGTCCGCAAGCTCAAAGACTTTGGCGCCCTAGGAAAAGGCACCACAGCCGCCTTTACCTTGCTCAAGGGCGAAACCGGACGGAATTCCGGCCCCCAGGTGCTCAGCGGCCCCCTGGCATCTGGCCCACAAATCAACGGTCGCCCCGTCGGCGGAGGCCCCAACTTGATCAACCTCCCTACCCAGGAATCCCACACTTTGAACGACGCCCTGCTGAAAGCCGCCGTGGACCTGGGCAAGCGAGAGCGTGGCCGCCGCAAGGTCATTTTCATCGTTAGCGATGGCCGTGAGTCCGGCAGCGATGCCGCCTATGCCGATGTCCTCCATGTCCTGCTAACCAATGAAATCACCGTCTACGCCGTGGCTGTCGACGACGCCGCCATCCCCGGACTCCGCAAACTCAAGGAAATCAAGATTCCCAAGCACGGTTTTGGCAATATTTTGCCCAAATACACCTCCGCCACCGGCGGCGAGGTCTTCCCCGAATTCTCCAAGGAGGCAATGGAGGAGGCCTACAACCGAGCCATGGGCGACGCCCGCAATCAATACACCCTCGGCTACTACAGCAAGGCCCAGCCCGGCGTCTACCGCCAGTTGGAGGTCAAAGTAGCCCGCACCGGCCTCAAAGTCCGCGCCAAGGACGGCTTTTACCCTCTCCCCCCGGCCCGCCAGCCCTAGCTAGCAGCCCGTAGCGCAAGGGCGGCGCAGCACTTCAGTGCGGCGATAACTCCTTGGAAATGAATGGGCTTTAGCCCCTGCGGTAAGGGATTGATCTGGTAAGGATGACTTTTTCAGCACCCACCTCAGGCGCTGAAATAGCCGCTTTAGCCTCAGCTTTTGGGCGGCGCAGCACTTCAGTGCTGCGATAACTCCCTTGTGAAAATATCGGGCTTTAGCCCAGCAGGTAAGGGTTGACCCAGTAACCCTGACTTTTTCAGCACCCACTCTAGTAACCCCGCCCCCATGTTCCCTCGCTAAGTTGCTGTGATATAAGGGAAGGAAGACATTTGAGAATAAATTTTGCGCGGGTCTCCGGCCAGGAATGGCCTGTGCCCAATCGGGGATACGGTTGAGTTTCATCAATTTTGCAGCCCGCGAGATCAATTGCAAGATCGTCTACTACGGCGCGGGTCTTGGTGGCAAGACCACCAATTTGCAGCATATTTACGGGAAAACCTCTGAGACGCAGAAGGGCAAGATGATCTCCCTGGCAACCGAGACGGAGCGCACACTTTTCTTCGATTTCCTGCCCCTCGACCTCGGCACCGTCCGCGGTTTCAAGACTCGTATTCACCTCTATACCGTTCCCGGACAGGTCTTCTACGACGCCAGCAGAAAGCTGATTCTGCGCGGGGTTGACGGGATTGTGTTCGTCGCCGATTCCCAGGAAGAGCGCATGGACGCCAACCTGGAAGCACTCGATAACCTGGGCACCAACCTGAAGGAACACAACATCGATTTCGCCAAACTGCCCTACGTTCTGCAACTCAACAAGCGCGACCTGCCGAATATTCTCCCAGTCGACCAGCTCACGCGCGAACTCCGCAAGAAAGACGAACCTGTGATGGAAGCAATCGCCTTTCAAGGCAATGGCGTGTTTGAAACCTTGAAGGAAATTGCCAAGCAGGTTTTAACGGAGTTGAAGAAGGGTTAGTATCCGCCCGCCTTTGCCATCGCTCGTCGCGATACGTTTGACGCACTGCGTATTTTTCCGTGGAATCTGTTGATGATCGTAAGTCTCCGGGACAAAGGCCGCATCACCCAGATTCTGAACGGCACACGCGACATCACCGCCGACACCGCCCTGCGCTTAGCGCATTTTTTTGGCACCAGTCCTCAGTTCTGGATCAACCTGCAAAGCCTCTACGACTTGCGATTGGCACAACGGCAGTGCGAAAAAGCAATCCAGACGCTTCCGACCCTTAAGCGAATGAACGCGGTTCACGCGTAGCAGTTTTCTTGCAGACACCTCTCCATCAAGAACATATTAGAGTTGAAAGCCAGCCGCTCCTAACGCAGCGACCCAAACTCCGTCTTGAGCCGGTCAGCCAGCCTTAAGCACAGAGCGATGATCGTCAGGGTGGGATTGGAATGCCCACTCGTCGGGAAAACCGCGCTGCTTCCTATGTAAAGGTTCTCCACGCCGTGGACGCGGCAGTTCCGTTCCACCACCCCCAGCCGCGGTGAGTCGTTCATGCGCGCAGTCCCGATGTGGTGATACTGATCCGTGATGTGGTCCGCCCAATCCGGGGCATCACTCCCAACCCACTGTTCCAATTCAATTTCTCCAAGCTCCGCTTTACGAAATTCTTCCTGAAGGGTCCTCGCAAATCGGCGCATGGTGTAATGGGTTGAACTTGTCAGTTTCCAGCGCACATTGGACCGGCGCATGCCAAGCGCATCCCTCTGTTCCGAAAGCAAGACGCGACTCTCCGGGTTCGGCTCCTGTTCCGAAGTCAGGCCAATCCGCATGCGGGCGCCCGGGGCAAAGCTTCTCCCGCGCGCCAGAAAGTGCCACGCCGGCAAAACGGAAGCGCCAGGATGAGTGGCCACCCGCAACAGCTTCCCGGCCAGGGTTGCGTCGATTTTTCTCTGCCGCAGCCTCACGTATGCCTCTTTTAAGTCCTGCAACGCGGGGTTGTCTTCGACAAAAGTGGTGCCCATGGATATGTTCAGCGTCCGCTGTTCGCGCTGCCATTCCGGGGCCGCCGTGCAGCGCACCGAATACTTCAGGCCGTTCTTATGAAAAACCTGGAGCATTCGTTGCGCCCTGTTGGGATACGGCGTGTTCAGCCAGCCCACCATCGCGCTCGGGTGATCCTGGAAAAAACGTCCCACCAGGTCGTGATGGTTCCCAATTCCGTCCCGCTGCTGCTGATCGTTCGCCAACAGGAGCCGAGCCGTTTCAATGCCTCCAACACACAGCACGAATACTCTGGCGCGCACCGTGGCACGAGCATCCTCCAGGGACCGAACCTCAACTCGATTGACTCGGTTCAACTCCTCGTCGAGAACGATGCGCGTTACATTGGCATGTAGTAACAGGGTGCAGCGCTGGGACTTTGCCAGTCCCGGCAAGTAGTGCTCGCGAATGCTCGGTCGCGGGCTCCACTTTGAGAAATGATACGTGACCCGTTGCGCATCAAAGTCTGGCGGCCGAGTGCGCAGATGGGTAAGTAGATCGGTGCCATAGTTGAAGCTGTCGATTTCAAGAAACCTCGCCGCTCGGGCGTAGTATGGAACTAGTTCCTGAAAAGAAATAGGCCAGCCGCTGTAGGGAACCCACTCCCGGCGCTCGAAGTCGATTGGCATCAGGGGTAGGGCTTGCCCGCCCCATTGCGTCGTTGATCCTCCACAGATGCGAAATCGGCCCTGGGTCGAGCCGGGATGCGGCAATCCGCTGATGTCGACATCGTAAAGAGCTTGCGTAGGTGGTTCCGGATCAAGGCCTCCGCTCTCTAGGAGGATGGCTTGAAGCGGGGACTGCTCCAGCTCGGAAGCAATCGCCAACCCCGCCGCGCCGCTACCTACGATGCAAACGTCGCAGGAAAGTTCCGGGCTATCGCCGAGCGTCGCCAGATCGAGGATCATCGATCATCGTCTCGCAACGAAGGCCCACCAAGCAGAGTGTCCACAAACTCCAGGAAGCCAATCATCTGTTGCTCGTCAAACGGACACGATTCCGCAGCTCGTACGTTGCAGGTCACACGTTGCGGATCCGTGCTGGAAAACAAAACAACGCCCGTGGGATTGCTGCGCAACGCAAATTGCAGCAGCAGATTGCCCAGGACTGCGGGATCAGCCAGGTCGAGTTTGAGTCGCGCCGCGTGTTCCCCCGCTAAACGAGGTTGAGCCGCCATCGCTGCTCGTAAGGCCGTCAGAGGCTGAAAAATGCTATGGGTAATCACCGCTCGTTCCGGGGTTGGATGCAGCGCCTGAAGATTTCGCGCGGCCGCGTTGTCTTCGAATTGCAAAACTGTATAGCCGGGCGGCACGCCAGCGCCGCCCTGTTGCAAATGATGAAATCCTGACGCGATCCCGAAGCTGCGAATGGTTCCGCGAGCTACCTGCTGCCTCAGAACTTCCAGCAGCGATTCGTTGGCCGCATCGGCTAGCGTCGCTTCGTGGAGCAGGAATACGTCCAGCGAGTCTGTTCCCAACTCGCGCAGACTGCTCTCCAGACTCTGCAGCGCACTTTGCGGAGTGAAGACGCCAGATTTCACCATGCTCGATCCGCGCTGGCGGGCGCGCCGCAGCAGGCTGGGGAAGGGGCCCAGCAGCTTCTTGGCAAGATCAATGACCCTGCGATTCCCAGCCAGTCCCGACGGTGGTTGAATTCCGAATTTGCTCGCCACCGTGACTTGGTGGCGTTTCCCCCCGAGAAATTCTCCCAGGATTCCTTCGGCGCGCCCGAAGCCATAGATCCGGGAGACGTCAAAGTGCGTGATTCCCGACGCGAACGCATGTTCGAGCATGCGAACCGCATCCCCGCGATCCTTGTGCGCCGTCAGCTGGACGCAGCCAAATCCGAGTGGGGAGACGCTGATTCCGGTTTGTCCGAGGATGTGTTGGCGCATGCGCTGGGCAGATTTAGCACTTCAGTGTAGCGTAAATGGAGTCGGCGGATGCCTGCGCCCAACAAGGGGAGTCGAAGTCCACCAGCCATGAGGAATCGATTTTGACCACTGTTCTGAAAAACGCTTCCGGCACAACTGTTGGCGCCGTCCCATCGTGGGGACCGCGTTACTCCATGGTGGACGCTTGGCGCGGACTAGCTTCTCTCGGGGTTGTGGTGGACCATCTCGGATATAACGCCGGGCTGGATCTAGGCCATAGCTGCGTGATGGTCTTCTTTGTGATTTCCGGGTACTGCATCGCCGCGGCCACGGATTCCTGCCGCCGCAACCATATTGGGCCTGCGGGCTACATGTGGAGGCGGGTTCGCCGTATCTATCCCCCCTACTTCTTCGCCCTGTGTTTTTTCACCATCACGCGGCTGGTAAAGATGCGCGAGGGCCTCGGAGACCAGCTTTCCACCTCCGCCGTTGCCTGGATTCAGAACCTAACCCTGACGCAATGGCTCTCCTCGATGGCTCATCCTACCTCGTATGCGTTTCAGAATCCCACGTTGTTTGTCGCAGGGTTCTGGTCTCTGAATTATGAAGAGCAGTTCTATATTGTGATGGGGTTGCTTTTGTTTGGCGCCATTGCCCTCAAGAAAAGCATGCTGCCGGGCATCCTCCTGCTCATGATTCCTGCGTTTGTCTGGAATCTGTACTTTCCTTCGCGATCCTACGGATTTTTCCTCGAATATTGGATCGCCTTTGCGCTGGGTGCCCTGGTCTTCTACCGGCTTTGCAAGATGACCACATCGCGCTGTCGAATCGCCACGGATGTTGCTCTTGTTCTCCTTTTGCTCTTCTCGCTTTACCGCAGTTCCGCGGTGCCGCAGGGAGGGCGTTCTGTCTATTTCGAGTGGATCGTGACCGCATCATTTGCGCTCGTGCTGGTTTCCCTGCGCAGACTGGATGCAAGGTTCCAGGCCAGCTCACTGGGTTCTCTGTTGCGTGGTTTCGGTTTGATCTCGTACAGCCTGTACCTAACCCATCAGAGCAACCTTCGCTCTTCCCAGATGGTTGCCTCCAGGCTCATTCATTGGGGTCTGCCCCAGAACGCTGGTTTCATTGTGAGAATCGCCGTGATGTGCGCCGTGGCGACCGGCTTCTGGTATTTTTGCGAGCGTCCGTTTTTAAACCGCCCCCTGCCGACTGCGCCCCAGGTTTCGTAGTTTTGGCCGGAGCCTGGAACTCTTGGGCTACTCGCTCTAGCGCCAGCTTTTGGGCGGCGCAGCACTTCAGTGCTGCGTTAACTCCCTTGTAAAAATATAGGGCTCTAGCCCCAGCAGGAAAGGGTTGATCTGGTAACCCTGACTTTTTCAGCAGCCACTTCAGGCGCTGGAAAAGCCGCTCCAGCCTCAGCTTTTGGGCGGCGCAGCACTTCAGTGCTGCGATAACTCCTTTGCAAGGAATGGGCTTTAGCCCCTGCCGTAAGGGGTTGATCTGGTAAGGATCACTTTTTCAGCAGCCGCTGCGGCAAGGATGTCATCGCTTCCACCCGCTATCGATTGATGCAACAAACTCTACCCAATCAACGCCTCCATCATCGCACTGCAGTTGGCCAGAATACAGGGTGAGCGTGTATCGTTCCTCTGTGGCACTGCTACAGCCACACCCAAGTTTTTTGCGAACTCTCGAGGTTCTCTATGCGAATTCGGTTCTTACTCTTCTTCCTGGTAGCCGCAACGCTCGCTTCGGCCGAAGACGCCGTCTCCGCCCCCAAAGGCGTCGAGCTCACCGACATGAACCCCGCCATCGACCCCTGCACCGATTTCTTCGAGTACGCCAACGGCAACTGGCGCGCCCAGAATCCCATCCCCGCATCCATGGTGCGCTGGAGCCGTCGCTGGCGTTCCGGCGAAACCATTAAGGACGACATCAAGGTCATCCTCGACGAAGCCTCACAAAATAAATCCGCCGCTCCCGGCAGCACCGCGCGCTTGATCGGCGACTACTACGGGTCCTGCACCGACGAAACCAAAATCAACGCCGCTGGCATGAAGCCCATTGCCGCGCTGCTGGCTGAGATTGATGCCGCCAAAAATACCGCCGACTTGCAGAAGACCATGGCCCGTATGCATGACATTGGCATCGCTGTGCCGTTTGCCCTCACCGGCTCACAGAATCCGCACGAGCCGACCATGATTCTCGCGGACATCTCCGCCAATGGCCTCAGTCTGCCCGAGCGCGAATATTATCTCGGCTCCGAAGCCCGCTTTCTCGAAGCCCGCGCCAAATTTCTGGAACACGTGACCAAAATGTTCCAGCTCACTGGCGCGGACCAGCCCACAGCATCCTCGGCCGCCAAGACGATTCTCGAGATGGAAACACATCTGGCCCAGGCGTCTCTGGAACCAGCCGCCATGCGCGACCCCACCAATATCGACCACAAAACCACTTTCGCTCAGCTCGACACCCTGGCTCCGCACATTCGCTGGAGCAACTACTACGACCATCTCCAGCTCTCCCACGATGTCGCCCTCAACGTCCAGGAACCCAAGTATCTGGCGGAAGTTGACCGCCTGATGGATACCGCCCCGCTAACCGACTGGAAGACTTACCTGAAGTGGCAGCTGCTCAGTTCCGCCGCCCCGAATCTTTCTTCGAACTTCGCCGAGGAAAGCTTCGCCTTCAACGGCAAATTCCTCAACGGCGCCACAGAAATGAAGCCGCGCTGGAAACGCTGCGCCGAATCCACCGACGAGCTCTTTGGCGAAGCCCTGGGCAAGGAATACGTCGATCGCCACTTCCCGCCCGAAGCCAAAGCCCGCATGAAGGAACTCATCCAGAACATCCTGGCCGCGATGCACGATGACATTCTCAGCCTGCCCTGGATGGGCGACCAGACCAAGCAGCGAGCTCTCGCCAAACTCGCCACCTTCAACGTCAAGGTCGGCTATCCCGACAAATGGAAAGACTACAGCCACATTGCCCTCAACCGCGAGGACTACTGGGCCAATGTCCTGACCGGACGCCGCTTCAACATACAAGACGATCGTTCCACGATTGGAAAGCCGGTGGACCGCGGGCGCTGGGGCATGACCCCGCCCACCTCCAACGCCTACTACACGCCGCTGCTCAATGAAATTGTGTTCCCCGCCGGAATCCTCGTGCCCCCGGCCTTTGACGTCCGTGCCTCCGACGCCAGAAACTACGGCGCCATCGGCGTCGTCATCGGCCACGAAATCAGCCACGGCTTCGACGACGAAGGCGCGCGCTTCGACGAAAAAGGTGCCCTCAATAACTGGTGGACCGACGACGACCTGAAAAAATTCAACGAACGCGGCGCCTGCGTGGCCAAACAATTCGACGGCTACTTCATCGAACCCGGCGTCCACCACAACGGCAAGCTGGTCTTAGGCGAAAGCATCGGCGACCTCGGCGGCGCCAAGCTCGCCTACAAGGCGTTTCAAAAATCATTGGAAGGCAAACCCCGCCCCGCCAACGTCGATGGCCTCACTCCCGAGCAGCAATTCTTCATCGCCTGGGGCCAATTCCGCGGAGACGCCGTCCGCATCGAGACCCAACGCGTCATGGTGCAAAGCGACCCACATCCCATCGGAAAATTCCGCGTGAACGGCCCGCTCTCCAACCTGCCGGAGTTCCAAAAAGCTTTTTCCTGCAAGGCGGGCGCGGCTATGGTGCGGGCTGAAGTGCCAGGAGAAGACCGCTGCGAAGTCTGGTAACTACAGCTTCTTCACTTCCTCGTTGTAGTACTTGCGGTACAGGATTTCCCATTCCTGGCTGCCCTCCAGAATGGTCTTCTTCTGGCTTTCAATCTTCATCTTCGCCGCCTGATCCAGCCGCACGTCATGCAGCAGCAGAGCCTCAATAATCTTCCGCGTCTCCTGCTTGATGGTGTTCGGGTCTTCCACAAACTCCACCTGCTCCAGCTGCTTCAGCACTTCCATGACGCCCTTGGCCATCATGCCCGCTTTGTCCCGGCTGATTCTCATAAGACGGCCTTATATTTCTTCACCAACTCGTTCTTCACCTTGCGAAACATTTCCTGGTAATCCGCCCCGGAATTCCGCATTTCATCCGAATACGTCTCCAGAATAATCCGCACTTCGTCATTGATCCGGTCTTCCAGGCTCAATTCCTCCAGCAGCGCATGGTTCACCCGCTCCGTGACCACCGGCAGCTCCTTGGCTTCAATCACCTGGGCGGCAATCAGTTTCTTTACAATCTCGCGGGCCATATAGGCCACAAAGTCTTTGGAAACCAGCATAAGAATCGCTAAGAGTGCGGAACAAACACTCAATGTTAACACACACTTCGCCACCCTCTGGCGCTCCCCCGGCGAAACCCTTACAATCCTGCTCAGAGTTTCTCCCATGGTTGACGACCTTTCCATCCTCAAAGACGACATGATCGCCTTCATCGAAGGCCACGGCATGCGCCGCTTCCACGGCTTTGCCTCCGAGGACGAAATCCAGGCCATCATGTGGCACAGCCCCGACCACTCCGACGGATGGAAGGATTTCGTCGAGCTAGCCAAGCACTCCGGCGCTCCTTTCCTCACCATGCACGCCTCCGTCCTCGAACGCTCCGACCTCGACGAACTCGTCCAGCACCTGGCCGACGCCCACTTCGCCGGCAAAAGCATCCCCGAAAACGACGACCACGCCGACGACGACGCCGAAGATGCCCGCTGGCTCCGTCTCCATGTCGGCAAAGTTGGCTTCATCCAGCTCGGCTGGGCCTACCAGGGCAGCATGTTTCTCTACGAGGCTTCCACCGAATGGTACGAGCAGTACCAGCACCTGCTCGAGTTCAGCGAAGACATCGGCGGCTTCACCCTCGGCGAATCGAGCTCCGACGACGAAATGTAGAACCCGTACCCCACCCACATGCCATTAACTCCCGCGCTCCCACGCCACAAACCCCGGCCCACCCTGTTGTAAGATGGCCTCACACAGGATGCCGTCCGTTCCCAGGGTTCCTACCGAAATTCGCACCCCTCCCGCGCAAGAGGTAACTCATCTTGCCGCCCTGCCAGAGGTTCGCCAGGCCTGTGATTGGCTGCGCACCGCCGAGCCGCAGCTCGCGCAATGGCAACTGGAACTCGCCCGCATTCCCGCCCCGCCATTCGGCGAAGCAGCCCGCGGCCGCTGGCTCGCCCAAAAATTCCGCGACCTCGGTCTCGACCAGGTCCGCCTCGATGAAGTCGGCAACGTCCTCGGCGTCCACCCCGGCCACTCCGGCCCTTACGTCGCCATCAGCGCCCACATTGACACCGTCTTCCCCACCGGCACCCCGCTCCAGATCCAGCAGGAGGGCAGCAAACTCCTCGGTCCCGGCGTTTCCGATAATGGAGCAGGCGTCATCGCCATGCTCGCCATCGCCGGAGCCTTGCAGGCCACCCCCATCCATCCCCACGCTCCCCTGCTTTTCCTCGGCAACGTCGGCGAGGAGGGCGAAGGCGACCTGCGCGGCATGCGCCACATTTTCGCCCAGCCCCATTGGCTCGATTCCATCGCCTGCAATCTCATCCTCGATGGCGCTGGCACCGATGTCATCGTCGCCGAAGCCCTCGGCAGCCGCCGCTTTGAAGTCATCGTCCGCGGCCCCGGCGGCCATTCCTGGTCGGACTACGGCATCCCCAATCCCATCGTCATCCTCGCCCGCGCCATCGAAACCTTCAGCCGCGCCAACGTTCCACAAAGCCCAAAGACTTCCGTCAACGTCGGCGTCATCCACGGCGGCACCTCCGTCAATTCCATTCCTGAATCCGCCACCATGCGCGTGGATATCCGTTCCACTTCCATGATTGAGATCGAGCGCCTGGAGCGTACCTTGCGTCTGGCCATGGATCAAAGCCTGGATACGGAACGCGAATCCCAGCGGCCCGCGGCGCGGCACTCCGCCCTCACCGCCGACTTCGTCCTGATCGGCGACCGCCCCTCGGGTGAGCTGCCCCCCGACGCCCGCATTCTCCGCGTCGTCCGCGAAGTCGATCACCATCTCAAAAACTCCGCTCAGGTCCAGCGCGCCTCCACCGACGCCAACATCCCTCTGTCGCTGGGACGGGAAGCCGTGGCCCTGGGTGGCGGCGGCCGCGGCGGCGGCGCTCATACGCTCCAGGAGTGGTTCGACTGCACAGGCCGCGAC
This sequence comes from Acidobacteriaceae bacterium, assembly GCA_043782485.1. Taxonomy (GTDB): domain Bacteria; phylum Acidobacteriota; class Terriglobia; order Terriglobales; family Acidobacteriaceae; genus JANXUC01. The sequence continues at coordinate 2,380 of JAYWAL010000094.1, read as the reverse complement.
CTGGGCCTGCGCAGAATTCTGCTGTCGGTGCTCGCACTCTCGGGGGTCCAGGAATGAATTCTCCAGAAATGAATTGTCCAGAAATAACTTTTCCAGAAATGAATTCTCCGGAAATCAAGCTCCCAGGAATGAAGTTCCCAGAAATAGATTCCCCAGAAATGAAACACACTGGAGCGTGTTCCACAAACGCTTCGTATCAGGGCACGGCTTCAGCCGTGCCGTCCCGAGCCTATGGGTTGCCGGCTTTAGCCGCTGCAGCACGCTTTTGGGCGGCGCTGCACTTCAGTGCTGCGATAACCCGCCCCCTAAGAACCGCGGCTTTAGCCCCCGCCTTCCTCCTCACCTCCGCTCTCCTCGCCCAAACCCCGCCTCCCCCCATCGCCGACTCCATCTTCACCCACGCCAACGCCTACACCGCCGTCCCCGGCGCCTCCTCCTTCCATGAAATCCTCCGCGTCGATGCCATCGCCGTCAAAGGCGACCGCATTCTCGCCACCGGCAAATCCTCCGACCTCATGAAGCACAAAGGACCCTCCACCCAGGTCATCGACCTCGCCGGCCACTTCGTCATGCCCGGCTTCAACGACGCTCACACCCATCTAAGCAGCGGCGGCTTTCAAAAGTTGGAAGTAGACCTCATAGGCGTTAAAACTCTGGAACAGTTCCGCCAACGCATCAGCGACAAAGCCGCGCAGGTCCAACCCGGCGAGTGGATCGTCGGCCGCGGCTGGGATCACACTCTCTGGCCTGTCAAAGAACTCCCCTCCCGCTGGGACCTCGATGAAATCAGCACCAAAAACCCCATCTACATGGTCCGCATCGATGGCCACATCGCCGTCGCCAACACCAGAGCCTTGCAGCTCGCCAGCATCACCGTGGCCAGCAAGGACCCCAATGGCGGCAAAATCGACCGCCTCATCACCGGAGAGCCTTCCGGCATTCTCCGCGAGACCGCGCAAGATGCCGTCCGCGCCGTAATTCCAAAACCAGATCATGCGCGGCGTCGTAAAGCCGTGGAACTGGCTTTGGAAGAGGCCGCCCGCTCGGGTGTCACTTCCGCCCAGGACAATTCCGGCTGGGACGATTTCCTCATCTACGAAGAACTGGAAAAAGAAGGCAAGCTCACTCTGCGCATCAGCGAGTGGTTGCCCTTTGAGGAATCGCTCGACATCCTCAAGGCCCACCGCGCCGCCCACAACCACGATGACAATCTGCTCCACACCGGCATGCTCAAGGGCTTCATGGACGGCTCACTCGGCTCCCGCACCGCCGCCCTGCTCGCGCCCTACAGCGACGACCCCGGCAACTCGGGGATTCCACGTTACGAACAAGACAAGCTCAATGCGCTAACCAAAGAACGCCTCCTCGCGGGCTTCCAAATCGGCTTCCACGCCATCGGCGACCGTGGCGTCGAAATGGCACTCAACGCGTTCTCGGAAGCCTTGAAGGCCGCCAAGCCAGACCCAAAAGCCAAACCCGATTTTCGCCTCCGCATCGAGCATGCCCAGGTCCTGGCCCCCGCTCAATTCGCCCGCTTCAAGGAAATGAAAATCATCGCCTCCATGCAACCCAGCCATGTCCTCACCGATATGGGGTGGGCGCAAGCCCGCCTGGGCGAAAAGCGCGCCGAGCATTCCTATGCCTGGCAGGAATTCCTCAAGAATGGCACCCCTCTAGCTTTTGGAACAGATTTCCCCGTCGAGCCAATCTCCCCATTCCGCGGCCTCTACGCCGCCATCACGCGCCGCAGCGAAGACGCCAAGAAAGAATACTTCCCCGCCCAACGCATCGATATCACCGAAGCCATCTCTGCCTATACGCAGACTTCAGCCTTCGCGGAATTTTCCGAAAAAGAAAAAGGCCAGCTAGCCCCAGGCATGTTAGCCGATTTCATCGTCCTCGACCGCGACATCACCGGCGCACTACCAGCCAAACTCCTCGAAACCAAAGTCCTACGCACAGTAGTAGGCGGCAAAACCGTCTTCGAGGCTAAGTAGTGGCCAAGTTGAGGTACAGAACTTGCTTTTCTCTGCATCACCCGATCCGGTAGCACCGGGCTTCAGCCCGGTGAATCCTGCTCGAAAAGTGATGGGCTTAACTGGTGCGTGGCAACCACGCTCTTTGAAAGGGCACGGTTTCAGGAGCCTGCCCTGAGCGCAGCCGAAGGGTGCCGCGAAGCCGCATAAAATCTGGGGCTTCAGAGAGCGCGTGAGACCTTCTTGCTTTGAAAGGGCACGGCTTTAGCCGTGCCGTCAGAGTCCAACAAAAATCGGGGGCTTTCAGCCCCCGAGGGATGCTTTACGCTTTTGGGCGGCGCAGAGCTTTAGCCCCAGCGGTAAGAGTCAAGCTACAAAGTCCCAGAGAGCCACCTCGCCCCCAA
>JAYWAL010000093.1:0-33084 GCA_043782485.1 Acidobacteriaceae bacterium | reverse complement strand
GCCACGGGCTGCCGATTGAGATCAAAGTCGACCAGATGCTGGGCGGCAAGAAGCTGCAGATGGCGCCGCTGGCCGTGCGCAATGCCTGCCGCGAATATGCCGCGAAGTTTCTCGATCTCCAGAGCGCGCAGTTTCAGCGGCTGGGAATTTTTGGGCAGTTCGATAATCCCTATTCGACGATGACGCCGCAGTATGAGTCGGTGATTCTGGAGACGTTCTACAAGTTCTTTGAAGATGGCTTCGTGTACAAGGGGCTGCGCTCGACCTACTGGTGCATCCACGACGAAACGGCACTGGCCGAGGCGGAAGTGGAATACGAAAATCACACGAGCCCGACTGTATGGGTGAAATATGCGCTGCATTCGGACGCAGCAAAAATCAGTCCGGCGCTGGCCGAGGCGGCGAAGAAATCGGGCAAGCCTGTTTCGACAATTATCTGGACGACCACTCCGTGGACGCTTCCCGCGTCGATGGCTGTGGCGCTGCATCCGGACGAAGAGTATGTGGCGGTTGAGACTTACAAAGACATCTTCATCGTGGCCGAGCGGCTGTCGCGTGCGACGGCGGAGAAGTGCGGGTTCAGCGCTGACAACATCGTTGCGCGTTTCCCCGGACGGGCGGTGGAAGGCTCTCTCTTCCGGCATCCATTTCTCTCTTGGGAAGAACGCAAGATCGTGGGCGTGCTCGCCGACTACGTGACCATGGATACCGGCACGGGCGTGGTCCACACCGCTCCAGCGCACGGCGCGGATGACTTCATGACCGGCGTGAAGTACAAGATTGACCTCACTTGCAACGTGGACGGCGCCGGCGTGCTGCGCAACGGCTTGCCGGAATACGACGGGCTCAAGATCTTCAAAGCGAACGATCCGATTGTGGAACTCCTTCGAACACGCGGAGCGCTACTGCATGCGGAGAAGATTCAGCACTCCTATCCTCACTGCTGGCGTTGCCACAATCCCATCATCTTCCGTGCGACGGAGCAGTGGTTTATCCGCATGGATACGCCGATGGTTCCGAAAAGCGACGGGGAAAAAACCCTGCGCACGCGGACTTTGGAAGAGATTAAGAAAGTGAAATGGGACCCCGCCTGGGGCGAAGACCGCATCGCCAACATGATTGCCACGCGGCCGGACTGGTGCATTTCGCGGCAAAGAATCTGGGGCACGCCCATTGCTGTGTTTCTGTGTGAGAACTGCGGAGACTCCGTGAAGAGTCCCGAAACCAACCGGAAGGTAGCCAAGCTATTCGCCGAAAAAGGCGCTGATGCCTGGTACACGCCGGAAGCCGATTCGCTCCTGCCCGCCGGTACCATGTGCGCCAAGTGCAGCGGGACGTCGTTCAAAAAAGAAATGGACATCATCGACGTCTGGTTCGAATCCGGCTCCAGCCACGCGGCGGTCTTGGGTCACGCTCCAAATCTGCCCTGGCCCGCCGATTTGTATCTGGAAGGCGGCGACCAATACCGCGGTTGGTTCCACTCTTCCCTGCTCTGCGCCGTGGGCACGCGCGATGCTGCGCCGTACCGCGGCGTGGCCACCAACGGCTGGACGCTCGACGAACAAGGCCGAGCCATGTCGAAGTCTCTGGGCAATGGCGTGGAGCCAGTCGAAATTACGGAAAAGCTTGGCGGAGAAATCGTACGCTTGTGGGTAGCCTCGGTCGATTTCCGCAATGACGTTGCCTGCTCCGACAACCTCATGCAGCGCGTCGCGGAAAACTACCGCAAATTGCGCAACACCTTCCGTTACATTCTGGGCAACCTCGGTGACTTTGATCCCGCCAAGAATTCCGTGGCGTTTGACGAAATGCATTCGCTGGATCGCCATGCACTACGCCAGACGGCGGCGGTGGCCGCCGAAATCACCGGCTGGTACGACGAATTTGCGTTCCACAAAATCTACCAGCGCATCATGCAATTCTGCGTTGTCGATTTGAGCGCGGTGTATTTCGACGTTCTCAAAGACCGTCTTTATACTTCCGCTCCTAATTCGCAGGGCCGACGTTCGGCGCAGACCGCAATTTGGAAAATTGGCGAAGGCCTGGCGCGCCTGCTGGCCCCGATCATGGCGTTTACGTGCGATGAGGCTTGGCAGTATTTACCTGCCACTGCCAGCAAGGCAGAGAGCATACACCTGACGTCGTTTCCAAAGAAATCAGATTTTCTCGGCGCGAGCGCAGTGGACGATACGGCAGTGAACAATACAAAAGAGCAGGACGATTGGGCCGCACTTCTTCAAGTGCGCGAAGAAGTCCTAAAGGCGCTGGAAACCGAGCGCACGAACAAGCTGATCGGCGGAGGCCTTGAAGCGCAAGTGCAGGTCACCGCGACCGACCCGTTGTTTTCCATCTTGAAACGGCACGAGGGAGAGTTGCGCTACCTCTGGATCGTTTCCGCCACGCGCTTAGAGAAAGCAGCGTCAGTCAATGGCGGAACAGAAATCACTGTACGCGTGAGCAAGGCCGACGGCCTCAAATGCGAACGCTGCTGGAACTACTCCACCCATGTGGGCGAGGACAAGGCCTTCCCCACAGTGTGTGAACGTTGCAGCGCCGTGCTGAAAGAAATTGGCGCGCAGCCGGTGAAGAGCTAGCGGATGCCGAGAGCACGAGTGGGTCGCCTCTTCTATCTCTTCATCTCCCTAGCCGCGCTGGTTCTCGACCGCGTGAGCAAGTGGCAGGTGCAGCGCAAAATCGATCTGCACGACGGCATCACCATCATTCCAGGATTCTTCCGTCTCATCCATCTGGAAAACCCCGGAGCGGCGTTTGGTTTCTTTTCCGATACGCCCACGCCCCTGAAGCTGGGCTTGCTCATCACACTCTCCATCGTAGCCCTGGTGCCGGTCTCGATTCTGCTCTGGCGAAGCAGCCGGGCCTTGTCGTCCACCAGCGTAGGACTGGCCCTGATTCTCGGCGGCGCCATCGGAAACCTATGGGACCGGCTGCTGCATCATCGCGTAACGGACTTCCTGCTCTTCTACTACCACCAATACGAATGGCCAGCCTTCAATTTCGCGGATAGTGCAATTGTGGTCGGAGCGACTCTGTTGGTGGTGGACTTGCTGTTCAGCAGGACGCCGCCAGAGCAGTCGGTCTAGCAGCCTATCGGATAGCCCTAAAGTATTGTCATTCCGACCGCCTTCAGGCGTTAGGAATCTGCTCGAGCCAGAACTTCCCCAGAACCAGATTTCTCGCCTTGCGTGGAAGTCGCAAATGGTTCTAACAAGCTATCTAGAGCGCCCCATAAAGCTGCCGATACACATTCGCATTCCGCTGAATCGCCTGCACGTACTCGCGCGTCTCCGTAAACGGAATCGACTCCACGAACTCGGCAATATCACGATATTTCCCGCTTCCCTGCCAATCAATCACCCGATCTGACCCGGCGTTGTAAGCGGCCAGCGCATACTCCACCGCCCCGAACTGCGTCACCATACCCTTAAAGTATTTCGTTCCCATCTTCAAATTCGTAGCGGGAACGGTGAGCATCGCGGGATTGAAGTGGCGAAGCTGCAAGTCTTTGGCAACCAGTCGCCCTGTGCTGGGCAGCAATTGCATCAGCCCAACCGCATTCGCCCGGGAAATCGCGCTGGGATTGAACGCCGACTCTTGCCGCACCAGCGCGGCCACCAAATAGGGATCGAGCCCGTTCTCCGCCGCATAGGCTTTCAGATCCGCCCAATACGGCCGCGGAAACAGCGCCTGCCAGTAAGGCGGCGGCAAATCGGAAAGCTGCGTCGAAAAATATCGCGGCACCTCATGCTTCACCACATCCAGCGCGCGGTCATAGCGTCCGGCATCCTGGCAGAGGCGCGCCATCTCCGCCACTTCCCAGTTGCCACCTTCCTCAAGCGCCGCCGCGTGCAATTCGCGCAAAGCCAAATCCAGCAGCGCTCCATTCGCCAATAAGCTAGCCTTTTGCACGCGCAAGCTATCGGTAGGAGGATCGTTCAGGGCCAAGTAAGTGCGCGCCGCAGGCATGTGCAGGCTCGCCAGAACCAATTCCGCAGTCTCGGGAGCGGTCATCGTCTCCAGCCGCTGCCGCGAAAGCTGCCCGTAGTAATAGCTGTGGTAAAGCTGGTTTAGCTTTTCGTAATAAGCGCGGGCACGGCCCGGTTCGTTGTCTTCCTCGGCGGCGCGGCCGCGCCAGTATAGGGCTGCAGGCGTTTCCGCGCCCTCCGGAAACAGCATGATCTGCTGCTCGAATTCCCGGCGCGCTTCCTCTCCTTGCCCCATCCGCCAAAGCAGCCAGGCCGATTTCCAATGCGCGTACGAGCCATGGCTGCCGGTGGGAAAGCGCTGCGCCAATTCCCGGTAGCCTGCCTCGGCCTTCGCATAGTCTTTGCTGACCAGATACTTGTTCGCGGAAGAGAACAGCGACTGCTCCAGCCACGGACTCGCGGGACCGACCTGCCGCAACTGCGCCAGATACCCCTGAAAGCCCGCGTCGTCATCCGCCGAGCGGGTAATTTCCCCCAGGTTGTAGAGCCGTTGCGCCGCCACTTCCCCGGTCGCATCCGACAGCCCTTCCAAAATCTGCTTCGCGTCTTTCGTCCGACCGCTCTGGCGCAAAGTTCCAGCCAACGCCACTTGCAGCGCCGGACGATCCGCTAAGCTGGCATCCCCAAGCAGCGACCGATACTCCGTCGCCGCGTCCGAATACCGCTTCCCCTTGGCCAGCAACTCCGCGCGCGATTTCCGCTCCGCCAAGCTGGCTGGCGGAATGCGTCCCGCTAGCGCTACCAATTCCTTTTCCGCGTCATCCGCCTCGCTGGCCAGCGGCGTTCCGTAAAATACGCCCCGCAGAGCGGCAGATGCTTTCCCTAACTGTCCCATCGCCGAATAAGCGCGACCCAGGGTTAACTCGATGTCCGCCCGCGTCGGCAAGCGATCCGCTTCCAGAATCAACACCGCATCGGCTGGGCGATCGAGAACCACCAACGCCCGCGCCCGCGTCAGCCGCACATCGCGAACAAAGACCGACCCGGAAAACTTCTGCTCAAAGTCGTGCAGCAACGCCTCAGCCTGCGCGGAATCCCCAGTTTGTTGCAGGGCCGCAGCCTGATAGTAGGTAACGTAGTCCAGCAGTTCGTTCGCCTTCACCCGGGCGCGCCGCAGAGGATCCAGCGCCTCCGCCGCGCCGTGGTCCAGCATGTGCGCATAAGCCACCACAAACCACGCCAGAGAACCCGCGTCCTCAGCGTTGTGCAGACGCGCATAGGCTTCCACGCCCTGATACGCGGCAGGAGTTCGCTCCCTTAAGAGCTGTTGCGCCATGGGGCGCAATGTTTTGGAGGCAACAAATGCTTGGTGCACGCGCAGCACGCGTCGGCTGGGTTTCCTCTTGGATTTTTTGTGGGATATTGCGGCCTTTGGACGAGCGGCATGAGCGGCGCACAAATTCGCCCCAAAAGCAGTCACGATCAGGAAGAGAAACAAATGCGAAGCAATACGTCGAAAGGTCACGTTGTCTTTAGTCTATCGCGGGTTAAGGCTTGAAGTTTGGCCCTAACGTGGAGGCATCACCCTGTGCAAGGCCCCGAATGAGTTCCTGTACAAAGTAATTACCGGAAACCGCCGTCGTGCTGCCGTAGCGCTTGGCATAGCTGGCACGGCTTTTGTCGATGTCGTCGCGCATGCGATCGTAAAGGTCTTTCTGCTTGAGGCCATCCTCAACTTTGCCTTTGTTGTAAAGCTTGATTTCGTCAATTAGCAGGCGCGCAAAGCGCTGCGCCCGCTTGTGCGTGTCGGCATCGGCCGTGGACATTGTGGAAGCCGCCGCAACCTCGGCCGCAACCTGAGGCGGCATGGTAGGAACCGGAGCTGGGGCCGGAATGGGCGCGGGAGCCACCGCAACCGCCGCCGTGCCCTGGGTCCACTCGCCGGCATCAGCCGACAAGCCAGCCGCGGGAGCAGCCTTGGCTTCCATCGCTGTCGTTGTCGGTGCCTGAGCCGCGGAACTCGCCTCCGCTTCTTCTGTCTTGCGCCCACCCTGAGCTTCCAACCAAATACTGGTGAATCGGCACAACAAATCCAACGACGCGCGCTCGCATGAGGCATTCGCCGTCCCCGCGTCGGCATACAGAACCGCGGCAATCTTGTCCTTCAAAAACAGCGGCAACAAATGACACTCGCCGTTCACCGGCGCGCCAAAAGCATGCAGGAACCGGCCATCCATCCGGGAAGTATCGCCGGTAGCCGGCTCGCGCTTGCCCAACACATGCTGGAGCAGCGGCGTGTCTGAATCCAGCGCGAAATTGCGCACAGCCTCGTCGTCGGCAAAACCAATCGCCTGCCAAACCGTCGCCACCTCTTGCTTCACCACAAACAAGACGCTGCGCGCGCAGAAGCCCGCGGTCTGCTCCAAGAGCGAGTTCAATATGTCGCGCTGCCCGGAACTCGCCTGCACTTCGGCCACGGCAGCCAGCAGCTTTCCGCTGCTGTCCCGCGCCGCCAGCGCCGGTTGCACTTCCGCGACTGCGCGACGCACTAATTCGCCTTGCAGTTCCGCAACATGGCGCGCCATATGCTGCTCGAGTACCTCCGAGGCTGCGCGTCCGACGACTTCGTGAATCCAGGCCTGATCGCTCATTTTAAGGTCTACGCTGGCCCACTGATCCCTGCCAGGTAAACCGAGTCTAGGGGAACTCTCCGATTTGGGGCAGATTACTTTGGATTACCCTCCGGAAATGCTAGGTCATTCCCCTGTCTCGCGCGTCCAAACTAGCATCCACGCAGTTCCGGCACGGCACGGCAATCCCCGGTACAATGAACGTTTGGTGTCGTGCCCGATTGCCCCAAAATAGTTGAATCGGAAGGAATATGGGAGCCATCCAACCCACAGTAAGCGATTCTCGCAGCGAAGAGCTGGTGCTCGTCCGAGCCGCTAAAAACGGCGACGACGGGGCGTTTGGGGAACTGGTCAAGCGTTACGACCGGAACGTGTTCCGCATCGCCCAGCACATCACGCAAAACCGCGAAGATGCGGAAGACGTGGTACAGGATGCGTTTCTGAAGGCGTACACGAATCTCCAGGGTTTCCAGGAGCAGTCGAAGTTTTATACCTGGCTGGTTCGCATCGCCGTCAATGAAGCGCTCATGAAGTTGCGGCGGCGGCGCCCTGGCGTCGTATCGCTGGACGAAGATATTCAAACGGAAGACGATTCCGTGCCGCGCGAAGTCGCGGACTGGGCTCCGAATCCGGAACAAAACTACAATCAAGCGGAGTTGAAGGAAATTCTCAGCCGTACGATCCAAGGGTTGCCCCCGGGCTTTCGTACGGTCTTCATCCTGCGCGATGTGGAAGGTTTATCAACAGAAGAAACGGCCGAAGCGCTCGAGTTGAGCATTCCGGCAGTGAAATCGCGGCTGCTGCGTGCGCGGCTGCAATTACGCGAGAGGCTTAATCGCTTCTTCGTAAAACCCACGGTGGAGACGGCGTAGCGTGAAGTGTACAGAGTTTTTAAAAGAGCTCAACGAGTACCTGGACGGCGCTATCGACGCGCGCACCAAGTCTGAGCTCGACGAGCACCTGGCTTGGTGCCACAACTGCTACGTTGTCTGTGATACCACCAAGAAGACCATCCAGATCTACAAAAACACCGAAATCTACGATCTCCCCGACGAACTCCGCACCCGCCTCCAGCAAGCCATCCAAGTCAAGTGCCAGGCCAAAAAGAAATCCGGCCCGCAAAGCGTGTAAGTTCCGAATCATAAAATCCTGATTTAAGCTTAATCATCATTAAGTTTTGTAAGTTTTGTCACCACTCAAGTGGTGTCATCATTGAAGCTTTGCCATAGTTTTAAGTTTTGTCATCCTGAGCGACGCTTGCCGGGCGCGAAGCGCGCGGCAAACGTAGTCGAAGGACCCCTGCCCCACCCGACTCTCCCAGCGAACCCTTTTGCCCATTTTGGAATCTAACTAAAAAGCACTTGTTCTGTGGAGGCACAAGAAATGATCGCTAAGCTCGTAGACGTCATGTTCGGCTGTAGACACTCGAATTACAGCTTCCCCATCACCACCAAACCCGCGCTCCGCCGCACCGCGGCCGCCGCCATGACGGGTACCTACGTAGTCTGCCTCGACTGCGGCACCGAACTGCCCTACGACTGGAGCGAAATGCACGTGCTCGAATCGGCACCGCACGGTTATCGGCCCAAGCCCGCTCCTCTGGCGAAACACGCCGCCTAGCAATCATTTGCCCAACCAAGCCGCAGCCCCCGGGTTGCGGCTTTTTTGCCGACGCATGCCGGAATTAGCGATCCCAAAACCCCGGCCTCGGCCCTATAATGACCCGCGACGAGTCTTCCTTGCCATCCACCAGCGTGCCTCCGACCGAACTCAGTTCGCGCCATCTCGCCGCGTTGCAGCAAGCCACGCAGATGCTGCTCTCCGTCCGCCAGCGGGAAACCGTGCTGGAAACGTTGCTGCTCGTGCTCCGCAGCCATACCGACGTGCAACGCGCAGCCGTCTACCTGCTCGATCCGGCGCTGAACCAGCTCACCTGCCGCGCCGACCACCAATGGCCGCGCGACCGTTCCCGAACCATTCCACTGCGCGATTCCGACCCCGTCGCCTTGGCCGCGCGCCTCAGCAGTCCGCAAACGGTTGCTGAACCCAACACCATTTACATCCCCATGCTGATTCGCGACCGGGTCATGGGAACGCTCTGCGCCGAGAAAAACAGCTCGCGAGCGTTCTCCAATGAGGACCTGGTTCTGCTTTCCCTGCTAGCCGCGCAGGTGGCCATGCTGCTGGAAAATCAAAACCTCCACGAAGCCGAGCACGCCCGCACCCGCCAGGTCGAACTTCTGCACCTCATCGTGCGCTCCGCTGCCACCGCGCCCAATCCCAACGAATTCTGCGCCTTGCTCGCCGACCTACTCGGGGATGCCTTCGAGAACGCCAACGTGGCCGTCCTCCTCTGGCCACCCGATAAAAACCTGCGCATCGCGGCCCACTCCGGAGCCGACGAACCGCAAATGGAACGCTTCCTGCAGGCCCGTCAACTCGGACCGCTCGGCCAAGCCATGCGCACCAAGCGCTTCGTGCTCGCCGAAGATGCCACTGCCACCACCAATCCTTCTTTCTGCTACGCAACTTCCGGGAGTGAAATCTGCATCCCGCTCGTCTCCGGAGCGTTTGGGCTGGGCGCGGTCGTAGTGGCCCGCCGCGGCGCGCACGCTTTCAACCAAGCCGAACTCACACTGGCTCAAGTTGCCGCCGAAGTCGCCGCCAACACCGTCCGCAGCCTCCATCTCAGTGAGGAACTCAACCGCAGCACCAGTTCCGACCCCCTGACCGGCGCGTCCAACCAGCGCCATTTCCACGCCACCGTCGAGCAGGAACTCTCCCGCGCCCGCCGCTACCAAAAGCCCTTCGGCCTCGTCACGCTGGATTTGCGCCAGTTCCGCGAGATTAACGCCGCGCTCGGCGTGCAAGCCTCCGACCACATTCTCAAGCAGGTCGCCGCCAGCCTCCGATCCCGCCTGCGCAGTCACGATACGCTCAGCCGCTATGACGGCGACCAGTTTGCGATCATCCTGCCCGAAGTCAATGGTGACGCCGTAGCCATCGTCCTCACCAAACTCAACGCCGCCGTCAGCACCATCGAAGCCGGAACCAACCACCACCTCACCGCCGCCTGGGCCGCCGTTACGTTTCCGGAGGATGGAAACACCGAAACAGAATTGGTCAACACCCTGTTCCGTCGCCTGGAAACCGCCCGCCGCGGCTCTTCTTCTTAAACAGCTCTTCTCCATAAACTAAAGACCTGACCAACGACTTCGCTTCGTATCAGGGCCTCACTTCAGTGGTGCCGAAAGCTGCCCTTCGTGCCGCGCCTTCAGGCGCTGATTTTCCGCCCGTAACCAAATTTTCTCACTAAAGTTATCTCCATTCCTTCCGATAAAGCAGCAGTAAGGCAAACCGGTGCCAGGCGCACCCCGGAGGCAAACATGGCAGCACCCGCGATCACCAGCTCCATTTTTCAACAAATTCAGAACTATCAGCAACAAGGCCGCGCCGACGTGAAGGAACTCGCCGCCGCGCTCAAAAGCGGCAACCTTGGCGCCGCCAAGCAAGCTTTCAACGACCTAACCTCGCTGGCCAAAAATCCGCCGCTCCGCAACACTGACGGCGCGCGGCCCAATCCGCAGCTCGTCCAGGCCTTCGAAGCCATCGGACAAGCGCTGCAAGCGGACGACCTGGCGGGAGCGCAATCCGCATTCGCCAACCTGAAAAACACGCTGGCTGGAAAAAACACCGCCACCTCGGCGCAATTCACCTCGCCCGCGGTCATCGTCAACATCGGGCAAAATAACGCTTCCAGCGCCGTTTCCGATACGGAATCCATCTACCAGCAATTGCAGGATTTCCGCAACGCCCGCAAGTCGGACCTCTCGCAATTGGGTACCGCGCTCCAATCCGGCAACACGAAAGCCGCGCAAAAGCTTTATGCCACGCTCGTTGCTCTCGGAAAATCCGGCCCCTTCAGCAACGGCGCAACCTTCCGGCGCGCCGACCGCGCCCAGGACTTCGCCGCCATCGGCACCGCCTTGCAGTCCGGCAATCTGGCGGGCGCGCGCATAGCGTTCGCCGATCTACAGGCAACCTTTGAAAAACCGCTCACGCCGCCGAAAGAGCCGCCCGTCCCAGCGCCTACCAGCGGCCCAATTCCGGAAGTCATCATCAACTTCGGCGGTGGCGGTGATAAAGGCGGCAACAATCCGGAATTGGTCGTCAACATTGGCTCCAACTTCGGGTCCAGCACTCCCGAAGAGCTTCAAATCAACCTCGGCGGCAAACTTGGCGGCAGCGACGGCGGCAAACTAACCATCGACATCAGCCCCACCAAAAACGGCATAGGCGAACACATCGCTATTGATTTCCTGCAACAGAACAACGATTACCGCATCGCCGTCGATATCCTCAATCCCTCATCAACCCAAGCCAACCCCTTGAGCCTGCACGCGTAGCCCTGAGTTTGTCATCCTGAAAAGTTTTGTCATCCTGAGCGAAGTGTGCCGTGCGCGAAGCGCGCACGGCACACGTAGTCGAAGGATCCCTACCCCTGCAAGCACTCGCCAAATCGCCTCAACCCGCCTCAGCCCTCAAAAAACTCCCGAATCCTCTTCCACTCACCCCGCACAATCCCGTCCGTACTCAAGTGCCCACCCCGCCGAAACGTCTTCAACCTCACCCCCGTCCTCTCCGCAAAGCGCAACACCGACTCATACGGCACATGCGGATCATCCTGGGCATGGAACATCAGAACCTTCGACGCCGTAATTGCCCGCGCATGAAACATCGGGTTGTAAAACTTTCCGCCGCTCAACTTTTTCCAATTTCGATCCGATAACCGATAGGCCCCGCCAAACGCCTCACGAATATACGCCGCATAGTTCGGATTCGACGTCTCCGTTTCCTCCGATTTCGCCAGAATCGACCAATCCACCACCGGACAATTCGCAATCACCTTCTTCACCCGCGGATCGAGCGATGCCAGAATCGCAGCCGCCCCGCCAAAACTGCCGCCAATGACAAAAATTTCTTTCGCCGCGAGTTCAAACCGCTGCCCAAAAGTCACTTCGCGGATCTTCCCTTTCGCAATCTCATCCACCAGATCGCGAATATCCTCCTGCGGAGACCGCTCCAGAAACTGACCGCCACTCTCCCAGGCCCCGCGGTAGCGCGGATAAAACACCCAATACCCCTTCTGCGCCAAAAACTCCGCCAACCCCTGTTTGCGCGGCATCGAAGGCATCCCGTCGCACAAGACGATGACCTTGTCTCTCTTGCCGGCCAGTTTCGTGCCCATTCTCCTCGGCGGCAGGAACTCGGTCACGATTTCCTTCTTGAGTCTTGTTCTGAACATGGCAATCGCCCCTACCAAATAGTCCGAATTGGCTTCTAGTCCCGAATTGCCCGATCCTTCGTGGTGAGCGCCATACCCTCGTCCAGCGCGGTCGCGCCAATCAGACGGTCACAGGCATCTTCAGGATAATTTGGCGAGCCAGATCCGGGCACGAGGGTCAAGCAGAATCACTTCTTGCCCTTCCGGAAGGCTTTCTTTTCGCTGGTTTCGCGCCGTACTGTCCACTGCTTCAGCGGAACCACGGGCGACTCTAATGTCTCCGGTCATGCGGAATTCGCCCGCCATGAAACCGAAAATGTCGCTCTTCCCTCCGCTGGGCTCAGTTTCACCACCGGCACGCCGCGCTTCGTGATCACGACTGGCTCGCCTGTGGCTTGCAAACTGTCCATAATCGCATGACAGGATGCCTTGAATTCTCCAGTAGGGATTTGCTTCATGACCAACTCCTAACTTCTTCCAATCATGATGCGATGACCATCAGGGAAAAGCAACACCCCTAAGTCGGCACCCGCAACATCAAATAGCCCCCCACCAGCGCGAAAATCAGATCCGGCGACCAGGCCGCCAGAGCCGCTGGCAACTGGCTCAGGTTTCCCAGCGCCTCAAACAGTCCCGCCACCACCAGATACACCAACGCGATCCCCACCGCCCAGGCCGCGCCCGTCAGCGTGCTCCGCCGACCCGAACTCAGCGAAAACGGAACGGCCAGCAGCGCCATCACCAGCGTGATGATCGGAAACGCCAGCTTCTTCTGTAGCTGCACCCGCAACCGCACCACATCAAAGCCGCTTTGCTGCAAGTCCTTGATATAGCGTTGCAGCTCCCGAAAGCTCATTTCATCGGACGACTGAATTAATTCCTTTTTAAAATACCCCGGCGGTTCGCTGAATTGCGGAAACGTGGAGACTTCAAACTCCTGGAAGTTCTCAATGGCCGCCCCGCGCAGCGAGCGTTCCCAGCCTTGCTGGAATATCCAGCGATTCAGGTCCGGTTCCCAATGCGCGCGAGCCGCGGAGATGCGCCGCGTAATCTCAAAACTCACCGGATCAAACTGGAACACAGTGATATTGGCAAACCGGTCGCGGTCGGAATCAAAGAATTGGTAGTAGTAAATATCGGAATTCTGACCAAAAATCCATTGCCGATCCGGGCGGAGATACGTCTGCGCGGGCTTGCCTTTGATCTGGTTGCGCAGCGCGTCCTGGCGCTTGTTGGCATGGGGCAGGTAAATCTGGTCGAAGACGAACAGGCCCACCGCCATAAAAATGGCCATTACCATCACCGGAACCACAATCCGGTAAATGCTGATACCCGTGGCCTTCATGGCGACGATTTCGTTATTTCTTTGCAGAATGCCGAATGTCACCAGTACCGTCAGCAGCACGCACAGGTGCAGCGTGTGGTACAGGAAATACGGTGTCACGTTCACCAGATACGCGCCCACCACCAGCGGCGAAACGTGGTTCCGCAGAATGTCGCCCAACAGTTCAAATAGGGTAAACACCAAAACCAGCACCACAAAGCTGGACACAATCAGCCCCAGGTACAGGAAGAAGTCCTTCAGGACGTAGTCGTCCAGCAGCATGGGAAAGTTCAGGCCAAACAGGCGCGGACGGCGCTCGGCGCGGCTGTAGGCGCTGGCACTGGCCTCCTGGAGGCTGGGCCAGGGGCCAAGAGGACGGGGTGCCAGTGGCCGCAAACCCTCCCTCAGCCGTTCCCAAAGGCGGCGCAGGCCGCCAAGATCGATGGGCCGCTTCTCCACCCGGTACAACAGCGCCACCCCCACCAGCAAAAACAGCAGATCCGCCAGCCACGCCCCAAAGACGACCGGCACCTTGCCCTCCCTCGCCAGGGAGACGCCAATCAGGGTGAAAGAGTAGTAGGCGAAGACCAGTAGGATGGTTAGGACGAACCCGCTCGACTTGCCCCCCTTCTTAGCCGAAAGCCCCAGAGGGATACCCACCAGCGCAAGCACCAGGCAGGCCGTAGGCAGCGCCAGGCGGCGGTGGAACTCCAAGCCTGCCCAACGGGCATCGGGCGTCCCAGCGGCCTGTGTGCGCCTCCAGAGGGCATCTGTGGTGATGGCGCCAATCGGCAATTGGCCCTTGGGTGTGTCGGCCTCGGCAGCGGGTAATTCGATGGGGATATCGGTGCTGGCAAAAGTCGAAATTTGGTAGTCTTCCGGAGCCGCGGCGCTGGATTCGTGCGTGGAGCCGTCGATCAGATGAAGCCGCAGCGAAGTTGGCCCTTCGCTGACCAATAACCCCTGTCGCGCCAATGTGATACGGGGAGCAATGGGGTTGCTCAAGTCGGCTAGAAAAACGCCCTTCCAAATTGCCGTGCGCTGCGCGCTGACGACGTCCTGTACGTAGAGGACAGCCTTGGGGAAACCTTCGTAAAATACGCGAGGCTGCACTTCGAATGACGCCTGGGAAGTCTTCAGCCGGTCCTGCAAGCGCGCCATGGCGGACTGGCAAGCCGGGGCGAGCCACAGGCTGTTGACGAGGGCCAAGCCCCAAGCTACTGCAACGAAAAGGGATAGCATCCGCGTGAAGCGCCAGACTCCCACCCCGCTGGCGCGCATGGCGGTGATTTCACTGTCCGCGGCCAGCCGCCCCAATCCAATCAGGATTCCCACCAACACGCCCATGGGAATTGTGTAAGTGAGCGTGACCGGGAGCGTGAAAAGGAAGACTTCGGCCACGCTCGGGAGGGGGGCGCTGTTGCGCACAACCAGCTCCAGAATTCGGCCCAGATCGCGGGTAAATAGAACAAAAGAAAAGACCGCCACGCCAATCAAGGCACTGCCGAAAACCTCGCGGAGCACGTAGCGGGTGAGAATACGCATGCGAGCCGGGCGGGCTAGACCTCTCCGGATGCCTTGGGTGCGGGTGAGTTAGATTCTGTAGGTTTGGATTCTGCTGCTTTTAGAAAGAGTGCGCCCAGAGGCGGCAGCATCAGCTTGAGCGAGAAGGGTTTACCGTGCGCGGGGATCTCCTCCGCCTCGCGGCCACCGTAGTTGCCGCTGCCGCTGCCGCCATACTCCTTGGCGTCACTGTTGAGCACCTCGCGCCAGAAGCCGCCGTGGGGGACGCCGATGCGGTAATCCATGCGGGGAATTGGAGTGAAGTTGCAGACAATCGCGATGGAGTCCTTTGTTTCCTTTGACTTACGCAGCAGGGACACAATGCTGGCGGTGGAATCATTGCAATCGATCCACTCAAAGCCGGCCGGCTCGGTTTCCAACTGATGCAGGGCTGGCTCGTTGCGGTAGAGGTGGTTGATGTTTTCCACCCAATGGCGAAGACCCTCGTGGAGGGGTTCCTGCAAAAGGTGCCAGTCCAGGCTGCCGTCGTGCGCCCACTCTTTCACCTGACCGAATTCGTCGCCCATAAACAGCATTTTCTTGCCGGACTGGGCGTACATATAGCCATAAAGCAGGCGCAGGTTGGCGAAGCGCTGCCACTCGTCTCCGGGCATCTTGCGAATGAGGGAGCCTTTGAGGTGAACCACTTCGTCGTGCGAAAGCGGCAGCACGAAGTTTTCGTGGTAGGCGTAGATCATTCGAAACGTGAGCAGGTTGTGGTGAAATTTGCGGTAAATGGGGTCGCGCTCGAAGTAGGCCAGCGTGTCGTGCATCCAGCCCATGTCCCACTTCAGGCCAAAGCCCAGCCCGCCAAGGTGCACCGGTCTCGAAACCATGGGCCAGGAGGTGGATTCCTCGGCAATCGTCTGGACATCGGGGAAATTCCGGTAGATGTCCGTGTTCATCTGGCGCAGAAATGCGATGGCTTCCAAGTTTTCCCGCCCGCCGAATTTGTTGGGAATCCATTCGTTGGCTTTGCGGGAATAGTCGAGGTACAGCATGGAGGCTACGGCATCCACGCGGAGGCCGTCGGCATGGTACTTGTCGAGCCAGAAAATAGCGCTGCTCAGCAGAAAGCTGCGGACCTCACTGCGGCCGTAGTTAAAAATGTTGGTCTTCCAGTCCGGATGGAAGCCCTGGCGCGAATCGGCGTGCTCAAACAAATGCGTTCCATCAAAAAACGCCAGCCCATGGCCATCGGTGGGAAAGTGTGACGGCACCCAATCGAGAATCACGCCGAAGCCGCGCTGGTGCAGAAAATCCACCAGATACATGAAATCCTGCGGCGTGCCATAACGCGACGTTGGCGCAAAGTAGCCCGTCGTCTGGTAGCCCCACGATCCATAGAACGGATGTTCCATGATGGGAAGAAACTGCACGTGGGTAAAATTCATGCGCTGCAAATACTCGGCCAAGCGCGGAGCCATTTCGCGGTAGCTGAGCGACCGCCCGTGCTCTTCCGGCACGCGCATCCACGAGCCGAAGTGCATCTCGTAGATGGACATGGGCGCTTGTAGCGAATTCTTGCCCTGGCGCTCCCGCATCCAGGCCTCGTCGCTCCATTGGTAGTCGAGGTCCCAAACTTCCGACGCCGTGCGCGGAGCCTTTTCATGGCGATAGCCAAACGGGTCCGCCTTATCGAAGACGTGCCCATGAATCTGCGAAACGATGTGGTACTTATAGTGCGCGCCCTTGCCCACGCCGGGCACAAAGCACTCCCACACGCCGGAACTGCCGCGGGCGTGCATGGGATGCGTTCCCGGATTCCAGCCGTTGAAATCACCAATCACGGAAACCTGGCGCGCGCTGGGCGCCCACACGCCAAAAAAAGTCCCCGCCGCCCCGTCGATGATGCCCGGATGTGCTCCGAGCTTTTCGTACATGCGGTTGTGCGTGCCTTCGTTGAACAGAAATAAATCGTCAGAGTTCAGCAGCGAAGCGTTGTGGCGCGCGGTAGTCACGGTAGCTAGATCGGTGGGCTGGGTCATTGATGGCTCGATTGATCAATCCGCAAACCGGATCGCGAACTCGCACCATAGTGTAGCGGATGCCTGGGAATTTCGACATGCTATCCTCGGAATCGCCGATGCACCCCTTAGATTCGGCCACCTTGAAGGAGGCAAAGTTCCTCGAATGCCGGCTCTGCGAGTCATCGTTCTCTGGCACCAACACCAGCCTTTTTACAAGGATCTCGTCACCGGGTCCTACCGGCTGCCGTGGGTGCGCCTCCACGCCCTGAAGGACTACTACGGCATGGTGAAGCTGCTCGACGAATTCCCCAACGTCCACCAGACCTTCAACCTCGTCCCCTCGCTCATCACGCAGATTCAGGACTACGCTGCCGGAACCGCCAGCGATCCATTCCTCGAGGTCGCCGCCAAGCCCGCTAAAGACCTCAGCGCCGAGGACCGCCGCTTCGCCTTGCAGTATCTTTTCCAGGCCAACCCCGCCAACGTCATCGGCCGCTACCCGCGTTACCGCGAGCTGCTGGAGCGCATGCGCTCCTGCGGCACCTCCATCGAGCAAGCCGATCTCTCTTTTGGAACGCAAGACTTCACTGACTTGCAGGTGCTCTCCCAAATCGCCTGGTTTGATGAATTTTTCCTGCTGGAACCCGATATTGCCGAACTCATCCGCAAGGAACGCAACTATTCCCTCGACGACCAGCGCTTTGTTCTGAAGCGCGAACGCGAGCTCCTGGCCAAAGTCCTGCCCGCCCATGCCGCAGCCGCCAAGCGCGGCGGCATTGAAATTTCCACCTCACCCTTTTACCACCCCATTCTGCCGCTGGTTTGCGACACCAATCAGGGCGCAGTCTCCAGCCCCGGCTTGCCTTTGCCACAGAACCAATACCGCCGCCCCGAGGATGCCCGCGAACAACTGGTGCGCGGCCTCGACTTGCACGAGAAGGTTTTCGGCCTGCGCCCCCAAGGCGTCTGGCCCTCCGAGGGCAGCGTTTCTGAAGAAGCCGTTGCCATCGCCCACAAACTCGGCGTGCAGTGGATGGCCACCGATGAAGGCGTCCTCGGCCGCAGCGTCAACTTCAACTTTGCCCGCGATGGCGGAGGCCGCCTGAACGGCGGTGGCGCGGAGCTGCTCTACACCCTGCACCGTTACGAAAACAACGACACCCGCATGAACCTGCTGTTCCGCGACCACACCATGTCCGACCTGATTGGCTTCGTCTACTCGGGCATGGGCGCGAACGATGCCGCGCAACACTTGATCAACAACATTCGCCACGCCGCCCAGCCCGTTCTCGATCAGGGCCGCGACGCCGTGGTGCCCATCATTCTTGATGGCGAAAATGCCTGGGAATATTATCCCGGCTCTGGCCGCGAGTTCCTCCGCCGCTTCTACGACGCCTTGCAGCACTCCGGCATGGAAGCCGTCACTGTTTCCGAGGCCATTGAGCGCCACCAAAATTTTGGCCACCTCAGCAGCCTTACACCCGGCTCCTGGATTGGCGCGAATTTCAACGTCTGGATCGGCGCGCCCGAGGACAACAAAGCCTGGGACTACCTCCACGCCGCGCGTGAGTTCTATGAACAGAACGCATCCTACGCCACCGAAGAGCAGCGCAAGCTGGCCTACGAGGAAATCCTGATCGCCGAAGGTAGCGACTGGAACTGGTGGTACGGCCCCGAGCACCACTCCGCCAACGACCGCGACTTCGACGAGCTCTACCGCAAGCATTTGGCCAATGTCTACCATGCGCTGGGTGCCATGCCGCCCGACTATCTGGTCCAGCCCATCACGGCCAGCGCAGCGCGACCCGCGTTAATCACGCAGACGGGATACGTGCATCCCAGAATTGACGGAGAAATTACCCGCTACTTTGAGTGGATTGGCGCAGCCATGTACACGGCTGACCAGCGCGCCGGAGCCATGCACGGCAAGCAGTATTTTCTCGACGCCGTGTATGCCGGGGTGGACGAGCAGTTCCTCTACGCGCGGCTCGACTTCGCTGGCGGCGTTCCAGATATGGCTTTTGATCTGGTAGTCAATATTGAGTCCCAGGTACGCCAGGACGTGCACCGCATCTTGCGCGTTGATGCCGCCGTGGACGGCAAAGCCTTGCGCAGCTGGAGCGTAACCAACCCGCAAAGCGGCACGCAAATTGTCGATGCCGCGCACAGCGCAAGTTCCCCGGTGCAGATGGCGCTGAAAAAAGTTTTCGAGTTTCGCGTTCCGCTGGAGTGGCTACGAGCGCCCATGTCCAACGATGGCCCCCAAGCCGACCGCCTACGCCTGCGCATGAGCCTGTGGCATGACCGGCTACCAGTGGATGCGCTGCCGGTGGAGGGTTGGATTGAGTTGCTACTGGTGAGCGAGGCAGAGTTGATGTCTGGGGTGGGGAATTAGGGGCGGGAATTAGGGGCGGGAATTAACGAACGGGAACTAACGGATGGCTTCAGCGTTGGTTCAACCCGCCCAGGCGAGGGCGCCTGGGCCTACGCGTGCTTTGCCAGGTACTACGTAGCGGCAGGCGCCCTCGCCTACCGGGTGGAACAAGCTACTCCCCGCTCGCTTCCGCCGCGGTCATCAACATCGGCCGACTCAGTTCCAAAACCAGCTCCGTTCCCGCAGGCAACGTCGCCGAATGGTGCTTGGTCAACCAATGAATGGTCGTCGCCCCAGCACCAATTGCCGCGCCCACCAAAAATCCCTTGCCGCCGCCCGCCAGCGCGCCAATCGCGCCCGCGCCAGCCGTACCCGCCGCCAGTTCAATATTGTCGCCACGCTCACGCGCCCGGCCCTTGAACTGGCCTTCCTGGTTCACGTCCGTTCCATTTCCCAGACTCGTATCCACCACCGTCGCGCTCAGGTTATAACGCGCGCCGTCCGGCAGAATCACCGTATGAGGAAACAGCGCAATCGTGGGACGGCCCTCAATGCGGCGCGGCTCCGCCACTTTGCCCACCGTGCCTTGCACAGTCGAGCCAACCGGGATCACCGTCTTGCCATCCAGCGACACCGGCTCGGTTACGCGTCCAGTGAACGTGTCACCTTGTTTGCTGGTGAAGGTGGCCAGCGTGCTTTGCAGCTTAATCTTCATGGCCGTGCCCGCGGGCAGGGAGCGGTTGGTCTCGGCATAAGCCGCGAGAGAAAGCAGGGAAACCAGTGCCAGCATTGCGAATTTTTTCATAACATCCTCCCAAAATCTTCTTAATTTCGACTTTAGACCACGCCAGAGAGCGGAACAACGCCGCGAAAGGCCGGGGAACCACGCTTGATACCAAGAGAACCCTCTCCGCATCCCAATCCAACAGCAACGACACTGCCAGTCAAAATCACAACCCGCACGCTATAATTCCTTCTCCACACTTTTATGAGCGACCTCATTCCAGTCTCGGCGCTGACCCCAGCCTGGACTGCCGTGGAAAAATCTTATGCCGCCCGCCAAGCGCGGGACTACAAGGACCGACCCATGAATATTCATGAAATTCACGCCCGCGAAGTGATTGATTCGCGCGGCAACCCGACCGTGGAAGCCGAAATCACCCTAGCCGATGGTTCGCGCGGACGCGCCATTGTTCCCAGCGGCGCATCCACCGGCGAGCACGAAGCCGTGGAGTTGCGCGACGGCGACGAAAAGCGCTTCCTGGGCAAAGGGGTGTTGCAGGCCGTGGAAAACGTGAATGGCGAAATTGCCGAGGCGCTTGGCGGCCTGGATGCCTCCGACCAGCGCGGCCTGGACCAGCGCATGATTGAGCTGGATGGCACGCCCAACAAAGGACGCTTGGGAGCGAATGCAATTTTGGCCGTCTCCATGGCCGTGGCTCGGGCCACCGCGGAGAGCTATAAGATGCCGCTCTACCGTTACCTGGGCGGCGTGAACGCGCATGTTTTGCCTGTTCCAATGATGAACATTCTGAATGGCGGCGCACACGCCGACAACAACGTCGACTTCCAGGAATTCATGTGTATGCCGGTGGGCGCGGAGTCGTTTTCCGAAGCGCTGCGCTGGGGCGTGGAGGTGTTCCATACTCTGAAAGGCGTACTGAAGAAGCGCGGCTACAGCACGGCAGTGGGCGATGAAGGCGGTTTTGCGCCGTCGGTGAAATCGAATACCGAGGCCATCGACGTGGTCCTGGAAGCGATCCAGGCGGCCGGGTTTCGTCCGGGACAAGACATTGGCATTGCCCTCGACCCCGCCAGCAGCGAGTTTTATAAAGACGGGAAATACATTTTCAAGAAGAGCGACAAGAGTTCGAAGAGTTCCGAAGAAATGGTCGCCTTCTGGGCCAAGTGGGTGGCGGACTACCCGATCGTGTCGATCGAAGACGGCCTCGCTGAAGACGATTGGGATGGCTGGGCTTTGATGACCAAGGAACTGGGACACAAGATTCAGCTGGTAGGCGACGATCTGTTTGTTACGAATACGGAACGCTTGCAGGAGGGAATCGATAAGGGCGTGGCCAATTCCATCCTGATTAAAGTGAATCAGATCGGGACGGTTTCTGAAACACTGGATGCCATCGCGCTGGCGCGCCGCAATGGCTATACCTCGGTAATTTCGCATCGGTCGGGCGAAAGTGAAGATACGTTCATCGCGGATTTGGCCGTGGCGACGGGCGCGGGACAGATCAAGACTGGTTCTGCTTCCAGAACCGACCGCGTGGCGAAATACAACCAGTTGCTGCGGATTGAAGAAGCTCTGGACGAGATGGCGACATTCCCAGGCGTCTCAGCGCTAAACTACAAGGGCTAGCAATGCACGCGTAGGGGCAGGCGCCCTCGCCTGCCCGCTCTTGCTTTTGCCTTCGGCTCAAGGTCCCCGTCTTCAGGCCTTGGACCAAGGACTAGTATCAGGGCACCGCTTCAGCGGGCCGTCAAGTCCGCGAACCTAGCGCCTTCAGGCGCTGAATTTGGGATATTTGCCAGAATCGAGTCCCTCAATGAATGCTAAATATGCCCTCGCCATTCCGCTGTTACTAACCGCCGCCCTCGCCCAGCAACCCGACCCACCCTCCACCCGCGACGACATTCAACGCCTCTTCACCACCATGCGCGTCCAGGAACAAATGCGGACCACCATGGAAACCATGATCGCGCAACAACGCGAAATGATCGGCCAGATGCTGCGCAAGCGCAACCGCCGCGTCAGCGGCGAGGACATTGATGAAGTCGCCGATTCCGCGCAAGAGTTCCTCAAGGATTTTCCGCTCGATGATCTGGTCGAGAACATGATTCCCGTCTACCAGAAGCACCTCACCAGAGCCGACGTCAACGCCATGATCGCGTTCTACTCTTCCCCCACCGGCCAAAAGCTGCTGCGCGAGCAATCCGGCATGGCCGCCGAATCCATGCAAGCCGTGTCCGCCCGCGTGCAGACCGCCCTGAAACAAGCCATGGAGCGCGCGGAGCAAAAAGCGAAAGAAATGGACGACCAAGCCAAGCCCCCAAGCCCAGCACCGGAACAACGCAAAAATTGATGCCAAAAATACACAGCTCTGTCATCCTGAGCGAAGCATTGCCTTCACGAAGTGAAGGCAATGCGTAGTCGAAGGACCCCTGCCCCATGAAGGATCCCATCCATCACGCGACCGCTGGCGGGCCTCCAGCCGACAAGGTAAACTTTCGAAATGATTGTCATCGTGAAGCAAAGTGAGCAACTTCAAGCGCGTCGAGTGTGGCAAAACTCTTTACAGCATTTCTCACTGGGACACGGCAGAAATTTGCCAGGGCAGGGTGCCCCGATGGATTAAGGGGTCCTTCGACTTCGCGCTCAGAATGACAATGCAGAATTGTTCCAAAATACAAATCTTATGACTCCCAATCCTCTCGTACTCATCATTCTTGACGGCTGGGGCTACCGCGCCGAAACCAAAGCCAATGCCATCGCGCTTGCCCGCAAGCCCACCTACGACCGCTTCCTGCGCGATTTTCCCAATACGCTGATTCAAACCAGCGGGCCGTTTGTTGGCTTGCCCGTAGGGCAGATGGGCAACAGCGAAGTCGGCCATCTCAACATCGGCGCGGGTCGTGTCGTCCACATGGATATCACGCGCATCGATCACCTGATCGCGACCGGGGATTTCTTCTCCGACCCAGTGCTGCTGGATGCCGTGAAGCACGCGCGTTCCGGTGGCCGTCGCTTACATCTGCTTGGCTTGGTCTCCGATGGCGGCGTGCATTCGCAGCAGGCACACCTCCACGCGTTGCTGAAGATGGCCAAGCAAAACGGCATTGACCGCGTCTTCGTCCACGCTTTCATGGATGGCCGCGACACGCTCCCCACCAATGGCGCGGGCTATCTCGAAAAGCTGCAACAGAAAATGCGCGAATATAGCTGCGGTAAAATCGCCAGCGTCAGCGGACGCTACTACGCCATGGACCGCGACCGCCGCTGGGAGCGCATCGCCAGGGCTTTTGACGTCATGGTTGCTGGAAAAGATACTGGCAATGGCGTCGCGCCACGGTTCATCGACGCCGTGCAGGGCGTTAAGGATTCTTACAACAAAGAAGTCACCGACGAGTTCATCATCCCGTTCGTTTGCACCGACAACAAAGGCGAGCCCATCGCCACCATTCGCGAAGACGACGCCTGCATCTGTTTCAATTATCGTGCCGACCGCGTCCGTGAAATCACCCGCGCCCTATGCCGCAACAGCGGGCTGAACGCCGACGGCGGCAGGAACCTCGAAGGCTGGGAAGGCCTCGACCAAACCATTCCCCGCGAGCGCGTGCCCGCCAATTTGAAGTACGTCTGCATGACGCAATACGACAAAAAGTTCGCGCTCCCGGTCGTCATTCCCCCCGAGTCGATGGATAACATCCTCGCCAATATCCTGGGCCATTCAAGTCTCAAGAATCTGCGCGTTGCAGAAACGGAAAAGTATGCCCACGTGACTTACTTCTTCAACGGTGGAGTCGAAGCGCCGTTTCCGGGAGAAGAGCGCCAGATGGTGGCCTCGCCCAAAGTCGCAACCTACGATCTTAAGCCGGAAATGTCCGCCCAGGGAATTGCCGATACGGTGGTCAGGGCCGTCGAGCAGGGCAGCTTCCCGGTCATCATCGTGAACTTCGCCAACGCCGATATGGTCGGCCACTCCGGCCAGATCGCACCCACTGTCAAAGCCGTCGAAACCATTGACGGCTGCCTTTCTCAAATCGAAACTGCCGTCAAGCGCAAAGGCGGAGCCATGCTCATCACCGCCGACCACGGCAACGCCGAAATGCTCATCGACCCCGTCACCGGCGGCCCGCACACCGCCCACACCACCAACCCGGTCCCATTCATCCTCGTCAGCGGAGAGGACAAAAAAATCACCCTTCGCCCCGACGGCTCCCTGCGCGACATTTCCCCAACCATCCTCAGCATGCTCGGCATTCCGCAACCAAAAGAAATGACCGGCCACGACCTCCGCGTGCCTTTAAAAAAGTAGCCGGGATTCTCAAAATCCGACCACGCTGCCAGCATGATTTCATGCTGGCAGCATGGTGAAAAGAACCCCGTCTTGAGGCATGAGAGTTCCCCCTTTTTAGCCACACTACCAAGATCTGATCTCAGAAAACCTGCCCCCCCACTCTGCTCGACGTCCGCTTCTAGGGGCTCGTTCGACAAAAGGCGAGCGGCCAGCCTTCGGTGCCAGTTGGGTGTTCCTGCCGAGGGGCGGCTCCCAGAAATGTGCAAGTGGTTGCACATGGCCAAGCCGCTATACCATTGGCAATTCGCAAGCTATTGAATCCATTGCAGATAAGATTACAGACTTCTGGCAGGGCGCGTGCGCTTGACTGTCCGCCAGATGTTCAACCTTTTCCAACCCGCCAGCCTTGTTTTTGGCCGCTCGATCCGCTGCCTCCTGTGCCTCGCCTTAGCGCTGGGATGGCTCCAGAATGCCTCCGCGACGGCGTTTGACCTCAGCCATACGTTCGTCTCCGAGCGCGCCTATCGGTCAGCTGGCAAGACTCGCTGGGCACTGCTGCTGGTTCGAAGTACGTTTTTCCGCGAAATGGCCAAAAATGCCCAATCCGTCGGTTGCGAGGCGAATTTGCCTCCCGAGCCCTTGGCCACCCCCGATCCGGTGCTCAATTCCTCGGATCACGTTCACCTGACGGTCAGCTTTGTCGTTGGACGCGATGGCCACGTTTACGGTCCGATGGTCCTGGAGGGCGCCCGAAATGGCATTCGGGCGGATTTGGCGCGTCCGGTGGTGGATGCGGTTCGGCAATGGCGCTTTCGCCCGGCAGTGTGCAACGGGGCACCCGCTGAGGCGGAAGCCAAAGTTGAGTTTTCCTCGCCGCGCAATCGGTTCTAGAATGGTAGGGGAAGATCATCTTGGACAATTCAGACCCCCAGTCTCGCAAACCCTCCGGTGGTCAGCCGTCCTCGTCCGCTCCACAAGGCGAAGGCGGACGTCAGGCCCACACGGTGGACGAGTTCTTTCAGAACCTGAAGCCGGAGCTGCGCCGTCCCAAGCCCAGCGATGAGGCTGTGGCCGCGGCCAAGCAGGCGATTGAACGGCTGGAGATTCAGTCGATGCGGGAGGGCCTGACAGGGCCTGGGAGCCAGATCGAGGGCCATTCCGGCGTTTGCCGCCTTTGCGGAAAGGCGAACGCCCCAGACAGCCAGTTTTGCGGCGGCTGTGGCGTTCCGCTGGAGCTTTCGGCCGGAGCGCCGCAGGCAGCGCCCGCCAACGGCCACCAATACCATCACCACTACCACCATCACTTTCTCTCTAGCGGACTGGAGGGGGGGCTTTCGTCGCTTTTAGGGGGGGCGGGTGCGCCGCAGCGGGATGCTGGTCGGCCATCCGGGTCCACGCCAGCGCTATCGCGAGCCGAGTCCGGCATTCGCAAGCTGACGCAGGATTGGGCGCTGGCCTGCAACACCAAGCATCTCGAAGACCTGGTCGATTTTTACGCCACCGATGCCATCGTGATTCGGTCGAACTATCCGCCGGTGCGCGGATCGTCGGCTATTCGTGAGTTTTTTGTCCATATGCTGGGTAACGGATTGGGCGATGTGGAGCTGGAGACTTTGCGCGTACAGGTGGGTTCGGAGTTGGCGTTTGAAGCGGGCCGCTGCAAGATGCTGGTGCCAACCGCCACCGGCAAACGCCGCGAAGAACGCGGCAAGTACGTGATGATTTATGGCCGCCAGCCTTCGG
Organism: Acidobacteriaceae bacterium; assembly: GCA_043782485.1. GTDB lineage: Bacteria > Acidobacteriota > Terriglobia > Terriglobales > Acidobacteriaceae > JANXUC01. The sequence continues at coordinate 7,222 of JAYWAL010000093.1, read as the reverse complement.
GCGAGTGGAAGGCTGTGATTGATAGCTGGTCGAGCGATTTAAGCCTGAATGCCGGAACTGAGGCGGATCCGGCGGGACCGGTGCCGACCACGGCGAAGCTGCCTCGGCGGAGCGCTTAGGATTTAGCTGTCAGCCATCAGCTGTCAGTTTTCAGTTGGAATCGTCCGGCCTCTGTTTGTGTTGTTCGGCTGGGTTATTCCTATTTTGCGAACGAACACTTGCGGCTTTGTCATCGGCGCTTCGGTCGGGGCAGAGGTCCTTCGACTGCGTCATGCCTTCACTTCGTGAAGGCATGGCTGCGCTCAGGATGACAGGCCTTTGGAAGATTTCAGGGCTTCGAGATTGGTGCGTTTGCTGGCTTGGACTGCTGCACTAGTTTTGACCCAGTCGGTGGGGCTTAATTGGTTGGGTTGGCTGGGCTTAGCTCCAGGATTTCCACTGGTTCGTTTTTCGGAAAATGGATTTCTACGCCGTGTGCCCATTCTGTTTGGGTGAAGACGCCCAGGTCTTGGTGGGTTACCACGGAGCGTGCGCGAAACGTGCCTTCTGGCATAAGCGGTAGTTCCACTTTCGCGCTGGTCTCCGCGGAGTGGTTGCGGAAGAGCGCGACTACGCCTTTGCCGGTGTGTTCCATTCTTGCGAAGCCGTCCCAGGCCGTGGAGGTGGGTTGCCGCCAGTTTCCCAGCGGGAAGAAGCTTTCGCTCAGCTTGGCGGTCTTCCGCAACTGCTTGAACCAAGCGATCTTTTCCCGATACCACTGCTGGTCGGCGGCGGTTAGGTTGCGGAGATCGCCCAGCAGAAGCGGTGCGGAACCGATTTCCGTGGCAAAGCTTTCCTGAATGGATGGCAGCTCCCCGTGAATGTTGCCGAGCAACATGCTTTCCACGGGCATGGAGATGGCGCGCTGGTAAAGCAGCGTGCGCGCTTGTCGCGGACCGGCTGACGCAGGCTTTACATCGTCCACATTGCTGATCCAATCGAGATCGCCAGCGGCCAGTAAACCCGCGTCAATCACGTGCTTCTGTCCCCATAGCTCGAACGTTAAATCCAGCAGAACTTCGGGATGCTTTTCGTAGACCCGATGCGTGATGTGGGCGATGCCTTCGTAAATCGCGTTGAGAGATTGCGACCAATTGCCGTGGGTGTGGCCCTTAGCCCAGCATCCCGGAGCTTCGCCATAGGCGTTGAAGATGGTGGTGAGGTCGAGCTTGACGTAAGCGAGATGAAAGCGCTCGATGGCATCGATAACGCGGTCGGCGGCGGCATCACGAAACGGACTGGCCAGGCACATGACAACCTTGGGACCGGCCGCAGTGTTGGTGAATTTTTCTTTGCCTTGTTGGTCGAGCGCGGCCCATTCGGGATGCTTGCGGTAGTCGTTGGTGGTTGAGCCAATGGCGGCCAGAGGAATCCACAATCCCAGCCGCATACCTTTGGCCTCGATGGCTTCCTGAATCGGCTTGAGGCCACCGGGAAAGGCGGCGAGATTGACGTCGTTGGCACCGTATTCCTGTTGCCAGCCATCGTCGATGGTGAAAATGTCCATGCCCATGGTGCTGGCCACGTTGAGCAATTGCAGGACCGTCTCCCGATCGATGCCGCGTTCGAAGGGTTCCCAGGTGTTGTAAATCCAGGGCGCGCCCTGGTCGTCCACGCGGCGCATGAGGATTTTCGCGGTGTAGGAGGGCAGTTCCCAATGCGGATCAAGGAATCCATCGCCATTGCGGAACGTCAGCAGCGAGACGGCAGCGGTCTGGAATTCCTCGCCTGGCGCGAGAGCGCGCTCGAAGGGCATCAGGTCGGTGTCGTACAGGACGGCGATGGGTACGCGGTCGGGCTCGTCCCAACCGTCGATTTCTGTGCGCTTCATGTAGCCGGGAACTTCGCTGAGGACGGCGAAACCGATGCCTGTGCGGGCGCTTGCGACCAGCAGGGCGGCATCTTCGGAGCGTCCGGTGTAGAAAATCTCCCGGGGGATGGCTCCGTATTGCGTGTTCAAGGTCGTTTCATTTTCTGGCCCGACGGAGAGGGAGATGGATTCAATATCGAGATGAGAAATTTGTAGCGGCGCGTTGCCGGCATTGCGCAAGACAAGGCGTTTGCGGAGTGCCGCGTGACCGCTATAGACGGTGTAGATGGCCGAGACTTCCAGGGCAACGTCTTTGGCCCGCAAAGTGATGGTGAGCGATTTCCCTTTGGGGATAGGAGTTTCCGCGGTGCGCACCAGCGCAAACTGGGAACCAGCTCCGCTGTAGTGTTTTCCGTTGCAGAGGAAAGAAAATTCCTGCGGCACGTTCCAATGGCTGGGCGTGTGCAGGATGAAATTGGTGTGGGTACGGTCGTCGGTGAGCTGGTCGGTGACCAAACCGGAGGCATGGGCGAACGTGAGGGTGCGGCGGATGACATCGTTGCTGATGGTCCAGGTCTGGGCCGCGGCGGGGAGGGTCAGCGATAGGATCAACGCCAGTTGGGTGCAACGCTTCATGATTGGCTCCGGTGCTCCGGGTCTATCGTAACCTTTGTTGCTGTTAAAACAGACCGCGCGGGAGTGCCCGCGCCACCACGAACTGGCTGCTGATAAACTTCAATTCAAGATGATTGTGCCCAAGAATTTGCGCCCGCTGCTTCCCTACTTCAAGAAATATCGGTGGGGATTTGGGTTGGGCGGGATTTGCGTGCTGCTGAACAACGGCATTTGGGTGCTGTTTCCGCAGGTGATTCGGCGGGCATTTGACGACTTGAACCATGGCGTGACGCGGCACAAGCTGATTGTGTACGCGCTGCTGATTCTGGCAGTGGCCGGAGCGAAGGGGATTTTTCAGTTTCTGACGCGCTGGGTGGTGATTGGCATTTCCCGCAACGTGGAGTTCGATTTGCGGAACGACCTTTTCCGCCACCTGGAGAGCCTCTCACTTTCCTACTACCAGCGCACCCGCACCGGGGACATCATGGCACGGTGCACCAATGACTTGAACGCGGTGCGCATGCTGCTTGGCCCCGCCATTATGTACAGCGCGAACACGATCGTGTTCACCACCGGCGCGCTATTTTTTATGTGGCACATCAACCATCGGCTGACGATGTTTGCGTTTCTGCCGCTGCCAATTGTCAGCATTACCATCCAATATTTTGGACGGAAGATTCATGAGCGCTTTGAGCGAATTCAGGCGATGTTCTCTGAGATTTCCGCGCGAGCACAGGAGAATTTTTCCGGGGCGCGGGTGGTGCGAGCGTATGCACAGGAAGACGCCGAGATCGCGCAGTTTGAGGCCGCAAACCTGGAATACATTGGCCGCAGCCTGAAGCTGGTGCGGTTGATGGGCATGTTGTGGCCGACGCTGGAAACCATGCTGGGGCTGGCCGTGGTGATGGTGCTGTGGCTGGGTGGGCGGCAGGTGTTGAGCGGAGCGATGACGCTGGGCGGGTTCGTCGCCTTCAACACTTATATGATGCAACTGACGTGGCCCATCATTGCCTTGGGATGGGTAATCAACCTGTTCCAGCGTGGGAAAGCTTCGATGGGGCGGATCAACGAGATTTTCGCGGAGAAGCCGGAGATTGAGGATGATCCGTCGGCGAACGCCGCTCTGCAAGTTCGCGGCGAGATTGAATTCCGCAATTTGACATTTGCTTACGATGGGCACGAAGTGTTGCATGGCATCAATCTGCGGATTGCGGCGGGGACGAGCATTGCCATTGTGGGGCCGACGGGTTCTGGCAAGACGTCGCTGGTGAGTTTAATTCCGCGAATTTACGACGCCGCGCCCGGAATGGTGTGGATTGATGGCCGGCCGATTCGCGAGTTTCCACTGCTGACGCTGCGGGGCAGTATCGGCTTTGTGCCGCAAGAGACGTTTCTCTTCAGCGATACGGTGCGCGAAAATATTGCGTTCGGCAAGACTGACGCGACTGACGAAGACGTGAGAGCTGCGGCGGAAGGTGCCAGCATCGCCGCCGACATCGAGGGATTTCCAGAGCAATACAAGACGCTGGTGGGCGAGCGCGGCATTACGCTCTCTGGCGGCCAGAAACAGCGAACTGCGATTGCGCGGGCCATCATTCGCGATCCGAGGATTCTGGTACTGGATGACGCGCTGGCCAGCGTGGACACGCAGACGGAAGACAGGATTCTGGGCCATTTGCGCGAAGTGATGGGCGGACGCACGACAATTTTCATTTCCCATCGCGTTTCCAGTGTGCGGAACGCGGATCGGATCGCGGTACTGCATTCCGGTAGGATTGTGGAGCTGGGCACGCATGACGAACTGCTGGCTCGGGATGGATACTACACTGAGCTCTACAAAAAGCAACTGCTGGAAGAAGAACTGGCCGAGGTTTAGCAGACACGGTCGTCTGTGCGTAAAAACTATCTATGAAGCGCGTGACCGTGGACGAGATGATCGATACGGGCGAGGGGTCCGCAAGAGAGATTGCGGCGTCGCTGACCGACATGCAATCGATGAACCACTGGTTTGGGGGCGAAGCGACTTCCTTGGCCCTTTTGCGGAAGGTGCTGGCGCGGACCGGGCAAACCGAATTGCGGATTCTGGAGACTGGGGCGGGATTTGGTGAAGTTCCTTTAAGAGCTGGCAAGGTTTTGCGCGATTGCGGCATCCAGGTCCAGGTCACGTTGCTGGATCGTGTGGAAGGCCATCTTGGGCGAGGCGCGCCAGGGGTGGTCGGAGATGCTTTGGCGCTGCCGTTTCGCGATGGCGCGTTTGACGTTGTGTCCTGCTGTTTGTTCGCCCATCATTTGGAGCCGAAAGCCGTTCTGGCCTATGCCAATGAGGCTTTGCGGGTGGCACGCTGGGCGGTGGTCATCAATGATTTGGTGCGGCATCCCATTCACTATGGACTGGCTTGGGCGGGTCGCGTGATCTATCGGAGTCGACTGACGCGGCACGATGCGCCAGCTTCGGTCCGACGGGCGTACACGGTGGCGGAGATGCGGAGCATGCTCGGTGCCAGCAGCGCGGCTAGCGTTGAGGTAACGCAACAGTACCTCTATCGCATGGGAGCGATCGCTTGGAAGCATTGATCGCAACCGCGGCGGGCGCAGCGGGTTTCTTACCGAATGACCAAGGCCTCGCGAATGTTGTCCCGCGCCAAAAAAAATTTGATGGAAGAGAAATCGCGGAATAGGCCTTCGATGTGACGGTTGTTGAAGACGCGTTGCAGCTTGAAGCCACCGGATTTTCCCGCCACCAGAACCTGGGTTTCTAGCATGTCGCCCGCGGTCAGGTGGTAGCGATAACAAGGAGCATCGGGGCCAGCATCTTTCATGTGGAAGAACGCCAGCAGCACGCCGCCCGGCTTCATCACCGACCAGAGTCGCTCCATGACGGGCTTGACCAGCGGTTCTTCCATGTAGTCGGCAAAACTCCAGGCAAAGACGCAATCAAACTGGCCCGGGGTGTAGACCAGATTTTCCGCCAGGAAGGCGTTGGCGTCCAAGACGCGGTTGCCGGAATCATCGAGCGAAACCAGCGCCGGATCGGTCGAGGCCACCAGCAGGTCTTCGCTGTAGATGCGGTGGCCCATTTCGGTGAGCAGGCGGATGTTCGACGCGGAGGTGGCGCCGAGATCAAGGATGCAGAGGCCCTCCTGCGAGGAGAGCGTATTCCACACCTGCCCCATGCCGCTCGACCGGCGCGATCCGCGCTGGGGAGGAGCTAGTGTTTCTTTTTTAGAATCCGGAGATGAACCGCGAAACCATTTCATGAATGTGTGGGAGGACGGCCCCCGCGGAAAATCAGGACGCGGGTTCCCCTTCCTGGTTGACCGATCCCTTGAAGAAGGCCCCTTCGGCGATGACCAGGCGCTTGGTCACAATATCGCCGTTCACCACCGCCGCTTCGCGCAGTTCCACGCGCTCGGAGCCGAAAACGTTGCCGTTGACTTTGCCTTCGAGGACGATGGTCTTGGCGGTGATTTTGGCTTTCACCCGGCCATTGGGGCCAATGGTCACAGAATTCTGCTTGAGTTCGATGGAGCCTTCCACTTCGCCGTCAATGAAAAGGTCTTCGCTGCCAGAAAGCTCACCCTTGATGATGACAGATTTACCGATATGAGCCACTTCGCGCGCAGTTTCAGCCATGCGGAACTCTCCTGGGTAGATCGCGAACTCCGATTCTAACCCATGCCTGGCGAAAAGACTTGCTCGCGGGCCAAACGGAAGGCGGATTGCTAGCAAACGAAGAGTCGCAGACCGGGTATTTCTGCGTTTTGGGTGTCGACTTTTGGGTATCACCCTTCCGTTTTAGGCATCTAGTTCAGCAACTTATGCGGCCCCCACGTCGTCTAAATTAAGGTCGTCTAAGTTAGGGTGGAGATTCGCATCGCGAAGCCTATGGCGTTTCTACTCAAAGGATGGCTCAGGGCCGTGCCGGTGCTGCTGGTGGGCGTGCTTTGCGCTTCGACATCGACTTTTGCCAGCGGTCGAGCCCCGCGACCGCAGGGGGCGCAATTGCCCTCCGCGCCCGCCGTGGAAATGGTCAGCCAGTGCATTCAGCACGAACTGGATGCCGTCACCCATCCGCCCAAATACATGTTCCTGATGCGCCGCAAAACTGTGCATATTCTCGAGACCAAGCTCATGGTCGAGACCAATGAGGCCATCGCCGGCCGCGTACTCTCTTATAACGACGAGCCTATGACCGACGAGGGCCGCCAGAACGAAGACACCCGTGTCAATCGCTTTGTGAACGACCCGGACGAGCTCCGTAAAAAGCAGCGGGAAGAGCACGACAATCGCGAGCGGCTCAACCGCGTGCTGCGCGCCATGCCGAAGGCCTTGCTTTACGAATACGACGGGTTCGAGCCAGCCACGGCGGGTTTGGGCCACAAGGGCGAAGAATTAGTTCGCGTAAAATTTCGCCCCAACCCCGGCTACGATCCGCCCACCAAGGTTGAGCAGTTGCTCACCGGCATGTCCGGAACGCTCTTACTTGACCCACAAAGGCAACGCCTCGCGCGCATCGATGGTGCTCTGGAAAAAGACGTGGCCTTTGGCTGGGGCATCCTGGGCCACCTCGACAAGGGCGGCCGCATTCTGATCGAACAGGGCGATCTTCCCGACGGCAACTGGGTGCTCAGCCATTTTTTGATGCGCTTCACGGGAAAAATCCTGTTTTTCAAGAACCTCGACGTCAACACCACAGAGACTTCATGGGACTTCCACCGCGTCACCGATGACCTGAGCTTCGCCCAAGGGCTGGAGCTG
>JAYWAL010000092.1:0-12911 GCA_043782485.1 Acidobacteriaceae bacterium | reverse complement strand
CGCGCCATTCTTGGTCAGCAGGTGACGGTGAAGGGAGCAACGACGCTGGCCGGTCGTATGGCCGCGAGTTTCGGGAAGCCCTGCAACGGGCCAGCGGGCCTGACGCATTTGTTTCCTACTCCGGAAGCTTTGGCCCAGGCCCCACTCGGCAATATTGGCCTGACCGGAGCTCGCGTGGAGACGATCCACTCGCTGGCTCGCGCGGTACGCGATGGCAGGATCGGCTTTGATAAGTATTTAGATTATGAAACGATCCTGACACGCCTGCTCGAAATTCCCGGCATTGGCCACTGGACGGCTCAATACGTGGCCATGCGCGCATTGGGCGAGCCCGATGCGTTTCCTTCCAGCGACCTCGGCCTCCTGAAAGCCTTGACGTTGAAGACTCCTCGCGAACTGGAACAGCGCGCCGAGGCCTGGCGCCCCTGGCGCGCGTATGCGGCGATGTATCTGTGGAGAAGCCTGAACGAAAGTAGTTGACACGGCGATTTATCGTTTTATAATCATTCTTATTCAATAATCATGCGCCTCACTCATGAACAGTTCCGGGAACTGGCCGACAAGCATGGCTTGGCGGTGACGCACCAGCGTCAAGTGGTCTACGAAGCCGTCGTCGCTTCCCACGGGCACTATTCTCCGGAAGATATTTACGCCGCGGTTCGGCGTCGCATTCCATCCATTTCTCTCGCCACGATCTATAACAATTTGCGCCTGTTCATCGAATGCGGGTTGTTGCGCGAGGTCACGCCACATGCGTCCACGTTGCGCGTGGATGGCAATCTCAAGCCGCACCACCATCTGGTGTGCTCTCGCTGCAAATCCGTGCAGGATATTGAAGGTGATTTCATCGATTTCAAAAAGCTGGCCCCGCAACTTCCGGCTGGTTTTGATGTGACGCAGCCGTTGGTCGAGGTGTTCGGTATCTGTCCGCGCTGCCATGCCTCGGCGTAAATGCTTTTAATGAATCAGACGAGTTCGTAGTTTAGTCCCCGTTCTAATTAAGGAAGGAAACATCATGTCGACCGAAGCGAAGTGCCCGTTTCAACCTACCGCAGCCGGAGCCAGAACGAATGCCGACTGGTGGCCGAATCAGCTCAACCTCAAGATCCTGCACCAGAACTCTACTTTGTCTGATCCGATGGACGCGAAGTTTAACTACGCGGAAGAGTTTAAGAGCCTCGACCTGAATGCAGTGATCAAGGACCTAACAGCCCTGATGACGGACTCGCAGGAGTGGTGGCCAGCCGACTATGGCCACTACGGGCCGTTCTTAATTCGTATGGCGTGGCACAGCGCCGGTACGTACCGCATTGGCGATGGTCGTGGCGGTGCCGGTTCCGGAACACAGCGTTTTGCGCCGCTCAACAGCTGGCCGGACAACGTGAACCTGGACAAAGCTCGGCGGCTGCTGTGGCCAGTGAAGCAAAAGTATGGCCGGAAGCTTTCCTGGGCCGACCTGATGGTACTGGCCGGGAACGTGGCTTTGGACTCGATGGGTTTCAAGACCTTTGGTTTTGGCGGCGGGCGCGAAGATGTTTGGGAACCGGGAGAAGACATTTTCTGGGGGCCGGAAGGCAAGTGGTTGGGCGACCAGCGTTACAGCGGCGATCGCCAGCTCGACAATCCGCTTGCGGCGGTCCAGATGGGCTTGATCTATGTGAATCCGGAAGGGCCGAATGGGAACCCGGATCCCCTGGCCGCGGCACGCGATATTCGCGAGACGTTCCTCCGCATGGCGATGAATGACGAAGAGACGGTTGCGCTGATTGCCGGCGGTCACACCTTCGGCAAGACTCACGGCGCTGGCGACACGAAGCTGGTGGGCTCGGAGCCGGAATCGGCGGGAATCGAAGAGCAGGGCCTTGGCTGGAACAACAAATTTGGAACAGGAAAAGGGGTCGATACGATTGGCAGCGGCCTGGAAGTTACTTGGACCACAACGCCCACGAAGTGGAGCAACAACTACTTCACGAACCTGTTCAGCTTCGAGTGGGAACTGACCAAGAGCCCGGCCGGTGCGCACCAGTGGACACCGAAAAATGGCGGCGGTGCCGGTACGGTGCCGGATGCGCACGATCCTTCCCGGCGTCATGCGCCCGCCATGCTGACTACGGACCTCTCGTTACGATTCGATCCCGCGTACGAAAAGATTTCGCGGCGGTTCTATGAGCATCCGGATGAGTTCGCGGATGCCTTTGCTAAGGCTTGGTTCAAGCTGACGCACCGCGACATGGGACCCCACGTGCGGTACCTGGGCCCGCTGGTACCCGCCCAGCCGTTGCTGTGGCAGGACCCTGTTCCCGCAGTGGATCATGCGCTGATTGGCGAGCAGGACATCGCTGCCTTGAAGGCCAAGATCCTCGCCTCCGGACTCTCGATCTCCCAACTGGTTACCACGGCCTGGGCGTCGGCGTCGACGTTCCGCGGCTCGGATAAGCGTGGCGGGGCGAACGGCGCGCGCATCAGCCTTATGCCGCAAAGAGATTGGGAAGTGAACCAGCCGGCTGCACTGGCGAAGGCTCTCGAAACGCTGGGTGCGATCCAGCGCGATTTCAACAGCACGCAATCCGGTGGGAAGAAGGTATCGCTGGCGGATCTGATCGTCCTGGGCGGCTGCGCAGCCGTCGAGGCCGCTGCGAAGAAGGCCGGGCACGACGTGAAGGTTCCCTTCGCGCCGGGACGCACGGATGCTTCACAGGAGCAGACGGACGTACACTCCTTCGCTCCGCTCGAGCCGGTGGCCGATGGTTTCCGCAACTATCTCCGCAGCGGTCAGACCCTATCGGCGGAGGAACTGTTGGTGGATCGGGCGCAGTTGCTAACGCTCACGGCTCCCGAGATGACGGTTCTTATCGGCGGCATGCGTGCGCTGAATGCGAACTTTGGGCAGGTCAAACACGGGGTCCTCACCAGCCGTCCTGAGACGCTGACCAATGATTACTTCGTCAACCTGCTCGACATGAAGACGAAGTGGCAGCCTTCCTCGGCCTCCGAAGGCGTGTTTGATGGGCTGGACCGGGCGACGGGAGAAATCAAGTGGACGGGCACGCGTGTCGATCTGTTGTTTGGTTCCAACTCGCAGCTGCGAGCGCTTGCGGAGGTCTATGCCAGTGACGACTCGAAGGAAGCGTTCGTGGAGGACTTCGTGGCGGCTTGGAACAAGGTGATGAATTTGGATCGCTACGATCTGGCGGCGATGTAAACGGAGACGTGAGTGCACGAGGGAAATCGCAGGGGCGGAAACAGAAAACACGGACCCGCTGGGTCAGAAGCCCCTAGCGTTTCTTCGCGGTGATCATGCAATAGGTCATCGGCCCGAGTGGTGCGCTGACCAGCGGAAGTAGAACGGGTGCCAGCACATTGTTCCAGCGCGCCCGGGTCATCTTCCGTCTGCCGAACACAACATCGGTAAGCAGGAACTTTAAGGTGACCCAGGGGACGTGAGCTACCGAAGGCGCAACGCGGAGCTGTAAGTGCTCAATGGTGATGTCGGCGTAGCCAAGCTGTTCCAGCTGTGCCGTGAAGCGGTCCAGATGCGCGAACTCTTCGACCACCCAGCACTCGCAGAGTCTGCGATAGATTCGATTATGGAACGCACTCACGAACCGGCCTCCGGCGAGAAAGCCATCTGCGACCACGAGTCGTCCGCCGGGCCGCAGCAGGCGGTGTGCCTCGGCCAGGAACGCGGCTTTATCATTGCCGTGCGCATGGCAACTGCTTTCCAGGGCATACACGCCGTCGTAGGCGGCGCTCGGCAGAGTCGTGCCTTCGTAGTCGCCTTCGAGGATGCGCGCCCGGTCGCCGCACCCAGCGGCTTCGTTGAGTTCACGCGCGCGCTCCACCTGCCACGGAACTCGCGTCACTCCCAGCAATTGCGCGTGAGGCAGGCGACGCGCAAAGCTGCGGAGCGTGGCACCCAGCCCGCAGCCGAGGTCAAGCAGTCGCGGTTCCGGGGTCGCGCCCAGCTTCAAACGCGCCAGCACCTCCGCATTCATCTGTTCCAGCATGGCTTCCCGGCGCAGAGGGTTCGCGCCAGCGCGATAGTAGCCGAAGTGCATGTTGAACTCGCGGCTCCAGGCGGCGTAGTCCGGGCCGGCCTCGCTGTAGTATTGCTCGAGGCCGATGGGTTGCTCAGACGGCGCGTAAGTGGCTGCATGATCCAGTATGAGAACACTTGCATCCCTAACCACTTCAATCGGTTGGGCCATCATTTCTCCCCCTTGGTCTTGCGCGGGGTCGGCAGCCATCTGGTGATCCCTGCCCCCATTCGGACCAGACTGCGCAGCGTGCTGGGAGGCAGTTTCGACACCTGCTGATACCAGCCATGCAACTCGCGCAGGAAGGCGTGCATGCCGGCGATTCGCTCAGTCACCTCGGGCTGCCTCTCCGCGTGGGCTTCGATGGCGAGCCGGTTGAGCGCGGCAATGGTCGGCTCAATTTCGCGTTCCACGCGCTGCTGGATGATCGTGAGAAATAGTTGCCAAACGTCCTGCGACGTGGAGAAGAAGTCGCGCCGGTCGCCCATCTGGTGCGCGGGCTGGACCAATTGCCAGTTCTGCAATTCGCGCAGACTGGTGCTGACGTTGGAACGAGCCACGGAAAGCGTGTCGGCGATATCTTCGGCGGTGAGCGGTTCCGGTGAGAGGTAGAGCAGGGCATGGACTTGGGCGACGGTACGGTTGACGCCCCAGCGGTTGCCCATCTCGCCCCAGTGCAGAATGAATTCGCGGGCGGCTTTGGAGAGAGTCATGGATTCCTCCAGTACTGTAATTTCAGTATAGACAGAAATTACCGAATTGTCCAGCAGGTGATGAGGTTTGCGGATTCGGAGAAATATCCGCCGAGAAAAGGATGGTCGAACTTGCGGGTCAAATGGGTTCGCCGAGGCTTGATTGGGGCTAGGAACTTGCGGTTTTGAGCACGGGCGGGGACGCCCGTGCCTCCACAGGCCTTGATTAGCCCGCCTCCAGCGCTTGCCCAATGTCTTCCCACTCCGTCATGAGACTCGCAAGTTCTTCGCGGCGTTTTTCCAAATCGAGATTCTGCCGTTTAGTCTCTTCCGCGCTCACGTAGTTCAGCAGGCTGCTTTCGCAGATGGCAATCGCGGCTTCGACGCGGGCGATGTCGTCTTCGATTTCCCGGGAGCGTTGTTCCATTTGTTTCCGCTTGATAGGGTTGAGGCGCTTGGTTTTTGCCTCTGCGTTTTCTGGAATCGCCGCCGACACGTGGCCGTTGCTGGATATGCTTGACTGGGCGCTCGCCACCGCGGGGCTGGATTGTGCCCCCTGCGCTGAGCCGTTCGCGCCATCCCCGTGCTGCTTCCGCCACAGGTAGTCTTCGTAATTTCCCGGGAAGATGTGCACATGCCCGTCCGCCACTTCAAAGACTCGTGTCGCCAGCTTGTCGATGAAATAACGATCATGGGAAACAAAGACTACCGTTCCGGTGTATTTGAGTAGCGCGTCGAGCAGAACGTCTTTGGCGCGCATGTCGAGGTGGTTGGTCGGCTCGTCGAGCAACAGAAAGTTGGTGGGCCGCAACAGCATCCGCAGCAGGGCGTAGCGGTTGCGCTCGCCGCCGGAGAGGACGCCAATCGGCTTGAAAACATCGTCGTCGCGGAAGAGGAAGCAGCCGAGTAGGCTCCGCAGCTCGGTTTGCGTCGAGACCGGGGAGAATTGGCCGAGGTCTTCGAGAACGCGGGCTTCAGTATCGAGCTCTTTGTACTGGTCCTGCGCGAAGTAGCCCGGTTCGGCGTTGTGGCCGAGCTTGAATTCGCCTGCGGTGAGCGCATCGGTTCCGGCTAACAGTCTGATTAGAGTGGACTTACCCGCCCCGTTCACGCCAACCAGCGCCACGCGGTCGCCGCGCTCGATTACCAGGTCCACCCCTTCGAGCACCTGCTTCGGCCCATAGCTTTTGCCCGCGCCGACCAGTTCCACCACCGCCCGCCCGCTGGGCTTTGGCTGCGGAAAGGTGAAGTGGATGGTCTTCTCTTCGGGCGGAAGTTCAATGCGCTCAATCTTTTCCAGCTCTTTGATCCGGCTTTGCACCTGTTTGGCTTTGGTCGCCTGATAGCGGAAGCGGTTGATGAAGATTTCCAGCTGCTCAATGCGTTCGCGCTGGTTCTTGGCGGCGGCCGTAAGTTGTTCAAAACGCTGGGTTTTCTGGTCCAGATACTTGGCGTAGTTGCCGCTGTAGAAATACACTTTCTTATTCCAGATTTCTGCGATCTGGTCGACCGTCGCGTCCAGGAAAAAGCGGTCGTGGGAGATTAAAACGAAGGCGTGGGGGTAGTTGTGGAGGTAATCTTCCAGCCAATTGCGGGCTTCGAGGTCAAGGTGGTTGGTGGGCTCGTCGAGCAGGAGCAAATTCGGTTGTTGAAGCAGCAATTTGGCCAGGGCAATGCGCATTTGCCAGCCGCCGGAGAACTCTTCCGTGCGTCGCGCCCAATCCCCTTTGCTGAAGCCCAGACCGCCCAGGACGGCCCCGGCTTTGGCTTCGAGGGCGTAGCCATCCCGCAAGCGAAATTCGTCCTGAAGACGGTGTAGACGCTCGGACGCCTGGGTATATTCGGCGCTGGCGGGGTCGAGTTCGGCCAGGCTGTGGGAGAGGGTTTCCATCTCCTGTTCCATGGCTCGTAAGTCATTGAAAACCTTCATGCACTCGGCGAAGACGGTGTCCCCGCTGAGGGCCAAGCCGTCCTGAGGCAGGTAGCCAGCGGAAATGCTTTTCATCCCCTGGTGGGAGCCGTAGTCGAGTGATTCCAGGCCCGCCAGGACGCGCAGGAGGGTGGTCTTGCCGGTGCCGTTGGCTCCGACCAGGCCGACGCGGTCGCGGGGATTGATTTGCCAATCTGCGCCGTCGAACAGCAGCTTGTGCCCGAACCGCTTGCCTGCGCGTGTGAGTTGGATCATGTGGGAGTCTTTAGAATGCCGTGATTTGCGGATGAAGTATAGGGCGAAGCAGGAGTAAAGGGCGAAGCAGGTTTGCCCCTAGTGCACCCAAAACGGTGCAATCGGTTGCGTCCTGGCAACGGAATTTACAGAACTTTTAAGATACAGCAATGCTTCGTGCGAAGAGCTGGATTAGGCTTACGGGTTCAAGCCGGGAGGGCTGAAGCCCTTGCCCCGATTCGAATCTGTTTTCCCTGTGATTTATGCATATTTCGTTATTAACGAATACGTTAATAACTGACGAGTTATTTTTCGGAGCTTTCGTCTTGAGGGATGCGCATTCGGGATGCGGCTTCCGAAATGCGCTTTCAGAAATGCGTTCTGAGAAGTGAGCTTTAGAATGTTGGCGGGAGACGGAGAGGTTGCATGTACGTTTTGAAATTGTGGCGCCGGAGTCTGGTTGTGATCGTCGCACTGCTTGTGTTGTCGGGCGTGGCCGTTGCCGGGGTGGGAACAGTGCGTGGAGCGGTGACCGACCCTAGCGGGGCTGTTATGGCCCATGCCATTGTGCGGCTGGGGAGCCAGCTTTCCGGTTATTCCGTGACCACTGTGGCGGACGAGCAGGGGCGCTACGCTTTTAATAGCGTGCCCTTTGCGCAGTTCACGCTGACGGCTGAGGCGCGGGGCTTCCAGCCAGCCATCCGCACCGAGCACCTGAAGTCGAGCGTGCCGCTGACTCTGAATCTGCAATTGGTGGTGTCGCAAACGAAAGAGTCCGTGGTGGTGACCGAACGCGCGCCGCTGCTGGAAACGGCATCGACGACCACGCATCATGACATTGAAGAGGAAGAAGTCGAACGCAGTCCGAGCACGCAGCCGCAGGTCGCGTTGTCGAGTTTGCTGGAGTCCGTGCCAGGGGTTGTTCCGGAAGAGAACGGACGCTTGCATGTGCGCGGCTCGGAGGGTCAGGTGCAGTATGTGGTCGATGGCGTGCCCATTTTCGAGAACATGTCAGGCGTGTTTTCGACGGCGCTCGATGAAGACGACTTGCATTCGTCGGACATTGTGACCGGGAACCTTCCCGCGGAGTTTGCCGGGCGGACGTCAGCGGTTGTCACCGTAGATACGAAGTCCGGCTTGAACGCGCCGTGGAATGGGTCCGTTTCACTATTTGGAGGGTCGTTTGATAGTGGCGGGGCGAATCTGGAGGTCAGCGGCAATCTGCACAAGAAGGTTGGCGTGTTCCTGAGTTCGCAGACGAACCGGACGCGGCGCTATCTCGATCCTCCGCAAATCGTCAGCGTACACAACGCGGGTGGGGCGGCGCAGGTATTCACGCGTTTTGATTTTGCGCCAACTGAGCGTGATTCTCTCCACTTGAATCTTTCCACCAACGGCACAGATTTTCAGGTGGCGAATACGCAAGACCAGCAGGATGCGGGGCAAAAGCAGCGCCAGGAGCGCCGAGACGACTCTGAGTCCCTGGGTTGGACTCATCTGTTGAGCAACAACACGCTGAGCGAAATTCTTGTGTACCGTCGAGCCAGCATTGGGCGTTTCCTCGATCCAAATCAGACCGGCACGCCATATTTCGTCGGCGTGCACGACCGCACGGAGACGGAGGGCGCACATGCCAGTCTGAGCCACGAATGGGGGCGTCATTCCTTAAAGTTCGGGGTGCAGGGCCACCGTCTGGGATTGGGCGAGAATTTTGTTTTGGCGGCCACGGATCCCGCGATTCTGACCGATCCAACGAATCCGGCGTCGCAGTTTCCTCTCGACAACCCGTTCCGCTTTCACAGCAAGCGCAGCGGCTATGAACTGGGCGGCTACGGGCAGGATCGCATCCGCATCCGGCATTTGACGCTGGATTTTGGTCTGCGGCTCGACAAGTATAGTTTGCTGGCCAAGAATGCCGCGGCCAGCCCGCGCGTGGGCGTGGCTTATTATTTCGAGAAGACAGGAACGGTAGTGCGCGCGTCGTACAACCGTATGTTCCAAACTCCCGCAATTGAGAACCTGCTGCTGGCCTCGGCACCGGAAGCGAAAGTGTTTCTTCCGCCGGGGACGCCGTACCGTCCGGTTCCGCCCGAGTGGCAAAACGTTTACGAACTAGGATTGCAACAGCAGATTACCAGGCACATTCGCCTGGATCTGACGCGCTACGTCAAGAACGCCCGCAACTTTCCCGACGATGAGCAGTTCCTGGAGACCGGAATCGTTTTCCCGCTGACCATTGCGCGCGGGGATGTACGCGGCCTCGAGGCCCGCCTCGATGTGCGGGCCTACCACGGCCTCGGCGGCTACCTGAGCTACGCCAATTCGAAGGCGATCGGAACCACGCCCGTCACGGGCGGGTTGCCGATTGGTTCGGGCAATCAGCTGATTCCGAATTTGAGATTTCCCGGCGACCAGGACGAGCGCAACGAAGGCCAGTTTGGCGTGACTTACGCGCGAAAGTCGGGACTCTGGACCACGTTCACCGGACGGTTTGATAGCGGCGTGCCTTCGGAAATCGATCCCGGCGACGCCACTAGCGGGGAAATTGATCCGCGCATTGCCGCGGAACTGGACTTCAACCGCGGACGAATTAAGCCGCGGACGTTGTTCAACCTGGCGGCTGGGTACGAGCTGTTCAAGGAATCGCAACACCCGGTTTCACTGCAATTTGGGGTGAATAATCTTACGGACCGATTGTATTTGTACAATTTTCGCAGCATTTTTTCAGGGACGCATGTGGGCCGACCGCGGGAGTTCACGGGGCGGCTGACGTTCCATTTCCGGGGGCGGTAGCCGGGCAAGAGCTGCCGAGCGGACGGCTCGGGGCCTAGGGTCGTTCTTGCCTAGGCAGACTCTAATTCAGTGTTTCTCGGGTCAAAAGCAGGTCCCTCCACTTCGCAGAATCGCCTGAAAACCGGCGATTCTGCTCCGGTCGGGATGACAAATTCAACTGAATCAATTGGCCATGAATTTGCACAAAGACTTCCGCAAGTGAGTTCAGCTCACAGAATAGGAGTGGGAGCCATGTCGGTCGCCGGAATTGCAGCCACGAGTTTTTTCTCCGGGGCGTTTGCCCCGAAGGGTCATAACAGCATTCAACAAGCGGAACAGGAATTTCAGCAGTTGGGAAAAGACCTGCGGAGCGGGAGCCTTTCCGCGGCGCGAGCGGATTTCAAGGTATTGGAACCGGAGTTGTCCGGCGGCGTGGGAGCCGCGCGGCAGCCTCGCCATGGCTTGGGAGCGCAGGTGGGTTTGGGAGGGCAGGTCGGGTCGCAGGATCTTGACGGTACTCCGGGCGGTCGGCCTGGGATTGCGCAACTGCTGGCGCAGCTGGGTCAGAGTTTGCAGTTGGGCAATGTGTCCGCGGCGCAGCGAAGCTACACGTCGTTGCTGCAAGACTTTCGCCTGTATGGAGCGGTTCCGGATTTAGGCGGAGGCCCGGTGCCGGTAGCGGGCGGGCTGAGGGTCTCGGCCTAGCCTAAAGTTTTATGCGAATGGGCCGATGGATGGGGTGGAGGTGCTTTTATGGCCATTGACCCCATCCGTGCCGTGCATGCCAGCGCGGCTGTGCAGAAAATTGAGGCGACCGACAGCGCACAAAGGAATCCAGCGCTAGCAAGCCAGTCGGCAGCGGCTCCGCAGGGCAGAGTGCCGCAGGATCGAGTGCCGAAGGATCGAGTGCCGCAGGATCGAGTCACCATTAGCGCGGCGGCGCTTGCCAAACAGTCGGCCTCCGCTGGCGACCGCGCCCACGACGGCGACAGCAAGTAAACGGATTTCGCTCTCGATTCGCCAGCGCGGGTAAGCCTCGCGGTGATTCCCAATCCCCGCACGGGACTGCTTTTGCGCGGGATCGTCCCGCGCCATCCCACCCACCTGCTGTATTTACATTTCCTGCCGATAGCTTACCTGGAGGGTCCTGTTTCCGCCCGCGGATGGCCGGGCTGAGGCGGGGCTTCAGGGAGGATCAACGTGAAGTGGTTCCTGGACCGAAAATTAGGCACCAAACAGTTGCTTTCTTTCATCAGCGTCCTGACGTTGACGGTCCTGCTGGCGGTGTTCGCGTTGGCACAGTTGGCCGCTGTGCACAAAGCCACGGTTGACATCACCCAGAATCGAATTCCCGCCATGAAGAGTCTCTTCGATCTGAAGGCGGGGCTGTTCCGTTATCGCATATCGGAAATGTCCTACGTGTTTACCGGCGATGCCGACGAGCGCAGCCTGCGCACGGCCAACATGGATGCCGGGATGGCGGCGGTCGAGAAAGCCCTCGCCGAACTCAAACCACAGGCCTTAACGGTCGACGAACGGAAACAGCTCGACGTCATCCAGCAGGACGTGGATCAGTGCCGAGCCGAAACCCAGACCATCCTGGCCATGATCCGCGATAACAAAACACCCAATGCCATCGCGGAGGTACTGGGAACCGCGCAAGGTAATTTTAGCCAGGCCATGGATGACGTTCAGGCCACCCTCGACCTAAAAGTAAAAGGGGCAACCGATGCCAGCGCCGCCAGCACCCGCACCTACCAAGCTTCCCTATGGTGGGTTGCGGCCATGAGCTTGTTCACGGTGGCGCTGGGCTTGTTTATGGCCATGTTCACCACCCGCCTGATTGCGCGGCCGATTCAGCTCGTGGTGCTGGTCGCGCGGAAAATCGCCGCCGGCGACTTGACCCATGAAGACTTGCCCTTCCACGCCGCCGATGAAATCGGGGATTTGGCCCGCAGCATCAACGAAATGCAAGCCAACCTTCGCGAAATGATTGGTTCGGTGTCCATCAGCATTGAGCGCATCGCCACGGCCAGCGAGCAGCTTTCCGCCAACGCCTCATCCCAGGCTCAGGGTGCCGAGTTCCAAAAGGGACGCACCGATCAGGTAGCGCAAGCCATGCAGGGCATGTCGTCCACCGTGGCGGAAGTCGCGGAAAACTCCAGCCATGCCGCCGACGCCTCCCGCAAAGCCGCGGACACGGCCCGCCAGGGCGGCGTCATCGTCGAAGACACGTTGGTCAAAATGCGTGTCATCTCCGATTCAGTGGCCCAGACCGCCAAGCGGGTCGAGGAACTCGGCAAGAGCGGCCACCAGATTGGAGAAATTATTGGTACGATTGACGACATTGCCGACCAGACGAACCTGCTCGCCCTGAACGCCGCCATTGAAGCTGCGCGCGCCGGTGAACACGGCCGCGGTTTCGCCGTGGTGGCCGATGAGGTTCGCAAACTGGCCGAGCGCACTCGCCGGGCCACCAAGGAAATCGCACAGATGATTCAGAACATTCAGACCGGGACCCAGGGCGCTGTGGAACTGATTCAGTCCGGGACCGAGCAAGTCCAGTTGGGCGTCGCGTCCACCACCCGGGCGGGCGCGTCCTTGCAGCAGATCATTCAAACTTCGGAAGCCGCCGGAACCATGGTTACGGCGATTGCCAGCGCCGCCGCTGCGCAGCAAGCTGCCACCGAAGAGATCAGCGCCAATATCGAGCAGATTGCTGCTATCACCCAGGGCACGGTGGCCGGGGCCAAGGAGTCGGCTACCGCAGTCCATGAACTCTCAGCGCTGGCCGTGGAGTTGCAGAGAATTGTCGGGAAGTTCAACGTGCGCTGGGCGCAGGCAGAATCCACTCCTTGCGAACCCTGGTATGAACCGAACGGACGCGTGGAGACAGGCTCCTACTTGCACGGTGAAATTGAAGGCCCATACGACGATCCCCCCAGTTCCGGGGGGGACGATGCCTTCTCAGCTCCGGCGCGTTGAGGGCGGCGGGGAAGCTGCGTGTTGGGGCGACTGCGCACCTTGGTCAGGTGCAGCATCAATACGGCGCAGGGTCTGCAGGATGCGATTCAGGTCGGCTTGGGTCACGGGGGCGAGGGTTGGGTTCGCAGTCGCCACGTGGATCTCAATCTCGTGATCGTCAGCGTCAAAGAGTTGCAAGGTAGCCCCATTCTCGCCGGTTGCCGGAGAGCCTTTTTGGAAACCCCGAAAACCCGCACTCTCAAGCCCGTACAAGCCTGACTT
>JAYWAL010000091.1:0-4945 GCA_043782485.1 Acidobacteriaceae bacterium | reverse complement strand
CTTGCTGAAGGTCGTCAATGTCGTAGACGAAAATGCCTTCGAGGTCGTTGAGTCCGGGATCGACATCGCGAGGGACAGCGATATCGATAAAGAACATGGGCTTGTTCTTGCGGCGGGCCAGGAACTTTTCGCCGTGTTCGCGGCGAAAGATAGTGTGCGGAGCGCCGGTGGAGCTAATGACGATATCGGCGCGGTCGACGGTGTTGTAGAGATCTTCGAAGCGCATGGCCTGACCGTTGAACTTTTCCGCGATTTCGACGGCGCGGTCGTAGGTGCGGTTGGCCACGAAGATGGTGGTTGCGCCGTGCGAGACGAGGTGGCGGGCGGCGAGTTCGATCATTTTGCCAGCACCGATTAAATACACACTCTTTCCGCGTAGAGACCCGAAGATCTTTTTGGCCAGTTCGACGGCGACTGAGGCGATGGAGACAGAAGAGCTGCCGACGGCGGTTTCAGTGCGGACTTTTTTGGCGACGGCAAAGGCTCTGGAAATTAGAGGGTCGAGGTTACCCTGCACCGAGCCGACGCCACGAGCGATGGTGTAGGCATCTTTGACTTGGCCGAGAATTTGCGGCTCGCCCACGACCATGGAATCGAGGCTGGAAGCCACGCGGAACAGATGGCGGATGGCTTCTTTCTCGCGGAATTCGTAGAGGTGGGGCTCGAAGTCACGGGGATTGACGTGGAAATATTCATGCAGGAATTCTCGCAGATCGACGGCAGCTTCCCCGGGCGCGGACGTAAGCAGCTCCACGCGGTTGCAGGTAGAAATAATCAAGCCTTCCTGAATGCCGGGATGGCGCGCGAGGTGCTGGTGCGCTTCGGGCAGGCGAGCCTCAGGAATGGCGAGGCGTTCTCGGACTTCGACGGGCGCGGTTTTGTGGTTGATGCCGATGAGCTGAAGCATCATGACTGCACGAACCCATGCATGGTGCTGAAATAGTTGGCGATCCAGGCGACGACGGCGACCACGAAAACGGCGGCGGCGAGAAAAGCGGCGCGGCGGCCGCGCCATCCGGCGTTCCAGCGCATGTAGAGAAGGATGAGGTAGACGACCCACATCAACATGGAAAGCAGGACTTTGGAATCGGTGAAGTAGGTGGGTCCGAAGCGGGCTTGGGCGACCACCGAGCCAGCGATGAGGCCAAGCGTCATGAACGGAAAGCCCAGCAGCAACGAGCGGTAACCGAGTTCATCGATGGTGCCGAGTGAAGGCAGATTGGTGAGAATGCCGAGTCCATTTTTGGCTTTGAGGTTCCGCTCCTGCAACAAGTACAGGATGCTGGCACCGAAGCTGAGGAACAGCGCGGCATAGCCTACGAAGATGAAGACGATGTGCGTTAAGAGCCAGCCGCGGCGGAGGCCTTCCGAAGTCCAGAGAAACGGCTGCTGTCCGCTGGAGGCGATGAAGGTGAGCAGAAAGACAATGGGGAAAGCGACAATGCCCGCCGAGAGGGTGCGGTAAAAGGCGTATGCGACCATGAAGACAGCCATGATTACCAGAGCCAACAGCGATTCGGAATTGTGGATGGAGGCGGTGAGCAACTGCTGGCTGAGAAGGCCTTCTTCGGCCAGGGCGACGAATTGGAAGACCATGCCGAGGCTCATGGCGGGCAGGGCGATTTTGCGCAGAAATTCGTGGCCGCGGGTGACCGCGAGCAGGGCGTAGAGCAATCCGACGGCGTAGAACAGCACCGCAACGCGTAACCAGAGGATGGGCATGGTACTAGCTGAAATTATAGACGCGTGGGGTGGGGACTTGAGGTTTTGTGGGTAAATCGCTGGTACGTGTACCAATTAGGCTATGGGGGGTGGGCCTTGTGGCCTGCTCATTGTCCTGGACCCAGCCCCCGCGACTCAGCGGCGCTAGGTTCGACGCGAGAGGTCTTCCCATCGGCAGAGATACACAGTCTCTGGAATGCGGTCGGCAACAGGATCCAATTCGTAGACTTCCAGCCCTGAGATTTCGTCGTGACGGCCCCACAAGATGAGGCCTGTTCTCTTCTTATCTGGATACACAGCAATTGCGTCGGCAAGCATGACCGCAGAACCGGCGGTTCCTGTTTGGAAGTCGAGGCTTGCACATCCGCAGGTACAGCCACCCACAAGCTGCAAAGCTTAGACGGGTTTCTTGCGATAGATGGTCACGTCGCGGACATAGGCATTGTCGAGAAGCCATTCGATGATCGCGGTCTCGTGTGGGGTGATGCCGCGTGCTCTCATGGTTGGTATGTACTCCTGCTTCAATTCCTTCTGGAAGCGCTAAAAACACCTACGATCTCTGCTTTTCCTGATGATCTTGTAGATTCGCTCACTGAAGCCTTAAGCGACACTATAGAACGCCGAATCGCACTTTTCCAGATCTTCATCGCGTTGGCTGTCGCTGATTGTCATCGCCTTTTCGATAGCTCTAATCGTGAGACTTGAACAAGCCGTTGCTGATCAATGCCAGTGAACTCGGTGGGGTAGCAGGTAGGTAAATCCAGCAAATACTTCCCAGCGCGTTGAAGTATCCGTCAATCCGCGGTTGAATCCCCCATCTAACACCAGATTCTTCCTCGCGTTGTAGTTCACCGCCCACAGGTTCCCGACCGCGTTGCTGCGCAGGAAGGGTTGGGTGAAATGCCAGAGTTCGCCGGCCAGCCCGAACTTCCCTCCAATGCCGTGGGAGACCGAAAGTGTCTGGCCAAATTGAGCGCGGCGGGCGGTGCTGACGACTTCGTTGAAGAGAACGTTGGCGTCGTAGTGGAATCCGTTCACGTCCCCACTGGCCAGCAGGGTGACGGAGTTGCTGAAGCTACCAATATCCAAATCGGGCGCATTGCCGCTGTAGACGCTGTGAGAAAAGCTGGCGGCAATGGTGGGACGGAGGCCAGTGCCGGCAAGCAGCACTCCCTGGACGCCCAAGGATATGCCTCCTTTGTCGTTGCTGGACTGGAGTCCGTCCTTCGAATGGGCGAATGGCTGGTATCCCAGCAAAAACTCCAGACGCGGAGCCACGGAAAACTTGACGACCTCATTCACGCTGGATTGCGAGGACAGACCGGGAGAATGCCAAGCGCCGAGATAGCCTGTTTCGAACTGCAAGTAACCGACTGGCGTCAGTGTGGCCGGGGTCGAGACGGTGGGGCGACCTGGATTGGCGGACGGCGGGTCAGGCTTGGTGGGTTCCTGGGCGTAAGCCCCGAAAACTGCGATCAGAATCAGGGCCAGGAGTCTTAGCGGTCTGCCGGACGCGAGTCTCCGGACGTCCGTGGGAATGTCGCTGATGAGCATTGGCTTGAAGGTCATCCGCCCAACACCACATGCCACGCCGCTTGCAGCGAGTCGCGGAGACCAAATAGATCCATCGCTGTGATCAAGATCGCGCTAGCCCAGCCAGCCACTAGCAGAGTCCAGCCATTCTTCCACATCCCCATGCGCAAGCGAGAGCTAGTGAAGTGCAGTAAAGGAAACATGGCAAAAGGCAACTGAAGAGCTAACACGACCTGGCTGAGCGTGAGCAAATCAGTAACGCTGCTCGCGCCGCGCAGCCCGATGACGAGCACAGCCGGCAGAATCGCCAGCGAGCGTGTGATGAGGCGGCGCACCCAGGGCTGAACCCGCCAGCGCATGAAGCCTTCCATCACCACCTGCCCGGCCAGAGTGCCTGTGATGGTGCTGCTTTGGCCGCTGGCGAGCAAAGCCACAGCGAACAGGGTGCTGGCAGCGGCTGTGCCCAATAGCGGTGCCAGCGTCAGGAAGGCAACGCGAATCCAGTCACTATTCGCGCTGAAGTGGACGACCTGCCCTCCGGCCACCGCAACGGTCTGTTTTCCATAAAACACAGTGGCTGCCAGAACCAGAATCGCGGCATTCACCAGAAACGCCACGGTCAGCGCGACTACGGAATCGATGGTGTTGAAGTGGATGGCACGCCGGATCGAGTCTTCATCCCTTTGCAGTTGGCGACTCTGCACCAAGGCCGAGTGCAGGTAAAGATTGTGCGGCATGACGGTCGCGCCAATGATCCCGATGGCCACATAGAGCATTCCCGCGTGGTGAAAGTTCGGCGAAATCAAGGCTCGGCCCATCTCGGCAAAACGGGGCTGCGTAACAGGCAGAACAAAAATCTCGATAAAGTAGCAAACGCCGATGGTCGCTACCAGTAGCAAAACCACGGCCTCGATCATGCGCATCCCGAAGCGCTGCAACGCCAAAAGCAAGAGCACATCCAGGCCGGTAATCACCACCGCCCACAGCAGGGGAATGTGGAACAGAAGATTGAGCGCCACCGCGCTACCCAGCACCTCTGCCAGGTCACAGGCACCAATCGCCACTTCGCACATCAGCCAGTTAGGCCAGCGCGTCCAAGCGGGATACCAATCCCGGCAACACTGGGCCAGATCTTTGCCAGTCACCACGCCGAGTCGCGCGGAAATGACCTGCATAAAAATCGCCATCAGGCTGGCAAGCCCTACCACCCACAACAGGCCGTACTTGAACTGCGCCCCGCCTTGCAGGTCGGTTCCCCAGTTGCCGGGGTCCATATAACCGACGCTGATGAGAATCGCTGGCCCCACGAAAGCTCGCCAATGCTCCCAGAACCCAGCTTGGGCTGGGGGCAAAGGAACAGTGCTGTGCATGCCTTCCAGCGAAACCTGCCCGCCCGCTGAAACGTCGCTGCCCGTCCGCGTACCTGTGTGCAAAGGCTGCAAGGTTCAGTATAGCGAACGGGCTAGGCGTTGCGTTTCAGCAACTTCACAGGCTGCAAAAACATCTTTCTCAGATCAACCTCTCACCTCTTCATTTGAGGCTTAAAAGCCCCAATTCTTTAGGGTCCGTAACGCGGCGCTGAAGCGCCAGCTCTACCGTGAATTGCAATTGGAGCAGAGTTCTCGAGCACTCTCTCGAAGTGCTGCGCCGCCCAAAAACTGGTGTTAGAAGACTTTTATCATTGCTCGCT
>JAYWAL010000090.1:0-34186 GCA_043782485.1 Acidobacteriaceae bacterium | reverse complement strand
TGAGTTCGAGCTCGTTGCGGCGGGTGACGGGCATGCTGCCGTCTTCTAGATTTTGCAAGGCTAGCGCGCTGACCTGGTAGCCCCATTTTTGCTGGGCGGCGAGAGCGTAGATGGAAAGCTGGAGGCTGGCGTCGGCGTCGTCTTGGGTTTTGGCTTTGCCGGTTTTGTAGTCGACGATGCGGACGGTGCCGTCGTCGAGGTGGTCGATGCGGTCGATGCGGCCACGAATTTTGCAGCCAGCCAGTTCGATGGTGAATTCCTGCTCGGTGTGAAGGACAGCGGGAAGACCGCGCTCGGCGGCGGTGACAAAATCCTGCAACTGGCGTTCGCCTTGCAGCTGGTAGAGTTCGCGCTGGTAGTCGTCGGGGATAACGGCTTTGGCAAATTCGTCGCGGAAGATTTGGATGACGTCGGCGGCAGTGACGGGGCGCTCGAAGCGAATGGCGTCGAAGTAGTGGCGAAGGGCGAGATGCATAGCGCCACCGTTCTGAAGGGCGGCGTGGGATTCTTCGGGGATGCGCCAATCGCGGCTGAGCTTGAATTGCAGGGGGCAGGTTTCGTATTTCTCGATGGCGCTGGCGCTGAGGCCGCGTTGCGGAGGCTGCGGCAACTGCAAGGCGATCCAGGCGGAGACGGGCGAGGGCGAGGCGAGGGCGAAATCGGGTTCGGCCTCGGCTAGCAGGTCGATCTGCACTGGACGCGGTTCGCGCTCACGAAGCCAGCGGGTGAGCGTTTTGTTTTTAAGCAAGTCGCGCAGGTAGCCGGGTGGCGTGAGGTCTTTGCCGCGTCCGGGAGTGCCGTAGAGGGTGAGCGTGTCCTGGGCGCGGGTCATGGCGACGTAGAAGAGGCGGCGTTCTTCTTCTTGGTGCAGTTCCTTGCTCTCACCGGGGGCGACGGATTCGGGATCGCGCAGTTCTTTTGGAAACTCGACCAGCGATTCTTTGTAGGACGCGGGGAACGAACCGCCGCCGGTGCGAATCACGAACACGTGACGGAACTCGAGACCCTTGGCGGTGTGCGCGGTCATGAGCTGGACGGCATCGCGCTGGGTGGTGGCGCTGGCCGGGACGCGACCGTCGGCTTCACGAAACAGGTGCAGATATTCGAGTAGCTCGCCGAGTTCGCCGGTTTCGGTGATGGGCGGCTTTTTCTTTTCCCAGTTGGCGACGAAATCCACGAAGGCCCTGGTGGCGAGATTGTCGGCGGGAAGGTTGAAGCGCTGGATGATGAGGCGCAGGGCCGAGGCGGACTTGCTGGACTTTTGCGCAATCTCAGCGCGAACCTGGTTCAGCTTGGCGAGAACATCTGATCCGCCGGGAACATCGGGGAGGAGACGATACAGGTCGGTTTCGCGGGAGGCGGAGCGCATGACGGCGTGGAGTTCCAGGGGCTGGACGGAAAACTGCGGCAAGGCGGCGACGCGGAACAGGCTGCCACTATCAGCTTGGTCGACGACAGCACCGGCGCAGGCGAGCAGGTCGCGGACTTCGGGAGTATCAAGCACGTCCATGGAATCCATGGAAAAGGGGATGTTGGCATCGGCCAGCTGCGCTACCACCTCGTCCCGATGCCCGTGCTGGCGGTAGAGCACCGTGAAGTGGCTCCACGGGCAGGCCAGCGCGCGCTTGCGGGCCTGGATGGTCATGGCGACGTCTTCAGCCTCGCGGTCACGCTTGGCGGGAACGATCTCAATGGGGTCGGAACGGAGCGGAGCGCCCGTGGAGAGGGCATCCGCTTCGCGCACGGAGACGAGCGGGCGACGGGCGTTAGGAATACCACCGGGAATGCCGGGACTGGCGACGTTGCGGAAGATGGGCGGGTTGTCGTCGATGATAGCGTGAGCGCATTCCAGAATGGGCGAGAGCGAGCGGCGATTGCACTCGAGACGAATGACCTTAGCGGCGGGAAACTGGCGCAGGAAGATATCGAAGGCTCCGGAAGAAGCACCGCGGAAGCGATAGATGGCTTGATCGGGATCGCCGACGGCGAACAGGTTGGCATCCTTGCCAGCCAGCAGGGCGAGCAGGCGGATTTGCGCGAAGTTGAAGTCCTGGAACTCGTCGGCGAGGATGAAGCGGGCGCGGGTCTGCTCTTCTTTTAGTAGATCTGGATCGGCCTCCAGTAGGGCGAGGGCGCGCGTGATCATGTGGCCGAACGTGCCGAGGCCTTCGTTGGTGAGCCAGCCTTCGACGATTTCAAAAACGCCAGCGATTTCCTGGCAACGGCCCAGAGCCTCTTCTTCGGTGAGTTCGTCGGCGTCTTTGGATTTGGCGACGCGGTGGATTTTGAGTTCGCCGCGCTCGAGTCGTTTTACATATTCGCGGTATTGCCTGGGCGTGACGAGCTCGTCCTGGCAGCGGCGCATGAAGTCAAGGAGGTCTTTGAGAAATTGTCCGACTCGGGCGGCGCGGACATAGTACTTGAGATTGAGCTGGCGAATCCGTTTGCGCAGGAGGATGTTGAGGTCGGTATCGTCGAGGACCTGGAAGCCGCGGTCGTGGCGCTTGAGGAGGTCGAAACAGTAGTCGTGGAACGTATAGGCATGTGCGTCTTGCGCGGACGGGCTGGCGAGTTGGACACGCTTGGCCATCTCGACGGCGGAATTGACGGTGTAGGTAAGGGCCAGGATTTCGTCGGCTTTGGCGTGGCCCTGTTCGATGAGGCGGGCGATGCGCTGGGTGAGGACGGTGGTTTTGCCGGTGCCGGCTCCAGCGATGACCAGGACGGGGCCGGAGATTTGCTCGAGAGCAAGCTTTTGCTGCGGGTCGGGGGTGAAGGCTGGCTTTTGTTTCGGGACCGGCATGGGGTTAGGGTAGCAGAGGTGGGGCTGTGGGAAGTGGGGCGGGAATTCAGGATTGAAAGGACTTACTCTGGGGGCTTCCGGGGTGCGCGAGCGACGAGAATCCAACCACAGCACCCACATTGACAGCCCGTGGTGAGAGTCGGGGTTTCAAAATCCAGCGCCTGAAGGCGCATCCGCATCAAGGCGCTTACGCCACCGCTGAAGCGGTGGCCTGACACAAATCCTACTTCCGCTGCGGGGTGCTAATCCAGGAAACTCTTACGATCTCTTCCATTTCTACAACCTGTCATTCCGAAGCGCAGCGAGGAACCCCGATACCCTCGACTTCGCGGTAAGCTCGCCAGCTTTCTCTCTGCGCGGCGTCGTCAGGAGAAAGATTGAGAGCATCGGGCGACTCTCGGCAGCCGGGGGATTCCTCGCTTCGCTTCGGAATGACAGAACTCAAGAAAGACAATTGATCGAAGTTTCCCTAGATCCTCGGCCCAGGGCCTCCCTTCGAACTCCACTCAATCTAAGGGAAGGCTTGAGTGACCGCCTCCAAGTTTCGGGCGTTTTGGCATGTTGGCGGTAACGCCTGCTTCGCCAGCCCTAGAGTCCCCGCTGGGAGGGGCCGCTTCGTAGCGGGCGAAGCGGAGCGAACAATCCGCCTGTCCGCGAGTGATTGAGCGCAGATACATTGCATAACCGAACATTTCAGCCATGGGCACGCTGGCTTTGATCACCTGCAAACCAGCACGTTGTTCCATGTCATTAATTAACCCGCGGCGCGAGTTAAGGTCGTTCATGACAGCTCCAGCGAAAACTTCGGGGGTAAGAACTTCCACCAACATTAGTGGCTCCAAAAGGACCGGGTTCGCGTTGCAGGCGGCCTCCTGGAACGCGATCAAAGCGGCAATCTTGAACGCCATTTCGTTTGAGTCTTCCGAATGATAGCTGCCGCCGGAAAGAACGGCTCGCAGGTCCACGACCTCGTGCCCCGCTAAAATACCGGCCTTCATCGCTTCTTAAATGCCGAAATTCACGGACTCCACAAATTCCGTGGGGATGGCGGCGTCTGCCATTTCGCTGGCGAATTGGTATCCCGTTCCCAGTTCTCGGGGCTCCAGTCGGACTCTCACGTGGGCGTAGTGCCCGCGTCCGCCGATCTGCCGCATGTATTTGCCCTCCGCGTCCGAGGGCCTACCAATAGTTTCCAAGTAAATAACCTGGGGCCGACCGATCTCTAACTGGATTTTGTATTCCTGCGAGATGCGGTCGCAGATTTCTTCCAGGTGCGGCTCTCCCATGCCGCAGAGGGTCGCTGCGCCGACCGTGGGTCCTAGCTGAGTTCTTAGGGTCGGGTCCTGTTGTACGAGGTGAATCAGCGCTCGTTGCAGGCTCTCGCGATCATCAATCAGCCTGGGACTGATGGCCACGGATACTACGGGACGGCTTTGATTGTTTGATTCGCTCATGGGGATTTCTTACTGGTTAGTATAACTCGTAGAAATTTTGGAACATCTTTAAGCCCAGGCAGGGATTTCCTGGTTGCTTGCGCGAGCGGGGACGCGCGCGCCTCCATTGTTTACGTGTTTATTTTGTTTGCTGTGTGGAGAGGGCGATGGCTAGGGCGGCGATGGCTGCGGTTTCTGCGCGGAGGATGGTGGGGCCTAGAGTGGCTGATTTCCAATTGGCTTCTTCGAATTTACGGAGTTCGCCGGGGGTCCATCCGCCTTCGGGGCCTACGGCTAGGAGAACTTGCTGCTGGGATGTGGGTTTCGGCTGAAGGAGGTCGGCCAGTGTGTGAGTTTGTTCCGATTCCGCAAGGATGATGCGGGTAGTGATGGGGTGGTTCAGGATTTGTTCCAGCTTGACTGGGTCGTCTATTTCGGGCGGGGCGGCGCGGCGCGACTGCTCGGATGCTTGCCGAACTAGCCGTCGCCAGCGTTCCACGCGTTTTTCCGCGGCCTGGGCCAGATGCTTTTCCGTGCGCGCGGCGAGGAACGGGATGATTTTGGTTGCGCCCAGTTCCGTGCATTTTTCGATGGCCCACTCCATGCGGTCGAATTTAAAGATTGCTAGTGCCAGGGTGATATCGAGGAGTTCGGGGTTGGGGATGAAATCGGCTAGGAGGAAATCGACACGGCATTCTGTTATTGAAACGACGCGGCCCAGGCGGACACCGGTGGGGGTGGCGATGTCGTAAAGTTGGCCAATTTCCGCGCGGAGAACACGAGTGAGGTGGTCGGCGTGGTCGCCCAGGAGAGAGGCGCGGTCGCCTTCCACGCGGTCGGCTAGCCAGCGGCGGCGGGTCATCTAAGTGATCGGCGATTTGATCGAGGCAGTGGTCGGCGGTTGCCGTTGAGCGACCTTTGCCGGCAGGCGGGGGCGCCTGCCGCTACGTGGATGTTGGCGGGCGAGTTTGCCTTCATGCTAGCTGAAAATGTCTTTGACTTTGCCGAAGAGAGAGCTTCTCTGTGGGCTGTTTTCCACTTTGAGCGTGGTACCGAGTTCCTGCAAGAGTTCGCGCTGGCGCTTGGTGAGTTTGGTGGGCGTTTGCACGCGGACCTCCACAAACAAGTCGCCGGTACCGCGACCATTGAGAACTGGAACACCCTGATTCTTGATGCGCATGGTGTTGCCGGATTGCGTGCCTTCGGGAACTTTGAGCGTTTGGTCGCCGCGCAGGGTGGCGACGGTGATTTCCGCGCCCAGCGTGGCTTGCACGAGGGAAATGGGAACGATGCAGCGGAGGTCATTGCCTTCGCGCTCGAAAAACTGGTGCTCTTTCACATGCAGAACAACGTAAAGGTCGCCGGGTTGGCCACCAAAGGGGCCGGCTTCACCAAGGCCGCTGAAGCGGATGCGGGTGCCGTCTTCGACTCCGGCGGGAACTTTGGCTTCGACGGTGCGCTGGCGAAGAAGTCGGCCCTGGCCGCGGCATTGCGAGCATGGATCGGTGATGACCTGACCCAGACCCTGGCAAGTGGAACAGGTGCGGGCGATGCTGAAAAAGCCCTGCTGATGGCGGACCTGGCCATGGCCGTTGCAGGTGCGGCAGGTGACGGGAGATTTTCCCGGCGCTGTGCCGGCTCCGCGACAGGCTTCGCAAGTTTCATGACGGCGGACATTGACGGATTTTTCGACGCCGAAGACGGCTTCCTCGAATTCCAATTGCAGATCTTCGCGCAGGTCGGCTCCGCGCTGAACGCGGCCACGCTTTTGGCCACCGCGGCCGCCGAACAGGTCGAAGCCAAAGAAGTCGCCAAGGACATCGTGGAGATCGTGGAAGACAGTTTCATCGAAGCCGCCGCCTCCAGCGTTGACTCCGGCGTGACCGAAGCGGTCGTAGGCGGCGCGCTTATCGCCATCAGCCAGGACGGAATAGGCCTCGGAGGCTTCTTTGAAGCGCTCTTCGGCGGCCGGGTCGCCGGGGTTGCGATCGGGGTGGTGCTGCATGGCGAGCTTGCGGTAGGCGCTTTTGATTTCCTGTTCGCTTGCGCCGCGTTCTATTCCGAGAACTTCGTAGTAATCGCGTTTTGTGTTGGTTGCCAGAGTGTTGTCCTTGGTACGTTAGTTTTCTTGCAGTTCCTTTTCCCGACCCCTTGCCTCGGGGGCTAAAGCGGACTCCAATTGTCACGGCTGAAGCCGTGACCTACCGTTGATTTCTTAATCCATACTGTTTCCTGGTGGACGGCCGAGGGCGGCCGTCCCTAAGCGATCCTCGCCCCACGCGATCCTAGCTTTTGCCCTTCGACACGCGGACCATGGCTGGGCGAAGCAGACGGTCTTTCAACTTGTAGCCGGGTTGCAGTTCGTCGAACACGTGGCCGTCTGGAACCTGATCGGTTTCCACCATTTCGATGGCCTGGTGCTGGTGCGGATCGAAGGGCGCACCCTTGGCGTGGACGACTTGCAGGCCCAGCTTGCTGAGCGCATCGAGAAGCTGTTTCGAGATCAATTCCAGTCCGGCGTGAAGATCGGCTGCGGACGCGCCTTCGAAGTGGACGGCCTGATCGAGGCTGTCAAGAATCGGCAGCAGTGGCGTGATGGCGTTGGCGACGGCATAGTCGCGAAACTCCTGCTGTTCGCGGACGGCGCGCTTGCGGGCGTTGTCGAACTCGGCTTGCAGTCGGGCCAGGCGGTCCAGCAGCTCGGCCTTCTCGCGGGCAAGGCGGTCGATTTCGCTCTCGGGCGTGGCGGAGTCGTCAGGGGGCAGGAGGTCTTGTTCTACTTCGAGAGCGGGACCGTCCGGGGACGCGCCTTCTGGGTCTTGGCTGTGCTTTCTCATAAATCGTTCAAAGTCATTCATTTTCACGGATTCATTCTCGTTATCTATTCATTCTCATTCAAAACCTTGTCGAATAGCCGCGCGATGTAGGAAACGGCCGTGATGGTGTGCTGGTAATCCATGCGGGTGGGCCCCAGCACGGCCAGCAGGCCCATCACTTCCCCGCCCATGCGCGCGGGTGAGCCGATTAGAACCAGGTTGCGCATAGAAGGCAGAGCTTCGTCGAGGCCGATGACCACGCGCACGGCTTCGGTTTTCACGTCGAGGTATGCGTTGAGCAGCTCGACTACTTTTTCTTTTTCTTCCAGCGTCTTGAGCAGTTCGCTCAAGCGCTCGCGGTCACTTTCAGTGGCAACTAAGTTAGATGCGCCTTCCACGAAAACCGATTCACCGGCGTCGGTGTGGAGCGCGCCCTTAAGGTAAAGCTGCTCGAGTGACTGCATGAGGCGGTCGTACTCGCTGCGCTCGTGCTCGATGCGGCGGGCGATTTCCGAGCGCAGGGTATCCATGGCCCAGCCCCGGAAATTTTCGTTAATGTAGCGGGCGACGGCATCGAGATCGGCTTGCTGGAGATCCAGGCGCAGAACGCGGTCGCGAACGATGCCGGAGCGGGTGACGACGACGGCCAGGACTTTGTTTTCAGCGAGGCGCGAGAAGTAGACGTGCTCAAGGGCGTTCTTCGGACCGGAGGCGGCGACGGCGAGGCCGACGTTGCCGGAGATGAGCGAGAGAACGTCGGAGGTGCGCTCCATGAATTCCTGCGCGTCAGTAACACCTTGGAACGTCTTTTCGATGTTGTGCTGCTCGTCGGGGGCGAGGCGGGCTTCGCCGGAAATCTGTTCCACATAGTAACGGTAGGCATCCGGAGTTGGAACGCGGCCAGCGGAGGTGTGCGGCTGCTCCAGGTAACCGGCTTCGGTCAGGTCGGCCATGACGTTGCGGATGGTGGCGGCGCTGAGGCCTTCGCGGTTGGAGCGCGAGAGGGTGCGGGAGCCTACCGGCTCACCGTTGGAGATGAAGGTCTCCACGATGGCGGTGAGGATTTCGCGTTCGCGAGGGCCGATGTTTTCCGCTAGTGCCATGGGTGGTTTGGTTCCCGAAAGCTATAAAGATGCAGGCACGGGCATATTGGCCGTGTAAAAAGGAAATACTGAAAGGAATAATACCTTATAAATCAATAACTTAGGTAAATCCTTGCGTCTCTCCCTGTCAAGAATTCTAGGAAGCTTGGCGGGTAGTGTCAAGTTGCTGTTGGGGGGAGAATTTTCCGATGGTATCTGGAGACAGCCCACAAGAAGTGGCGGAGGTTCACCTGCATTATGACGAAAATAAGAAACGCCCAAGTAAAGCAACCAAGGCCGCCGCGCCCAAGGGCAAGCGTGCCGCGCTTCCAGGCTCGGAGGATGAACGAAATCGTAAGGTCTGGGAGGCGAATGACCGCTTCCTCACGAGCGGCATCAAGATTAAGGACGTTACGGATGGTTGGAACCCGTAGACCGACGTTCGTTCGGATTGAACGCTGCAAAGTGGAAAGAATTCTTGGCGGCGTTGGACGCGCCTCCGCGTTTGGTGCCGCGGCTGAAGCGGCTTTTGAAGGAATATGGGTTCTTTGACGCCGACATCCAGAAATAAGCGATATCGGCGCGCAGAATCGCACGGGTCGAATTACTTGACTATGGCCGAAGCTGCGAACTTCGCCGGGTCCAGCGGGATGTCTCCGTTCGTGTAAGCGGTAATCTCGGTGCCCTTCGGAATGGTGATGTCTTTCCCGTGGATCAGGAGAAAAAGCGGAGCGGCTGGAAAAAACACGATGCTGGTCGCTACGATTGCTCCCGTAATCGCGCCTTGATGGCCGCCGCCTTGCACATCCTTTACCGCGCGTAGCGCTACCTTCTCACCGGAAGCAAGGCGCACATTGTCGATGTTGATGTTGAGCTTACCTGTGCGTCCCATTCTCCTCTTGGGCTGGGCCTCGGTCACCGTTCCCAAAGCCGTGGCACCGCGGGGAATCACGATGACATCGTGGACTTTGACTTCATCCAGAACTTCGAAATCCACCGTTTCGTTGACTTGGGCATCGGCGGACGAGATCGTCCGATTGATGCGCATCCTGACCGGAGTGGCATCTTCCAGCCCAAACGCCAGAGGCTCTTTGAGAACCGGTGTCGATGGCGGAGGCGTTTGAGTGGTCGGTTTAGCATTCTTATCCTGGGATGTCTGCGGTGCAGAAAACAGCGCAGGTGGAAAAACCAAAGCCGCCGAAAGAACCAAAGAATACGCTACTCGCATGGTGTGCGCCTCCAAAAGCCTTGCCACAGAAAACGGAATTTACTCAACGCTTATAGATACGCTCGACCGTGCGCGCATGTCAAGGAAACGGAAATTGAAACGAGAAAAGTCTTAGTTCTTCTCCAGCTCCGCGTTGATCTTCACGTCCCCGCCGCCCGCCTTCATCTTGCGCTCCCAGGCTTTGTAGCCGGACTTCTTGACAGCGATGGTGTGTTCACCCAGCGTTACCGGATATGGATCACGCCTTCCGGATGCGCCTTAGAAAGCGCAGGGATCTTTCGACTGCGCTCAAGATGACAATCCACGAGTGAATCAGAGGTCCCTTAAAGCAAGATTCCTCGCTACGCTCGAAATGACAAAGTTGGAGTTAATCGGAGCTTCCTTAAATCTATAGCGAAACTACTTCATCTCCTGCGCAAAAGTTAGATTCACCGGCTGGATCGGAATGGACTTAAACGACTTCCCCGCCAGGAGTTGCTGCTGGTCGTCGACGCTCTTCTCCCAGCTAGCGAAGCTGACACTCAGCGAGGCCATGGCGGAATGAATTGTGCGAGTGATGCTGATGGCATCTTGCACGCCGCTGATTGCGCCAATTCCGCTAAACCCGGACATGGCAATGTCCAGACTGGCATTGGCAATGTCGTAGCCCATCTTGAATTTTTCGCCGCCGGTCATGCCTTCGGTGCCGAGCTTGGAATCCTCCAGACCCGGATAGCGAACAAACAAGCGGGTGTAGTTATTGGCAAATCTGCGGGCCGGGGGGCCTTCGACCGGGGTGAAGGCTGGCAGGTAGATAGGAGATAAATAGAGGTCGCGTTGCACAAGCTTCAGCTTGAGCATGCCTTTATCGGTTTCGACTTTCTTGATATCGGCCAAGGTCAGGTCCAGGGATTCGAAGGTGGTTTGGCGGGGAACGGACGTCTCCACAATCATGTCTCCCAGTCCGTCCTCTCCCGCTGGCTGGGCGGGCGGCGCGGGCGTGCCTTTCTTGTCATAGGATGAAAGAAAGATGAAGCGCAGGCGGTCGCGATTGAGTTCGCACTTCACGGCGTGGTCCTGCTTGTGGCCGCGCATTTCGGCGTAGAACGAAACTGGCAAGCCCTGGCTGGCGACCACATCAAAGCTTTTGATAGCGGAACGTCCGTCGTTGGCTTGCAAGAATACCAACGCCATCAGCTCGTTGGCTTCCGCTCCGAGCGGGAACAAAGCAAGCGCTACCTGGAGATGTTCACTCGCGCGGGAAAGTTGCTGCTGTGCATAAGCGAAAGGAATGGCGAAACCACCGACCCGAGCGCGTGACTTGTTTTCATCTTTTTTCTTCACGCGCGCGCGCCTGACGCGGATGGCACTGCGCTTCTCGGAGCCCGCGAAGGACAGGTTCATGGAACGGTTGAACAGATCCGAAACAATGTCTTCGGCTTCGTCCATCTCCTCGTCATACTTGGTTCGCTTGGCATCCAGAGTGCTCAGGTGCAGGGCAGCCTCGTCTTTGGCGCTCTGTTCGGCAACGAGCTGCTGGTAGGAGAGGAAATTTGGTTTCGCTAAATCGATGTCTCCCATGGCTTCATAAAGCAGGCCTAGCTTCCATTTTGTAAGCGGAAATTGAGGGTCCAGTTCGGTGGCCTTTTTCAAGTCCGCAAGCGCGCGATCATACTGCCGCTCGGCGAGGGAACCATATACCGACGCATGCAGCCTACGAATCTCGACCGCATTCGGACCCTTCAACGCCAGCAAGGTCTTCAAGTCCGCGATGCGAGCGTGCGCTTCGTCGGCATCCAGCGCCGCAGGTGCCATTTCCAAGTACTTCTCCAGCAGCTTGGCGGCTTCGCTGGCCCGGCCGTTGGTCTCGGCACAGTTCGCCAGATTGAAGGTCGCCGCTGGACTGCTCGCCAATGGCCCCTTGAGTTCACTCAGCGCAGTGCAAAGACTCGAGCGGTGGCTCACGTTGGTATTGCTGTGCGGTGTGTTGAACGCGTTCGCCTGGAGAGAAGCCTGTAATGGCGGCGAGGTAGCGTCCGAAACTGAATCTTCATCTCCTCCCGCATCTTCCAGGAAGGCTTCCACGCCGATACCTTGGGACAGTTGGTTGACGCGACCAATCCGGTCTTTGTCAGCGTCTTTCACGGCAAGCGAACTTTCTCCGGTGGTGAATACGGTCAGAAGCTGCGATAGTTTCTGCTTCTGCTTCGGGTCCGGCGTACCCGCGTGCGCCTTCCTCAGATACTCCAGAGCTTTCTGGCGATCCCCAAGCTGGTAGTAGCAAAGAGCTAGGTTATAAGCCAGCAGTGACTGAGAAGCACCCAGCTTCATGCCATCTTCCAGCGATGCGGCGGTTTCCTTAAACTTGCGGGACTCGTAGAGCTTGCGTGAGTTGCTTAGGGTGTCCTTGAGCCTTTTGTGAATTTCTTCGTCCAGGTGCTTGATGGCCTCGATGACGTCTTTGGTTTCAATCAGGGCCTGGGACTCGGCGTACTTGGTGCGCGCCTGGGCTAGTTGACCGGATTTCTCCAGCCCTTTGGCCTCGGCAGTCATGACTTTGACTTGAGCTTCCAACTCTTTTTTCTGTGCTTTTTCCAGGTTTTCGGCGGTTAGGACGGAGCTGAATAGCAAGACGTTGAGCAGCAAGAGCACGAGGACGACATGAATTCTCATAAGTCCTTTCGGGAAACTCGTTGTGACGATTTTCTCGAGCGCTGCGGGGATGGCGCTCCGTTATGTGCGGTGAGTCCGCGAGCCGTCCGGGCAGGTCACGGACGCTCACTCAGCACGGCCAACACTATACACTGCGGCCCAGCTTGCGAGGAATGGCCAGTTTTCGCAGGGGGACGGAGCAGGGCGCGGGGGCCTCGATTTTGTCTGTCCGTGCAACGTCGTTATACTCGTGCGTCGTCCGGTGCCCGTCCGCCGACGAGGTCGGATTCGTTGAGGGCTGAAGCCTCTCAATTTTTAAGGCTGAGTCACCGGGCTGGATCCCGGTGCTACCGTGCCTTGGCATTCGCAAGGAGTTCGACGCACTCTCTGAAGTGCGACGCCGCCCACAAGCTGATGCCAGCGCATTTTTCAGCAGCCTGTTAAGGCGATGCGCGTTCCAGATATACGAATGCAGAAATCCAGCGCCTAAAGACGCATCAATATTTAACGCGGTGGCGGCACGGCTCAAGGCATGCCCTGATACGAATCGCTTCTTGCTGAATTTGGATCGGGCTCAAGGAGACTCTGATTAAGTCTTCCTCCGGGCAAGAGCAAGTCCTTCCGCTTCGCAGAATCGCCTGAAAACTGGCGATTCTGCTCCGGTCGGGATGACAGATCCAACTTAATCAGAGTTTGCCTAGGGCGGCGCACCGGATTTTCTTCTACCCTGCGGTTCTACTGAATCTGTATCACGCTCTCCGGCGTGGTGCTCTGGATTTCCTCTACACGACTGACCACCTTTCGTGCGAAGTCAAACAACGCTTTGCCTTGGGCAGACTCTTCCCCGCCAAGCACGGCGGGTTTGCCGGTGTCGCCCGACTCGCGAATCGAGGGATCCAGCTGCACGCTCCCCAGGAATGGAACACCGAACTGGGCTGCGGTCTTCTCCACGCCGCCGCGGGAGAAAATGTCGATTTCATGCTGGCAGTGCGGGCAGACGAAGTAGCTCATGTTTTCCACCATGCCAACCAGATCGACCTTCATCTGCTTGAACATTTCAATGGCTTTGCGACCATCTTGTAGAGAAACGTCGGAGGGCGTCGAAACCACGATTGCGCCGGTCAGCGGGACGGTCTGAATGAGCGAGAGAGAAACGTCCCCGGTGCCCGGGGGCAAGTCGACGATCAGGTAGTCCAGCTCACCCCAGACCACCGAGCCGAGGAATTGCTTGATGATGGAATGGAGCATGGGGCCGCGCCAAATTAGAGGCTTGTCGCCGGGGTTCAGCAGCCCGACAGAAATGAATTTTAGTCCGTGGACTTCCAGAGGCTTGATGCGATTGTCGCCAAGAACTTCGGGCTGGGCGTTCATGCCCAGCATCAGCGGGACGTTCGGGCCGTAAACATCGGCGTCAAGCAGACCGACGCGGTGGCCGAACTTGGCGAGAGCGACGGCTAAATTCACGGAAAGCGTGGTTTTGCCTACGCCTCCCTTGCCGGAGCCTACCGCAATAATGGCACCGACACCGGGAAGCGGCTGAGGAGTTGGTTGCTGTTGGCCTTGGTGCGAGTGCGATCCCACGGGTAGACCTTTCTATTCCACGAATTGCAATTTCTTCAATTATAGGCTGACAAGCCTTGCCCGGCAGGCGGGGCGCCTGCCGCTACGTGGATCGTTTACGGGCGGGAGCCGCGGTTGGCGCGTCGGATTTCGCGCTCGGCTAGGCGGTGCTCGCGGCGGCGGGCGGCGCCTTCATAGCGATGGATTTCTTCGGACGTTTCGGGAACCACCGGCGGGACGGGTTGGGGATGGCCATCTTTGTCTACGGCCACGAACGTGAAGTAGGCCGAACTTACGTGGGCGCGCG
Source organism: Acidobacteriaceae bacterium (assembly GCA_043782485.1). Classification (GTDB taxonomy): domain Bacteria; phylum Acidobacteriota; class Terriglobia; order Terriglobales; family Acidobacteriaceae; genus JANXUC01. Next base: position 20,326 of record JAYWAL010000090.1, on the reverse strand, counting down.
TGTTGGCCAAGTAGTCTTCCGTCCAGACCTTGACACCAATTTCCATGGACGTGTGAAAGGCGCGGTTGACGGAAGATCGCAGGACGACAAAATTGCCGACTCGAGCCGAGGATACAAAATCGAGGTGATCGACGGACGCGGTGACCACGTATTGCCGCGCGTGGCGGTGGGCGGCCATGGCGGCGGCGATATCCATCCAGTGCATCAGGCGTCCGCCGAGAAGGCCACCGAGCGGGTTAGTGTCATTGGGGAGGACGAGTTCGGTCATTTCCGATTGCGATTCGCTGACTTTGCGCGGGGTGAGGTCGGGTGGGTTGGTCATGGGAATGGGTATTCTAAAGAATGGCTATTCTAAATCACAGCGGACTGCGTCTGATCACAAGAATGTAGTAGGCTGAAAATTATGGATCGCATGGCGATGTTGAAGGAAATTCTGGCAACCAATCCTGCGGATTCGTTTGCGCGCTACGGGCTGGCGATGGAGTACTCGAATGCGGGTGACTTTGAGACCTCGCTGGAGGAGTTTGTCACGTTGTTGAAGAACACTCCGGATTACACTCCGGGCTATTTTATGGCGGCGCAGACGCTGGTGAAGGCTTCGAGGGTTGATGATGCCAAAACCATGTTGCTGGGCGGGATTGCGTCGGCTAAGAGGACTGGGAATGGACATGCTCTTAGCGAGATGGAGGCAATGTTGGAAGAGCTGGGCTAGTTTGATTTGCGGGCCATGCGGATCATGACTTTTTCCACGATACTGGGAAATAGCTGGTAGATCTTGACCACTGGATGCATGGTCCAAGGTACGATCACTTCCCTTTTCTGCTTTTTGTATCCCGTTAACACTGCGCGGGCCACGCGCTCGGCGCTGATTCCCTGCTGATTCTGAGGCTTGACGGTCTTCACCCAGTTCGCGGCATCGCGGCCTTGCACCACGTTGGCGCCGAAATTCGTGCGCACGTAGCCGGGGCAGATGGTCAGGACGTTCACTCCGGTGCCCGCCATCTCCACGTTGGCCGCCTTGCCCATGGCGTTCATGGCGAACTTGGTAGCGCTGTAGCCTGCCAAATATGGAACAGGAAGATGGCCTGCGACGCTGGAAATATTAATGACCGTACCCGAGCCTTGTTCGCGCATGAGCGGAAGAACCGCCTGCATGGCCTCCACGGTACCGAAGAAATTCGTTTCAAACATGCTACGGAAAGCGGGCATGTCCATGGTGGCGACAGCATCGTTGACGCCGTGGCCTGCATTATTTACCCAAACATCAATGCGCTGGAAGTGGTGTCGTGTAAGGCTGATGACGCGGTCCATCTCCTCGCGGTTGCGGACATCGCAGGCCAGCGCCATGATCCGGTCGGTCTTGCCGATGCGTGCGCGGGCGGCCTCAGCGCGGCCGGCGTCGCGGGAGAGCAGGACGCAGTACGCGCCTTGGTCGACAAAAGCTTTGGCGATGGCCTCGCCGATTCCCATGGACCCGCCGGTGATGACCACCACCTTGTTGGCAATTTCAAGCATGCACTGGTTGTATGTCGCGGGCAGGGCACGTGTCAACGCGATTCAATTTCCCCTGACGCAAGATTGCCGCGAAGAATTTGATTGAGACGGTGGCGAGTAAAATCCGCGAGACAGGAGGCGCGAATCCCGCGCGCAGTCGGGCGTATACTCAGGGTTGAGATCTCATGGGAGTGCATCCGCAATGAATCCTCCGCAGACACTTGGCGAACTTCGCCGCAGTTCTTTTTCAGAAACACGCTTGAAGACGCGCCACGTGAAGGATGAGTTGCGCGAGAATTTGATCGCCCGCCTGCGCGACGGCGGAAGCATTTTTCCAGGCATTGTGGGCTACGACGATACCGTTGTTCCACAAATCGTAAATGCCATTCTTTCCCGGCACAACTACATCCTGCTCGGATTGCGCGGACAAGCCAAAAGCCGCATTCTGCGCGGGTTGACGACCCTGCTGGACCCGCAAACACCTTACATCGCCGGATGCGAGATTCGCGACAATCCGTACGATCCTCTGTGCAAGCGCTGCAAATTGGAACTGGCGCGCCTGGGCGATGACCTGCCGATTGCGTGGCTTGCGCAGGAAGAGCGTTATGTGGAAAAGCTGGCCACGCCGGACGTGACGATCGCAGACTTGATTGGCGACATTGATCCCATCAAAGCAGCGCGCGGCGGGCACGACATGGGCAGCGAGCTGACCGTGCATTATGGCCTGTTGCCACGGGCCAATCGCGGCGTGTTTGCCATTAACGAACTGCCGGATCTGGCCGGGAAAATTCAGGTGGGGTTGTTCAACATCATGCAGGAAGGCGACGTGCAAATTAAAGGTTATCCCGTGCGGCTGCCGCTGGATGTGGCCCTGGTGTTTAGCGCGAATCCGGAAGACTACACGGCGCGCGGGAAAATCATTACGCCGCTGAAAGACCGCATTGGTTCCGAGATTCGAACACACTATCCGGCGACGGTGGAAGAAGGCGCGGAGATTACGGCGCAGGAAGCCTGGGTGCGGCGCGACGGTCTGGCGACGTATTTGCCGGAGTACGTCAGCACTGTGGTGGAGCGCATTGCGTTTGCGGCTCGAGAAGACAAGCGCATTGATAAACGCTCTGGGGTGAGCCAGCGGCTACCGATTTCGTGCATGGAAAATGTGGTCTCGAACGCGGAGCGGCGGGCAATTCGCAACGACGAAAAGACCGTTGTCCCGCGCATTGCGGACATTTATGCTGCGATTCCCGCGATGACTGGCAAGCTCGAGCTGGAATATGAGGGCGAACTCAAAGGCGCGGATGTGATCGTGCGCGAGTTGATCCGCACCGCTGTGGCGAAGACTTTTGATCGCTATTTCGCCGACGCCGACTTGCAGCAGATCGTGCAATGGTTCGATCTGGGCGGAGAAATTCAAATAACCGAATCAGCTTCGGCCGTGGAAGCCTTGAGCGGACTGAAGAATATCCAGGGATTATTTGAGAAAGTGAAACAGCTGGGTGTGAGCTCCAAAGACGCGGTTGAGACACAGGTTTCGGCGGCCGAGTTTGTCCTGGAAGGTCTGCACGCGCACAAACGCATTGGGCGCAGTGAGGAACGCGTATTCTCGGCGGGCGAGAAGCAGAGGAAGCCGGAGCCGGTAGCGTCCCGGGAAGATTTTCCGGAGCGCGGGCGCGGAAGACGATCTTTTAACTAATTCGCTCACCACGGAGACACCGAGACACGGAGAAAAACCGAACCTTTCGTCTGCCTTTGCTTTCTCGGTGTCTCCGTGGTGAATGGCTTTAACAAAACATGAAAAAGATTCGGTACAGCAAGTACGTCCCCGATCCGGCTGGCGACATGAGCCTGGAAGACCTCGTCTCCGCGCTCTCGGATTACCTCCTGCAAAGCGGATTCCAAGATCAGTACGGCTACTATGACGCGCCCGACGAGCAAACGATGGACGAACTCCGACAGGCGATTGAGCAGGCCTTGCTGGATGGCGACACCGTCGATGACTCCATGCGCGAACAAATCGACCAGATGCTGGCCGACGGCACGCTGGATCAGCTCATCGACAAACTGATTGAGCGCATGCAGCAGGAGGAATACATCACCATCGACAAGCCGCACGATCCGTCGCAGCAGTCGAGCGTGGGCGGCCAGACGGGCGAGGCGCAAGGGCAAGCACGTTTTGAAGTCACCGACAAAGGCCTCGACCTGCTTGGTTACAAATCGTTGCGCGATCTGTTGGGGTCTTTGGGAAAAGCCAGCTTCGGCCGGCACGACACGCGCGACATGGCCACCGGGATTGAGTCCAACGGCGCTTCGAAGCCATACGAGTTTGGCGACACGTTGAACCTGGACCTTCCGGCGACGCTGTCCAAGGCGTTCCAGCGCGAAGGACTCACGCTACCGCTCAATCTGGAATATTCCGATTTGCAGGTCCATCAGTGCGAGTATCAGTCCTCCTGCGCGACCGTTCTCATGCTGGATTGCTCGCATTCCATGATTCTCTATGGCGAAGACCGCTTCACCCCCGCGAAGAAAGTGGCTATGGCGCTGTCGCACTTGATTCGCACGCAGTACCCGGGGGACTCGCTGTCGCTGTTGCTGTTCCACGACTCGGCCGAGGAGGTTCCGCTTTCGCAACTCGCTCGAGTCAAGGTCGGACCGTATTACACTAATACGCGCGAAGGTCTGCGGCTGGCACAGAAAATGCTGGCGCGGCAAAGAAAAGACATGAAGCAGATCATCATGATCACGGATGGAAAACCCTCCGCGCTGACTTTGGAAGATGGGCGGATTTATAAGAATGCTTTCGGGTTGGACCCGTTGGTTGTAAGCCAGACCCTAGAAGAGGTTTCGAAGTGCAAGCGGGCTGGGATTTTAATTAACACGTTCATGCTGGCCTCCGACTACGGCCTGGTACAGTTCGTGCAAAAGGTTTCGCAGATGTGCAAAGGGAAAGCGTATTTCACCACGCCTTATAACCTGGGACAGTATTTATTGATGGATTATATGTCGCGGAAGTCGAAGACCATTCACTAGAGCATCTTCTCGTCGAATCGCGAGGCCCTGTCTTACCCGACGGCCGAGGGCGGCCGTCCCTGCGAAAAACTACCCTTTCACCAACTCCTGAACCGCCCGATAGGCCTGGTCAATCGCGGCATCAGTGTACGCGTAGGCAGCGGCATCCGCGTTGGCGATGGCGATGCGGCCGTGGGATTTGCGCGCGACCTCACACGGCGTCTCGCCACCTTCCAGCCAAAATGGATCTTGCAAAGAGTTGTATTCGTAAGCGTATCCATGCGGCCAGCGGTTCACCGTGATCGCCGCGATGTCGCGGGCTGGGTCGAATCCGCCGGGGCCGAGCGTGCGTGCCAGCTGGTCCCGGACGTTGCGTTCCATGGTTGCAAATTCCGTGGAGTAAAGCTGCATGCGACCGATGCGATGCTGGTCCCGCGCGGGCTTGCCCGGCTTGTTCGGCGTCTTGCTCATGTGGATCACCACCGGATCTTCCGGCCTCTGTGTGCATTGGTAGTCACCGATGCTAACCGGAAGATCCAGCGTCATGTTGGTGTGGTAGCAGCCCGGGGCGTAGGCATAATTCATGCCAAGTTTTTTGAACGACGTCCAGTTGTTGAGCGCGACGTTCGTGTAGAGCAGCGGCACTTTGGCGGCAGACGACAGTGCGTCTTTTTGCTTCTCCGGAAGCTCTTCGCAAATATAGGGAATCACCACGTGCCAGCAAGCCAGAATGCAGTTCTTGGCGCGGACCGTGTGCAGCTTGCCGACGCGCACGTAGGCAATCTCAACGCCCTTCGCTGTCGCCGCGTCTCCCTGGTGCTTCACCCGCACCACGGGGCTATTCAAACGAATTCTTACATTGGAATTCTTGTCGTCCAGCTTGGCGTAATTGGCGCGGGCCGTGACTACGTCGGTGACTGATCCGCCGGGGATAGCGTCCGGAATCAGCTTGCGCACGAGGAGCCGGGCAATGGATGCGTTCCCGTCCGGGAAATGGAAAAAATACGCTTCCGCCTCTTCATTGGGAACGGAATCGCGATTCTGTCCCTTCCCCGGGGTGGGTTCAAGATTCATGCCCTGGAAGCCGGGGTAACCGAGGCCCCAGCCGTCCTGCGCGGGCACGGCGTCGATGCCCAGGCCAAAATAGGCATGCGGGGCGGCCTGGAAGAGCTTGATGACTTCGGGACTGACGCCAACGATCTCGGTCAGGAACCTGGCATAGCTCATCCGTGCAAGTTTGGCCTTTTTCTCGGCATCGTTCAGGCCGGGAAGGTAGTCCTTCTTGTCGTGGAACAGACTGAAGATGTCTTGCCGTGCTTTTTCGGGCATCGGGGCATCAGCCATAAAGCTCTTCCACGGGTCGGCATGGTTGACGGAGAGATCTCCGGTCTCGCTGCCGCCGAGCGGATTGGGATCAATGACCAGCTTGTCCGCCCCGAAGGTCTCTTTGTCAAAGAAGATTTGCGGCGTCAGCCCCTGAGAGCGGTAAATGTCTCTGTGGACATATTTCGAGTAGCTGCTCACGTCGATGCCAAGGTCGGTGATCATACTCTTGGCCACGGCGCTGTAGGGGGCTGGGCTTTCAATCGAGAACGTGCCTCCATAACCCAGCATCTTGCGCGAACCGACCGTGAACTCGTTCCGCTTGGCATGGCCACCGAAATCATCATGATTTTCCAGGATGAGAATCTTGGCCTTACCTCCCGCCGCACGCTGGAAATAATAAGCCGCGGAAAGCCCGCTGATGCCGCCGCCCACCACAATCAGGTCGTAGTCTTCACCCGTGTCTTCAGGCTTTCCGGCGGTGTCCCAGAAAGTGCCATCGCGTAGGCTGTGCATGGTTTCAAAAGCACCCACGTGGCTGCCGCGCAAGCCGGTAAGGGCCGGAGGATAGTAGTCTGGAGATCGTTCGGGGTCGCCAGGAGCTTCTGCGGCCAAGGCTCCCGGAGCCAACATGGCCGCTCCGGCGGTAACAGCCACGCCGTTCAGGAAGTCACGGCGGGTAATGCTGCACTGCATGCCTAGTTCGCGGTCATTGATTTCCGACATGGGTCACCTTGGCTCGCTGGGAGGGCTCAGCCCTGATTCTAGACAGGGGGTTGTTCCCGCACCCAGAATGATCTGTTTCGCGGGCGAGGGCACCCGCGCTACACAATCCTTTGGAAACTAGGCCTTCGTCGGCGCGGTTTCCGCGGATTGGAAGCCGCAACCGTTGTGGCTGCCATCGCAAAATGGCTTGTTATTGGATGCGCCGCAGCGGCACAGAGAGATTCCGGCTTTGCCCGTTAGGTCGTAGGCGTTGCCATCCCCATCGACCAACTTGACTGGGCCTTCCACACGAAAAGGACCGTTCTTGCGCACAGAAATCGTTACGTCCGACATTTTGTTTCTCCTAAGAAGATTGCGAATTGGTTAAGAATTGAACGAGTGAACCCGCTCTAAGCGGCGGCACGCTGGTTCAGCAGCAAACGGCGGTAGAGGTCCAGGTACTCGTCAATCATGCGGCGAGCCGAAAAGCGGGTACGGGCACGCTGGTAGGCAAGGTTACCATGCGCGCGGCACAAATCGCGATCCTCACTCAGGCGGCGCAGGGCCTCGGCCAGACTGGCGGCGTCATTGGTGCGGAAGTACACAGCAGCGTCCGCCCAAATTTCACGGAATACGGGAATGTCATTGGCCACAATGGCGCAACGCGAAAGCGCCGCCTCCAGCGGCGCCATGCCAAAGGGCTCGTACCGCGACGTGGCCACGTAAATGGAAGACTTGCTGTAAAGCTGGCGCAGTTGCGCCTCCGTCTGCGGCCCCCGGAAGGCAACGTCGTAGTCTTCCGTCTTCAGCTTCACGTCGGCGCGCAGCGGAAAGCGCACCACGTCCACCGGTTGGTCGGCGGCCACAATACACACCGGCAGCGGATGCGAGTGCTGCGTCAGCAGGGAAATCTGCTTGCCCGCATCCCACAACTTGCCCACGGAAAGAACGGATTCGTCCTTGGAAACATAAGGATTGAACAGCAGCGGATTGCGACCGTTGTAAATGACGGTGCTGTTGGCGGGTCGAGCGTAGCAAAGGCGGATCGAATCCAGCATGAACATTGACGGCGAAACAATCATGCTCGCTCCGCGGATCCCATCGGCCACCATACCGCGGTACCAGCGCATCCACTGCGTCTCGCGCGGCTCGTGCCCGTGTACGGCTACCCACCAGCTCAGCAGGTCGCCATGGGCCACCACCAGGCGCGGGATGTCCACCTCAAGGTTGCCAAAGCAGTATTGCGTCAAGTGCAACAGGTCGGGCTGGACCTCATCGATCAGCGCCTTCAGGTAAGCGCGAGCCTCAGCGAAGTCGGCTTCGCCTTCCTGCATCCACTCCAAACGAAAAGCCGTCGGATGGTAGTCGAAGGCCGGGAGGTTATCCATCCAGCTAATTTGGTCGGGCAGGGGAACATCGCCGAAACTGACCAGCGTCACGCGAATGCCGCGCGCAATCAGGCCCGCAACCATTTCACGGGCGTAGGTCCAGGTTCCGGTCAGCGTATCGGCGGTGAGGAGGATATGCATGGGGCAAACCTACCGGCGGGGGAACGCCTTGTGCGCCGGGGTGCGAAGAAGCACCGGGCGTAATTGTAACGCGGGGCCGCGCGGAATGCAGCTACTTAACGTGGGTTTTACTGACGCGGTTTCCGATAGTGCAAAAAGTTGCACTCTTCAACACCGGCCAAAGGGAGGCGGGAAGTAAGATGGGTCGGATGTATAGGATAGATTGAATTTTCCATGACCTCACTCAGACTTGCAATTGAAGACTTGTATAGGGCGTTTGCTCGTTACCCTAAGCCCACCGCAATTGAGGTATGCCCCTGTGGCTGTTCCAGGGAAAACGTCGTATGCGGACTTCTCGACAAACCTCTGAACGGACTTTCTCTGCAAGACCTCATGCTATATTCCGCCGACGCGATGACGACGGTGGGCACGGAAACCGACTTTAAGTACTTCCTACCGCGAATTTTGGATCGAATCACAGTCGAGGAATACCGCTACAATCCCGAATTCGTTTTCGGCAAGCTGCGCTATGCGAAGCTGAATAGCTCGCCAAACGGCGAACAGGTTGCCGTGACCGAATATTTGCACTCATTTTGGTGCCGCAGCCTAGGAGAGTATCCGCTCACGTTGCCCGCATTTGCCAGCATCAGCGATGTGGTTTCCAGCATTGGCAGTGCGGGGGTAGATCTCTCCTGGTATCTGGAGCAATGGACGCGGGCGGATTCGTCGGCGTCCACGTGGAATCTCGCGGACCTGGTATGCGAGGAAGCCCACAACCTTAAGCGTGCTGGCGTGTTAATTTTGCATTCTGGGATCAGTTGCCCAAGCAGGTTGACCAGCTTTCCAGATGGCTGGTGCGATCGGAAGTGTTACGTCGATTGCAAAGCGCTAACCTGCAAGACGTCCCAGGTCTAGCTTGCAAAGATTCCATTTCGAGAGGACTCCTTTCTCTTGAGGAAGCGATTTCGCATATTTAGTTCCAGACTCGTCCAACTAAGCCGACGCGGCCCGACCGACTTCCGCCTCCAGCAAATCGCGCATTCTTGTGGCTAGGTCGTGCAGCAGAAGGATCTTCTTGCCCGCCTCGTTCGGCAGGCCGGGAATCTGTAGGGCGAGGTCACAATTCAGAAGGAATGCCGTAACGGCGTCCCTGAGATGGCTGCGCAGCTCGCGGCGGGCGTTGTCGTGGGCGCGCTGGCTGTCTTTCTCGCCGCGGCGCAGGGAGGCCTTAATCTCATTCACCAGCCGCTCCGGCCCACAAACCGCCAAATTAGGAAAAATTGGCATCGCCGAAGGAATTTCGCAGAGAAGCTTGTCTATTCCCTTCGGATCGGTCTCCAGCAGCCCCGCATCTACGACCGCCACCCGGCACGGGGTCGCGCGCAGCAGTTGCATCGCCTGCTCGAGCGTCTCTGTCAGATGCAACTCCAGCCCGGTCTCACGGCTCACCCAGACGAGCACTTCCTGGCTGATGGCCGTCCGGCTCAAGAACAAAATCATGCAAAGACGTTTGCAACGGCGTTGCCAATCTTTGGCTGCTCAAAACAAAGGACTTACCAGCCAGACCCGGCGGCGGCCTTCCCGCTCCGGCACTCGCCGCTTCCCTGCCCGGTCAGGCGTGGGAATCGTACTCCTTCAGCTTGCGGTAAAGCGTGGTCTTGCCGATCTTCAGCAGCCGCGCCGCCATCAGCTTATCCCCTTTGACCTGCTCGATGGTGGCCAGGATGGCTTGCTTCTCCAGCTCCGCCATGGGAATCACCTGGCTATTGGAATCGAGGCGAATGCCGGGGCCGATCCGCGCTGAACGTAGATCTGAAGGCAGGTCCGACACCTGCAACACAGGCCCAGAGCTGAGCGCCCAGGAGCGTTCCAGGCAGTTTTCCAGCTCCCGGACGTTCCCCGGCCAATCGTGCTTCATCAGGAGCTGGAGCGCTTCCTCGCTGAGGGCTTTCTTCTGGTCCGTCGTCTGCTCCAGACGATCCAGAAAGTGGGAAATGAGCAGCGGAATGTCCTCCCGACGCTCCCGCAACGAGGGCAGCCGGAGGGTCAACACATTGAGCCGAAAATACAGGTCGCGGCGGAATCCGCCCTGCGAAACGGCCTGCTCCAAGTCACGATTCGTGGCCGCCAGAATGCGGACGTTGATGGAAATTCGCTTCGTGCTCCCGACCGGGCGGATTTCCTTCTCTTGAATCGCGCGCAGCAACTTCGACTGTAAATCGACAGGCAGTTCGCCAATTTCGTCCAGGAAGACCGTGCCGCCCTCGGCAATCGCCAAAAGTCCATCTTTGGACTGGTTCGCCCCGGTAAAGGCACCTTTCAGGTGGCCAAACAGCTCGCTTTCAATCAGCGTCGGCACCAGGGAGCCGCAATCGACCGGGATATAGGGCTTGTCTTTGAAAGGCCCGGAAAAATGGATGGAGCGGGCGACCATTTCCTTGCCGGTGCCGCTTTCGCCGAGGATCAGGACCGGGTGTGTGCTGCGGGCCGCCTTGGCGATGATGCGGTAGAGGCGCTCCATTTCCGGCGATTGGCCGATGATGGAGCCGAAGCCCATTTTCGACTTCATACTGGCGCGTTGTAGGCGGCTTTCGTTCTTGGTTTTCAGGTGGGCCGCCACGCGGTCGAGGCGCGTCCGGAGGTCCTCAAGACTAAAGGGCTTAGTCATGTAGTCAAAAGCACCCAGCTTCATGGCGTCCACTGCCGACGAGACAGTGGCATAGCCGGTCATGACAATGATGACAATGTCGGGATTCGACTCCCGCAGGCGGTGCAGGGCCTCAAGGCCGCTGGCTCCGGGCAGGCGCAGGTCGAGCAGGGCAATGTCGTGAGCCTTCTCCTGCAAGAGGCGGAAAGCGCGCTCGGCATTTTCAGCGGTGGAGACTTCGTAACCGCGGGCTTGGGCGATTTCGCGACAAGCGTCGCGGATGGCGCGCTCGTCGTCAATCACCAACAGACTGAGTAAGTTAGCGGCCGGAACCACAGTGTGGATAGCAGCGGCGGTGGCACCCGTAAAGGACATTGTTCCCTCGAATCGTGCAAAACGTTGATTCCTGTAAGTCATTCATTCTAAGGATTTTTTACCGCAATTTAGACCCATCGGCGACTGGAGCCGTTTCCGACACCAAACGCGAAGGCTGGGACTGCTTCTTGCTACCCGCGCTCGGAAGCAGGATGGCGATCTCAGTGCCCTTGCCCGGGGTGCTCTGGACCTGGATGGTGCCACCGGCGCGGCGCACCATGCGCAAAACGCTGGCCAGACCGAGACCTGAGCGCTCGGGTCGCGGCTTGGTGGCGATGAGCGGTTGAAACAGGTGCGCGCGTGTCGATGGCGACATGCCAGGGCCGGTATCGCACACGCGCAGGACAACTTGGGGGCTTTCTGGCCCGCTGGCGTTGGCGGTCTCAATGAAGACCTGGCTCGCGACTGGCTCGGCGTCGGAAGCCCGGACGGCGGCGGACCGCATGGCCGCGCAGGAATTCAGCACCAGATTGGAGACGATCCGCACGACTTCCACCGGATCAGCGGCGACGGTGCCGGGATCGGGGGCCAGCCGGAGGTGCAAGGCGGTGCCGAGAGGAAGCATGGCGGAAAGAATCGGCACCATCCGTTGCAGAACGGGATTCAGCGCGGTCTGGCGAGGTGCAACGGCGCGCGCTTTTTCGGGGTTGAGGAGCTGGAGTGTCACCTCAGCCGCGTGCTCGATGGCGGGCTGGATTTTGCGCAGCCGCTGCCGGACTTTGTCGGCGCTGCCGCAGTCGAGCGCCAGCAAGTCCAGTTGCAAGCGAACGACGTTCAAAGCGTTATTGAGATCGTGGGCGGTTTCCGCCAGGAGGGTTTTGGAGGAAGGCCGGATGGAGGAAGGCCGGATGGAAGAGGGCCGGATGGCGAGAACGGCGGCGGTTCCAGAACGGATGGTTTTCTCCGGTGCCAGAGACGCGCTGGGACGGGGCTTGGCTCCAAGGAACAGGGGTTCGCCTGCGCTTGGAACACTTGCTCGGACGGTCGTTTTCGGCATTCGTTTTCCACCGGGCGAATCGCTCGGCGTGTTGCGGGAAAACCCGCGCACGCTGGCGTGTTCCACTTTCAAGTACGCTCGGGGCAGGACCCTGGGGCCCACTTCGGGAAAAGTTTTACCGCCAGTCGGGGAACTGGCACCTTTTCCCTAAAACGGAAAGACAACTTGAGTGTGCCACAACCGCGTTCCGATGCAAAGAAATTTGTGGAAAATTGTAAACAATTCCGTTTTGGAACTGCCCAAATACCGGCACTTGGAACGCGATTGTTCAAAACAAAGAAGTTAGCAGCCCGCGCGGTGAAAGTGAGAGTTCAAAATCCAGCGCCTGAAGGCGAACTCACGACAAACCCCTGATGCCACCGCTGAAGCGGTGGCCTGATACGAGTCTTTGTTTACGCCACCGTGGTTTCAGCACATCGTGGTTTACGCCCATCGTGGTTTACGCACATCGTGGTTTGCGCACACCGTGCCAACTATTGGGCAGCGGCGCGGGAATTCGATTCGGACTCGCTACGCTGGGCTTGCATGGCTCGTTTCTTGAGGGCGGCGAGACACTGCGGGTCGAGATGTTGGCCGCTATCTTTTTCCATCATGCCGAAGACCACATCCAGTGGCAGGCCTTCGCGGTAAGGGCGCTTCTCCGTCAACGCCTGGAATACATCGGCTACGCAGATGATGCGGGCCGTTAACGGTAGCTGCTCGGCGGTGAGGCCCTCGGGATAGCCCTTGCCGTCCATGCGCTCGTGGTGCGCGGCGGCGATGAAGGCCAGGTGTTCAAATCCGGCAATGGTCTGCAAGATCAGCTTGGTGTAGACCGGGTGCATCTTCATGACGTGCCACTCGGCGTCAGTTAACTTGCCGGGCTTCTCCAGGATGGCATTGGAAACGCTGAGCTTGCCAATATCGTGCAGCAGCGCGGCCCTGCGCACGAGGGTGATGGTAGCCGGAGACAATGCCAGGCCCTCGGCAATTTCCACTGCCGATTTGGCCACGCCCAGTGAATGGTGGTAGGTGTAGGGAGACTTGGTATCGATGACGTCGGCGAAAGCATGGCAAATGTCGTCAATGCGCTCCGGCGTCGCGGGAATGGACATGCCGGGTTCCATTTGCATGACGAATTGGCGGGTATCTTTGGATTCCAGACTCTGCCATAGAGACGATTCGTGTTCCAGGCCGCGGACGACCCGCGCAATTTCCGGATCAAACCAAGTCCCGCGGCGTTCCTGGACCACTTGGACCGCGGCCAAGGGTCCGCGCTCGGTGGCAAAGACTTCCATGGTTTGGCTGACGTTGATGATGCGCGCCAGCAGGGGGATGTCGTGACCCTTCAGGTGGTGGCCGAAGCCGCCGCCGTTCCAGTGTTCATCCAGGCTACGGATAGCTTCAGCGGTGGCCTTACTCAAGCCAAGCCGGATGGCGATTTCCGCTCCGCGTTCGCAACGAGCACCAATCATTTCCGCATTGTTGCGGTCTTGCTGAAATCCCAACTGGACGGCGCGGACTAACCGCTTGGCCAATGGTTCCCCGGTGAGGATGTTGCGCAGCAAGTAGCGCAGGCCGGAAAGCGATGGCTTGGTCCAGTCTTCAAACTTAATTTCCCGCTTGGCTTGAATCTCGTCGGCACCCAGGATTTGGTGGAGGCGGGCAGAATTGGTGCTGCAACCGGCATCTTTCAGCAGAAGCGCGTAGTAGAGGTCGCAGCGGACTTGCTGCGGCAGTTTGAGTTCTTCGGCAATCCTCATGCCGAGAATGCAACTGCGGACTGCATGGCCCATGGGCTGGCCTTCGGTCAGATCCAGCGCTACCGAAAGGGCCGAGATCAGGTCGGAAAAGCGGATGGTGGCGAAATTTTCTGCGCTCGACATGCGCCGGAAGCACTCCTAAATCCTTGCTTCTCTCATGTTCAGCCCAAATCTGGGGAGGAACAAGTTACCGCAGTTATCGTGGGCCAGACTCGGCGTGGCACTATATGCAATAAGTGTCTTAATTTCAACGACTTGAATTTTCGAAGGTGATTGGGATCACGGCTGGTGTTGCGGGGAGTCACTGAGGCTGTGGGTGGGCCGAGCTAAGTTGGGGCCTGTCAAGGAGACACCGTGGACCACACGACACCCGCTCCTCAAGTTTTCGTTCCTCGCCTCATCTTTTGGGAAGTCACCAAGGGTTGCAATCTTCGCTGCATCCATTGCCGAGCGACGGCGACACAATTGAGCGCTCCCACCGACCTGTCGACCCAGGCAGGAATGGAGATTATCGACCAGATTGCCGCGTTCGCCAACCCAATTCTGGTGTTGAGTGGGGGCGAGCCGCTATTCCGCAACGATATCTTTCGACTGGCCCGTCACGCCACGGACCGCGGGCTGCGAGTGGCTTTGGCGACCAATGGGACGATGGTGACGAAGGAAATCGCGCAAGAGATTGTGAACGCGGGCGTGCGGCGGGTTTCCATCAGCCTGGACGGGGCGGATGCCGCCACGCATGACGCGTTCCGTGGGATTGACGGAGCGTTTGATGCTTCGGTGCTGGGGCTGCGGAATCTACGGACTGTGGGCATGTCAGTTCAGATCAACATGACGATCGCCAGACACAATGCGCACCAACTGCCGGAGGTGCTGGACTTGGCCAAGGAACTGGGCGCGGATGCGCTGCATACGTTTCTGCTGGTGCCGGTCGGCTGTGGCGTGGACCTGGCAAGCGACCAGATGGTGGCACCGGACGAATACGAGCGCATATTGCATTGGTTCTATGACCGGTCGCTGGAGGGCGGAATCGAGTTGAAGGCCACTTGCGCGCCCCACTACTTCCGCGTCGCGCGGCAGCGGCGGGCTTTGGAACATCCGTCGGCTCGGGCGGCGGAAGCGCAAGAGCAAGCGCAGCCTCCTGCAACGGAAGAGATAGCGCCGACGGAGATGATGATACCGGGTGCAACCGGGATCGAGATTCGACAATCTCCTCAGCGAACTGCTCAGCCAACGCCCGCTTATTCCACCCATCCCAGCGGCATGAACGCCGTGACCAAGGGCTGCCTGGCCGGCACGGGAGTCTGTTTCATCTCCCATGAAGGCGAGGTCTACCCATGCGGCTATTTGCCGGTAGTCGCCGGCGACCTGAAAAGGCAAAGACTGGTGGATATTTGGCGCGATGCCGAGGTCTTCCGCGCCCTCAGGAAAACGGACAACCTGGAAGGCAAATGCGGATGCTGCGAATTCCGTAACGTGTGCATGGGGTGCCGGGCCCGAGCGTACGCGGCCACGGGCAACTATTTGAGTGAGGAGCCATTCTGCGTTTATCAGCCGCAGGCCGCGCACCAGGGGCCGTAGGTATCCGTCGTTCAACCCGGCACGACAATTCAACAACGGGCAGATTTTCAGAATCGGCCGCGAGCAACAAATCAAAAAGGCCGCCTGGGTTTCCCCAGACGGCCCTTCTCTTGAGCGCAGTACTCTTACTTTTTCTTCTTCCGCATCGCCTTCTTCGCCACAGGCGCTTTCTTAGCGGCTTGACGGCCGCCAATCAGCGTGAGCGAATCGGTTGCGTTGAAAGGATACTGCCGAACCGAAGTCTGGCCGGTGGTGTTGAGAGAGACGTCCACGCGGCGATTGCTCGCCAGGATGATCGTCCGCTCGTTCTTCATCACGCGAGCGCGTTCTTCGGTGGTGAGTTCCGGATTGGCATCGACCGAAGCCTTGACTTCGTCCGCGGTCAGGTTGTGCTGATCGCCGAGAGCCTTGGTTTCGATGTCGTCCGCCGGTACGCCGTGTTCGACCAGGAAGTTCTTGACCCGGTTCACGCGACGCTCGGAAAGAGCCTGATTGTAAACGGCTCCGCCGCGAGGATCAGCATGACCCTCGAGAATCAGGTGGGGAGCCGGTGTGGTACCAGCCTTATCCGCCAGATACTTGACGAAATCGGCGGCCAGCGTGGTTAGCGTTGCCTGCTGACTGTCCACCAAACCAGCATCGGGTTTCTGCTTCGTCGGCTGCGCAGTCGCAAAGTAAACGCTATGCAGAGCCAGACGCGCTTCGAGCTGAGCGATTTCCGGATTCACCGGCGGCGGGGGAGGATTCTCCACCGTCACCGAAGCCGAAGAGTTTGCCGTGAGGCCACGCGAATCGGTACAGGTTGCCGTTACGCTGACTGCGCCGGTTGTACCCGTCGTGTCCAGCGAAGCCGTGTTGCCAGAACCCGAAAGCTTGCCGCTGGCGGAATTCCAGGCCGCCACCGTAACCGGCACGCCGTCCGGACTGGTGCAAGTGCAAGTAATGCTGGAAGCAGTTCCGGTCTGAACCACCGCCGGGTTCGCCGAACAGCTCATGGTTGGCGGTTTCGGCTCTCTCACCGAGAAGTCGGCCGCACAGCTGGCCACGTTGTTCTTCTTTTTCTTGGCGTCAGTAGCCGTGGCGTTGATGGTGTAATTGCCGCCACTCATGCCCTTGGTATCAACCGTGGTGGATGCATCTTTCGACGCCAGCTTGCCGCCGGTCGTTGTGAAGGCATAGCCGACCGCGTGCTTAGGGTTGAAGTTGCTGGGTGTAACGACCATCGTAACCGGCTCGCCGACCATGACTTCTTTCGGCTGAACCGCGCAGGCCGCGGCGGGAGTCAGTTCCGGCTCGCCGCCAATGTTGAAAACGATACCGCTGCGCAGACGAGCACCGCTCATCTCCGGGCGACGAACGTTGGAGGAAGGGTCCGAAACAACGTCGGCATAATTGTGACGTGCCCAAACGTAGTCCGCTTCCAGAACGCGCCAGCTGAAGCGCTTGGTGATGGGCAGATCAAAACCGCCGCCCAAAACCGCGCCAATACCATTCTTGCCAGGCAGGCCGGTGACATCCAGAATGTTCAAGCTCAACAAAGTGTGAGCGAAAACATTCATGCCCTCGGTGCGCCACATAAAGCGCGGACCAACGGACAGGGTCGTTTCCTTGGCGAAGTTGCTGAAGTTGGAACCGAGATCGGCGCTCAATCCCCAGTTCTCGGCAAAGTTATAAGTGACGCTGGTACCGAAACCCTTCGCCAGCGAGGGCAGCTTGACGGAAGTTGTCGGCGTAGCCGGGACATTGCCACCGGGATTCAACCATTGATAGCCCGCGAAAACATCCGCTTTGGGAACTGTTTGATCTTGACCGTAGGCAGCGGTTCCACCGAACCCTGCAACCAACAGCAACGACACGCTGAAAAAAGCCTGTGCGCGTACGACACGACTGAGTGACATGCATTCCTCCGGACCTGCGAAGCTGCGGCGGGGTCCAACTCTTGACTTGATTGGGAAGCTAGATCGACGCAGCATTCCTGTAGACTAAAGGAGCTGCGTAAAAGTTACTTCTGTTTCATCTAAGAGTTTACAAGATCGAAATATAAAAGCCAACGGGCGCGGCAAGGAAAGAACTTGGCAAGGAGGGTTCCGGGTGTCTCACAGTGAGATTGGCTCCCCTGCCTTGCTCCACCATTGTCGGAAGCGTCTTCCGGGCGTATCTTGTCCAATTCGGTGCCGAGCGAATCGAAACCTATGAATCCTGTCAGAGTATTGATCGTGGAAGACGAAGAAAATGAGCGTACCGGGCTTTCCGAGCTGGTGAGCGCCTGGGGCTACAAGACCGATACGGCGCGCGACGGCGTGGAAGGGCTGGAAAAGGTGGCCAGCTTTTCGCCGTCGATCATTTTGACCGACTTGAAGATGCCGCGCATGAGCGGCATGCAGCTTCTCGAGCAGCTGAAGCCCGAGGCCGAGTCCATCGCCATTATTCTGCTGACCGCGCAGGGCACGATCGACAACGCCGTGCAGGCCATGCGCAACGGGGCTTACGACTACATCAGCAAGCCGGTGGACTTTGCCCGGCTGCGAGCGATTTTGCAGAATGCCTCGGCGCGACAGGTGGACCGCACCGAGAAGGAAGCTATGCGGCGGTCGCTGCGCGATAAGGGCGCGCTGGGGCGGCTGGTGGGCGCTTCCAAGAAGATGCAGGAGATATTCCGACTGATTGAGATGGTTGCGCCGAGTACGGCATCTGTTCTGATTACCGGAACAAGCGGCACCGGGAAAGAACTGGTCGCGCGCACCATTCACGACCTGAGCCCCCGCAAGAACAAGCCGTTTGTCGCCATCAACTGCGCGGCGATTCCGGAAACCCTGATTGAAAGCGAAATCTTTGGGCATGAAAAAGGCGCGTTCACCGGGGCCATGGAGCGCCGCATTGGCTGCTTTGAGCTGGCCGAGGGCGGGACGCTGTTGCTGGATGAAATCGGCGAAATGCCCGCGGGAACGCAAGCCAAACTGCTGCGTGTGCTGGAAGAGCGAACCCTCCGGCGGTTGGGCGGCAAGGTGGAAACTTCCTTCGACGTGCGCGTGCTGGCCGCCACCAATAAGATTCCCGAAGACGCGGTGGCCAGCGGTGAGCTGCGCCAGGATTTGTACTATCGCTTGAACGTCTTCAACATTGCCATGCCCTCGCTGCGGGAGCACAAGGAAGATATTCCGGATTTAGTACAGTCTCTGCTGGCGGACATGAATTCGAAGCATAACCGCAAGATCGCCACGGTGAGCGAAGCGGTTTTGCATCAGTTCCAGAGTCACTCCTGGCCAGGCAATGTGCGCGAGCTACGAAATACGCTGGAACGCGCCGTGATTGTGTGTGAAGGCGCGGTCGTCGAAACCAAGCACCTGCCGCCGGGATTTGGGCAGGTTACCGCGCGCCCGGTGGCGTCGGATCCGAATGCGATTCACCTCGGCGTCGGCACCACGGTGGAGGAAGCGGAGCGGCAGCTCATTCTCAAGACGCTCACTTCGACCAACAACAATAAGACGCGCGCCGCTGAAATTTTGCAGATCAGCTTGAAGACGCTGCACAACAAGCTCAAGGAATACGGCGCTGCCTCGGCGGACGCCGCCAGCGAAAAAGAAGAGCCAACTAACTAGGGACGGTCCATGCGGCTGCGAACCAAGATCGTGCTCGCCATTACCAGCATGGTCGCCCTGCTGGTGGCGGGATTTTCTTACATTTACATCTCGCAACTGCTGCGACAAAAAGTTTCCGACACCTACGACCAGTGCAAAACTATCGCGTACCAGCTAGTCTTCGATACGCGTGAAGCCATCCCGGACCTTAGCAGTACTAAAGTAGATGTAAACAATCCGGGTGCCGTCCGCGTAGCGCTGGCGCAGTTCATCCAGACCGACCCCAACCTCACCAACCAGTTCAAAACCATCGTCGGCAGTTGGCCGGACATTATCGACGCCACCCTGGTGGATGATCAGGGCCACGCGCTACTGCATACGAATCCGAAAATGATTGGCAAAATGGTTCCGGAACGCCCGGATTTCGAGCTGCTGCGTTACGCCGGAATTCGCCAGCAGTTCGCGCTGGTTATGGGCACTTCCGACAACTACAACGTGAGCATGCCGGTGGAGCTCAACAACGCGCCATTTGGCAGCGTGCGCATCGGTGTGCGCACCAGTTTCCTGCGTCGCGATATTGAAGACCGCTTGCGGCACGCCTTGGTCCTGGCGATTGGTTCCATTTTGTTGTCGCTATTTTTGGCAGCTGGCATCTCGCACGCTGCTCTAACGCCGTTGCAAAGAATTAGCGAACGACTCGACCAACTCACCTCCGGCGAAGGCTCTGGCGACCGCCCCGACAAAGAAGACGGTAAAGACGAGTACGGCATGGTGACGCTCAAAATCGCTCACCTCGGGCGCCAAATGCGCGACGTCAAGGAAGTCTTCTCCGAACTCAAAGACAACCTCGACCAGATCATGGGCAACCTGCAGGACGGCCTGGTGCTCTTCACCCGCGACTGGCGCATTGTTCTGGTCAGCGCCTCGGCTGAGCGTTTTCTGGAACGTCCGCGGTCGGAAATTCTCGCCAAGCGCGTCACCGAAGTGTTTTCCCCGGGAACTCAGCTCGGCGCTCTGATTCTGGATTCTTTCCGCGAGCGCCGCGCGCTGTCCCAAAAGACGGTGGAAGTCGCGGGCCAAAAACTCCAGGTCTCACTCGACTTTATCCTGGAAGGCGGCGCGCAAATTGGCGCGCTGCTTACCATGCGCGACACCGAATCGGTTCGCCAGATTGAAGATGAGATCGAGCTATCCCGCCGGCTGGCCGCCATCGGCAGGCTCACCTCCGGCGTAGCCCATGAGGTTAAGAATCCGATCAACGCGATCGTTCTTCACCTGGAAAATCTCCGTCACAAGCTGCCCGAACTCCAGCCCGACGCGGCCCGGCACATTGACGTCATCAGCAGCGAGATTCACCGCCTTGACCGGGT
>JAYWAL010000089.1:0-5023 GCA_043782485.1 Acidobacteriaceae bacterium | reverse complement strand
TTTGCGCATTCTGTCCTAGTGCGCTTGCCACTCCGTCGTAAGCCTTTCCTGCAAGAGGTACGGCCTTGCCGTCGGAACGGATTGACTACCGCAGCTCGAATCCCGGGCCGTTCTCCCCGGTTTCAAGATCGTTACGACCGAAAGTAACCAAACTTTCGCGCCACGCGTGGCGAATCCAAGATCATAGCAGCAAACTCGAGCAGCCGACTCCGCGCTCGCGCAAGGTTCACTGCGGCTTCTGCGCCAACTGGCGTTCCGCCGGACTCATCTGTTTCCAAATCGCCTCGAGCTGCGCTGAAACCAGAGGCGAATCCGGTTCCGTCCGCAATGCCAGAGCATAGAAACGATAGGCCGTGGGAAGGTCACGGGGAACGCAGCGGCCCACGTAATACACCAGGCCGAGGTCGGCGCGGGCCCTGGCACTGCCGCTGGCGGCGGCTCTGCGCAGGGCGGGTAGTCGCTTCTCGCAATCGTCGTTTCCGGCAGTCGCGATGCTGGATGGGGTTGCCTCGTCAGGAGTATTGGCTGCCGCGCGGGCTGGAGAAGGCTTCCTGACTGGCGGCATCGGCGCGCGCACATGAGCAATGGGCGTTGGGGCTGATCGGACCGGCTCGGGTTTCCGTTCGATTTTTGGTTCAGGCGTTGGCTCAGGCTTCGGCTCTGCGTTCAGCTCGGACGCCGGTGACTCCGCCTTCTTAGTTTCCACAGGAGGAATTGCAGTTGCAGAATCCGTACCCGCTGCCGGATCCGCAGGCTGCGAAGCCGAGGCTTGGTCCGTGACTACACTCGAAACTGCCGGTTTTCCCCCGCCGCGCATCACGAAAAATGCCGCCACCGCCGCCAGGAGTAACCCTCCGACGATCCACGGCGTCCGGTTCGGTCGCACGGGCTGATGGTCGTCGTGCAACAAATAACTGAGGTCGCGATTGGCTTGGTCCACCCGCGGAGCGGCCGCTGCTGTGCGCGGTGCTGGGGCTGGCTGCGCAATCACCGCCTTAGGAGCGGGTGTCGCCGCCACACTTCTTGCCGCCTGCTTCACCAAATCCGGCAACGCCTTGCCGCACATCCCGCAGAATCGAAACCCCGGTGGGTTCGCGTGACTGCAATAAACGCACGGAATGAGCGGCAGTCCCTTCTCCTGATCTTCCTGACCCATCTCCTGATTATGCCCAAGAAACCGAGCCTCAGTCCAACGCCGAAGCTCAGAATCGGGATCACCGGCTTGAAACGCGGTATCATGAGCGGCGTTTCCCAATCTCCTGAAGAAATCAAAAAAGAAACGATCAACTCCAATGACCCTATCGCCTCGCGCCCTCCGCATCACCCTGGCAACTGTGTTTCTTACCGTATGGTTCTGCGCGGCTGTGCCCGGATCCGCGCAAACAGCCACACCGCAATCCAAGCCATGGGATAACACGGCCCTCTCCCCCGACCAGCGCGCCGAACTCGTCCTCAAAGAAATGACGCTCGACGAAAAAATCTCCCTCCTCCACGGAACTGGCATGATGGGTCTTAGCCCGATGAGCCCGCTGGCCATCCACTCCAACGGTGGCGCGGGCTACGTCGTGGGCGTCCCGCGCCTTGGCATTCCTGACATCCAAATGACCGACGCCGCCTACGGTGTCCGCGAAAGCGGCAAGAATGGCCGCTACTCCACCGCCCTCCCCGCCAACATCGCCGGAGCCGCCAGTTGGGACCCTGAAGCCGCCTACGCCTACGGAGGCCTCATCGGCCGCGAACTCCGCGCCCAGGGCTACAACATGTCGCTCGGTGGCGGCGTCAATATCGCCCGCGAGCTCCGCAACGGCCGCAACTTCGAATACATGGGCGAAGATCCCATTCTCGCCGGCACCATGGTCGGCCAGCTGATGAAAGGCGAGCAAGCCGAGCACGTCATCGGCGACATCAAGCACTACGCCGTCAATGACCAGGAAAGCGGCCGCAACGCCGTCAACGTGCACATCGACAAGCGTTCCATTCGGGAAACAGACCTGTTAGCCTTTGAAATCGGCATCCGCGATGCCCAGCCTTCGGCCGTCATGTGCTCTTACAATCGCGTCAACGGCGATTACGCCTGCGAGAACTCCTATCTGCTGACCGATGTGCTGAAAAACGCCTGGCACTTTCCCGGCTTCGTCCTTTCTGACTGGCAGGGCGCGCACTCCACCGAAAAGGCCTCGAAAGCTGGCCTTGACCACGAGCAACCCGGCGAATACTTCTTCGGCGCGGCCATGAAGAAGGCCGTCGAATCGGGCAAAATCCCGCAGACTGAACTCAACGACCACGTCCACCGCATTCTGCGCTCCATGTTCGCTTCTGGCGTGGTCGATGACCCGCCGCATAAAGCCGTGCCCGACATCATGCGCGGCCTGGATATTTCGCAGAAGATCGCCGAAGGCAGCATTGTTCTGCTCAAGAACAACTTCATTCTCCCGCTCGACGCCTCGAAACTCCATTCCATCGCCGTCATCGGTTCTCATTCCGATGTAGGAATGATCTCCGGCGGAGGCTCCGCCCAGGTCGATCCCATGGGTGGCAACGCCATCGCCGCTCCCGGCCACGGCGCAACTCATTGGGGACAGGAAGTCTGGTTTCCCACTTCGCCACTAAAAAACATCCGCGCCAAGGCCCCGGCGGCCAACGTGCGCTACGACTCCGGCGAAAATCCAGCAACGGCCATCGCCCTGGCCAAATCCGCCGATGTCGCCATCGTCTTCGCCTACACCTGGGAAAGCGAAGGCATGGACCTCGATACACTCTCGCTGCCCAATCATCAGGACGACCTGATCGCCCAGGTTGCCGCCGCCAACCCGCACACCATCGTTGTTCTGGAAACGGGCAGCGCCGTCACCATGCCCTGGGCCGACAAAGTCTCCGGCATTTTTGAAGCGTGGTACGCCGGAAGCCGCGGTGCCGAAGCCCTCGCCAACCTACTCTTCGGCGACGTCAACCCCTCGGCCAAGCTCCCCGTCACTTTCCCCCAAAGTGATGCCGATCTTCCGCACACCACCATTGTCCACCCCCCGCCAGCCTCCATTCCCAACTATTCCGACCCGGATAGCTGGAAATCTGTCGCCAAGGGCCTTACGCCGTTTGAAACAACCTACGACGAGGGCCTGAAAGTCGGGTATAAATATTACGACGCGGAAGGTAAGCAGCCCTTGTTCCCGTTCGGGTACGGACTGTCCTATACCACGTTCGCGTATTCCAATCTCAAAGTCACGCCCAACGCCACCGCAGGCAGCCAAGTTTCCTTCACTCTGGCTAACACCGGTACCCGCCCTGGCTCAGAGGTCGCCGAAGTCTACGCCTCCTTCCCCTCCAGCGCCGGAGAGCCTCCGCGCCGCCTGATCGGCTGGAACAAGATCAAACTAGCTCCGGGTGAAAGCAAAGAGGTCACGATCAACATTGACCCCCTTTACCTCTCGGTTTTTAACGAAACCAAGAACTCCTGGCAGCTAGTCCCGGGCGAGTACCCATCTCGGCGGGTTCGTCGTCCCGCGACTTGCCGCTGCACACCACGGTGCAAATTCAGTAAGACCGCAGTCAAGGCCACCCACCACACCAGCTATGATCTTTCTGTGCTGACGGAACGGGTGGAGTTTTTGCCGGAGAAGGATCGCGAGGTGCTGGCCAGTGTGCCAGCGGAGGCGGGGGTGTTTTTGCTGCGCGGAGAAGACGCTGGGCCTAACGTTAGCGAACCTTACGTTACCAAGACAGCGAATTTGCGGCGGCGGCTCGAGCGTCTGCTTGGTTCTCCAGAGGAGCGTTCGCGGCGTTTGAATCTGCGGGAGCGGGTACGTTGGATTGAGTATGCTCGGACTGGGTCGGATTTTGAGTCTGGATTCCTGCTGTACCGTCTGCTGCGGGAGCACTTTCCGAAGAAGTATGCGGACCGAATGCGGTTCCGTTTCGCGCCTCTGGTCAGATTCCATTTAGAGAATTCATACCCGCGAGCCTCAGTAACAACGAGGCTGGGTCGGCTGGGAGGAGCCTCACTTTACTACGGGCCGTTTCCCGGGCGGACGGCGGCGGAGAAGTTCCTTAACGATTCGCTCGATTTCTTCAAAATGCGGCGTTGCTTGGACGATTTGCATCCCGATCCCGCGTTTCCAGGGTGCATTTATTCAGAGATGAAGATGTGCCTGGCACCTTGTTTCAAAGGCTGCACAGATGAGGCCTATGCCGACGAAGTTGGCCGGGTCCGGAATTATTTGGATTCGCGCGGGCAGTCCCTGGTGCGGGAGTTGGCGGCGGAGCGCGAGGGGGCCGCGCAGAATTTAGCGTTTGAAGAAGCGGCAGGAATTCATTTCCGCATGGAGAAGCTGAAACCCGTGCTGACCGGATTGCCGGAGATTGTAGGTCGGATTGACCGGCTGAGCGGGTTAATGGTACAGCCCTGTGCGGAGAGCGGCGCCGTGACTTTGTTTCTTCTAGAGCAGGGCCAGATCTTGGGTCCGGTCAACTTTTTGATTCAGCCCGCAGAGCACGCGAAATCGCAGTCCATGGAGTCTCGGGTGGAAGCTTGCTTGGCCCAGTTGCGCTTGGCTGGGCAGGCAGGAGTGGATGTCCCCGCATCGTCCGGCAAGACGATGGAACACCTGGCGATTTTGAAACGCTGGTACTATCGGTCGAGCCGGGTAGGCGAAATTTTTGTGGCGGACGAAAAGGGGCAGCTGCCGATGCGGAGGGTGGTACGGGGGATTGGACGGGTTTGGCGAGGGGAGAAAGAAGAACCCGACTCGGCCACGCTAGCGTAGGGGCAGGCGCCCTCGCCTGCCCAACAAGGGTTCACTGTTCCGTTCTAGATCGCGCCCTCTACGAAACCAATCACACCGCCTTGGTTGCCCGCACCCAGGCGAGGGTGCCTGGGCCTACGCGAACTCGGGCGACGCCGGCTGGCCAAGCAATGGCAAACATTTTTGTTCTGGGCCTGCCAGAGCCAAGGGTAGTCTTCCGCTCTGGTAACCAAGCCAGCACGAACGGGGTTATTGAGAACGTATTCAATCTTCTGGTCCAAAGC